>CALVWQ010000001.1 GCA_944367535.1 uncultured Clostridia bacterium
AATATCAAAGCGGCATAAAAATTAAAGCGTTTAGTCATAAATGTAAAACATGCGATATATAATGTATTGATAAGCGTTTACGGCTAAGGAGGATATTATGCCATTTGAACCTGTATTTGAAACAATAAACATTAGCCAAAGAAAAGGAAAACTAACCGACCAGATAAAAGTCGAATGCAGAACGGATATTCCGACCGAGGCGGTAAACAAGATAATTAACATATCGGCGTTTCCGCAGATAATTCGTTCGGAGACCGTTGCGGGTCAATTTAAATACGGAGGAAAAATAGCGTTTTTTATTTGTTATGAAAACGTTGAGGGAGAAATAAAGAAGTGCGAGTGCGGCGCGGAGTTTACGGGCGCCGTGTCGAACGATGCGGTTACGGAAAATACCCGCGCGCTCACGAGTGCGGAAGCACAGAAACCCGAAGCTTCGTTGTCGGGCGTAAAACTTTCGGTCAGCGCGTATGTCGATGTGTGCGCCGTGCTTTACGAGTGCGTAAAGTATAACGCGCTTACGGGCGGCGAAAATATTATCTCAAAAAATACAGACGTAACTTATGTAAGAAGTTTCGGGATAAAAGAATCTGCGTATTCGGTTGAGGACGAATTCCAAGTGGGATATAAGGTCGGAGAAGTAATTTCTCACCGCGCGCAGGCGGTTATCACTTCGGTGCAGTGCGGCGTCGGCGTAATAATTGTGGACGGAGAAGTATATTTATCCGCAATATTCTTGCAATCGGGAGATAAAAAAGATATAATAAGGGAAAACAGGACCATTCCTTACAGAATGGAAATCGAGTGTGAAGACGCGATGCCTGCTTTCGGCGCCACTGCGAGAGTAAGTACAAAATCTTTCAAGACAGATATAAATGTGGACGAGGAAAAAGGGGTAAGCGTTATAAACGCGGAAGCGATGCTTGTATTTTCGGGTGAAGCTTTCTCTGAGGAAACAGCTTCCGTCGCCGAAGACGCTTTCAGTCTTTCAGAGGAGTTGAAACTCCAAAAACAGAGGGTGGAGTCGTATAAGGACTGCGACGTGAGAAGTTGCAGCGCGCGCGTCAACGGCAGGGCAGCGACGGACGAATTGCCGGTAGGCGCTAATTTATTTGCGGCTTGCGGAGAAAAGGCGGAAATCGCCGAATGCGTTAAAAACGACGATTCAATTAAAATCACCGGTACGCTCTATCTTACGGCGTTATTCTGCGACGGAGAGGGTAAAATCTTTTCGAGAAGCGCCGAAACGCCGTTTGAAACGACAGTGGAGTGCGTGCTTCCCCAATCTGCGGAAATCGAAGTTACCGTTGTGTCGGAACACGCACAGTGCAGGATTATTTCTTTGAGCGAAATAGAAACGGAAGCCGAATTGTTTTTCACGGTATATCCATGCGAAAAGAATCACATTACTTGTATAAGCGGGATTGAAGCTTCCGGCGAAAAAGTCGAAAACGACTGTGCGATAAGTGTATATATTCCCGTAAAAGGCGAAGAGTTATGGACTCTATCAAAGCGTCTGAACATAAGTCCCGACAATCTCGTCGCCACAAACAAGGAGTTACAGTTCCCGCTTTCGGGCGAAGAAAGGATAGTAGTATATCGCGGTAAATAGACTTTAACGCGTTGCAAAAGAAAAACATTATCACATACGGGGAGTAGTATGAAAGTTAAAATAAAAATCCCTGCGAAAATCAATCTTACTCTCGACGTGCTCGGGGTAAAGGACGGGTATCATAAAATAAGTTCGCTGGTAGCGTCGGTAAATTTATACGACGCTATCTCGCTTTCCGCCCGTAAGGACAATGAAGTTAATATTTCTTTCCGCGGGCTTCCCGTAGGAATCGGGGAAAAGGATAGCCTCGCTTTCAAGGCTGCAAAACTTTTCATGGACGAATTTTCGGTGAGCGGGGCGGATATAGAGATCACGCGCGCCATTCCCGCGGGCGGCGGGCTCGGAGGCTCGTCGGCGGACGTCGCGGGCGTGCTCCTCGGCATGAAAAAACTCTACGGAGTGTCGAGGGACATGGACAATCTCGCGGCGCGGCTCGGAAGCGATACGGCATATATGCTTAAAGGCGGATACGCGGTTTTGAAGGGAAGGGGGGAAAAGATAAGGTCGCTGCCCGAAATTAAAAAGAAATTTTATCTTTTGATTATAGCGTGCGATAAAGGTGTGTCTTCCGGCGAATGTTATGCGGAGTTCGACAGGCAGGGCAAAAAATATCCGCAAAGGACCGGCGGTGCGGCTCGGCTTCTTGCAGAAGGAGATACCGAAAATTTTTTAAAAACTCTTAAAAACGACCTTTATCTGCCTGCATGTGAGTTTGTGCCTGAAATCCGAGACAATGTAAATGCACTTATTTTATACGGCGCGGCGTGTATGACGGGAAGCGGCTCAGCCGTATACGGTATATATCCCGATAAAAAGACGCAAAATCAAGTTTATAAAAAACTTTACCCTGTTTACGGCAAAAGGCTTATAAAGGCAAAAACCATTATATGATTTTATTTAGTATTTAATTTATAGTTAATGCAAAGATATTATAAATTGGTAAAAATAAATTGTAAATAACTATTTACCGTGAATAAAAATTTGAAATTTTAGGTTTTTAAGTTTTAATTTTAAAAAAATTGAATGATGAAGCGTCTGCTTATATTATTCGGACCATGTCGGTTTTACCCGGCGCGCAACCGTTTAAAAACGGTTGCGCGCCGGGTTGTTTTTTTTAATAGTTGTGTACAAAATGAGACTTTGAAAAAAAATTTATAAAAAAACATAATTAAAGTATAAACATTAAAAAATATGTTCATAACTTATGTACTGAAAAGACGGAGATGATAAAAATGAAGAAAGTCTGCATAAGTTTTTTTGCATGTATCATAATAATCTTGTCGGCGATAGGGCTGTTTCTGCCTAAAAGCGGTCCCGAAACCGAATATTTAAGAATACATATCCGTGCCGATTCGAACGACGAACAGGCGCAGGCGGTCAAATATCTCGTAAAAGAAGCCGTAGTGGAATATCTTACGCCGTATATCGCTCAATGCGATACGAAGCGCAAGGCGGAAACGCTTCTTACGGACAGGTTGGAGGAGATAGAGGCGGTTGCCGATAAAGTTCTTCGGGAAAACGGGTTCGATTATACTAGCAGTGCGGGAGTAAAAAATGAAAAATTTCCCACTCGCGTTTACGGAAGTCTTACCCTTTCGGCGGGATTTTACGATGCGCTTATAATCAATCTCGGCAGCGGAAGCGGCGATAATTGGTGGTGCGTGGTATATCCGCCGCTCTGTTTTACGGGCGATTCCGGCGCGGGATATGTATATAAGAGCAAAATTTTGGAAATCATAGACGATTTTTTCAGTCGGAATAAGGAGGAAAAATGAAAAAAGTCATGAAAATAGCAGTGCTTATAGTCATGGTTCTGGCTATGGGCGTATGCTTTACGGCAGCATTGTCTCCCCAGAGTACCGAGACGGCTTATGCGGCGGTGCTAAAACAGGGCAGCACGGGCAGTACCGTAAAAACTATGCAGCAGAAACTTAAAAACTGGGGATATTATACCGGCGCGGTGGACGGAATTTTCGGTTCCAAGACGCTTGCCGCGGTTAAATATTTCCAGAGAAAGAACGGTCTTGTCGTGGACGGAATAGTCGGCGCCAAGACATTTGCCGCGCTGGGAATGAGTTCCGGAACAAGCAGCGGCACGACGAGTTCGTACAGCGATTCGGACCTCATGCTTTTAGCAAGGCTTATATACGGAGAGGCAAGAGGCGAGAGTTATGTGGGACAAGTCGCGGTCGGCGCAGTTGTAATGAACAGAATCAAGAGTTCATCTTTCCCGAATACGATGTCGGGAGTTATCTATCAGAGATATGCATTTACGGCAGTGGACGACGGACAGATAAATCTGACTCCCGACGCCACTGCGAAAAAAGCGGCTCAGGACGCCATGAACGGCTGGGACCCGACATATGGGGCAATCTATTATTATAATCCCGCAACGGCTACCAGCAGTTGGATTTTTTCGAGGACGACCACGGTTACGATAGGCAACCATGTGTTTGCGAAATAGGAGGTAAGGGATGGAAAACAAGAAAAATAACGCAATAGAAAAAGTTGAAAATATTACAGACGGCGAAAAGAAAGCAAAAAAAGGCGCTAAAACTCATACGCAGAACTCGGGGAAAACGAGCAAAAAGAAGAAAGTTACAAAGAGTTCGGCACGTGCGGAAAAGAAGCGCGAAATGAAAAGAAAGCGCGAAGCCGAAAAGGCGGAGCGCGAGAGAATACGCGCTCAAAAGAGATTGGAAGAGGCAAGACTCAAAGCGCATAAAAAAGCGGAAAAACAAAAGGCGAAAGCCGCCGCTTTGCGTGAAAAGAACAGGAGAATCGCCGAGGCAAAAGCGAGAAGAGAAAATATCAGGGCTGAAAGACAGAAACGCCGCGATATGCTTAAAAACGAAACCAAAAAACAAAGAAGGGAGCGGATTGCTGAAGAGCGCGCCGCAAAATTGCGGATGAAAGAGCAGAAAAACGAGCGCCGCGCAGAAGAAAAACGCAGGAAATTTCTCGCAAAAAAAGAGGCGAGAGAACGCCGAGCGGCAAACAGACAGAAAAACAGAGAAAAAAATAAAGGTACGGGCGGCTGGCTTGCAGCGGTTATCTCTCTCGGAGTGTGCTCATTGGTTCTCTCATCGGTTCTTACTTTTACTTTCCTTATGCCCAGCGAATCGGACAACATGCTGGAAGCGGGATACCAGAAATCCTTCTACGACACAGTAGAGCAGGTTAACAATATGGACCTAAATCTGTCAAAGGTGCTGGCGACCTCGGACGGCGGGGCGACACAGTTATATCTTACCGACCTCGCAGTGAACAGCGAACTGGCGGAAAACGACATTCAGCAGCTTCCTCTACACGACGAAAGCAAGTATTATACCACAAAAATCATAAATCAGATAGGCGATTATGCAAAATATCTGAATAAAAAACTCATAAACGGCGAAAAACTCACCGACGAGGATTATTCAAATCTTACGAGGCTCTATCAGGCAAATCTTGCGATTAAAGATTCGCTCGATAAGATGATGGAAGGTATGGGCGCCGATTACAGCTTTTCTTCTTTAAACGACGGAGGAGAGGGTAATCTCGTTATCTCTAACTTTAACGAACTTCAAAACCTTTCTGTCGAATATCCCGAACTTATCTATGACGGACCTTTCTCTGACGGACAGGACAGAAAAGAAATAAAAGGCCTCGGAGAAGGGACGATAGATCGTAACGGTGCGCAGGAGATTTTTATCAAAACGTTCGGCGGTTACGGGCTCGGCGAAGTGAAAGACGACGGTACGACGGAAGGAATAATAAGGTGTTATAACGTCAGCGCAGACGTCGACGGGGACGTGCTTTATGCGCAGATATCCGAACAGGGCGGCAAGATAATCATGTTTGCGTATTCGGGAAGTTGCCGCGAGGTTATGATAGACGGCGACGCGGCAACCGCTCAGGGACTGAAATTTTTGAATTCTCTCGGAATAACGGGCATGAAACCCGTGTGGATAAATCTCTCGAATAACGTTTACACCATAAACTTTGCCGCGACGGAACAGGACGTTATTATCTATTCCGATCTCGTCAAGATAAGGGTATGTGCCGAAACGGGCAAGGTCATAGGAATGGAGGCGATGAGTTATTATACCAATCATGCCGAACGTATGATTGAGGCGCCCGCGCTTTCGAGAAAACAGGCGCAGGAAAAAGTTTCCGGTAACATCGATGTTGTAACTGCAAGACTCGCAATAATACCTTTGGGAGAAAAGACGGAAAAATTATGTTATGAGTTCTCGGGTACTTTTGACGGCGCGACTTATTACGTCTATATCGACGCAATGACGGGCAGACAGGTGGAAATGTTTAAAGTAGTAAAATCCACCGAGGGCGAACTGTTGATGTAACGGATTTTTGAAATCTTAAACCTTTTACGGTGAAGATAATTTTATAATCGAGTTTAATATTCAATAAAGATAAAACTTTTTGCAATGAGTTCGGTAAAATATCGGGCTCATTGCTTTTTTATTTGAATTGTTTATTATATATTAAAGTTGACGAAATTAGAATAATGTTATATATTATATGCACAAAAAGTGATAAACGGACGATATTTATTGAATTTTAGTCGTAATGTCGGCGTTTTTAAGAAATTTGATATATAAATTTCAGGACGGGTAAAAAATGTATAAAATCGAAGATATTAAAGGGGTAATGTTGGGACACGCGGTCGCGGACGCGCTAGGTGTTCCCGTTGAGTTCTGCGACAGAGAACTGTTAAAGAGAAAGCCCGTAAAAGACATGATGGGGTTCGGAACTCATAAGGTCCCGAAGGGAACGTGGTCGGACGATACAAGCATGAGTTTAGCCGCGCTCGACAGTCTTTCTTCGGGCAGAATAAATTATGAAGAAATCATGAGAAATCTCGTAAACTGGTATATGCGCGGCGATTATACGGCCGACGGAGAAGTTTTCGACGTCGGAAGGACGTGCGGAGCCGCGATAGAGAATTTTATGAGCGGACTGTATAATAAAGCGACCGATTGCGGACTTTCGGACGTCGGCTCGAACGGAAACGGCTCACTCATGAGAATTCATCCCTTTGTTTTGATGGCATATTTTAAAAACCTGCAACTTAGCGAATGGGAAGCGCTTATAGAAAACGGTTCTTCTTTGACTCATGCTCACGAGAGGTCAAAACTCGGCTGTAAAATATATGCGCTGATGCTGCTTTACCTTTTAAAAGATAAAAAAGGCAAGTCTTCGGTGAGAAAGGCGTTGGACGATGTCGCGATATTCTATGGCGACAACGCCGAACTGCGGCATTACGGGCGGTTGTCGGAAAAAGGGTTTTCCGAACTGTCGGAAGATAAAATAAGCAGCGGCGGGTACATAGCGGATACTTTGGAGGCGGCGGTATGGTGCCTTTTTACCACGTCGGATTATAAGGAATGCGTGCTTAAAGCGGTCAATTTGGGAAAAGATACAGACACGGTTGCGGCAGTTGCGGGAGGACTTGCGGGGGCAATGTACGGGTATGAAGCGATTCCCGCAAAATGGTTAAACGTCCTTATTAAAAAAGATTATATTGAGAAAATGTGCGAAAAAGCTTTTGCAGAATGGACAAAATAACGGTTTAAAATATTTTGCGTAAAAATAAGAAGGTTAAAGGGGGGAGATATCTAACCGCGGGGGCGTAATCGCTTTTACGATTACGCCCCCGCGGTAGTTTTCGGTTTATAAAGCCGATTTTAACGTAAAACGGCAGATAAAATCTTATAAGCAATATTTAAGCATTCTAAAAAGCAATTCTTATTTTAACTCATAACAGGCGTTTTAATATAGTGTCGTGAATGTAAGTTTCGGCTTACGATTTAATGTCGGAACGATTAACAGAAAGTTTATTGTTATATTAACGGGCAATGGGGATTGAGTTAATCTTCAATCTCTTTATTACCGTGTTTTTCTTTATACTCTTCTATGACCGCGTTAAGTGCGGCGGAAACCGATTCGCCGTCCATTACGAGAACGTAACAATGCGACAATATATTTTGTTTGTTAGTATAAGTTACGGTTACGAGCCGGACGTCTTTATAGAATCTGTAAAGCCCGAGCAAAGTATCTCTCCGCCACCACTCTCCTTTTTCGTTGTGGCAGGCGTACGTTACGGCGGAAATGGGAAGAGTTTTTTTAATAAAGAGATAATGAATTATGATGTTGTCGTCCGATTTTATAATCGCGTTTTTCGGAAGCAAAATCAGATATAGGAATATTAAAGCCGCGATAGCGGAAATTATCGTGGCGACGACAAACAGACCGTCAAAAGGTTTTACGTTTATTGCAATTACGACGCATAGCGAAGTTAACAGACAAAATAAAACGGCATATAACGGCAAAAATTTTTTCGAACGTTTTGCTATTACGGTTTTATTGTTTTTTGAACGCGGAAGGCTGTGCATTTTCCACTCCTTAAATTTCGTGTTTTTTTGCTTCCAGTTCTTTTTCGGTAACTGCCGCGAGTTTTGCGGCGGATACTTTAAGTTTTTCGAGGTCACCGTCGTTTATAAGTACTCTGTACATTGAAAAGTCGGTATTATCGTAATCGATTTGCCTCGCCATTCTCGCTGCGATTTCGCTTTTTTTCAGTCCCGACCGTTTTTCCACGCTTTCTGCGCGTACGTCTTTGTCTCGGAGCACCACTATAATCCTGTCGAAATCCCCCTGTTTTTCGCATTCGAAGAGGAGCGGCACTTCGACAAAAACCGTACCTTTTTGTTTTTTTGCGATTTTGAGCGTTTCTTCATAGACGGGAAGCGTTACTTCCTTTAACAGACGGTTATATTCTTCGTCGTCGAAGAAGGCACTCTCGGCTATCTGTTTTTTGTCTATCTTGGTAAAGATAAAGCCCTTGACTGCGGAGGGGAAAGCCTTTTTGATTTTCCTTTTGAAAAAGTATTTTCTGTAAGCGTCGGCGGCAACTCTGTCACAGGATATTACAGTATATCCGCAGTCGGCTATCGCCGAAAGCACTTCGCTTTTACCGCTGCCTATACCGCCCGTTACCGCAACCAGTGATGGGGTTTCTCTATTTAGTTTCATACCACGTTTCTCCCGTGCCTAATTCCACCGTGAGGGCGACTTTGAGTTTGACGGCATTCTCCATTTCTTGTACCAGGAGTTTTTCGACCGTTTCCTTTTCGCTCTTCAAAGCATCGATTATAAGTTCGTCATGTACTTGTAAAATGAGTTCGGAACGAAGATTCAGTTCTTTAAGCCGCTTATGCACTCCGAGCATGGCGAGTTTAATGATGTCCGCGCTGCTGCCTTGAAGCGGCATGTTCATGGCTGCGCGTTCGCCGAAAGTGCGGAGTTTATAGTTGCCCGAGTTTATTTCTTTTATATACCGTCTTCTTCCGAGCATTGTTACGGCATACCCGTTTTTGCGTGCGAATTCCACGTTTTTGTCCATGTAAGTTTTAACTTCCGGGTATTGCATAAAGTAGTTGTTGATGTATTCTCGCGCCCTTGCCGCGGGAATTTTGAGGTTTTTTGCGAGTCCGTATTCCGAAATTCCGTAAATAATGCCGAAATTGACGGCTTTTGCGGCGCGGCGCATTTCGGGCGTAACTTTATCGATAGGGGTCCCGAATACTTTTGCCGCGGTTTCGGCGTGTACGTCTTTTCCGCTCTCGAATGCGGAAATAAGTCCCGCGCAGTCGGAAAACGCCGCAAGCAGTCTCAGCTCAATCTGCGAATAATCCGCGCCGACGAGAATATGTTCAAAATCGCGCGGCACGAAAAATTTTCTGAGTTCTCTGCCTTCCTCTTCGCGCACGGGTATGTTCTGTAAGTTGGGTTCTTTTGACGAAAGCCTGCCCGTAGAGGTTACCGTCTGGTTGAACGAAGTACGTATTATCCCCGTCTTTTTGTCAATCAGCGGCTTAAATCCCTCGATGTAGGTCGAATATAATTTGGAAATTCTTCGGTATTCGAGAATAAGCGGCACGATGGGGTGCGCTTCCTCGATGGCTTCGAGCACTTCGGCGGCGGTGGAATATCCGCGCTTTGATTTTTTGGATTTTCCGAGTTTCAGTTTGTCGAAAAGCACGTCGCCGAGTTGGAAGGGAGAATTTATGTTGAGCGTCGGTTCGCCCGCGTATTCGCGAATCTTTTTTTCGAGTTCGCCGAGCGTCGCACGGAATTTTTTCCCCGCCTCGCAGAGTGCCTCGTAGTCTACTTTAAACCCCGAATTTTCCATGTCGAAAAGCACGTCGGAAAGCGGGAGTTCGAGGTCTGTATAGAGTGTTTCCATCTGCTCTTCGGCAAGTTTGGTTTTTAATTCGTTATATATCTCGTAAAGAGAAAAGGCGGGGGTGTCTTCCGTTTTTCCGTACTCTGCGAGAATGTCTTTTAATTTTTCGTCTTTTCCGCTGTAATCGGCGAGATATTTTAAAATTGAAACGTCTTCGCATTGACAGTTTATTTTATGTCCCGCTTCCAAAAGCATGTGCCGCGTTTCTTTCTTGTTAAAGAGTATTAAGGTGTTTTTTCCGTTAAAAAGAGGACTTATTGCCGTCAGAACTTCGGAAAGCGCGAATCCGTCGCTTAAAAGTCCCGTGCGGACGGGAAAACGGTATTCGGTATAATCGCAGTAAAGATTTATATTTTCTTCCGAAAACACCATTGCGATTTTATCGGTTAGAGTATTTGCGGAAAAATCCGAAAGAGAATCGATTAGGACTACTTCCGCTTTTTTACTTTCTTTCTGTTCGGGAATTTTTTCGCCCGTTTCTTTGCCATTTTCGGTGAACAGTTCGGATTTGGAGTATAGAGTTTTAAATTCGAGTTCGCCGAATCTTTCTTTGACGGCGAGAGGGAAAGGCAGTGAAAACCTCAAGTTTTCAAAGTTTACTTCTATGCCGCAGTCGGTGTCGATTGTGGCGAGAGTGCGGGAGAGAAAGGCGAGTTCTTTGTTTGTTTCTACGCGCTCTTTGAGTTTGCCTTTCAATTCGTCGGTTTTTTGGTAGAGATTTTCGAGTGTCCCGTAAGTCTGCACGAGGGAAAGTGCGGTTTTTTCGCCCACTCCCGGAATTCCCGGAATATTGTCCGAAGAATCGCCCATCAGTGCTTTCAGTTCTATGACCTGCGCGGGCGTAATGCCGGTTTTTTCGTTGAAGTTCTTTAAGTCGTAAACCTCGGTTTCGGTAATTCCGCGTTTTGTAAAATGTACTTCCGTCTTTTCGTCGACCAGTTGAAAAGAATCTTTGTCGCCCGTAAAAATAAGCGTCTTTACTTTGGAATGTTTGGCGATGGTACCGATAATATCGTCAGCTTCCACGCCTTCCTTTTCGAGAGCCGTTATGTTCATGAGTTTTAAAATTTCTTTTAAAAGAGGTATCTGCGGGCGAAGTTCTTCGGGCATGGGCTTTCTTGTACCTTTGTAGTCTTTAAACATCTTGTGGCGAAAAGTGGGCGCTTTCAAATCGAATGCAACGGCAAGATATTTCGGTTTTATGTCCGAAAGGATTTTAAACAGCATGTTCATAAACCCGTATACGGCGTTTGTGTATGTGCCATCCTTTGTGGTAAGGACGGGCATGGCGTAAAAAGCGCGGTTAATAAGGCTGTTGCCGTCTATAAGAACCAAATTTTCCATAAAAAGACCTCTAAGTGCTTGCAATAAACGAGAAATTGTGATATTATCTTACAGTAAGAGTAAAGCGTTTTTAAATAATTATAGCCCGCTCGGTATAATTTTAACAAAAAAACGTAAAATATGCAACAAAAGTAAAATAAAAAAAGCCGCTGTGGTGAAACTGGCAGACGCGTCGGACTCAAAATCCGATGGTAGCGATACCGTGTCGGTTCGAGTCCGACCAGCGGCACCAAATCGGACGAAGTCGAACACTATTGTTCAAGTAAAGGACAAGTGGGTTCGACTTTGTCTTTCTTTTACGGGAAAACAAAACTAAATATGAATAAGCAAATTTTCTTCTTTCGCTTGGGCGGTTATAGCATAGGCTTCTGCAAAAGTAAACGGGGAAAAATATGCTTAATCCCTTTCAATGCAAAATATACGAAACGCCGGGTAGGTCAGACCTACTCGGCGTTTTTTTGCTTTCTTGGACTTTTTCAAAAATATTCCTACACAATTTTTTCCTTTCGTTTTACTTTTCCGTTGACTTTTGCACGACCACCACCAAAGAACAAATTTTTTATTCCCTATGCTTTTTGCCCTGCGCCGAAAGGCGAAAATAAAATTTTATAAGGAGTTCTTAAAATGTGTATCAAAGTAAAAGAAACAAATCAATGGCTTGTCGTTAAAAACGATGAGTTCAAATGGAAACCTTACAAGGCGAATCCACTTTGTCTTGTAATAACAAAAGACAACGATGACGAATACTCACTCGGATTATATCTTCGTCAACAATCTATGTGTGCTTACCTAATGCCAATAAATAAAGGTTATTTTGAAAATCGTTGTGATTTTTCAACGCTTAAAACCTTTAACGCAGAAGAATTTATTAAAAATACGGGGATTAAATATGAATAACTTACAAGAAATTTACAACGGTTATTTAGCCGTTGAGTTACCCCCCTTTACATATTTATATTTTAACATAGCAATTTTTTAATCTTGTTTTTTACGGAAGATTTTGATTATTGTGATTTTTTCTCCGTAAAAAAAACTTTTTTTTGATAGTCAACCGATTGAATTTGACAGTTTACGTTTTTTTTGTATAATAAATATAGAGAATATCATATAAGTGTTTGTAAGGTAAAATCTTTTTTTGAGGAGAAAGGTTAATGTTCGGATCTATAATGGTGGTCGTTGCGGAAGTTCTGGGCTGTGCAATTCTGCTGTATGTACTGGCAGGATTCATAGTGTCTTTCCAAAGACTGTTACCTATTCTTGCAATAGGCGCGGCGATAGGCAACGTATTTATAACGCGTTACGTAGGGCAAAGAGTGAATATGTCGGGAGGGGTGGATCCCTTATTGTTTTTGCCGATAGCAATGTCGCTGCTTACCCATCTGTTTTATCAGGGGCGCGGATATATGGACCCGAGAATTCACGAAAATCTTTTTCAGCTTGTAAGCGTGTCGAGAAAGTGGGAGTCGATGTTTGCCGACGAAGATACTTACGAGCTTCACTTTTCACGAGTGGAAACGGGCGGATTTATAGAGAACACCGTTTTTCTCGGGATATTGTATTTTTGCTTTTATTATTTTCTGGTTTTCGGCACGGATAACGGCGTAGGTTGGGCGCTTACTCCCGCGATATACATATCGGTAATGTCGGTATTCGACTTGCTTGCCTCATTCGGAATTATGTTTCCCGATTTTATAACGAGATTTCTCTCGATTATCGTGGGGCTTATTGCTATAACCGTCGGTTTACTGAGCACGCTGATTAAAAGCGAAAATCTTTATCCATATCTGGTAAACGAAAAAAATTATAATATATGTCTGGATCTTGTGGATATAGATCTGTCCGAAAGTTACAATGCCACATACGTTCTGTCGCGGCAGGACAATGAAACAGAATATCGGTTTACATACGACAGCGATTTGGACGCGGGCGGCTATGATGTCGTTATCTCCGATGTCGCCGGTATACAGCGACAAGACCTCTTAGTTAAGGAACCCAACTTTAACGATAAGCGCGTATGGCTTTCAAGTATCCCCGAGGCTTCAGGAAGCGGCGCAAGCACTTTTCAGTTTGTGGACTTTGTGGAAGAAACGGGCGGAATATTAAGGTATTCGTATCCGATAGCCGATGCCAAAACGTGGACGGACCAATTGCTCGAACTCGGAAATCTGACAAGCGAATATTTTTTCAATTCAAACGTGTACGTTGATAAACAGGACGATTATTATAAAGTAACGTTTAATTACTACTCGGGAAACGTAATGTCTGACGTTGTTTACGGAGTATCGTATATATTTTTATACGATGAAAATTATACCCCCGTGGAATTTGTTTCGTTACGCGTTTTCGACAATCGCACAGGGCACGAGATGTCTTATTCTCCTATTAAAGACGGTGAAGAAACCACGTTAGACGAATATATAAACTCCGACAATTCGGTAAACGGTTACGTTTACAATGCGGACCAGGTTGTAAATTCTATTGTCAGTCTGAACGGATTGGGACCAGTTTTACTCGGCGATACTTATACTTCGTTATTGACTCCGTCTCAGTTTGACTTGCTTTTGGAGAATAATATATCCGATTTGATTCCCGGCGGCTCACAACTTGTAGCAGATCACGACTTTGATTATCTGGAGGAACGTACTTACGTTTTTTATGTGCACGATGCCCAGTCGAAAACAACATTTCAAACAAGCAAACACTATGTGTCTAACGCAATAAGCCAATACGAATCACGGATACAAGCAGACCCCTCTTATGATAAGATACCTTTATACACATTAAAAGTGTATGGCAACGCAGTTTTCGGAATAGAGAGAGACGGTCAATACTATATGGCAGAATATAACAATCCTTTATTAAACTATGATCATGAATATTCGTTTGCTTTAACCGATTATATTTATACGGGCGATTCGAGCGATGATTATGCAATCGAAAATATGTTTTCCAATATTAAGACGGTCAGCGGTTTAGTCGTCGACAAGGAAAATAAAAAGATTTCGTTTACAGCCAACTCATCTTACGGAAAAAATTTATCGTATGAAATCGAATACACTTCCTTGGACAACGGTCTCGGTTTTAAGCCGTCAAAATACACCTGCACAGACATAACATCATCTTCATATTCGAGATGTTTAACCGTCTATGAATACGAAAATTACGACTTATCGTCAAACGAGAACAAAGAGTTGGAAGCGATTCGTTTTAAAAGTATGTTTATGACCGATGAAAATTTCGAAAAGTGCAGTTCGTTGGTGAATCTGAACTTTTCGGGCAATTATATGGCATATTACGTGGACGATTACAATTACCCCGAAGAGCAGCCGAGCGATTATTTTGTTTACGACGGGGATTTGGACGTAGGAGGACATTATAAGATAGTAGACGGCGAAAAGCAACTGTATAAACTGGCGATAAAAGAACCGAACTTCAACGGTACACGAGTCTGGCTTGAACGCAGCGCCGCTGACCCGAACGTTTTCGAATGTACGGGAAAAGCGACGGAGTATGTATTTTCCAACGAGGTAAATTTCTTCAAATACAGCTTAACTCCCAATAATCGATATTGCCGACTTGAGTATTATCCGTTTGACGAAACTCTTTTCTCGCCTTACAACGATATAGAAATAACGGAGTTGGAAAACGGCAATTACCTGGTGAGTATTGAAGAAGACGGGCGAGTATATAACTACGCTTATGCTTTTGAGTTAGATAAAAATTATAATGTAGTAAGGTTTGACAGTTTTTGTTTCATCGAGGGGTACAGGTACTACTATAAACCGCTCGAAAACACAGAGGTGTTTGAAGGAATAGTCAACCCCGATCTTACCGTAAACGGATATACTTTTAGCGCGGGCGATGTGATAGCTTAGTTTGCCGTAATATAAAAAACCTAATAAAATTTATTGAATACATAGCCTATATAAGACATAACATTTTAATAATGTGTTAAAACAAAAAAAGGTCCTGACGAAAGTCAGGGCTTTTTTAAACGGTCTGTTAGTTGCTTTTTACGCAGTGAAAAGTTTTGCAATAATATAAAATGCGATTGAAAATAAGGGGGGGGGAAGGTATCGGTTCACCCTGATAATAACATATAAAAACATCGGTCAATATTTTACGAAAACGGGTTGGCGAAAAACTGAAAATCATAAAATCAAAATTCCGAGAAATACTCATAAAAAACATAAAACGCCGTAAACGTAAGAGCGCATATAAATTCGGTATTGAAAAATTTACCATATTATGGTATAATTGTAATATCTTTTAAAAGAATTTACTCAAAAGAATGGAGAAAAAACCAAACGGAAAACGAGACAAAAAAAAGAAGCAGAAAATAAAGCAAAAAAGAAAGCCTCTGTAAAAACAGAGGCGAAGCTTCAAGAGGCGGGGTTTGGGTATATTACCGGGTTACCCGCGTACCTTTCGGCATAAAAGCCTTATCTTAGAAAGTCTGTTGGATATTGATAAAATTACATTATTCAATAATTATCTCTGTTGGATATTGATAAAACTACAACGACATCTAAGTTTGATACAATTGTAACATAAAAAAACATACTTGTCAATACAGGGGAGGAAAAAAATGAGAAACAAAATCAAATACGTTTTAGGCGTTGATATCGGAATAGGGTCGGCCGGTTGGGCGGTCGTGCGGATTGACGGGGAGCCACGGATAGAGGATTTCGGCGCAAGAATATTTGAGTCGGGCGAAAACGCAAGAAAAAAAGAGCGAGACAGTCAGAAGCGCAGAGCATTCCGCGCGGGGCGCAGGCTGATACGTCGTCGCGCCCACAGAAAGCAGCGGATAAGATTCTGGTTTAATAAAAAGGGGCTCGCAAGCGAACGGGAGATAAAGGCATTTTTTGAAAGCGGGACGAAAGATCTTATTTCGCTTCGCGTGCGTGCGCTCGACGAGGAGATAACGCCGACGGAGCTCGCGGCGTGCATGATACATATATGTAATCGACGCGGTTATCTCGGATTTTACGATATAGACGCGGAAGATGAAACAGAAGACAAGGAATCGAAAGAAACCGAAGAAAGCGTAAAAAAGGTTCGCGAAATGCTCGCCGCGGGGAATTACCGTACGGTTGCGGAGATGATAAAAAAGGACGAACAATTTTCCGAAAAAAACAGCGCGTTCCGAAGGTACAGAAACCGCGAGGGTTATCAGACGCGATATATAATGCCTCGCGAAGAAGTTGAAAAAGAAGCGAGAATGATATTGGAATCCCAGCGAAGGTTCTGTCCCGCAATAGACGAAGAATTTATCGATAAAATACTCGGCATCATTTTTTCGCAGCGCGATTTCGAGGACGGACCGGGGGACCCGAACGATAAAAACCGCCCGTACGGGGGATTTATAGACAGTGAGGGGATGTGTCGGTTTTATACGGGCGAAAAACGCGGACATAGATTTACGTATCTTTCTGACAGATATGCGCTCGTCAACGTCTTGTCGCAGTACCGATATTTCGACGCCAAAACGGGCGAAGTAAAATTTACGCCCGAACTTGCCCGAGTACTTTTATCAAAAGGTTGCGAAGAGGGTAAACTCACAGTAAACGACGTGAAGGCGCTGACTAAGGAATTCGGGATAAAAGTAAATATTTTCAAAACCGACAAGAAAGATTCCATTACCGCGGCGACAAAATATCTTAAAGCGGTTAAACCGCTGTTTACAGAAGCGGGCTTTGATTGGGACAAACTTATATCGGAAGATGCGTCGGACATGCAGTGCTGCTTGCTTAACCTGGTCGGCGAAGTGCTTTCCGAAAATATTACACCGCGCCGCCGTCGCGGACAGTTAAAGAAAATCGCCGCGCTTGCGGAGAAACCGCTACTTATAGAAAAACTGACGAAACTTAAACTTTCGGGGACATGTAACGTGAGTTATAAGTTTATGGAAGGCGCGGTAACCGCGTTTCTTAACGGCGATATATACGGAAAATTTCAGGCGGATACGGTAAGAGACAAAGCGGAAACGGCAAACAATAACCGTCATGAAAAACTTCCGCCGTTCAACGAACACTTCGAGTTTTATAAAAATCCCGTCGTGATGCGAAGTATTGCCGAAACGCGAAAGGCGATAAACCGTATTATAGAGGAATACGGCTCGCCTTATGCGATAAACGTCGAGGTGGGAAGCGACCTTAACAGAAGTTTTGATGCGCGCGAAAAAATAACGTCCGAACAGGGTCAAAATGAAAAGCGCCGCTCTGCCGCAAAAAAGGAAATAGCCGAATTGCTGGGTATTTCCGATAACGAAGTTTCGTCCGCCATGGTCGAGCGGTATTTCCTCGGCGAAGAACAGAACTGGCAGTGCATGTACAGCGGCAGACCGATAGATAAGTCCGCCGCTTTGCGAAATTCTGACAAGGCGTTCGAGGTGGACCATATAGTTCCGTTTTCGCTCGTCCTCGACAATACGCTCCACAATAAAGCGCTCGTTTACCATAATGAAAACCAGGCGAAGGGTCAGCGCGTGCCGCTCGAATATCTGACGGGCGAAGCGGAGCGCGAGTTCCGAAAACGCGTAAACAATCTTTTCGGGAAAAAGAAAATTTCCGAAAGAAAATACAATTATCTCATGTTAAAATCGGTTTTCGACAGCGAGATGACGGGGATATGGAAAAGCCGCAATTTAAACGATATGCGGTATATTTCCCGTTTCATGGTGAAGTACTTGAATGATAATCTTAAATTCCGCGAGCCCGACGCGGACGACCCGTACCGCCCCGAAGTGTATGCCGTAAAGGGCGCGATAACGTCGCAGATGCGTAAACTCTGGCTTAATAAATATACCTGGGGCAGAGAGGATAAAGGCGAACTGAAAAAGGTTACATATTTAGACCACGCGGCGGATGCGATAGTCGTGGCGTGCTGTATGCCTGCATACGTAGAAATGACGGCGGCGCATCATCGCCTTAAACAGATTCTCAAAAATAACGGCGGATATCCGAACGCGGAATATGAAAAAACGCTTGCCGCGGCAAAGGAGAATATCGGTAAATTTTATCATATCCCGTCTTCTAAACTCGAATATTACCTGACGACGAAAAACGCGCGTCCATCTCTGATACGCGATTTGCGCGGCGAGGTCGACGTGCGTTTGCAGGACGTCGACATGATTAACTTTTTCGAGAGCGAACGCGCGGCGAGAGAGGGAAGAACCGCGGCGCCCGTTTCCGAAAAGGCGGCGGCGGATAAATTCCGTATCGAAGTCAGAAATTATTATAAAGACGACCCCGAGTTTGCTGAGTCTTTGAAAATGCCCTTTACCGTGCATTCGGTTAGCCGCAAGGCAAAAGGTAAGATTACCGACTCCAACGCTGTACGCATGGTGCGGGACGAGGATAATGAGTATTTCCTATCGAGAAAACTCGTTTACGAAATGAAAAGTAAAGACATGAAAAACCTCTATACGACGTCCTCCGACCTACGCGAAAGCCTCGCCGCGCTTTTCGAGGGACGAAAGACGGATGAAACTATCGGCAAGATTTTAGGCGAACGCGGCGAAAAGGAATTTTTCACGGCAAAAGGTACACCCGTGCGTCGTGTTACCTTAAAAACCTCCGCAAAACGCACGCTGTGTAAGCGTATTTCCGAAAAGAATTTTTCGCTTCTTACAGATTCCAGTTATTATTGCGTGGAAATTTATAAGGACATTAAGGGCAGAACCAAAACCACGGGCATAGCGTTCTCCGATATAACCGTCCTCGGCGGGCGAGTGCGGCTTAAAAAGGATTATAAATATCCCGAAGATTACAAAACGCATTGCATGTATCTTTTCACAAACGACTATATCCGAGTGATTGATAAAGACGGCAGGGTCAAATTCGAAGGCTATTATCGTTCGGTTTATAGTATAAATCAAAACAAATTCTATTTTGTTAGATATAATACGCCGTTGATAAGCGGTAAATGTTTTACCTTGGCGGCAAAAGACACTGTGGAAAAATTCGAGATAGACCCGATAGGAAGGGTAGGGGGAAAAATACAATGTGGAGAACCGTTATCGTCAGTCAGGGAGAGCGAATAACCGTAAAAGACGGCAATATCCGAATAACTTGCGGTGAGGACGAAAGCATAATTCCTCTTGCGGATATATATGCAGTGGTGATAGATAACCGTGCTGCACTAATAAGCGTCAACGCGCTCGCGCTTCTCGCGGAGAGCGGCGCGCACGTATTTTTCTGCGACGAAAAACATATCCCCGTGGGCGTAACATTGCCGCTCAATCGGCATTTCCGTCCGCTCGCGGTGATAAAAAAGCAGTTGTCCCTTTCGCAAGACGAAAAAGACGAGGTATGGCAGCGGCTCGTGCAGGCGAAAATATTTAACCAGGCACAGTGCTTAAAATATGCGGGCGTGGATAGAGATAAAGTGTCCGTTCTTCTCGGTTTGGCGGAAAACGTCGCGCCCGGCGACGCCGACGGGTTAGAGGCGGTCGCGGCAAAAAAATATTTTCAGGCGCTTTTCGGTTACGGGTTTTCCCGAAGAAACGACGACGTTCTTAATGCTGCGCTCAACTACGGATATGCCGTATTACGTTCGTCGGTCGCAAAGACGCTCACCGCATACGGATATAACTGTATTCTCGGATTGCATCATTGTTCGGAGAAAAACGCCTTTAATCTCGCGGACGATATGATGGAGCCTTTCCGACCCATGGTGGACTTATGGGTGGATACAAATAACGAAAATCTTTTTGAAAAACTCACGCGTCATAACAGGAAAGCGCTGTTAAATCTTCTTAACGAGGGGATAGGCATGGCGGGAAAAACGATGCGTCTTCGGAATGCAATAGATTTCTGCGTGAATTCTCTGACGGGCGCTTTGCAGAGGGGCAGACCGACGTCTTTGTATCTGCCCGAACTGCTGCCCTGCGGAACTCAGGTGGACGAGGATTAAAATGCGATTTATGAGAGTTATGGTGTTTTTTGATTTGCCCGTAAAAAGCAAGAAAGACAGAAAAGCATACACGGACTTCCGCCGCGAACTCATGAAGGCGGGTTTTGTCATGGTGCAGTATTCGGTTTACAGCCGTACCGTGAAAAATAACGACGATGCGGAAAAATACGAACGTCTTATTGAAAAAATCGTGCCCGATAACGGTGCGGTAAGAATGATGACGGTTACCGAAAAGCAGTATGCTTCTATACGCATTCTTGCTGGCGAGAGGTTAAAGAGCGAAAATTTACTTGACACAAAAGATATTCTTGAATTATAATTGTGGTATAAATATGCTAAAACCGCAAAAATACACAATATATTGCGGTTTTAGTTTTCTGTTGGATATTGATAAAATTACACAAACAGCGTGGAACGCCGTTACGACATATCGTTTTAGTTTTCTGTTGGATATTGATAAAATTACACGGGTACGTTTTCGGGACGGGTTATTTTTAGGTTTTAGTTTTCTGTTGGATATTGATAAAATTACACTATGCCACCAAGTTAACGAATTTGGAATTAGTTTTAGTTTTCTGTTGGATATTGATAAAATTACACATGCAATTTTATATATTGCGACAGACCAGAGTTTTAGTTTTCTGTTGGATATTGATAAATTTCCGCGGGTAAGTGAAAGCCCCGCCCCGTCGCCTTAACTCGGCCGACGGGGCGGGGCCTTTTTATAGTAAAAAAATTTCATTTTGTGAAAAAATTTTTAAAAATATGTTGACAAAACATTTTTATAGTGTTAATATTATGTTGCTTGGAAACGTTTCCAAACGTTGAATTTGACAGACAAGAGATTGCGCGTTGACGAAATTAATGTATTTTACTGGCAAGGTGAGGGGACGAAATGCCGTTAAATACGGATATGCGTCGGCGCTGTTTATTTATATCGGAAAAATTTATCTTTGATTTACATTCGTTTCGGATAGTAAGCGAGATTTTATCCGATACTAAAAACGGCAGCAGTTTGCGGGCGGAGAAGATTTTTTATTCTGTCCGACAAACGATTTTGTTAAAAATACGGGCGGTAAGTAAATACCGCTGAAAGGGTATACCCTTTTGTTTTCAGTTCCTGAAAACAAAAGGGTATACCCTTTTGTTTTCAGTTCCTGAAAACAAAATACGGTTAGCGGCATTTAACGTCTTTGGCGTTTACCGCAAAATCAATGTTCAAGGAGAACAAGGCGTAATGACGAGCAGAGTCAGGAAAATCTTAATTATCTGCACCGCGATATTGCTATTTATATGTATGTCGGGATTTATAGTGCGCGAAGTGTACGGTGGGTCGGAAAATCCGCTTACTTTAAGCTCGGCCGTCGACAAAATAGAGGCGTTTGACAAAACATATACGGTTGAGGATTCTTATGTTTATACTGCGCGGGTTCGTTTTACGACCGGACAGGCGGCGGGTATTGCGTTCGGAATAAAGAACGGCAAAAGTTTTGTTCTAAACGTCGACAGACTCGGAAACCGCACCAAACTCATGTATTTTACGGAGCAGGACAGCGGTTATTCGGTAAAGGTGTTAAAGGAAGACTATTACATCGGAAATACCAACTGTTCCGACGCGGAATTGAAACGTGTCGGCGGTTTTATTTCCGTAAAGACCGAGTTTTACATCAAAGTCGCAGTAACGGGCGGAGACACTCCGTCTGTTAAATGTTATGTGGATGATATTCTACGTTTCGAGTATGACAATGACATTCTTCTGAATTCTTTTGAAGACGTGAGTTATGACGGGGGCGCGATAGGATTAAACGTTTACAATGCCGAAGTCGTATTCGGAGAGATTTATTACGGCGAGACGGATTTTACTCATTATGCCGAAATATACAGAAATCAATATCATTATTCTCCCTTCTCGGGCTGGAACAACGACCCCAACGGATTGGTATTCGACGGAGAATATTATCATCTTTATTATCAGGCGCAGCCCTTTCAGAAAACATGGGGCGATATGTATTGGGGACATGCGCGTTCAAAGGATTTGCTCGTATGGGAAAATCTGCCGATAGCGCTTCTTCCTACCGACGGCAATTACATGTGGTCTGGCTCCGCCATTATAGACAGAGATAACCGTAGCGGACTTTTTGGTTCCAAAGAAGGGTCCGATTACGACGGTTCACAGAACATTATTATATATTATACAGTGGACGGCGGAGCAAATCAGACGCAGTGGATGGCTTACAGCCTTGACGGCGGTTTTACCTTTAAAAAACATAAAATGATTATCGACGGGGCGAACGTTACCGACGGAAGGACATTCCGCGACCCCAAAGTATTCGAAATCGGCGACGGGATATGGGGCATAATCATCGGCGGCGGGAGGCTGCGTTTTTATCACTCGTTTAACCTTACGGATTGGAAATTGAGTTCAGAAACTCCCGTTTTCGGAGAATGTCCCGACGTTTATAAATTATACTCGGGAAGCGAAGAAAAATGGGTTATAAACGTAGGCGGAATTGCTTATATAGTCGGCAATCTGACTTTTGAAGACAATAAAATCCGATTTGTGGACCAGTTCGGCGTAGATATTACCGACCCCGCCACTTCCGCGGGACAGATAAAAGTATTCGACCTCGACAACGCGAACGGAAGTTACGCGACGCAGACTTTTTATATTAACAATACCGCAAGTGCATATAACGGAGAAGTGATAGGGCTTAGCTGGTTTGCCGGTCAGCCCGGTTATCAGGCGCCGATGGATTCGCATATATGGCTTTCGGGCGAACAGGCGGTCGGTCCCGATACGGGCGCGCAGGCGCAGAACCGTTCGATATGGAACGGCGGATTTACGATTCCCGTAAAATACTCGCTGAAACAGACAGACGGCGTATATGTTTTAAGACAGACCCCCGTTTCTCTCCAAAATTTCTCGGAAGTTATTTTCGAAAGGAACGATATAACGGTCGGCGGTCAAGCCTCAAACATTTTGTCTGATGTAAGAGGGAATTCTCTCAAAATAACTGCCAGTATTCGTACTTCCGCGGAAAAATTCGGGTTCCGGGTTTTCGTGGGGGACGGTGAGTATACCGAGGCGGGATTTTCCGCAGAAGACGGTTATTACCTCGACAGGCGAAACACTTCGGACGGCGGCACCGCCATTTCTCATTATTCCGAATACTATGCCTCGGGTATTAACGACTATGTTTCCGCCGACGGCAGTTACGATTTTGTGATTTTACTCGACTGGGGCAGCATGGAGATGTTCTGCGAGGACGGCACTCAGGTGTTTTATGCCAATACTTACGCCGGGTATAATTCCGACGGATTGCAATTTTTCGTCGATGGCGACGATACGGCTAACGCGGATATAAAGATAGAAAAAATTTCAGGCGTGTTCCGAGAAAACAGCGACGAGGCGAAACTCACGCTCTCTTCCGAAGCCGTAGAACTCGATACGGTTATAACCGACAGCGCGGAAGTGTACGCATACACCACGGGCGAAGGGAGTATCGAATGGGCGGCGGATACGGACGGCGTCGTACAGATAGCGGAGACGGATAACGGCGCGGTCTTTAACGCCCTGGCGGCGGGGCAGACTAACGTTACCGTAACTCTTAAAGATTCCGAAGGAAATATAACCGACAGAAAAACTGTCGCGGTTACCGTGAAAGCGGGAAACGAATCCGCGAGCAATCTGGATTTTTCGGCGTCCGGCATAAAATCGGGTTCATGGCATTCGGGCAGCGACGGCATAACGGGCGTATCATCGGGCGACGGGTTTATTCTTGCGGAAGGAGTTAAAGACGACTTCGTTCTGACCGCGAAAGTTAATGTCGTGGGTGCGGAAGCCGCGGCGGTGATTTTCAGAGCCTCCGACGATATGAGTTTTTATTATGCCGCAAACTACGACCGCAGACAGAGGGTTGTCAAACTATGGTCCACGGAACGTGAATTCGTAAATCGCGCCGTGGGTATCTTCGACGAGGTTACGCTCCATATAAAGGGCGTGGGCAACGAATTTAAATTTTATTTCAACGGCAGTTTGGTGTGCGAGTTTACCGATGCTTCCGCTCCCGTAAGCGGAAAACTTGGACTTAACGTGTTTAACGGCACGGCTGTGTTCGGTTCGGTAACTTACGGAGAGGCGCACGGGAGCGATTACGAGTATGTCGGTTCTGATTTGACGGTATACCTTTCCGCCGATAACTATGTTTCGGCAATTTACAATTTTACTCTGAAAAACACTCTTCTTGACAGAGAGTTTTATTCGCGTGAGGGAAATCTTCTGGTAATTTCCGACAATTACCTTAAAACGCTTGAAGGCGGCGTATATGTCTTTATAATCGCAGGCGAAAGCGTGAGCGAAGAAATCAGAGTTACCGTTCCCGAAAAGCCGTTTTCCGTTTCGGATATGACCATTGCGCCGGACAGTGAGGCATATGTGGACGTGGGCGGCAGAGAGATAAGTGCCGTAAGCGTAAACGGAACGGCGCTGACAGGCGATTTGTATGAAGTGTCGGAGGGCGTTCTCACTTTATTGCCGCAGGCCTTTGCGGACGGCGCGAATATCGTCGTGCTTGAACTTGCCGGCGGCGAAAACGTTACTTTTACGGTAACCGTACGGGAGAGCGGTTCGGGCGAAACGGGTATAGGGAACATAACGATAGACGAAATATCGGCGGTTTCCGTAAATATCGGAAATTCGGAACTTTCTTCCGTGAGTATAAACGGTACGGAGATTACGACGGAGGGTTACTCGGTAACCGACGGAATACTGACCATAAACGAAAATGCGATAAACAACGGTACGAATATCGTGATACTGGGTTTTGCCGACGGCACATCGTCTCTTTTCATGATTTTCGCGCCCGAAGCGGAATCGCAGGGCCCGACGGACAATCCCGATTCTCCCGCGAATAAGCCCGGTAATACCGGGGCGGGATGGGGCGATATTCTTTTCTATGTCGTCGGCAGTATCGAGGCCGTGCTTATAGTCTTCGTGTTGGTAAAGGTAATAATCAGAAGAAGAAAATCCGCAAAGAGGTGAAAGATGGCAAAGATACAGGATGTTGCGCGTTGTGCGGGCGTGGGATTGGGGACGGTTTCGCGCGTTCTCAATAATGAAAAGGGAGTGAGCGAGGAGACGAGGGCAAACGTTTTGAAGGCAATAGAGATGCTGAACTACAAACGCAACTCGCTCGGCGTCAGTCTCAGAAAGAACAAGAACATGATTGTCGCCCTGCTCGTGCCGATTATAGACCACCCTTTCTTTTCAAAACTCGCTTATTTTATAGAGGACGAACTGGATAAAAACGGATATTCTGTAATCGTTTCGAGCAGTCAGAGCCGTCAGAGTAAAGAATATGCGATGATTGAAAAATTAAAGCGTAAAGACGTTGACGGGATTATATTCGTTACTCATTACGATTATAAAGACGAAGAACTTTCCAAATTTCCCGTAGTATCGATAGACAGGCATTTCGACGACGTTCCGTTTGTAACAAGCGATAACTTCGATTCTTCGGTCAAGGCTTGCGAATGGCTTGTCGGGAAGGGCTGCGAAAAGATAGCGTATATAGGCGGAAAAACGCTGGTAGAGTCTGAGGTTATGGAAAGGGAGCGCGCTTACCGGACGGTTATGGAAAAACACGGCTTGCCCGTGATAGTGAAAAGCGAAGTCATAAAACACGGCGAAGAGGGACCGCTCGTCGAAGCGCTTTTTGAGGAAAATGATGGGCTTGACGGTGTTTTCGCTTCGGGCGACGCCATGACTAATATGATAATTTCGCACTGCGAGAAAAACAATATAAATATACCCGAAGACCTGAAAGTAGTATCTTACGACGGCGTGGAGATGAAGACGGGTGAACTGAAAAACAAGATAGCTTTCATCGCACAGCCAATAGAACAACTCGCGAGGGAGAGCGTGAAAGTTCTGTTAGGTAAAATAAATAACGAGAAAGTCGCGTTGAGAACGCAGATTGCGGCGAGTTTCTTAAAATATGAAGATTGAGCGGAGGATAGTTAAATGAAGAAATTATTGATTTTATTTTTGGCGCTTATAATGATTTTTGCGACGGGAGTGGCATCTTTCGGCTGCGGCGGAAAAGACAATACCGACGTCGGCGGGGAGAACGGCAACACCGACGTCGGCGGGGAGAACGGCAACACCGATACGGACGGCGATGAAACGGGCGAAACGGAGACCGACGGTTCGGGTAACGTCATCATAAAAGTCATGGTTCACGTAGCCGAACAGTCGGCTGAGGGAAAGGCTTATAAACAGGTAACCGATTCTTTCAACGTAAGTTCGGTGGCTAAGGAAAACAAGATAAAGGTCAGAGTAAACTATCAGCCGCGTTCGACGAGTGCGACGGGATACGAAACCATACTTAACGGCATGCTCACTCAGGGTACACTTCCCGACATCATCACTTTTGACGCGCCCAATACATGGAGTTATGCTAACTCCGGTATTCTTAAAGACATAACCGAGCTTATTTCCGAAGAAACTCAGAACGACTTCTTCGAGATAAGTAAAAATACTTATAACGGCAAGCTTTACGGACTTCCGATACAGGAATCGAGCGCGGGTATATATTATAATAAAAGAATTTTCAGAGAAGCGGGAGTGCTTAACCTGGTGGAGAACATGACCGCCGCAAACGCGTGGAGCATAAGCACTTTCGAAGCGGTATGCGGCGTGCTTAAAAGTAAGTGCGAACTCCCGATAGACTTGCAGCTTTACAAGGCGAGCGACGAAACGGCGACATACCTTCTCTATCCTTTTATACTCGCTCAGGGCGGCTCTTTTCTTTCGGCAGACGGACTTACCGCGACGAGATACTTCAATTCGTCGGCTACCGTAAACGCCTTTTCCAAGATAAGGAGTTGGGTAAACAACGGATATACTTCTTACGACGCCAGCGACGTGGGCTTTTACACGGGCAAATACGCGATGTATCTTTCGAGCGGATGGTCTATCCCCGAAATACAGAACCAGTACAGCGAGACGCTCGGAGAGGACTGGGGAATTCTTCCTTATCCGAAGGGTACAACGGGTGCTTCGGCGACGGGAAGCTGGTCTTTCGGAATAACCACACAGACCAAGGCCGCAAGTAAGGCGGCGATAGTGCTCGAATGGCTGGTTTCCACCGACAGTTCGGTGACCATAACCAATGCCACGGGTATGATACCCGCCCGCCAGAGTGCGATTGATTTGAAAAACTATACACAGGGTTCGCCCGAATACGTTCTCTACAATCAACTCATCACTACCGGGAAGACCAGACCCGGAACTATAGCCTATCCCGAGTTCACAACCGCTTTCCAGAGCATTATAAACGACCTGCGCAACAATACCGACGCTGCGGCTGTTGTAAACACTCATACTTCCGCGTTACAGACAAATCTTAACCGTTACGGGAAATAACGGTACGGTATAAATTATGATATTGACATCCGTTGCAATAATAGGAGTATTCCTTCTTATATTTGCGGTTTTCGTGGTAAAGGACCTGGTTTTTTCGAAAAAAGGGCTACTGTTAAAACGCTTTTCTTTCAGGGAAACGCTGTGTTCTTATCTCATGCTTTTGCCTGCGTTCGCGCTTATATGCGTGTTCGTGCTTTTGCCGATAATTTATTCTCTCGGATATGCTTTCACGGATTACTACTTGCTCACGCCTAACCAGACCAAGTTTGTATTTCTTGATAACTTCAAGGATATCGTAACCAATATACAAAACAAGGGCGACATGTATAACGCCATAATAAACACTGCGAAATTTGTGGTTTTCGTGGTGCCGCTGCAAATAGGCATGGCGTTGGGACTGGCGCTTCTCGTAAACAAGAAATTACGCGGAATGGGCGTTTTCAAAGTTCTGTATTTTGCACCCGTGGTTATATCGCTTACGGTAACTTCGTTTTTGTGGGTGCGTATACTCGGCGGCGGAGAATCGGGACTTTTAAACTCATTCCTCGTAAAACTCGGCGCAAAACCCGTAAGTTTTCTTTATGAGCCGCAACAAGCGATGTATTGGATAATCCTCGTTTCGGCGTGGCAGGGGTGCGGTTACCAGATGCTTATACTTCTTTCTGGACTGAAAGGTATCGACAATACGCTTTACGAGGCGGCAGAACTCGACGGGGCAAACGTATTCGTAAAGTTTTCGTCGGTAACAATGCCGGGGCTGCGTTCGGTTACGACTTTCGTTATCATAACCGTATTTATAGGCGCGTGCAAGATTATGGTGCAGCCCATGCTGATGACGGGTAAACAGTCGTTTACCATTACTCTTAATTATCTAATGTATATAGAGGGATATACTTACAGATGGGTGGGATATTCGTCTGCAATAGCCCTTCTCATGACGATAGTTATAGGTGCGATTACGTTCCTGCAAAGATATCTTTTAAAGGAGGAGGACTGATATGAAGGGTAATTCCGCGCGTAAGGCGAAAAAGATTGCCGCACATTCGGTAACTTACTTTTTTTCCGTCCTTATCGCAATACTTTTTATATTCCCGCTCGTCTGGATGATAGTTACGAGCACAAAGACAGAGGTACAGTATGCTTACGACCTGGGTTCTTTAAGAACTTTTCTGCCGAATTTAAAAGATTTAAGCACTTTCTTCGATAATTACGGCAGCGTTCTGACGCAGTATGATATATGGAAATACGCATTAAACAGTTTTGCTTATGCGGCTGCGGTCGTCGTCGGCAATGTGCTGATAAACGCGCTTGCCGGATACGTAATGGCAAAATTCAGTTTCCCCGGCAAAGGGTTTATAAGTTTTCTCATAATGTTTTTGCTTATAGTTCCCGTCGAAACTACTATAATACCTCTTTATTCGATAGTGCATAACTTAGGCCTTTCGGGCACGGTCCTGGCGGTGATAATGCCGCCGCTCGTGAGCGTTTTCAATATATTCCTGTTTCAGCAGTTTTTTACAAATATCTCAAAGGAATATATAGAGGCGGCGGAACTTGACGGGGCAAGTCAACTGAAAATATTCTCCGTCATAATGATACCGCTTTCCATGCCTATCGTGGCAACCGTCGCCACCTTCGCTTTTATAGGAGTGTGGAACGACTATATTTGGCCGACTATGGTCTTGCCCAGCCCTCAGCCGGGCGAATGGCCTCTGTATCCCATACAGGCCGCGCTCACGACCATACAGAGCATAGAGGGGGTTACGACGGGCGAGGTCATGGCTTCGCTCGTGATAACGAGTATTCCGATTTTCCTTATCTATGTTTTCGCACAGAAATATATAGTAGAGGGAATCGGCGCGGGCGGACTTAAAATCTGAGACAAGGGAGAGAATAAATGAAGTTTTTCGGAAAACTTGTTCTGTTTTTTTTGATTATAACTTTCGGGCTATATGCCTTTGCAGGGTGCAAAGGGCAGGATGACGACAAGAAGGACAATAACGACGACGGGCAGGACGTTGTAGGGGACGACGGGCAGGACGTTGTAGAGGAGGAAGATTCGCTCCTTGCGTATTATGCCTTTGAAGAAGGTTCGGGTTTTTATACCAAAGAGGCGGTAAGCGGACAATCGCTCAGAATATCTTACGTTTTTTCTGCCGACAACCAGGTAAATCTGATGAAACCTTCGTCCGAGCCGCTCTGGCGCGAGGGGGTAAAGGGAAACTGCCTTTACATGGACGGAATTTCCAATTACGTCGAAGACGTCTCATTTAAGAATATATCGACGGGCGCGCTTACGGTAAGCGCATGGGTCGCGCCGAGAGTATTCGAAAACAATTTTAAACCCGAGGGGCTTACCTGTATAGTAGGAAAAGGCGACGTCGGATTGCAGGAAGGCTGGCTTTTGGG
The DNA here is from genome assembly GCA_944367535.1 of uncultured Clostridia bacterium. Classification (GTDB taxonomy): domain Bacteria; phylum Bacillota; class Clostridia; order Christensenellales; family Borkfalkiaceae; genus UBA1259. Next base: position 29,959 of record CALVWQ010000001.1, read on the forward strand.
ATACGGGTATCTCGGGACGTGGGGGCTTAAAGTCGCGCTCGAAAATCCCGAGACGGGCGATATTTTTACCGCGGCATTTTATGACCCCTTAAATTACCTGCCGCTTTACGAATGGAGCCATGTGGCCGCGTCGTACGAAGCGGAAACGGGCAGGATATGCCTTTATCTTAACGGCGAAATTGTATATGAACAGATCTATAACGAATATGCCGGCTGTAAAATAGTGGCGTCTTCCGACCCCTTACGAGTGGGTAAATATATAGACCCCGCCACGGTATACGGGCTTGACTGCAATCTGGTTGCGGGACTTTTAGACGAAGTATATATATACGGCGAGCAGCTCACACACGCGGAAGTGAAGGCTTTATATAACGATAAGGACGCGGCGGGGCATCCCGAGTGTTCGTATTCGTCCGTCATGCTCGATCCGTCGGTATATGCGGGCGACAGGTATCGTCCTCAGTACCACGCAATTCCTCCCGGAATGTGGATGAACGAGCCGCACGCCGCCATATATTATAAAGGTTATTATCATCTGTTCTATCAGAGTAATCCCGCAGGACCGTACTGGGCGCAGATACGCTGGTCGCACTGGGTCAGTCAGGATATGGTGCACTGGGAATATGTCAAAGAAGCGGTGCTGCCCACAAAAGACATATGTCCCGACGGCGTGTGGACGGGAGGCTCGGTGATAGGTCCCGACGGCACTCCGTGGCTGGTTATTACCGCGGGTACTACGACCTCGACTTACAGCGGTCAGAACATCGCCTATGCGCACTGTGTCGACCCCGATGACCCCTATCTGCAAGATTGGGTGGTGGAAGACGTGGTGGCGGTAACGCAGGAGCCGGGCATAGGCAAAATCAACCAGTTCCGCGACCCGTTTATATGGCAGGACGACGGAATCTATTATATGATGATAGGTTCAGGGAAGGAAGGTGTGTCGAGCGGCGGCGCGTTGTTTTTTACGTCAACGGACATGCGCGACTGGGAATTTCACGACTATATATTTGAGTCTTCTTATGAGGAGGCCGGCATACATTGGGAGTGCATTCAGCTTCTTCCCATAAAGACGAGGGACGGTTCAAATCAGAAATACGTGTTCTTCTTAACGCCGCAGTACCCCGACGACTCGCGGACGGTGGAATGTTATTACTGGATAGGCACGTTCGATAAGGTCAATCTGAAATTCGTACCCGACGCGGGGTACGAGGCGCCGAGACTTCTAGATTACGGTTACGGAATTTATACCGGTCAGACGGGCTTTACCTATCTTACCGACGAAGAAAAAGCGGCGGGCAAATCTTATACGGACGGAAGGACGATACTGTTTGCAATCGCGCAGGGAAAAGAAGCGGGGACGACTCACAACTATTATTCGGGATGGGCGCATAACGCAAGCCTTCCCGTCGAACTGTTTCTTTCGGACGACGGTCATTCGCTCGACGTGGAACCGATTTCCGAACTCGTAACTCTACGCGAAGAAACGATATATGAAAATCCGGGCACAATGACTTTGGAACAGGCAAATTCTGCCGTCGGCGAAATACGCGGCGATTTGCTGGAAATCAGGGCGACCCTTAAAATCGATAATACGGCGGCGGATTACGGCGCGGGTATATACGTCAGATATAACCCGTACTATAACTCGCTGAATCAGACAGAGCGCACGGGAATAGTTTTCGGGAGCGACGGAGTCTATATAGACAGGTCGCAGACCTCTCTATATGTAACGGGTCTTAAAAACTCGCATAAGTGGGCGGCGGCGACGAACGAATTCGAGATAATAATCTATCTTGACCGCTCCATGCTGGAAGTTTACGTCAACGGCGCGGTGAGCTTTACTTCTCGTATGTATCCTAAGTACGAAGATTCCGATTATATCAGATTTTTTGCCGAAAACTGTTCGCTTTCGGTAACGGGGCTTACCGTTTACAGAATGGGTTCTGCTTATACCGACGAGGTAACGGCGCCTTATTACGGCAATACGGGAAGCATTCTCGGTGCGTGAGGTAGAAGAAGATGAAAAGAACGGTAATAACGATATTAAGTGTTATATTGGCGTACGGCACGGGAACGCTATCGGTTTCGGGCGGAAGCGCGAGCGGGAAAGCGGAGGCAGCGTCGTCGGCGGTCTCATACAGCCTTGAAAACGGCGGTTTCGAAACGGGCGACCTTACGGGTTGGACGATTGAGAGCGGAAAGGCATTCAGTGAAGACAATGTGACGACAAAGCGCGTCTTTTCCTTTGAGGAAGACTCAAAACACAATGAAATTGCGATAAATCAGACGGGTAACTGGCACCTTTACGGAAAAGGCTATCACGAGGATATCCCCAATTCATTTACGGGGGTTTTGCGCTCTTGTGTTTTTACTCTCGGAGGAACGGGCGTAATCTCCATGAAGCTTGCGGGCGGCGCGACGCGATATCCCGAAGATGTCGGCGGCGCGGAAAAACCCGTCGGTCAGTGCTGTTATGTCGGCGTGTATCTCGCGGAAAACGATATGATGATAGCAAAGCAGGAGAATGATTATTTTCTGAAACACACCACCTCGTATGTAAATCCTTCGCAGTATGCGTCAAACGTGTATAACACGGATAATTATTATACTTACTATTTAGACCTCAGCGAATATCTCGGTAAAGACATGTATCTGCGCATCGTCGATAATGACAGGTCGTATTACTACGGGTATATTTCCGTGGACGATATAAGGACTTACAGCGAAGAGGACGCTCAGCCGTCGGGCGAAGTGTACGAAAAAGTTAAAATATACGAGGACAAGGCGGAAGGCACGGAGTATCAGATTGCTAACGGTGATTTCGAGACGGGTTCTCTCGCGGGCTGGACGGTAACCGAAGGTCTCGCGTTCTCGAACGAGGGCGTCAACAAATCCGACGTCTGGTGGAATGAAAATATAACCTATAACAGAGACGGAGAGTATCATTACGGGATGTATTATCCCGAGGCGACGGGGAAAATGCGCTCGCAGGAATTTATAGTCGCGGGCAGCGGGTACGTTTCTTTCAAACTCGGCGGATGTATGGATAATTCTCTCACATATCTGAGGTTTGTCCTGGTTGAGGAGGACAGGGAGACGGAAGTCGCGAGATTCAGCAACGTCAAGTATAAAAACTTCCAGTTCCCGTATGTTGCCAACGGCATGAAACTTTTAAACCTCGTACAGTATTATGCGGATTTCTCGGCATTCCTCGGGAAGACTATCTATATAGAGGCGGTCGACGAGAACACTTCGTCCGACGACCTCGGGTGTATGGTAATAGACAGCGTGGTAACTTATTACGAAAGCCGACCCGAATTCATGTATGAAAGGGAGGCGTTTGAGCTCGCCGTCAATTACGAGTATGAGTCGGTGAGCGAATATCAGGTAAGAAACGGTACGTTCGAAACGGGCGATTTTACCGGCTGGACAGTCGTCGAGGGCGATATCGGCGAAAGCGCGAATATCCTGTCGGACGAGGTGTTCTGGGCGGAAAAAATACCGTACAACAAGAGCGGCATATTCTTCTTTTCCAGCACCGACGCGCAGACGGGTATACTCAGGTCGGAAAGGTTTGCTTTGAACGACTGCGCTTCCGTCTCATTTAAACTCGGCGCGGCAAAGAACAGCGAACTCGTGTATATGAGTTTTTATGCGATAGTCGATGGCTCGCCGACAGAGATAGGAAGATTTTCAAACGATAATTTCAACGATACAGGCTTCCCGTCCCTTTCGCAGGGCATGCAGATACAGAATCTTATACAGTACCATTATCAATTCGACAGTGTTTATGCGGGTTGTGAAGCGTATATCGAAATAGTGGACAGGGATTCTTCCTCGGATTACGCGTTTATAACGCTCGATTCGATTATAACTTACTACCGCGCGGGCGATATGCTCCCCGGTAAAACCGCAACAAATCTTATATCTGACAATCAGAACTAATCGATTACGAATTTCGTATAAAAAAATATAATAAGGAGAAGCAGTATGAAAAACAGATATCAGAAGCCCGAATTGGACTATGTTCCGTTCGGGGAACAAAGTGATTTTTTGTTGACAAGCGCAGGGCAGTTTGACGACAAACACACAGATCAGCCGGAGAGTTGGAACGGGCTTTTCAAGTGAGGAGGGATATTATGAGCAGAACGTTAAATAGAAAACTTATTTATTTACTGTCGTTTCTTTTTGTTCTTTTCGTTTCCATGTCTCTTGTGCCCTCATTCGCGGCAAAAGCGGAAACGCCTGCCGAGCCTGAAAATTCGGTGGGGACCTTTTCCTTCGCCGAGGGCGATTTCGCCATGGTAAACGGTGCGTCGCTTCGCATTGCGGGCGATTATAACGGACTGCGCTTCATGGCGGGCTTTAAAGAAACAGAAACTTTCGATATGAGCAAAGTCGTGTCTTTCGGTATGCTTATAGGGCCTTCTAAACTCGTGGGCGAAAGTCTCGACAAAGAGGATGCTCTCAATAACAGAGCCGTAGATATAAATTATGAGAATACTCCCGAAGACGGAAAAAAATATCTTTATAATGCCGCAGATGCCGAGGGTAATAAATATAAGGTGTTCGGCGGTTCGCTTACAAATATCTATATCGATAATTACGACAGGGATTTTGTCGGGGTTGCTTATTATGAAACCGCAACCGAAACCGTATACGCCAAGGTGAACGGAACGGAAAACGTCCGCTCGCTCTCGGCTGTCGCGGGGAATGCAAAGAACTCGGCAGAATACGCCGAAGGGGACGATTCGGTAAGATACTTAATAGACAGTTATGCGAATAAACACGCCCTCGGCAACGGTTCTTTCATATACGGTTTGAATGGTTGGACTACCGAAAACGTTACAGACCAAGACAATCAAGGCAGACCGCTCGGATATGTGGTAGATAAACTAAACGCAGGCTCGGGCGATGGGAACAAATTCTGGTATATATGCGCCGATTACGGTACGGAAAGTGATAAATTATTCAGTTTTGCCAATACTGTGCAGAACGAAAACAATGAAAACAGCGAAAGAGTTACGGGTGCACTCAAATCGTCTCCGTTTGTGGTTGCAGACGGGGCATGGATGACTTTCAGCTGGGGCGGCGGCGAAAATACGGGCATTACTCTAGAAATCCGCGACGAAAACACGGACGCAGTCCTGTTCGTATACGACAATACTTTTGAAAATTCGGACAAAGCCGCCGCTACCGTCAAAAGAGCGATTAATCTCGGCGGACTCGGACTTTCGGGGAAAGCGGTTTACATTGTGTTCCGTGATAATGCGACGGGCGGATACGGCGGAATCGTGGTCTCGGATATCGTTACGGACGCCCTTTCGTGTCCCGACGGATATACCGATCTGACTTCCCTTCTTCGCAACGGTTCTTTCGCTTTCGGTACGGACGGCTGGTCAATGAGTTACGACGGCGAAAGGCCTCTCGGCTTTGTCGTGAGCAAGACGAATAATTACGTCGGTGGAGTTTATGAATATATGACCGCCGATTACGGTACGCTCGCAGACAAAGTGTTCAGTTTTGCAAATACCGACGACGCTTCGAACGGACAGATAAATAACGAATCGGTAAAAGGAACTCTTAAATCATCGCCCTTTATTGTAGCCGAAAATTCATATATCAATATGAGCTGGGGCGGCGGAGTCGGCGGCGACGTCCGTCTGGAAATAAGAAAATATTCGGATGATTTCGCCCTCGCCACATATTATAATACAGACAATAACACCAATGCTCTTCAAGGGGCTACGATAAAGAGGTCTTTCGATACTTCTTCTTATGCGGGCGAACTCGTGTATCTCGCTTTCGTGGACGATTCCACCTCTGATTACGGCGGCATAGTCGTTTCCGATATAACCGTCAACGCGGCGGAGAGGATTGCGGGAGAAGGATTTTCGGCGAGCGTCGCAAACGGCAGCTTCACGACAGGTAACCTCGACGGTTGGGATATGCAATCGGTTGACCCCGACGGCGGAGACAGGCAGCTCGGTTTTGTCGTGGGAAGAACAAATGTCGGCAAAGATACCGTTTACAAGTATATGTGCGCCGACTACGGTACCGTAAGCAATAAACTTTTCAGCTTTGCAAATACGGATCAAAATGCCGCGGATATCAATCATGAAAAAGTTACCGGCACGCTTAAATCCTCCGTGTTTGTCGTGAACCCCGGCGCATGGATGACTTTCAGCTGGGGCGGCGGCGGAAACGGAAACATATATATGAAACTGTACCGCGCAAGCGACGACTCATTCATTGCCTCATTCAATAATCTGACCGAACATATTGACGCACAGGCTCATACGATGAAAAGGGCGATAAACCTTTCGGAACTAGTATCGGCGGGAGAAAGGATATATATAGTTTTCGAGGATACTGCGGGATCAAACCAAAATTATGGCGGTATAGTGGTTTCGGATATAGTAACGAACGCCAAATCGTGTCCCGAAGGGTATACGGCGCTTACAAAACTTTCATATGACGCATAGAAATGTTCCGCCCGCGCATAAGGCGTGGGCGGACCGACTATTCAGGATAATGTAATCATGCAGAGACAACAATTTCACATAACCGCGGAAACCGGTTGGATAAACGACCCTAACGCACCCGTATATTATAAAGGAAGATACCATGTGTTTTTTCAGTATCATCCTTATTCCGTCGAATGGGGTCCTATGCACTGGGGACACGTCGTCAGCGACGACCTCGTTACATGGGAAAGGCTTCCCGTGGCATTAAAGCCCGAAGACAAACAGGATAAGGACGGTTGTTTTTCGGGTACTGCCATAGTGGAAAAAGACAGGCTTTATATTCTTTACACGGGAGTAGTGAATGAAAACGGAAAATGTTTTCAGCGGCAATGCCTCGCATATTCGGATGACGGTATTAAATTCCTAAAGCATCCCGAGCCCGTGATAGGCTCGGACGAAGTGCCGGAGGGATTCAGCCCTTACGATTTCCGCGACCCGTGTGTTTTTAAAAAAGAGGGCAGATTTTATATGCTTGTCGCTTCGAGAAAGGGAGAAAAAAGCGATATTCTTCTGTATACTTCTTTCAATCTTATTGAATGGAAGTATGTCGGAGCGGTTCTCGATTACCCCTCATCGGGAAAAATGATAGAATGTCCGTGCTGGAACGAAAAAGCGGGACTCATGATTTACAGCGACCAGTTCAGCGAACCGCGCGGGTCGGAGCATTTAAACATTCATTCGAATTTTTTCCGCCAGGGGACACTAGACTGCAATAAAGGTAAATTTTCCACAATCAGCGAAGGGATTATTGATTACGGGTTTGATTTTTATGCCGCACAGTTCTTCGCAAATACCGAAAAGACAGTAATGATAGCATGGATGCAGATGTGGGACAGGAATATTCCCTGTAAAAAAGAGGGATTCGCGGGTATGCTCACATTGCCCAGATACGTAACTGTCAAAGACGGGCGCCTTTTACAGAGTCCTGTCGGTCTCGATAAATATATTTCGGAAAAGACAGTAATCGATAAACATGATTTCAAGGGCGTAATCAAGGCGGAAGGCTCGGTTTATCAACTTAAAATCGATGCAGAAAAGATAAATAAATTTAAGTTATACGTAAAAAAGGGCGAGGGGGAATTTACTTCTTTATATATAGAAAACGGATTTCTCGTGTTAAACAGGAGTGAAAGCGGCGAAAAAATAATCGGAGCGGAAAAAGACGAATATTCGCTTTCCGGCATAAGAAAAATGCCGCTTCAAGATGCTGAAAACATATCCCTTACCGTCATATCCGACAGATTCTCTCTTGAAATTTTCTGTGAAGGTAAGGCGCTGACTAGCACCGTTTACGCCGCAGAAAATTCGCGAGGCATAGAGATAGAGGCGGATGCATTGAATATTAAAGCCGAGATAGGCGAATTATCTTTTCCCGTCAAAATTAACTCATGACGAATTTTTCAATGTAATTTATCCATAAAAAAAGAGTGAAAAAAGAGCTGCGGGCAAAAATGCCCGCAGCTCTCTTTTTTATTAAAATATAAGCTTTTATTTTTCGGGCATCCAGACCGTTACGTCGCAGTCTTTTCCGTCGTAGAGTTTGCCGGCCTGCGCATAATCGCATAACGATATGAGTCCGTCGTCGGTGGAAACCGACAGGGCGATGTTGCAATCAAAAGGAGGCTTATTGATTAAACGGGCGCGAATAAAATTATTTTTATCTGCCGAAATTTTTACGGGAAGCGAGACGTCCTCTTTGAATTCGGAAGTGCGCGCGAGAACGAAAGGTCCTTTCGTGAGTGCGATTTTGCCGTTTAATCTGTGAAGTTTTATATCATTTTCAAGTTTTACGGTTATGATACATTCGGGGCTCGGCGTTTTTATTATTGCATAGCCGTTTTCGTTTTCGAAAGCGAGAGGGGAGTTTTGCGTCCATACCGAAAAGGAGGCTGCCCAAGACGGTATCCTTAAACCGAGTTTCAGGTTTTTGGTCGCCGTTACTTTGATTTTTACGTCGGAAGAGCGGTAGAGATTTGCGGAGATTGAGAGAGTTACGGGAAAGCCGCCGACTTCGGCTTTGACCGTTGCGCCGTTATAAAGATTTATAAAAAGGGCGTCTTTTCCCGCGAGAACGGGAAAAAGTCCGATGATTGCGGTGCCTGCGCCGCCGATACAGGCGCAACAGCCATAGGACCTGCCGCCCTGCATTCTCATATATCCTCCGATGAGTTTCGCGCGTCTGTCTGAACAGAGCGGACTGTAACTGTCAAAGGGGAAAGGTTCGTGTTTGTCGAATACAAGTTTTCCGTCTTCCCAAACTCCCGCTTTGGCGAGGTGCATGTCCTGATGTTCGGTGTTTACCGCGCCTGCCATGGCATTGAGCGCGGAAGTCTCTATGCGTTCGGCAAAACGGCTTTCCCCTGTCGCGCACAGCAGGCGGTAGTTCAATTTCATAAGTGTTACCGTAACGCAGGTTTCCTGCATGACTTCTTTTTCTTTTTCCGTCTGTTTAAATGCGGAATGATTAAACTGTTCTTCGGCACAGCCCGCCGCGCCTATTAAGGTCGTTTCTTTTTCGGCTACGGCGTCTGCGAAGTTAACGGTTGCCCGCAGATATTTTTCTTCCCGAACCACGAAATAGTATTCCAAAAGCCCTTCGAAACAACTCATCATCTCGTATGCCTTGGTTTGAGGAAACAGATAGGGAGTGATATCTTTTTTCAGGCAGGCTTCTATAAGATTAAAGTCCTTGCAGAAACCTGTTTTTACTATATATTTTGCAAATTTTAAATGTCGCGGGAGCGCCGCTATATTATATAGTTTGACGAACGGTTCGAGTATCGAACAGGAATTCATTCCGCCCCAGAAGGCGGAGGTATCGGTTATTTCAATCTTGCCGTTTCCTTTTCCCACGCGTTTTACGATATAGTCGGCGTGTTTAATGAGCGCGCGCGCGATTTTACGTTTTAAGGCGTCGCTTTTGCAAATATCGTAAAAATATTCGAGACCCAGCATGACGTATTTTCTGCACCACATATCCCAGCCGAAAAACTCGCGTTCGCGGGAATAAGTCGATATCCTTCCGTCCTTATCCTGACACGACAGCAAGTCTTTGACCGAATCCGCGAGCGCTTTATACAATTTATTGTTTTTGGTAACGGAGTACGTCATGCACCCCGCGCGCATCGTCTTGCCCCAGAATTCTCCGCGCCAGCCGCCCGTTTCGGCGTCGGTCTGTTCGCGGAACTGATTTACGAATAATTTCCAATTTTCAGTGTCCGTAAGTTGGTTTTGTTCGGGGAAAAGCACGAGTTTTTCCGCGTATCCTTTAAGGCGGCAGTCTGTCTTTTTAAGTTTTGCCGCTTTTTGCGCGGGCATATCCGAATATTCTGCGTAGGTTTTCATATAGATACTCTTTATCGTTTTTTATTATTATAAAATTCGCGCTCGTTAAAAGTCAAGGATTTTGTCTTTGCGAAAATAATATATGTGTTGTTTTTAATTGCTTTTAATCTTATATTTTCTTATAATGTATAAAGCAAGGAAAAAACAAGAGAGTCAAAAATGGGAAAACGTAAAATCGGGAAAGTTGTTTTTGTTGCCGCGGGACTTGTTGCGGTTGCGGCGATACTGCTGTTTTTGTTCTACGGGGACAATTTCCGCCTTTTCACGACTTTTTTCAGAAAAGATATAACGAGCGAAGAAATAAGAGAGACCGCAAAGATGTTCGGCGCGCGAGGAGTCGTGTCGATAGGACTTCTTGCCATGATGCAGGTCATTTTGATGTTTCTGCCGGCAGAACCCGTTCAGGTAGTGGCGGGCGCGGGATACGGATTATGGACGGGCGTACTAATATGTACGGCGGGAGTCTTTGTCGGAAATACGCTGATTTATATTGCCTATAAAATTTTCGGCAATAAAATGAGCGATTATTATTCAAAAAACGTTAAAATCGACTGGAAAAGCGCAAAGACCGCACGAGGTATTTCGCTCATAGTTCTTATTTTATATATACTTCCGGCTATACCATACGGCATGATATGTTTTTTTGCCGCGTCTACCGGGCTTAAATATCCGAGGTATATTATTCTTACCGTATTGGGCGCGGTACCGTCGGTATTTATAGGCGTGGGGTTAGGGCATCTTGCGGTGGCGGCAAGCCTTGTGTCCGCCGCGATTGTTTTCGTGGTGCTGGTTATTATAATTCTTATTATGTTTATAAAGCGCGACGCGCTGACAGCGCGGCTGAACGATTATATCGCGACGAAAAGCAAACCTTATACATCCGATACGTCAGTAAAAAAACCCAACGGATTTGTTTCGAATGTACTTGTCGGAGCATTTAATATCTATCTTTTTTTCAAATTCCGCATAAAATTTAAAAACAAGGCGGGAAAACTGAGTAAACCGTCAATAGTGCTCGTGAACCACGGTGCGTTTATAGACTTTATGTTCTCGCTTAAATTTCTGATAAAATACAAACCCAACGTTATAGCGGCGCGGCTTTATTTTTATCACAGAAAGATGGGCGTATGGATGAAACGCTGCGGAGTGTTTCCGAAGAGCATGTTTTCGGCAGACCTCGAAAACGCCAAAAACTGTCTGAAAGTAATAAAGAACAAGGGAATGATTCTGATGATGCCGGAAGCGCGTCTTTCGACTGTCGGCAGATACGAGGGGATACAGGAGTCCACCGTCAGATTTTTATACAAGACGGGTGCTGACTTATATACTCTGAAAATAGACGGCAATTATTTTGCCATGCCCAAATGGGGCGATAAGCCGCGCACGGGCGCGCCTTTGGAGTGCACGCTCGAAAAACTTTACTCTTCCGAACAGCTTAAAAATACGGATTACGACACTTTCGCGCGCTCGCTCGACGAGGCTATGGACTACGACTCTTTCAAATGGCTCGCTTCCCGTCCGCAAATTAGATATAAATCAAAGACGCTTGCGGAGGGACTTGAAGGGATTTTGTATCTTTGTCCAAAGTGCGGAAGAGAATGTACGATAGAAACTTCCGGCCGCACCGTCAGATGTTCCGCATGCGGAATGGAAACCCGTTTAACGGACAGATACGAATTTGAAGACGGATATCCTTTCAAGAACTTTCAGGAGTGGTACGATTATCAGTGCGCCGAGCTTAAGAAGAAGACGGAAGCGGACGCGGAATACAGACTGACCGCGCGGGTTGAACTCAAACACTCGTCGAAGGACGGAAAAACCTGCGTAAGACATGCGGGGGCGGGCGAGTGTACTCTTACGGCGCAGGGACTCGAATATTTCGGTACGGAAGACGGAAAAGACGTAAGGGTGTTTTTTGAAAAAGAACGTTATTACAGACTGCTTTTCGGTGCAAACGAAGATTTCGAACTGTATGACGGCAAGGAAATTTATTTTTTTGTGCCGCAAGATAAAAGAATATGCGTCAAATGGTATATTGCAAGTTGCATATTCGGCGAGAAAATAAAGGGTTGAGAAGGTAAAAATGGAAAAAGAAGAAAAGAGAGAAGCGTCTTTTGCGGAAAAATCCGCGCAGGGCGACGGAAAAGACACTGTCCGTAAAGATTTTGAGTCTGCTTCGACGCCCGAAACGGCGGGTGCCGCCGTCGCGGCGAAAGAGAGGGCTTTCACGCACATAAACACGCGTTCGTTTATTATCGTGGTCGTTATGCTCTTTGCGATTCTTATTTTCAGCGCCGCGCTCTCGTATTTTATTCCGCAGGGCAGGTTTTTGATTGGGGCGGACGGAAATATCGACTTTTCCCGCTTTGAACAGGGCGAGGTGCGGGGGATTGCCGTGTGGCGCGTTATAACCGCGCCTTTCAGAGTGTTTTTTTCGGAGGACGCGCTGACCGTTATAATGATAAGCATATTTCTTCTTATAATGAGCGGCGTTTTCAATATTGTCGAAAAGACGGGCGGAGTAAGGTCGGTCATAAAATACACCACATATAAACTCGCGGACAAAAAGCGCGCCATACTCTGCATAATGGTATTTATATTCATGGCGTTCGGAAGTTTTTTCGGAATGTTCGAAGAACTCGTTACTCTGCTTCCGATAATAGTCGTACTCGCGCTGTCTCTCGGTTTCGATACACTTACGGGACTCGGCATGTGTATGATGGCTGCATGCTTCGGGTTTGCCACGGCGATAACCAATCCTTTTTCGGTAGGGCTTGCGTCGCAGTATGCGGGCACTAAAATATCCGACGGAATATGGCTTAGAGCAGTGATGTTCGCTATTATTTTCGCCATGGTGTGCGGATTTTTGCTTATACACGTGCGAAGAATATCCAAAAATCCGCAAAAATCGCTTACATATATGACGGACAGGCTTAAATTATCGTCAATCGGGAAAACGGACGAAGAATTTACCGTCGCCGAAAAAGACATATTCAAAACATACGCCGTGTTTTTTATCTGCCAGCTGGTCATTCTGATAACCGTCGCGAGCGTGAGCGCCATATCGGGCTATGCCATACCCGTTCTGTCCGTGTCGTTTCTCGTCGGCGGAATTGTCTGCGGTAAACGCCTCGGCGGAAATTTTAAGGATACTTTAAGATGGCTGGGGCAGGGCATGTTGTCCATGCTTCCAGCCGTCGTTATGATAGCGATTGCGTCGTCAGTAAAACTCGTCATGTACGAAAGCGGCATCATGGATACCGTACTTTACAACGTCATCGAATCGTTGAGAGGGAAATCGCGTTTCGTAAGCATAATACTCATATATCTTCTAATATTGTTCTTGCAGATTTTTATAGGCTCGGCGACGGCGAAGATTATTCTGATTATGCCGATAATATTCCCCGTGTGCACCGCTCTCGGCATATCTCCCGCGACGGTGATTCTGACGTATTGCATCGCGGACGGATTCAGCGACGTCATACTGCCCACAAACCCCGTGCTTTTGATAGGTCTTTCTATGGCTAATGTCTCTTACGGGAAGTGGTTTAAATTTACATGGTGTTTTCAGTTGGCGGTCTTTGCGTTTACCGTTCTCGTGCTGTTGTTTGCCGTGGGAATAGGTTACTGATGCGGCGGTATTGATTTAATAAATCAGGATTTTCGATATCCTAGGATATCAGCCGATATCCGCAAAAATAATATCCGCGCCCCGAAAAAAATTTTTCGGGGCGCGGATATTTTGTTTGACAATCACGTATAATCGGTATTATAATATAATTGCAACCAAAAAGGTTGCAATTGAGGAATGGAGAAAATTATTCTTAAAGTCCGCAAAATCTGCAAACTTAGCAAGTTCGGCGACCCACGCAAATCTCGCAAACTCCGCAAGCGCGTCGACCTACGCGAAACTCGCGAACCCCGCAAAGCCTGATGCGCGGCGAAATCTCCGAGAGGACAAAATTTAATGACATGCGGTATATCAGGGATAAGTCGGGTTTTCGGATTAGGACGCGGAAAAGACGCTTTTAGTAAAATCAGGTTTTTTCCGAAAGCGAAATGCTTTTATAAGAAAATGAAGGTTTATTCTTTTTCTCGGAAAAATAACGGGTGGGGGTACGGTAATGAAACTGTCGTCTAAAACGCATTACGGGCTTATGGCCTGTCATATTCTCGGCAGAAATTATCCCGATAAGACGGTTTCTGCGAGTACGCTGGAAAGTTGTATTTCCGTATCGGGCAAATATCTTGAAAAAATAATGAGAATGCTCGCGGGCAGGAACATTGTTTCGGCTACGCGCGGCGCGAGCGGCGGATATTATCTTTCCAGACCGCCCGAACAGATTAAGGTCGGCGAAGTGGTGCGCGCGCTCGAAGACGATATGGAGATAATAGAGTGCGTTACAAAGGACGGGAAATGCAAATGCTGCCCTTCGAGCAGGGTCTGGAAAAAACTTTATAACGGAATCAACGAACTTCTTGACTCCATAACGATTGCCGACATGATTAACGGCAACGTATGAAAGATTATAAAACAGGTCATTTACAGCAATAATATAAATAGTCGGCAGGTTTGCCGAATAAAAGGTAAACGATAAAAGTATAAAATCAATAAGGTGTAACGTATATGTTGAAAAAACCCATTTATTTCGACCATGCGGCGACCACTCCGCTCGCCAAAGAGGCGCTTGAAAAGATGATGCCTTATTTTACGGATATGGCGGGCAACCCGAACAGTCAGCACATTTTCGGGCGCGAGGCGATGTCGGCCGTAGATAACGCGAGAGACACGATAGCTTCAATTATAAACTGTAAACCTAACGAACTGTATTTCACGTCGGGCGGTACGGAGAGCGATAACTGGGCTTTTCGCGGCGCGGCGCATGCGCTTAAAAATAAGGGCAGACATCTCATCATAAGCCCGATAGAGCACGCCGCAATGATATCTACCGCCAAAGCGCTCGAAAAAGAAGGCTTTGAAATATCGTTCATGAAGGTGGACGGGGAAGGGTTCGTCGACCTCGGACATTTAAAATCAATAGTGCGTAAAGATACGGTATTTGTGGGCTGCATGCTTGCGAACAACGAAGTCGGCACCATTGAGCCGATAAAGGAGATAGCGGAGATAGCACACGCGAACGGAGCGATATGTTTCACGGATGCGGTGCAGGCGGCGGGCGTGCTGGATATTGACGTAAAGGCGCTCGGAGTTGATATGATGAGCATGAGTTCGCACAAAATATATGGGCCGAAAGGCGTGGGCGCGCTGTATATCAGGAACGGCCTGAACATTGAGAGCATTATAACGGGCGGACATCAGGAGCGTATGAAACGCGGCGGAACGACCAACGTTCCGGGTGTCGTGGGTTTTGCGGAGGCTTTCCGTATCGCCGCGGCCGAACGCGAGGAAAACGCAAAATACGTCGCGTCTCTCCGTGACAGATTTATAGAAAGAGTGCTCGCGGAAGTGCCTTTCGTCAAACTGAACGGCCCCGCTGACGGCGACAGGAGACTTCCCGCAAACGCCGATTTTTCGTTCAGGTTTATAGAGGGCGAATCCATTCTGTTCAGTTTGGACCTCGCGGGGATAGCAGTATCGTCAGGCTCTGCGTGCTCGTCGGGTTCGCTCGAACCCTCGCACGTTCTTCTGGCACTCGGCGTGCCCGAAGGGCTCGCGCACGGCTCGATAAGGTTTTCGTTCGGCAAGCACAATACTTTCGAAGAAGTGGATTATGCGGTGGGAGTCATTAAGGAAGCGGTTGAAAGATTAAGAAATATGTCTCCGCTGTTCAAGGCGGAAAGCGAGGTTAAAAATGTATAACGAAAAAGTGATGGACGTGTTCAGAAACCCTAAGAATGTGGGCGAAATAGAGAATCCCGACGGCATCGGCACCGTGGGTAACGAAAAATGCGGGGATATAATGCAGATTTCGCTCAGAATAAAGGACGATATAATAACAGACGCCAAGTTCAAGACGTTCGGCTGTGCCGCGGCGATAGCGACGAGTTCCACCGCCACCGAAATGATTAAGGGCATGACGGTGGATGACGCACTTAAAGTTACCAACCGCAAGGTCGTGGAAACGCTCGGTGGACTTCCCGCGCAGAAAATACACTGTTCGGTGCTCGCCGAAGAGGCAATAAAGAAAGCGATAGAGGATTACAGGTCAAAAAAGAACGCCTGATTATCCGTTTGTCCGAGCTTTTAAAAAATATGCGCCTATAACCACGCGCGGCTCTGCATAAAACGACAAAAAGCGCACATAATAATCCCGTAACCACAAAGGGGGAAATTATGGACGACAAGTTTTTATTCGGAGTCATGCTCGGAATGCTCGGCGGAGCGGTACTCGTTACTAATTCGGTAAAGGCGAGGCAAGCCGTCAGAAACGGGCAGGAGCAGATGATTGACAAGATGAACGAACTCGGAAAACATCAAAAAAAGTCTTCAAGTCAGGAATAATAGCGAAAGGCGGGAACACGTTTCCGCCTTTTTGCTTAAAATCCTTGCGGGCGGCGGGAAAATATGGTAAAATAGTCGGGTGGAAAGATATCTTTGTCTGGATATAGGCGACAGAAGAATCGGAATCGCCGTATCCGACCCTTTCAATACATACTCTCTGCCCGTAGAAACGCTTGTCAGAAAAAATCTTGCGACAGACCTCGCGGCGATAAAGCGGTATATCTTTGAAAAGGGCGCCACGGCTGTGGTGTGCGGACTGCCCGTAAACTTTGACGGTTCGCCTTCCGTACAGACCGAAAAGGCGCAATATTTCATAGATAAACTTAAAGACGCCTGCGGCGTCGCGGTCATTGCCGTTGACGAAAGATGTTCGACCGTCGAGGCGGAGGAGACTTTGATTTCTCAGGGTAAAAGCAGAAAAGAGCGCAAAGGGTTGGTCGACAGCCTCGCGGCGGCGGCTATTTTACAGGGGTTTCTTAACGACTTAAATAAAAGAAAATTAAAAGGAGAACTATCATGAGCAAAAAAGAAAAAAAAGATTGCGCCTGCGGTTGCGGCGAAGAACATACTCACGGTCATTGCGGCGACGGTTGCTGTGAAGACGATTGCGACTGCGAATGCGATTGCGGCTGCGAGGAAGATATTGTTGAACTCACCACAGATGACGGAAAAAAACTCAAATTTTATTTTGTGGGCACGATAGAATATAAGGGCAAGAATTACTCTGCATTCGAACCCGCCGAACAAATAGAAGGTATAGAGGAGGACGACCTCGTAATCTTCGAACTTTCTGGCGACGACGAGGAGACCGCCGAACTTCTTCCCATAGAAGACGAAAAACTTCTCGACGAGGTTTTCGAAGAATTCTGCCGCGTCCTCGAAGAGGACGAACTCGCCGAGGAGGCTGCAAGTTTGGAGCCGGACGGAGATTAAATTTATCTGCGCAAAAAAAAGACTGCGGAATTATTGCAAGTTCCATAGGGAAAAAACAAATGGGTATGAGAAGAGCAATTCTCACGCCCATTTCTATTTACAGAAGTGTAGCACACTTTCACTTGTGTAGCAAGTGAAAGTGTGAATATAGTTATATTGTTTGCGTGGCAAACAGTTATGTTTTTGTATTAGCAAAAGTTATATTATGAGCAAATGCTCGTAGTTATATAATATTTTCCTACCACAACTCGGCGAAGCCAGATACGGCTCGCCGTTAGACGAATATAACTGCGCTGCAATCTAACTTGCCGTGTACGGCAAATATAGTTAAAGCGCAAATAGCGATTCCCTATCGTACTTGTGATTTCCTCAGTCTTTTTTTGTTTTCATGAAGATTTTCGCGGCGAATACGAAAGACCCGATTTTTACGTTTGCGCCCATTTTTAATTTTTTATATATACATAATTATATATATAGTTTTATAAAAAAAATTTTTGCGTAAACTAAAATTCCGCGTCCGAAACGAGTACGGCGGTGGCGTGAACGCAGATGCCTTCCTCGCGCCCCACGAACCCCAGCCCTTCGAGAGTGGTCGCCGCGATTCCCGTTTGGTCGGGAGATATTCCGAGGGCGGCGGCGAGGTTGGCGGTTATTTCGGGAATGAATTTATTCAGTTTCGGTTTTTCCGCCATTATAGTCGCCGATACGGAAGAAACTTTATATCCTTTTTCTCCGATTATTTCCAAAACTCTTTTTAATAACAGTATGCTGTCAGCCCCCTTATATTGCGCGTCTGTGTCGGGAAAATGGTACCCGATATCGCGCATGGCGGCGGCAGACAAAACGGCGTCCGAAACGGCGTGGGCGAGCACGTCGGCGTCGGAATGTCCGAGAAGCCCTTTGTCGTGCGGAATCTCCACGCCGCCGAGTATAAGCTTTCTGCCCTCGACGAGCCTGTGGCAGTCAAATCCCACACCCGTCCTGACGGCGCAGGGGATTCTGTCTTCAAAATCCTCGGGAAATGTGAGTTTTATGTTATTTTTATCGCCTTTTACCGTGCGGAGATTTCCCGCATATTCGAGGAAAACTTCTCCGTCGTCGTTAAAGGTCTTGTTTCCCGCGAGGGAATATGCGTTGCGGATAAGGTCGGTTCTGAAAGCCTGCGGCGTCTGAATCTGAAAAAGCCCGCTTTTGCCGACGTATGAGGTTACGTCGTTGTCCTCGGCAAGGCAAACGGTGTCCCTGCAAGGCACGGCGGCTATCGCGCCGCCGTATTTTTCGGCGCCGTCTATACAGTTTTTTATTACCTCGCGCGAAACGAAAGGTCTCGCTCCGTCATGAATCAGCACAATATCGCCCGTAACGAGGTCAAGTGCGTTTTTTACCGATTGCGTGCGAGTGTCTCCGCCCTCGACCAAAACAACGTCACGGGGAAGCAGTGCGCGAATGTAATCCATGTCGGACGCAGAACACACCACGACGTATTCGTCCGTCAATCCGCTATTTCTGAACGCATCAAGCGTCTTTTCCAGATACGTCTGTCCGCCTGAAAGGGCGAACAACTTGTTTTTTCCTAATCCCGCGCGTTCGCCTTTGCCTGCGGCGGCTATCAATACCGATACTTTCATGTTTAAGACTCGTCTAAAATTTCGTAAAGCGTTTCCGCCTGTTCTTTTCTGACCGTCTCTTTAACGTCGAGCACGCGGAACGCCACCGTGCCGCTGTTAAAACCCAACTCTATCACGTCGCCCGCCTTCACTTCGTGCGATGGCTTTACCGTTTTTCCGTTGATTTTGACCCGCCCGCCCGAAGCCGCTTCGGCGGCGAGGGAGCGGCGCTTTAAAATTCTCGAAACTTTCAGGAATTTGTCAATTCTCATAAAATCACACCGTTTTTGTCGAAAAATGTCTTATCTTAAATAAAATTTTAAAAATTTAAAACAAACGCTTGACTTTGTTTGATTTTTAATGTAGGATTATATAATGCACTATGATAGGTTATTATCGATTTTTATCGCCTTTTTCGGAAAAAACGGCAATAAAATAGGGAGAAAATGCCCGAAATTTGATTTAATCATCGATAAACTTATCCGAAACTGACCGACAGAAATTATTATACAATAAAAATTCGGTTTTGTAAACAGTGTTCGCCAATTATTTTAATTTTTTAAGGAGTGTGTTTTGATGACACGGAAACTATCCGAAATCGAATGCGGCAAGGTAACCAGAAAGACGTTCAGCAAAATAAAAGAAGCGATTGATTTGCCATACCTTGTCAAAATTCAGAAAGACTCTTACGATGCCTTTATACGCGAAGGGATAAGCGAGGTTTTGGAAGACTTTTCTCCCATAACCGACTATTCCGACCACTTCGAGATGTATTTCCTCGACCACAGCCTTGCCGGCAAACCGAAATACGACGAAAAAGAATGTCGGGACAGGGACGCGACTTTCGCGCTTCCTCTCCGCGTCAAGGTGAGACTCGTAAACAAGGTCAAAGTTCCGGAAGAAATTATCGATCAAGAAGTATTTATGGGCGACTTCCCGCTCATGACCGATAACGGCTCGTTTATCATCAACGGCGCGGAACGCGTCATAGTTTCGCAACTCGTCAGGTCTCCCGGCGTCTACAACGGCGAACAGATGGACAAGACAGGTAAAAAGATATTCGACACGACAGTCATTCCCTCTCGCGGTGCATGGCTGGAATTCGAACAGGATTCGCAGGGCGTTCTATGGGTTCATGTAGACAGAACGCGTAAAATTACCGCCACCGTTCTTTTAAGAGCACTCGGTTTCGGTACCGATGCCGCTCTCGGCGAACTTTTTGCGGGCGACGAAATGATATTAAATACCGCGGCTAAGGACACCTCCAAGACTGAAATGGAAGGTCTTGTAGAATTATACCGCCGTCTGCGCCCGGGCGAAATACCCACAGACGAGGCGGTAAAGCAGCATCTGAAAAACCTCTTTTTCGACGCGAGAAGATACGACCTTGCCCGCGTCGGCAGATATAAACTCAACAAGCGCCTGCGCCTCGGCGTGAGGCTTGTCGGCGTAAAACTCGCGGACGACGTCATCACTTCGGACGGCGAAGTGCTCGCCACCGCGGGTCAGATTATCGATAAGCCCACTGCGGAAGCAATTCAGAACGCGGGCGTGAACAGTGTCGTGGCGGATGTTAACGGCGTGAGACACAAGATAATCGCGAACAACGTCGTAAGTTTCAAGGAAGTCACCGGTCATGACCCCAAGTTGTTCGGACTTCTCGATTACGTCTATTATCCCGCGCTCGAATTTTCGGGTAGGGTAAACGCCGCGGCAAAAGAAAAAGGTGCCGAACAGACTGCGGAGGACCTCAAAAAAGAAATCAACGCTCTTTTCTATATCGAGGACAGGACGATTCCCGCGGGCGAAGAGAAGCCCGAGGACAAAAAGAACGACGAAAAGGCGAGAGAAACGAGGCTCAGATTCGTAAAAGCATGTCTTGCTTTCTATGATATGCTTGACAAAAATATTACAGAGCCGCTTACCGTCGAAGGTAAAAAGGATATACGCCCGCTTCTCGATATACTTAATCATAAACATATAACCGTCGACGATATAGTCGCGGCGGTTTCGGTGAACTTGGACCTCAACTTCGGCCTTAATTCCATCGACAACATAGACCACCTCGGCAACCGCCGCGTTCGTTCCGTAGGCGAACTCTTGCAGAATCAGTTCCGCATAGGTATAGCGAGGCTCGAAAGGGTCATAAAAGAGAGAATGGCGACGCAGGATCCGAAAGAGGTTTCGCCTCAGGGACTTATAAACGTCCGTCCCGTAAGTTCGGCGATAAAGGAATTTTTCGGTTCCTCGCAACTTTCGCAGTTCATGGACCAGACCAACCCGATTGCCGAACTCACGCATAAACGTAAACTTTCGGCGCTCGGCCCCGGCGGACTCAACCGCGACAGGGCGACTTTCGAAGTCCGTGACGTGCACCACTCTCATTACGGCAGAATGTGCCCGATAGAAACCCCCGAAGGACAGAACATAGGTCTTATATCCTCGCTCGCCGCTTATGCGCAGGTGAACGAGTTCGGATTTATAGAATCGCCGTACAGAAAAGTCGAACATACCATGAATTCGGACGGTACGATTGAAACAATCGTTACCGAGCATGTCGATTATCTGACCGCAGATGAGGAAGATAATTTCATCGTGGCGCAGGCGAACGAACCCCTTATCGACAACAAGTATTTCGCGAACGACCGTGTTTCGTGCCGTCATAAGGACGAAATCATCGAGGAAGTCAAGGAGAAAATGGACTATATGGATGTTTCTCCGAAGCAACTTATCTCGGTCGCGGCGGCGCTTATTCCCTTCCTTGAAAACGACGATACCAACCGTGCCTTGATGGGCTCGAACATGCAACGTCAGGCAGTCCCGCTGCTCTGTCCCGAAAACGCGATAGTCGCCACGGGTATAGAGAGGCGTATCGCTTACGACTCGGGCGTTATGGTCAACGCCGTCAACGCCGGCGTCGTCAAGAACGTCGCAAGCGACAGGATAGTCGTTACCGAAGAGGACGGTACCGACAGAGAATACAGACTCAAAAAATTCGAGAGAAGCAACCAGGGCACCTGCCTCAATCAGAGACCTATCGTAGACAAGGGCGAAAAGATAGAGAAAGGTCAGACCATAGCGGACGGACCCTCTACCAAGAACGGCGAACTCGCGCTCGGCCGCAACATACTCGTGGGATTCATGAGTTGGGAAGGCTACAATTACGAGGACGCGATACTTCTTTCTGAAAAACTCATAAGAGACGACGTGTTCACGACGATACACATCGAGGAACACGAAATAGAGGCGCGCGATACGCGTCTCGGCGAAGAGGAAATAACGCGCGACATTCCGAACGTCGGCGACGACGCGCTTAAAGACCTCGATGAGGACGGTATCATAAGAGTAGGTGCCGAAGTCAACAGCGGCGATATCCTCGTCGGCAAGGTCACGCCCAAGGGCGAGGCGGAACTCACCCCCGAAGAGAGACTGCTCCGCGCCATTTTCGGCGAAAAGGCGAGAGAGGTCAGGGATACTTCCTTAAAAGTGCCGCACGGCGAAGGCGGCGTGGTCGTGGACGTCAAGATTTTCACGCGTGCCAACAAAGACGAACTGTCGCCCGGCGTAAATAAACTCGTCCGCGTTTACATCGCTCAGAAACGTAAGATTTCAATCGGCGACAAGATGGCGGGACGCCACGGAAACAAGGGCGTTATTTCCCGTATCCTCCCCGAATCGGATATGCCTTTCATGGCGGACGGCACGCCTTTGCAGATAGTACTTAACCCGCTCGGCGTTCCTTCGCGTATGAACATAGGTCAGGTCCTCGAAGTACACCTCGGACTCGTATGCAAGCAACTCGGCTGGAAGATTGCTACGCCCGTGTTCGACGGGGCGACCGAGAGCGATATAAAAGAACTTCTCAAAGAAAACAATATAGTCAATCCCGACGGCGAAGTTGACGGCAAAATTCAACTGTACGACGGCAGAACGGGCGAACCGTTCGAAAACAGGGTAACTGTCGGACAGATGTACATGATAAAACTTATACACCTTGTCGACGACAAGATTCACGCGCGTTCTACGGGTCCGTACAGCCTCGTAACGCAGCAGCCGCTCGGCGGTAAGGCGCAGTTCGGCGGACAGCGTTTCGGGGAAATGGAAATCTGGGCGCTCGAAGCCTACGGCGCGGCGCATATTTTGCAGGAAATACTGACCGTCAAGTCGGACGACATTGTCGGCCGCGTAAAGACTTACGAGTCGATAGTCAAGGGTACTAACATAAGCGAACCCGGTATTCCCGAAGCGTTCAAGGTGCTTCTGAAAGAATTGCAGAGCCTTGCGCTCGATATGAAGGTGCTGACCGAGAACAAGGAAGAACTCGCGATAAAAGATCTCATCGAAAGCGATATAGACGACTTCGTGCCCGTGAGAGAGAAAGTTTCGCACGAGGAAGTTTCGCTTGACGACTTCGGCAAGTCCGATGCGGATGAAATTCCGTACGAGGACAATGAAGAAGTCGACCTCGACGAAGATTTCGGGTTCAATGCCAAGGATATGTTCGACGATGACGACGACGAAATCGACACCACCGTTCCGGACGACAGCATGTTCGACGACGATGATTTCGACGACGACGAAAACGAGTAAGGAGTGGAGAGCGGATTATGTTTGAACTTAACAATTTCGATTCAATACAGATAGGAGTTGCGTCTCCCGAGAAAATAAGAGAATGGTCTTACGGCGAGGTGACCAAGCCCGAAACCATAAATTACAGGACACAGAAACCCGAAATGGGCGGACTTTTCTGCGAGAGGATTTTCGGACCGACCAAGGACTGGGAGTGCCATTGCGGAAAATATAAAAGAATACGTTATAAAGGCGTTATATGCGACAAGTGCGGCGTCGAGATAACCAAGAGCAAGGTGCGCCGCGACAGGATGGGACACATCGAACTTGCGGCTCCCGTATCTCACATCTGGTACTTTAAGGGCGTTCCGTCGAGGATAGGTCTTATCCTTGATATGAGCCCAAAGGCGCTTGAACAGGTGCTGTATTTCGCGAGCCACGTAGTGCTCGACCCGGGCACGACCCCGCTCATGTATAAGCAGGTCATAAACGACAGGGAAAAACAGGACTACGAACAGCAGTACGGCGTGGGCTCGTTCAAGACGGGCATGGGCGCCGAAGCTGTAAAGGAACTCCTCATGGCGATTGACCTCGACAAGGAAAGCGCCGAAACCAAAAAAATAATAGAGGATAACGTATCGGGTCAAAGGCGTATCCGTGCGGTAAAACGCATCGAGATAATAGAGGCGTTCAGAAAGAGCGGCAACCGTCCCGAATGGATGATATTAGACGTTCTTCCCGTCATTCCGCCCGAACTCCGCCCGATGGTGCAGCTGGACGGCGGCAGATTCGCGACCAGTGACTTAAACGACCTTTACAGGCGCGTCATAAACAGAAATAACCGCCTTAAAAAACTTATGGAACTCGGCGCGCCCGAAATAATCATAAGAAACGAAAAGAGAATGTTGCAGGAAGCCGTCGACGCGCTTATCGATAACGGCAGGCGCGGAAAGGCTATAAGCGGCGCGGGCAACAGAGAACTCAAATCTCTTTCCGGAATGCTCCGCGGCAAGCAGGGGCGTTTCCGTCAGAACCTTCTCGGAAAGCGTGTCGACTATTCGGGACGTTCGGTTATCGTCGTGGGACCCGAACTGAAACTTTATCAGTGCGGCCTGCCAAAGGAAATGGCGATAGAATTGTTTAAGCCGTTCGTCATGAAAAAACTCGTGGAGAACAATATCTGTCACAACATAAAGAACGCGAAGCGTACGGTGGAGCGCGCAAAGACGGTTGTGTGGGACGTATTAGAGGACGTTATTAAAGACCACCCCGTCCTTTTGAACCGCGCACCTACACTTCACAGACTTTCCATTCAGGCGTTCGAGCCCGTTCTTATAGAGGGCAGGGCGATAAAACTGCACCCGCTTGTCTGCGGCGCATTCAACGCCGACTTCGACGGCGACCAGATGGCAGTGCACGTTCCGCTCTCGATTGAGGCGCAGGCGGAGGCGAGATTTTTGATGCTTGCTTCCAACAACATCTTAAAACTTTCGGACGGCAAGCCCGTCATGAGCCCCACTCAGGATATGGTTATGGGCTCGTATTATCTGACCATAATCCGTCGTCATATCGGTGGCAAGTACAATAAAAAAGGCGCGAAAGACGAGAACGGCGAGGTTTACGGCGTCCCCGAATATACCGTGTCCTATTCTTCGCCCGAAGAGGCGGTTATGGCTTATCAGACGGGCAAGATAGGCTTGCAGGACGAAATTATAGTTAGAAGAACTGTCGAGGTGGACGGCAGAAAGGTTTCGGGCAGAATAAATTCTTCGGTAGGCAAGATTATCTTTAACGAAGCTATTCCGCAGGACCTCGGCTTTACCGAGAGAAACTGCGACGAGGATTATCTTAAATATGAGATTGATAAACTCGTAGGCAAGAAAGATTTGCAGAAAATCGTCGGCGCGTGCTTTAAACGCCACGGCGCAAGTTGTGCCGCCGAAGTGCTGGACAAGATAAAAGAACTCGGATTTAAATATTCCACCATCGGTGCAATAACGACGAGCGTTTTCGACATGCATATGCCGAAAGATAAGCCCGCTATACTTAAAGAGGCGGAAGAACATGTCCTCAAAGTAGAGAACCTCTACAAAAAAGGATTTATAACCGACGACGAAAGGTATAAAAAGGTCGTTTCCATCTGGAAACAGGCGACGGACGATGTTACCGACAAACTGAAAGAGACGCTGGATGAATTTAACCCCATTCTCATGATGGCAAATTCCGGTGCGCGTGGCTCTATCGACCAAATAAAACAACTTGCGGGTATGCGCGGTCTCATGACCGACCCGAACGGAAAAACAATCGAAATACCCGTCAAGTCCTGCTTCCGTGAAGGTCTTTCGGTTCTCGAATACTTCATCTCTTCGCACGGCGGACGTAAAGGTCTTGCGGATACCGCGCTTAAAACCGCGGACTCGGGATATCTTACCCGTCGTCTCGTGGACGTGTCGCAGGAAGTCATCGTAAAAGAGGACGACTGTTTCGCGGAACTCGGCGAGGCGCCGAAGGGAATAAAGGTTACGGCGATTACGGGCGGCAAGGGCGAAATAATAGAGAGCCTGCGCGACAGGATTGCGGGACGTTTCGTCGTCGCCGACGTCGTGAATCCCAAGACGGGCGAAGTCATGGTCAAGTCGGGCGAAATGATTTCCGAAGACATGGCGGACGAAATAGTGAAAGCGGGCGTAGAGGAAGTGGAGATAAGAAGTATCTTTACCTGTAAGTCCAAGACCGGCGTGTGCGCAAAATGTTCCGGCAAGAACATGAGCAACAATAATCCCGTGCAGGTGGGCGAGGCGGTCGGAATAATCGCCGCGCAGTCCATAGGCGAACCGGGTACGCAGCTTACGATGAGAACGTTCCATACGGGCGGTATCGCGAGTACGGGCGATATAACTCAGGGTCTTCCGAGGGTCGAGGAACTTTTCGAAGCGAGAAAACCCAAGCGCGCCGCGATAGTGTGCGAATACAACGGAACGGTTACCGTGGAAGAAAAAGACAAGATAATTCACGTTATAGTCAGAACCGACGAGGGCGAAAGCAAGGATTACGCAATACCCTTCGGTACGGGCGTCGTCGTCAGAGACGGAGACAGCGTAGAACCCGGCACGGTGCTGACGAACGGCGCGGTATATCCGCAGGATATATTAAAGACCAAGGGCATCAAGGGCGTTCAGGATTATATACTGAAAGAAATACAAAGTGTTTATCGTTCTCAGGGCGTTGACATCAACGATAAACACGTCGAGATTATCGTGCGCCAGATGATGAAAAAGGTTCAGGTGGAAAATCCGGGAGATACGGATATTCTGCCGGGCGAAAAGGTAGACCTTTACAGGTTTGAAGAAGAGACGATGAAAGCGCTCGAAGCGGGACTGCGTCCGCCCGTCGGAAAGAGGATACTTTTAGGTATAACCAAGGCGGCACTCGCAAAAGAGAGTTTCCTCTCGGCGGCATCTTTCCAGGAAACGGCGCGCGTGCTCACCGAAGCGGCGATAAAGAACAAGATAGACCCGCTCGTGGGATTAAAGGAAAACGTCATAATCGGCAAACTCATTCCCGCAGGTACGGGCATAAAGAATTACAAGAACGTTTCCCCGCAGACTGTTATCACGAGAATGACTCCCGCGGAGGAAGAAGGCGCATAATTGTCATTTCGCGTGTCAGAGGTGTAATATTCAGCACATTTCGCGCCGAAATCGGCGCAAAAAGCGCAATATTGTTGTAAATAACGTTAAATTTGCGGTAAATGTGTTGACTATCCGCCGCGAAAATGATAAAATAATACCTTGCCGAGCGTAAATCGACGGCAGATAATATACAAAATTTATTTTAAAAATTGTTTCAAAAACGGTTCCGAATCCGTTTTCCGAATACCGAGAAATTTAAGGAGGTAAAAGCATGCCAACAATTCAACAGTTAATCAGACAGGGCAGAAAGAAGATAACTTACAAATCCAAGTCCCCCGCTTTGGACGAATGTCCGCAAAAGCGCGGCGTGTGTTTGTCGGTTACAACGACTACGCCCAAGAAACCTAACTCCGCGCTTCGTAAAATCGCGAGGGTGAGACTGACGAATAAGGCGGAAGGTATCGTATACATTCCGGGCGAAGGGCACAACTTGCAGGAACACCGTTCCGTGCTTATTCGCGGCGGCAGGGTCAAAGACCTGCCGGGCGTAAGATATCATATCATCCGCGGCGCGCTCGATACCGCAGGCGTTGCAAAACGCAGGCAGGCAAGGTCGAGATACGGCGCAAAACGTCCCAAATAACAGCAAGACGTTTAGTTGCTCTTAATCTAAGAAATTGTAAGAATAATCAAACAAAAGCACCTACTTAAAATCGGATATTCGGAAAATTAACCCGATTGGTAGGCAGTATGCTAAAAAGCAGAAGGTTCGCTACCCGAAAGGGCAAGTGATAGCCGTACTGAGGGGTTTACCCTTAAAAGCGCCGATTGACGGCGCAAAAAAATCAGAGGAGGATTTAATCATGCCGAGACGTGGCAATATAGCGAAAAGAGATGTTCTGCCCGATCCCGTATACAACGACAAAGTCGTAACCAAACTCATCAATCAGATTATGCTCGACGGGAAGAAGGGAATCGCGCAGGGAATCGTCTATGACGCATTTACTTCGGCCGCAGAAAAGGTCGGTCAGGAACCCAAGGAAATGTTCAATCAGGCACTCAACAACATCATGCCCATGGTTGAAGTCAAGGCGAGGAGAGTCGGCGGCGCAAACTATCAGGTGCCTATCGAAATCCGTGCCGAAAGAAGACAGACGCTTGCTATCCGTTGGCTTGTGGCTGCCGCGAGAAAGAGAGGTGAGCGTCTTATGAGCGAAAGACTTTCAGCCGAACTCGTGGATGCTTTCAATAATACGGGCAACGCGGTAAAAAAGAAAGAAGATACTCACAGAATGGCGGAGGCAAACAAGGCGTTCGCTCATTACAGATTTTAATTTGGAGATAAATTATGCCGAGAGATTTTGATTTAAGCGTTACAAGAAACATAGGCATAATGGCGCATATCGACGCAGGTAAGACCACTACAACCGAGCGTATTCTTTTCTATACCGGAAAGACGCACAAACTCGGCGAGACTCATGAAGGCGAAGCTACCATGGACTGGATGGTGCAGGAGCAGGAGCGTGGTATTACAATAACCAGTGCGGCGACTACCTGTTATTGGAAAGGACACCGTATAAATATAATCGACACTCCCGGACACGTTGACTTTACAGTAGAAGTCGAGAGGTCGCTCCGAGTCCTTGACGGCGCCGTAGCTACTTTCTGCGCAAAGGGCGGCGTCGAACCTCAGAGCGAGACGGTGTGGCGTCAGGCGGACAAGTACAGAGTGCCGAGAATAGCGTACGTCAATAAAATGGATATAAACGGCGCGGATTTCAATAATGCCGTAAAGATGATGCACGAACGGCTTCATACTAATGCAATCCCCATACTGCTTCCGATAGGCAAAGAGGATACATTCAAGGGAGTTGTCGACGTCATCGAACGTAAAGCCGACCTGTATCTCGACGACCTCGGTAAGGAAATTAAGGTTACGGACGTGCCTGACGACATGAAAGAGGAGTGCGACAGATACAGAGCACAGATAGTAGAACTTGCCGCCGAGCAGGACGACGCGCTCATGGAAAAATATTTCGAGAACGGCGACCTTTCGGTTGAGGATATAAAAAAGGGACTGCGTATGGCTACCCTTGCCATGAAAGTTACGCCCGTCCTCTG
This sequence comes from uncultured Clostridia bacterium, assembly GCA_944367535.1. GTDB lineage: Bacteria > Bacillota > Clostridia > Christensenellales > Borkfalkiaceae > UBA1259. The sequence continues at coordinate 59,159 of CALVWQ010000001.1, forward strand.
CGGTTCTTCATATAAGAATAAAGGCGTTCAGAATCTGCTCGACGCGGTAGTCGACTATCTTCCCAGTCCGCTCGATATAGGCGCGGTTGAAGGCGTGGATATGGACGGAAATCCGACCAAGAGAGAACCGTCCGATGACGAAGCGTTCTGCGGTCTCGCGTTCAAGATTATGACCGACCCGTTTGTCGGAAAACTCGCGTTTTTCCGTGCGTATTCGGGTGTCCTCAAAACCGGTTCTTATGTCTATAATTCCACAAAAGGAAAAAAAGAGAGAATCGCGAGAATCCTGCGCATGCACGCCAATCACAGAGAGGAAGTCGAAGCGGTTTATTCGGGTGAAATATGCGCGCTCGTGGGTCTTAAAGAAACTACGACCGGCGATACACTCTGTGCGGAGAACAGCCCGATAATACTTGAACAGATGGAATTCCCGGAGCCCGTTATAAGGGTCGCTATTGAGCCCAAGACCAAACAAGGTCAGGAAAAAATGGGCTTTGCGCTCGCAAAACTCGCCGAAGAAGACCCCACGTTTAAGACCTATACCGATACCGAAACGGGTCAGACAATTATCGCCGGTATGGGTGAGCTTCACCTCGAAATCATCGTGGACAGGCTGCTCCGCGAATTCAGGGTCGAGGCCAATGTCGGTAAACCGCAGGTTGCTTATAAGGAAACCATACGTCAGGCTGTCGAGGCGGAAGGTATGTTCAAACGCCAGACGGGCGGACACGGCCAGTACGGTCATTGTAAGATTCGTCTTGAACCTCAGGAACCCGGTAAAGGTTACGAGTTTGTGGACGAAACGGTGGGCGGCTCCATTCCCAAGGAATTTATTCAGCCAATCAATAAAGGTATTCAGGAAGCGGCGAAGAACGGTATACTTGCAGGTTATGAAGTCGTGGATTTCAAGGTTACTGTTTACGACGGAAGTTATCATGACGTCGACTCTTCGGAAATGGCATTTAAGATAGCGGGAAGTATGGCGCTTAAAGACGGATTGCAGAAGGCAAAATCCGTATTGCTTGAACCGGTTATGAAAGTAGAAATACTTACGCCCGATGCTTATTTCGGAGACCTTATGGGTAACGTAACGGCGCGCCGCGGAATAATTCAGGGCACCGAGGACAGAAACGGAATAAAAGTCATAGACGCTCATATTCCGCTTGCCGAAATGTTCGGTTATGCAACAGACCTTCGTTCAAGAACACAGGGACGCGGTAACTATACCATGCAGTTCGACCATTACGCTGAAGTTCCAAAGTCGGTCGCTGAAAAGATAATAGGTAAAAAAGCGTAAATAACTGTTGACAATTCATTAATTTTATTGTAAAATTATTATTGTCTACGGCTCGGCGGGATATGCGTCGGGTAAATAGTTAAAATTTTCCGTTTCAGTGGAAATAAAATAAAAATATAAAATAAAAAAATTATCATCATTCAAGAAAATTTGGAGGAAACAAGAATGGCAAAGGCTAAATTTGACAGAAGCAAACCGCACATCAACATCGGTACCATCGGACACGTTGACCACGGTAAAACTACTTTGACGGCGGCAATCACCATGACGCTTGCCGCGTTTGGTGAAGCTCAGAAGATGAGATACGATGAAATCGATAAAGCACCCGAAGAGAAAGCGAGAGGTATAACAATCAACACCGCGCACGTTGAATATCAGACGGCTAACCGTCACTATGCTCACGTTGACTGCCCCGGACATGCCGACTATGTTAAGAACATGATAACCGGTGCTGCGCAGATGGACGGCGCGATCCTCGTCGTTGCGGCGACGGACGGACCCATGCCCCAGACCAGAGAGCACATTCTTCTTGCTCGTCAGGTCGGTGTGCCCTATATCATCGTTTTCATGAACAAATGCGATCAGCTCGATGACCCCGAATTGCAGGAACTCGTAGAGATGGAAATCAGAGACCTTCTCAACGAATACGGCTTCCCGGGAGACGAAACTCCCATAATCAAGGGTTCTGCTCTTAAAGCATTGGAATATGCTCAGGCTGACCATACTCCCGACGAAATCAAAGCAGCTCCCGAATGCAAATGCATATTCGAACTTATGGATGCTGTTGACAAATATATTCCCACGCCCGAGAGAGACGAAGCTAAACCCTTCCTTCTCCCTGTTGAGGACGTGTTCACCATCAGCGGCCGTGGTACGGTTGCTACGGGCAGAGTCGAGAGAGGTGTTGCGCATGTCAACGACCCCGCGGAAATCGTCGGTCTTTCGGAAAAGAGCAAGACTACCGTTATCACGGGTCTTGAAATGTTCCGTAAACTTCTTGACGAAGCACAGGCAGGCGACAACGTCGGTGCGCTTCTCCGTGGTATAGACAAAAAAGATATTGAGCGTGGACAGGTTATCGCGAAACCCGGTACCGTTAAACCCTATACCGAGTTTGAAGGCCAGGTTTACGTTCTGACCAAAGAAGAAGGCGGAAGACATACACCTTTCTTCAACAACTATCGTCCTCAGTTCTATTTCAGAACTACTGACGTTACCGGTTCCATTCAGCTTCCCGAAGGCGTCGAAATGGTTATGCCCGGCGACAACATCAAAATGGATGTCAAGCTCATAACCCCGATCGCCATGGAAGAAGGTCTCCGTTTCGCTATCCGTGAAGGCGGCAGAACGGTAGGTTCCGGTGTTGTTGCAAAGATTATAAAATAAGTTTTTTCCGGATAAGTATTTTATTTGTAAGGAAAAGATTATGCTCACGGATTTTTGCTGAATGGGATAAAAATGTTCGGCAAAAATTCTTGTGTTGCGCGGTTTTGTTGAATGGTGTTGATAAAGGCCGTAGAATAAATCATAAAAAATATTTCGGGCGTCAAACTTTTTTGAATGAAAAGGGATGACGCCCTATTTATTTTATAAAAATGATGTTTTGCACTATTCAGACAAACGGGATAACAAAGAGATAATCTTCTGAGCACGGAAATATAATTTTTAATAGTTAAAGTTTAATCAATAAAATTTAAAAGTGTTAAAAGCATAATTATATTGATTGGATATAGAAATATTACCGTCTTTTCGCCATTGCAAAAATTCTTACGCATTTTATCGCGGAAATTTAATTTCTGAATAAGCGAATGTTTATACGTTTAGCGGGTTGTAATCACGATATTGTATTCACGATAACCACTTTTCTCGCGGACGACAAGTTGTCTTCCGCGTTTTCGATTTGACAAGTTCCATGATAACAAAAAGCGGTGCGCTAATACCTGCCGTGATTTTTGTAAAGTTTTATCATCGAGTTAATAAACAAATTTCAGATATATATTCAAAATACGCAACCCATTGCATAAAATATACTTACCAATTCAAAGAAAGTTAAAAGAAAGTGTATAACATAAATAACTTTTCAGTTTAATACGCGTAAGAGTTGTAACCGCAAATATAACAGGTAAAAGGCCATGAAAGAACGGAAAAATATATCAGCAATAGGTTGCATTTATTATAAACTGAAAATAATAGATAAAGGTATTATAAAGGTGTTAAATAAGAATTTTGTTTATTTGAATAATGAGAAAAACAAATTGTTTATACTATTATAATAGAATTTGTAAATTGATAATAATATGATGATGTTTTAAATTTTAATAATATAATTTGATATTATCATCGAAAATTTATAGTTATTTCAATAATAATTTATTCATCTTAAAGTATTTTGATTTATAAAAATCATAATATTTAATGGTATTTGATGGATATTTTGAAATTTTTTTCATGTTAAAGTTTTTTGATTTATGAAAATCAGTTTATTTATTTGTAAATGAAAGATAATTTTTAATTATTTTTTATTTTAAGGGTTTTATGCTTTATAAAAAACGTTAGTAAAGAAAATCGTCAGCATATAGTAATGATGTAAAAAATATTGTGAAGTGCCTTATGATTTGATATTTTATACTTTTTAGGACTTTTTGAAAATATTATTCTGCGATTTTATTTTATCAAGTTTTAAATAATTAATAATAAACTTCTCATATTATTTTATATATTTTATTTTTAGTTTAATTTTCTAACAGAGTAACGACAGATACGCAATAAAAAAATATAAATAAAAAACATCCCGACTTTACTTGCAGGGATGTTTTTTGTTTTCAATACAGACTTAATTAAAAGAATCTTTATAAGCTTTGCCGAACTTGAAAGCAGGAATTTTGGAAGCGGCGATTTTAATTTTTTCGCCCGTTTTGGGATTGATGCCTTCTCTTGCTTCTTTGGTTTTAAGTTCAAAAGAACCGAAACCGGAAATCTGAATTTTTTCTCCGTTTTTCAAACCTTCCGTGATGGCACCTATAAATCCGTCCAAAGCGGTGGCGGCGTCTTTAAGGGTTATTCCCGCGTTATTAGCAATAGCTCTGATAAGTTCGTTTTTGTTCATTTATTAAAAACCTCCTCAGTTTGTTTATATTATTATACCATAAAAACAAGAAAATTCAAGGGATTTTCCTAACTTTTGTCGAATTTTTGAAAAAAATTTAATTTTTTTGGTAATTTTTGACAAAAAATCCTTTTTTTAAGTATTTACTTGACTTTTTTATATAATTACTTTACTATGAATCTTATATTATGGATATATGTAAAGCAGTCTGTAATCTTAATAATTGTGCAAAAACGCTGTATAAAGACAAAATCGCTCGCGGCGACGGTTTTTATTTTTATTCGGGGAATTCGGCGGAAAAATTGAAAGAAATAATTTTATCCGTTGCGCCCCGCGGTAAAATCGTATCTCTTTTCGGAAAGAACAGTTTTTCGGAAAAGGGAACAGAATTTACCTCTGCCGTTAATGCGGCGGGGGCAAAGGCTTATAATGTAGTAGTAGACGACAGTTATGATTTTGTAAAGGCGGCAGGAGACGTGCTTCGTGCTCCCGAGGACGTCAGGCTTATAGTAGCGGCGGATAATCATGTACTTTCGCTCGCGCAGTATTGCGCCAAACTCGCGGGAGTACCGCTCGTGTGTTTCGTGCGCGATTTTAATTTAGACGGAATTCTTTCACCGCACATATTTATAGCAAACGGAAACGCGACGGACTGTATAAAGACAGAAATCAGGCGGCACGTCGTCATAGACTCTGACGCGATAGCTGCGCGAAGGGCGGAACTTGCTCTTTCATATCTCGACACTGAAAGTAAAATCCCGGCTCTTGCCGATTACCGTATCTGCTGTGTGCTCAAAGGGGAGCGCGCGGATAAAGATGCTTATGCCGTCGCAAGGCAGGCTATAATCGACGTATTCGGAATTTTTGCGCATAAAAAAGAAGAGATGCCGACGCTTTTAATATATAACGGACTTCTTTCGGAACTCGCCAACGCCGCCGCGCACGGAAAACTTTTCGATTTTTCGGCATTAAATCAAGCCGAACTTTTGCTTGGAGGTAAAAACAGTATTTCTCCTGACCTAAAATTGAGATTGTTTTCGGGTATAAGCGGGGTTTACTATGCGCTGTTTTGCGGAGATTATGAAAAGTTGCTCTGTTTTCCCGATTATATTTCCCGAGCGGAAAAGATTGCCGAAATGACGGGGACCGACGCGGGACAGTATCTCGAAGGTCTTAAAAAGCAGGCAGTTGTTTTCGACAGGAAAAAAGACGCCGTGGCCATGCTTAAAGAGCGGCTTAAAGGCGAAATCGTGAGCCAGAATTTAGCTGCTTCGAAAATAAGTGCGGCATTTTACGCTCTTTCGGGCGCCGACGCCGCAACACCGAATTTGCCTTTTGAAAAATATGCCGCGGCAACCGGAAATTCGGGCTTGTTTAATAAATCTGACGCGAACTCGCTTAATAAATCTGCCGAGAATTCGGAGAAATTCCGCGAAACGGACGGGGAAAAAGAGTCAAATAAAAAAATCGCGAAATACAAAAATAGCAATGTTGATATAGGAAAATCGGGGATTGTTGCGGCGTCTAAAGACATATCGGATAAAAGGTTTTCGAACGAAAAGCGAAATGCTGATTATAAAAATATTGCGCTTGCGATAAAGCATTGCGGAGATCTGCCTTTCGGTATAAACGGCATGTCGGTGGCGAGAGAAAGCGGCGTTACCGAATATCTGTAAAACCCGAGAGATTTTTATATAATTTATATACTGTATTTAAAGGTTATAATAAAATTTTTTTTAAACTGATAAATCCTTTACGAACGGATTTGTTATAATCGCAATGCGCTCGTAACACTGTTTATAAGCAGTTGCCGATAAAAAATTTTAATAGAAATATATTCATCTAAATAAAAATAAATTAAACTTTTAAAGATAATTATGGAAAACAAATTCGGCAAAATAAAAGCAGTGCTTTTCGACCTCGACGGCACGCTGTATTTAGACGGCGTTATTATAGGTAACGCGGACAAGACACTCGATATATTGAGAAAGAAAGGAGTAAAGATTGTTTTTCTGACAAATAATTCATCCTGCACGGACGATGAATACGGCAAAAAGCTTGCGCGGCTCAATCTTTATAAGCAAGGCGATTTTATCTGTTCATCGCTTACGGTTGCCGCGGAGGTAATGAAAGAGGATAAGAAAGTCGGTAAAATATACCCTCTCGCTACGGGAGAAGTAACGCGTTACCTACTAAAAAAAGGATATAATATCGCAAACAAGGGTGAGGAATATACCGCGGACACCGTTTTGCTTACTTTCGACAAAGAATTAAGTTATGATAAAATTGTAATCGCAAACAGGCTTATAGCGGGCGGGGCTAGATATATAGCGACACACCCGGATAAAGTCTGTCCCGCAAAATACTGTTCGATACCCGACGCCGGTTCGTTCATTGCGCTTTTTAAGGAGAGCAACGGAAGAGATCCTGATATCATAATAGGGAAGCCTTATCCATATATGGCCGAGTATGTTGCACAAAAACTCAGTACAGATAATGAATATATGCTTATGGTGGGGGACAGGCTCTATACAGATATGGCATTCGGCATAAATGCGGGATTAAAGACCGCGCTGGTGCTGTCAGGCGAAACGACTTTTAACGATTATGAAAAAAGCGGTATAAAGGTTGACGCGGTAATAAAGAGCGTCGACGAACTCGCGGAGTATTTTTAAAAGGATTTTATTATAGATTATATTAAGGCAGTTATAAGTTCATAAATTTATAATAGAAAATTTTTTATTGTTTTCGCATTATATTTTTGCCGAAATAAAAAATCTAACAAACGGGCGGGATTTGAAAAAACTCATCCGGCTTACGGCTGTAAAAATTTAGTCAAATGAAAAGTGTTATCAATTTTATAAAATCAAAATAAAAAACTCTAAAAAATAAGAGCGATAAAAAACGAATAAAAAAAAGAAAATGTGTCAATACTCTCCGTGAAGAACGGAGGGTATTTTTTATGTCCCGCAAAATTTTTACATATTTTCTTGTATTTATATCTGTATCGGTATGTTTTTTAGGGGCGTTTGCCGCATCGCGCGCGCCGCTTTTCGCGGAGTTTTCGGATACGTTTGAACTCTATTTTAAAAAAGGGTCTTTCGACTCTTATATTACTACCGTAAGCAGAGAAGATTACAGGCTGTCCGGCAACGTAGAGGGTGAGGGCTGCACCGTTAAGGAAGGGATTACCGCGGAAGAGATAATGCGCGCATTTTTCGCAACGGTTGTGTTCGGAGAAGAAACCGAGGACGGAATAAGTTATTACTGCTATTCCGAAAAGATACGTTATCGCGAAAATCTGAAAGGAAAAGAAGTCAATTTGCAGATTTTCGAGAGCAGTCGCGGGATTAAGATAGGTGCACCGCTGATTTACGGAAGTTTTTGAAAATTTTTTTCCGCAAGCGTATATAAAAAAATTTTTAGGCAATAATCAATGCAACAAAGTTTTTGGAGGAAACTGTAAAATGAAAAATTCAGAGAGCAAAACATTAACATTTTTAAGGAGAAACGCAGTATATCTCATACTTGCGTTCTGCATTTTGGCGATAGGTTTATCGCTTACTCTTATCCTGACGAGCAGGTCGAAACCCGTCGACCAGGGTCAGTTGCCGGACGATCCTTCGGATAACGTTGAAGTTCCGATTGACCCCGACGACAATGAAGATCCCGTAGGCAATCCGGATGACACTGAAGAGCCTGAAAAGCCTGTTGTAGACGTGATTAGTTTTGTAATGCCCGTTGAAAACGCGACGGAAATCAAGGAGTATAGCGACACAATGGTGTTTAACAGCACATTAAACAGATTTACCGCGCACATGGCGGTGGATTTCTTCGCCGATGAGGGCACGCCCGTCTATGCGGTGGAGGACGGTACGGTAGAGAGCGTCACGAACGGTATATTGGAGGGGGTTACTGTAACGATAGACCACGGCGACGGGCTTAAAACGGTATATAATTCGCTTGCGGATCCCGATGAGGTGTATGTGGGACAGAAAGTTACGCGCGGTCAGAAAATAGGCGAAGTTTCTGTAACCAACAGACAGGAATATAAGGATGGCGCGCATCTGCATTTCGAAGTGATTGAGGACGGAGAAACCATAAATCCTTCTAAGTATCTTACTTTCGACGAAAAATAAGATTGAGCGATAAAAGGCTAATGCCATTAAAATCGCACTAAATATAAATAAATCGGCAAAATAAAGGCATTAAAGCAAGACACCCCGAATAAAATAGTTTTAAGAAGTCGTACAAACTATTTTATTCGGGGTTTTTCTTATGAAAAGAATTATAACTTTATTTGCTGTCCTCGCGCTTATTATGTCGTGCGCGGTTTTTGCCGGTTACGGCTGCAAGAGCGGCGCGGATAAAATCACAACTTACACAATAGAATGCTCGTTGTCCGGTGAAGTGCTTACGGGTTCTGAAACGGTGAGTTTTTATAACGGTACCGAAAATTCTTTTACCGAACTTAAATTTAACCTTTTTGGCAACGCGTTCAGGAGCGGTGCGGCGTATTCACCCATAAGCAGCCAATACCGAGCCCGTGCATACTATAACGGCGTCAATTACGGGGATATGACAGTGTCGACTGTAAAGGACGCGGACGGCAGTCCGCTTGCTTTCGAAATATGCGGTGAAGACCAGAACATTCTCTCGGTAGCGCTCGGAAAAGAGGTGTTTCCGGGAGAAACGGTTAAGGTAACGGTGGACTTTACTTTAAAACTTGCAAAAGTTATAGCCCGCACGGGAATAAACCGCAAAGCCGTAAATCTTGCGAATTTCTATCCCATATTGTGCGGGATAGAAGACGGCGCTTTCTATGAGTGTCTGTATTATGCCAACGGCGACCCGTTTTTCAGTGATTGCGCCGATTATACCGTAACCCTTACGGCGGACGAGAAATATGTGGTTGCGGCAAGCGGAAAAGTTTCAGATTCGGTCGTAAACGGCGGAATGCGTACGTCCGTATATTCGGCAAAGAACGTGAGGTCTTTCGCGTTTGTTCTTTCCGATAAGTTCGAGTCGGTATGCGACACTTCTTTGGGCACGGAAATAACTTATTATTTCTACGATGACGCCGCGCCCGACAAGTCGCTCAAAGCGGCGGTCGATTCTGTCAGATATTTTGAAAATACTTTCGGGGAATATCCCTATGAAACGTTCGCCGTGGTGCAGACTGAATTCGTGCAGGGAGGAATGGAGTTTCCGTCGCTCGTAATGATAAGCGATTCGCTCGAAGACAAGGCTTATTTGGAAGTTACAGTGCACGAAACGGCACATCAGTGGTGGCAGACCGCGGTGGGAAACAACGAAATAAAATACGGTTTTTTAGATGAGGGACTTGCCGAATATTCCGTCGTGTTGTTCTATGAAAATCATCCCGATTACGGCTATACGCGTCAGTCGTGCGTGGAAGCGGCGGAAAAAACCTATAAGCTTTTCTGTTCTGTATACGAAAAACTGTTCGGCGGCGCGGACACTTCAATGATGCGCGGACTGGGCGAGTATTCTGGAGAATACGAATACGTCAACATTGCATACATAAAGCCGACAATTATGTACGATTGTTTACGGGAAACCGTGGGCGACAACATATTCTTTAAAGGATTAAAAAGATATTACTCAGAGTATAAATTCAAAAACGCCGACCCTTATGACCTAGTTGGCGTGTTTGAAAAATCGGGTGCAGACACCAACGGATATTTTGAAAGTTTCTTTGACGGAAAAGTCATACTGTAACAGCTCAGTGACACGCCCCGCCGCTTCGTAAAGCGGCGGGGCGTGTCGTTTTAAATGCGGAATATCGCAGAGAAACGGCCGTCGCGGACGCAAAAAGGGGAGTACTGTGCGGAAAATGCGAAAAATAGGGGGCAAATAAATATTATCTGTTGACAAATTTTTCTATAAATGATAAACTATTTGAGTATAAAAAGGCTCAACGTAAAAAGGAGTTACTATGAAAAGGCTTTTTAAGATAATATTGGCGGTGATGCTCTGCGCGGTAAGCGTTTTCGGCGTCGCAGCCTGCAATAACGGTGGAAAGGGGGCGGGCGATACCGGATTGCTCGTCAAGAAATTCAGCGGAGACGACTATTATACAGTTTACGGATATGTCGGCGGCTTCGAAGGGGAAACTTCGGTGCTCGATTTGGGCAAGTACGCCGAGGATAACGATATAGTTATAGGCAGAATAAAGGGTGGCGCGTTCGAAGACAACAATACCATTACCGAAGTTATCGTTCCGGCCACGGTCGAAACGATAGACGCGGGCGCATTCAAATCAATGAAGAAACTTGAAAAAATAACGCTCCCGTTTATAGGGCTTAATGCAGATTCCGATTCTTATCTCGGAGAAAGTCAGGATGCGGAAGACAAGGCTGTGGATTCGGAGCGTATATTCTGTCATATATTCGGCACGGAAGAATTTGAACAGGGTGCGGCGGTTACGGCTAATTTCGGTTCGTCGACGGCAACATATTATCTTCCTTATACCCTTACGGAAGTTACCGTAATGCCCGGCGGCGAATACGGTATACCCATGTATGCGTTCAGCGGTCTCGCCCAGATAAGCAAAATCACATTGGGAGAGGGGGTAAACGCCATAGGCGCTTTTGCGTTCGAAAATTGCGGCGTTCAGAGCATCTCGCTTCCTTCGACTCTTAAAAAGATTTATGACAGTGCGTTTGTCGGAGCGACGGCGCTTAAAGACGGCGGCATTTCTTTTGAGGGGCTTAAACTGGAAAAAATAGGGAACAACGCTTTCAAGGCGACTAAACTCACTTCTCTTACCGTGGATGTCGAAGTGATAGGCGATTATGCTTTTTGCGCATCGTCTCTTAAAAAGGTAACAATTACGGGTGTCAGACAGATAGGAGCATGGGCGTTTGCGGAATGCGAAAAACTGACCGAATCGGAAACGAGCGTAACCGTAAAGAGCGGTGAAACATTGGTGCTCGGAGTCAACGCTTTCGGCGATTTCACTTCTTCGATAGGTTGAGGTTTGTTGACGAAGAAACTTGCATAAAGCAGCGGTAAAGAAGTAAAAATTATAAAGCATTAAACTTAAAAATCAGACATATATTAAAACGCCCCCGCGGCTTGCCGCGGGGGCGTAATTTGTTAATCGTAAATTCTCGTGTACTTATCAATCGTTTATATAATATTAAATATATAAATCACAGATTATAAAGTATATTTTAAAAACTTATATTACGAATTAAGAAATATTGATTATGCGTTTATAATCGTCCATTCTTTTATGAACTTTCGTCAGGCGGGTTCGGTTATTTCGATTTTCCCGAGTGTGAACACGAGAGAACCGAGACGATAGAATGAGCCGTATGCCGTAAGCGGGGTAACTATTCTGTAAGGCGCCGATATCCAAGGTACTGCGACCGCATCACCGTTTTTCAACGCTTCTTTCTGTATATAAACATACTGCGCCGACCCCGAAGTATTGGTGGAATTTATCGAATAAATCATTTCTTTTAAGGTAATTGGCCCCGCATATTGCGAGCCGTTGTAAGAAATGTTTGCGTCGTTAATGGTGTATTCCTGATTGTTCTTGACTAAAAGGTCGGTGGATTGACCGTAACTCGAAGATACCACGGGAAGAACATAGGTGCTTTCCGTCGCGAGATTGATGTTGCGTAACGCGAATATGAGTTGGGTGTTGTCGATGACGGTCTTCACCGTGTATTCGTAATTTTTGCTGACTGTTTCCGCCGACTCTCCGAGGTCTTTTTCTTCGTCGGTCGAACGGTATTCGAGCGAACGCGAATTTATCGTGTATTCAGAGGAGTTGTAGATAATTTCCGCTTCGCTTTTGACTATCGTACAATATCCCGTTCCGTTCCCGAAAGTAACGTTAGTATATTCGGATGTGGTTTTTGACCAGACCGGCAGGAAAGATTCGCTGAACGGAAAGAAATACGTTTCGGTTACGATATAGTCCTCGTTTTCGCAGTTGTTTTCGGGGGAGACGGGGAACGTATAGTTCGCGTTCAGCCTGAGTTCGGTCGTAAGCCGATACACACCCGCGTCGGCGGGGCGCTCGATGTCGGTTGTTACGGACGCGGGGAGCACCGAAAGGATTTCCAACGTAGAAGCGTATGTCCCCGCGACGGAAACGGTAATATCTCCGTCCGAAAGAGAACTGTCTTTTTTAAAGGCATAATCATCGGCATTGTATATTACGTCATAAGAGAGCGTTTCTTTGTATCCCGCGGAGGGGTTCTTGTCTTTGTATCCCACCGTATCTGTGCTGTACAGCGAGAAGGCGTTGTTGAATGAGAGTGTGCTCTTTGAGTTTCCGCATCCGCCTAAAAGCAGCGCGAGGAATACTACCGCGAGCATCATTCCCGTGATTTTTCTTTTCATAACTGACTCCGTTTTATTTCAGTATATAATATAATAGCACAAAAGAGCGTGATTGTAAAATACTGCGCGGAAAAACTTTAAAACTATTTCGGTGAAAACCTTTCGTAAAGCGAAAATGTGTGGTACAATATAAAGTGAAATGGAAAAAAAGAGCGCAAAACTGATAATAACCGATTCTTATTTCGGGCTGTTCGACGCGCTGGCGCGCATAATAAAAGATAAGGCGCGCGGGCTTGACGGCAAAAACCTCGTGTTCTGCGAGGAAAAAGTTTCGCTTATGGCGGAGCGCCGCATCGCGCGCGAAACGGGCGGAAGTTTCAATACCGAAGTATATTCTTTCGGTAACTATCTGCGCGTAAAAAAACCTTCTTCCGCATTGCTTTCGAAAGAAGGTTCCGCCATGGTCGTGAAAAGGATACTTAACCGCGCACAGCTTTCCTGCTTCAATAAAAGCAGAATAAACCTTGCGCCCTCTCTGTATGAACTCATAATACAGTTAAAGAGCGCGGCGGTTACGCCGGATGTGATGGCAGCGGCGTGCGGCGAGACGGAAGGAATCCTCGGCAACAAACTGAAAGACGTAGCCGCGGTATTTTCCGCATACGAAGACTATCTGGCGGAAAACGGGTTAAAGGACCAGAACTCGGCGCTTGCCGATTTGCCGCAGATTATAGAAAACGACGCGGATATACCACGGGCGAACGTGTTTATCGTTGGATTTACGGGGCTGACCGTTCAGATGTGCAGGGCAATAAGCGCGCTTCTTAAAAGGGCGGCGTCGGTAACGGCGGTGCTCGCGGGCGGAGACAATGGTTTTGCGTTCGTCAACGAGACGGGCAATATATTTTCTCGGCTTTGCGCGGACGCGGGATTGCGCGTAAATAAAGAGTATGAAAAGAGCGATTACGGCGAGGAGGGGAGAATTATTGCCGAGGGGCTGTTCAATCCCGCGGTGTTTAAAAGGAGCGCCGTCGAAACGGACAAAATACTTTTTTTCGCCGCCGAGGGGAGACGTCAGGAGGTAAACGCCGTCGCTTCCGTCATAAAGGAGAGCGTCATGCGCGGCGAATGCCGTTATCGCGATTGCACCGTTATCTGTCCCGATAAGAATTTATATAAAAGGGAGATACGGGAGATTTTCGGAATGCTCGATATCCCGTGTTTTTTCGACGAGAAGAAAAAACCCGACGCGCACCCTCTTATAACTTTGATAATATCGTATATAGAAGTTTTCAGAAAGGGCTTTTCGTTGGAAAGTCTTTCGGCATTTTTCAAAAATCCGCTGATTTGCGCGGATAAAACCCTCGCGGACAAGTTTGAAAATTATCTCTTGAAATATAATATAGAATACTCGAGATTCAAAGCGCCGTTGGTATTTGCCGCGGAAGATGACGCACTGTTTACCGCGTTCGAAGCGTTCAGACAGGAAATATGCGAATATTTTTCGGTGTTCGACGTTTCGCGCCTGCTTATCAAATCGCGCGCGGAAGAAAAAATCGCGGTCTTTTCGCCCTTGCTCGAAAAGGCGGGCGAGGCGGAGGAAGCCGCATTAAACGACCAGATATACGCCGCGACCAAGGCACTTACGGACGAGATGAATAAAATCCTCGGCGACGGCGAGATAAGTTATACCGAATATAAGAACGTGTTTTTAAGCGGCGTTGCCGCTATGGAACTTTCCATAATCCCGCAGTATAACGACGCGGTTTTTATCGGCGGATTCAAGGAGACCGCGCTCGTAAAAGCCGAGAATCTCTTCGCGATAGGGCTGACGTCTTCGGTTCCCGAAATCAAAGACGACGTTGCGCTGCTTTCAGACGGCGACATAAACGCTCTTTCGCGCATAAAGGTGCTCGTCGAGCCGAAAATACAGGTGGTGAATCACCGCGCGAGGGAGGAGACCGCGCTCGGCATGTCGGCGTTTTCCGGAAGACTGTATCTTTCGTATCCGATTTCTTCGGGCGGCAAGAAGAACGTTAAAAGCGAGATACTTTCGTATCTTGAAAAAATGTTTACGTTAAAGCCCTTTCCCGAGCGACATAATTATCTTACCGAAAAGCAGGGGCTCAGGTCGTTTTCGCGCGAGGCGGGGCGGTTTGCGCGCGGCAAGACGGACGATTTCACCGTTGCGGCGTCGTTTTACCGTGCGGAGCGCGGAGGAAAAGCGGAAAAGATAGCCGAATACGCCAACAAGGAGATAAAACAGCGCCTTGTATCGGACAGCCGCATACTATTAAAAGACGTTACTTCGCCCACCGCGATAGAGGACTTTTATAAATGTCCTTACAGGTCGTTCATGATACACGGGCTGAAAGCGACCGAGCGCGAAGAGTGCGCATTGGACGGCATATCCGTCGGAATCATCATGCATGAAATCTTCAAAGAATATCTTTCCCGCGCGGAGAACGTTACGGAAAAGGCGCAATCGGACGCGCTCTTTGAGGAAGTCTCGAAAAAGGTGATAAATAAGGATGAATACAGAATATTTTTGTCGGACGCGAGGCTGAAAGCGGGGCTTGACGCAGCGTTGGAAGAATGCCGCAAGTTCTGTTTTATGACCGCTCGCTGGCTCGCGTGTTCGGATTTTTATCCCGACAAGCGGAATTTGGAAGTCGGTTTCGGCGACGACCCCGAAAAAAGACCCGTCTATCCCGCCATAAAACTGCTTGGCGGAAGGATAAAACTTTCGGGCAAGATTGACAGGGTCGATACATACGGGGACTATTTCAGGATAATAGATTATAAAACGGGTTCTGCGAGCAATATGGACAAGGGGCTTTTCTCGGGCACGAGACTGCAACTCTATCTGTATGCTTCGGCGGTACAGTCGTGCGGAAAGAAACTCGCGGGGGCTTACTATATGCACGTTTCCGACCCCTATCGGAAAGTGGGCGAAAAGATTCCACCGCTCGTTACTGGTAAGACGCTCGGAGAAAAGGAGGCTGTAACCGCGCAGGACAGGGATATAGAGCGGCAGGGCGAAAGCGAATTTATTCCCGTTACGGTGGCGGACGGCAAGATAAAAGACGCTTTGCCCGCATCCGCCATGTCCGCTCTGACCGATTACGCCGTTAAAATGAGCGAGAACGCCGCGCGCGAGATGAGCGAAGGGGTGATAGTAGCCTCGCCCTACGAAACGGCGTGCGGATACTGTCCTTTTGCGGCGGTCTGCGGTGCGACGGAGGAGGACGCAAGAAAACTTTCGGGCGTAAACGAAGACACTTTAATCGCCGCGGCGGCATGCGGCACGGGAGGTGAGAAAGATGCCCGAACTTAAAAAAGAACAGTTCGAAGCGGTCATGCACGACCGCGGCAATATACTCGTTTCGGCCTCCGCAGGAAGCGGCAAGACCTTCGTGATGATTGAAAGGCTGATAAGACTCATATCGGAAGGTAAGGCTGGCGTAAAAGAGATTCTCGCCGTTACGTTTACCGAAGCGGCGGCGGCGGATATGAAAGAAAAACTCAAAACCGCGCTCATAAACAAAATAAATTCCGGCGACGAAAAACTCGCTTCGGAATTGGCGGAAGTCTCCGCCGCAGACATAAGCACGCTCCATTCTTTCTGCGCCCGTCTTTTAAGAAGATATTTTTTCGCGGCGGAAATCGCACCCGATTTCGCGGTAGCGGACGAGGACAAGTCGGATACTCTGAAAAAAGAGAGCATGGAAAAAACTTTCAAGGAATTTTATGACGGGAAAAATCCCGATTTTGCCATGCTTGCCGCGCGTCATCGAAGAAAGCGTTCGGACGAGGCATTTAAAAAACTCATACTCTCGATGTACGAGTACTGCGAATCGGAAACTTCTCCCGACGAATTTTTGGAAAAATACGTCGTAAATTATTCGGATGCGGGTTTTGACAGACTGAAATCGGAATATAAAAGTTATCTCGACAAAACGCTCGGTTCTTTGCTTTCCCGCGCCGAAAAACTGTCAGAATTATGCGAAAAGGCAAAATTTGAAAAAGGCAGAGTTTTCACGTCTCGCCTTGCCGCAGACATTAGTGAATTAAAGGTCGGCGGGCTGTATGAAGTAAAAAGATTCGAGGAATACAAACTGCCCGCCGATTTCGGCAGAGGGCTTTCGGCGGACGACACCGTTCTTAAAAACTCCGCGCTCTCCGTTCGCTCCGAGTTTATGTCGACGATAAAAAGGTTTTCGCGGCATCTTACGGATGAAGCGCACGACCGCGAGATTTTCCCGAGACTCGGAGAACACACCCGTATTCTTTCCGAAGTGCTGAAACGCTTTTCGGAAAACTATGCGGCGGCAAAACGTGAGGAAAACGTGCTCGATTTTGCCGACCTCGAACATTTTGCCCTGCGCGTTCTCTCGGATAATACTGTATTGAGGTCGGTAAAGTCGGGATATAAATATATTTTCGTGGACGAATATCAGGACATAAACGGAGTACAGGAAAAAATTATTTCTTTGCTTTCCGATGATAATTTATTCATGGTGGGAGACGTAAAACAGAGCATATACGGTTT
The DNA here is from genome assembly GCA_944367535.1 of uncultured Clostridia bacterium. Taxonomy (GTDB): domain Bacteria; phylum Bacillota; class Clostridia; order Christensenellales; family Borkfalkiaceae; genus UBA1259. The sequence goes on from CALVWQ010000001.1 coordinate 76,436, forward strand.
CCGCGGCTGCCGTCCCGAGATATTCGCGGGAAAGTTAGGCGCAATGAAAGCCCGCGGCGAAAAGACGGTTCTTCTCAATCATAATTTCCGTTCGGCTCCCGCGGTTATAGACGCCGCGAACGAGATATTTTCCTATTCGATGACGGAACGGTATGCGGGGCTCGATTATAAAAACACGTCCATGCTCGTGAGCGGCGGCGTATATCCCGAGGACGCCGTCGGCAGATGCGAACTGCATCTTTTAAAAACCGAGGGGACGCGCCGCGTCGAAAAAGAAGAGCCGAGAATATATGACATCATGGAGGAGATAAAGAAGAGCCGCAGTACCGAGAGCGCGGCGGTCGCCTCTTTAATAACCGAGATAATAAACGGCGAAATACAGAAAGAATTTTACGACCCGAAGGAGAAAAAGAATAAACGCGTAACTTTTTCGGATATAGCGATATTGAGCAGAAACCGAAACAACAAATACATATCGGGGCTTGTTTCGGGGCTGATAAAACACGGTATTCCCGTTGTGTCGGAAGTGAAGGAAAACGTGTGCGATTATCCCGAGATAGCGGCGCTCGTGAACGCGCTTAAACTTATAGACTGTTTTTATCAGGACGTACCGCTCGTCAGCACGCTTTTAAGTCCGATAGGCGGATTTACCGAAGAGGACCTTGCGGAGGCGGCGCTGTATTATTCGGACAACCGCGACCGCTCGCAGGGGGCAGGAGGGTTTACCGCCGCGTTTTTGTATTATACCGAAAAGAGCGGCACTGCGCTCGCCGCGCGATTTTCGGAGTTTATATCGTATTATGAAAAAATACGTTTTGTCGCAGATTTTACGGGTGCGTCGGGTGCGCTCGTCAGACTCACGGAAGATTGCGGCTATGAAAATTATATTCTTGCGTCGCGGGCGGGCGAGGCGGGAGCGCGGCGTCTGCACGGTTTTATGTCCGTAGCCTGTTCGGGAGAGCGCAGATATACCGTAAAGGAATTTCTTAAAAAAATCGATTCGGCAAGCGATGCGTTTTACGTCGCGGAAAGCGCCGAAGAAGACGCCGTGAGAGTCATGACCATTCACTCGTCGAAAGGTCTCGAATTTCCCGTCGCGATAGTTTGCGGGTTGGAGAGGAGAGCCAATACGGAGGACGAAAGGGAGGAGGTTCTCGCCGACAGGGATTTAGGGTTTGCGGTCAGATATTACGACGACGCCGCGCGCACCGTCGAAGAGACGCTTCTTCGCGGCGTCATGCGCGAAAAGATGCGTGAAAACAGATTGAGGGAGGAACTAAGGCTTTTCTACGTTGCGGTAACGCGCGCGCAGTATTCGCTGCACTTGACTTTCGAGGGGAAAGAGGACGGGAGAAAGGCGGAGTTTTGCGGCGCGGAAAGATTTTTGGATTATGTTCCGGCGAGTCTCGGCGTTACGGAATGGGATGCGGATTCCTTTGCTTTTACCGACATAACGCGGGAAAGACGGCAGGTGCTCGTCGGCGCGGCGGACGAAAAAACCGTTGCCCGCATGCGCGAAAATTTCTTATACGTCTATCCGTTTTCGTGCGACACCGTTCTGCCCCTTAAAGGTAGCGTAACCAAGGCGGTCGAGCGCAATTTTCAGAGGGAATATCCCGTGCGCGTACTTTTCGGGGAAGAGGACTGGACAGGCGCGGAGCGCGGGCTTATAGCGCACAGGATTTTGGAAAATTACGATTTTGCTTCGTCTGATTTCGACGGACAGATAGAGAAAATGATATCGGGCGGCACGATTTCTCGCGAAGAGGCGGGAAAAGTGAATCTGGCACGGATAGGGCGCGCGGTCGGCGGCGGCGCCTTCGACGCGCTCGACGGGTATTCTTTATACCGCGAAAAGCAATTTATGGCGGAGGTTCCCGCGCGCGCCGTATTCGGCACGGACAGTAAGGAGACGGTTCTACTTCAAGGAGTAATCGACCTGCTTGCCGTAAAGGACGGCGAGGCGCGGATATTCGATTATAAATACTCGTCTCTCGACGCCGCGCGGCTTAAACGCAAATACTCATTGCAGTTGGAACTTTATGCTATGGCGGCGGAAAAGACGCTCGGCGTGAAAGTCGTCGAAAAGACTCTCGTAAACCTTTATTCGGGCGAGACGGTAAGATGCGGAGACCTTGCAAACTCACGGTTTGAAAAATGAATTTTCCGAAATTTTCGGAAAGCGACAAAAATAGTCAAAATACATTAAAACAGTCCGTAAATTTACTTCTCCGCGATATTATCATCGCTTAGAGGTGTATGTGTTATGGCAGATATAATATTTGCGGTTGCGGAAAAGTTTGCCGCGCTGATAGGCGGCTGGGCGTATATTTCTTGTATTGCCGCCGCAACGGTCGTTTTCGTTACCGTTCTCATCATAAGTGCGGTAAAATGCGGATTCGGTCGTAAAAAGAGAATGCGTTATCTGCCCGTTGCGGCGGTCATATTGCTGTTTCTCGGCGCGCTTTCCGCCCTCGGAGGAATCGGGACGGGACTTTTATGGAGCGCCGTTTTCTTAATTTTTCTTTACGCCGCTATAATTTCTTATATTCCCGAAAGGAAGCCGCGCATAACGGAGGAACAACGTGAGTTTGCGCGGTTTATAGATTCGAAGATACCACGCTCCGTCAGAGAAAAATCGGTGTTCGAGCCCGATTTTTCCGACGAGGACGCAAAAGACACGGAGGAAAGAGGTTACGGCACGCGTATAATAAGTGCCGAGCGCGAAAACGGCGGCGTCGACGTATCAAGCCCCCGAAAAGTACCCGCCTCAAATAAAGTCGTCGGGGATACGGTCATGTCGGACGGCGGCGAGGACGGCAATCGTCGCAACGTGATTTATAATCTCGATTTCACGCATGTGCGGAACGTAATATCGAGACTCGATTATTACGGGCTTTCCCAGAACGACAGGCGTCAGGTGCACGAACTCGAAAGTTATCTTTTATCCGCCGAACGCGGCTCCGACGACCCGACCGTAAAAGAAAAAATAAACGACGGACTGTCGGCGCTTTTGAAAATAATGTCAAAATACGGCGCGTGATTTTCGTCAATAATGCGTAATTTTATATAATTGTTGACAAAACTGCACAAAATATAGTAAAATCATAAAAAGGTTTTTTGCGGTAAATCCGCTTGCCGCGATAAAAGGTGAAAATAATGATGAACAAAAGAATAAAAATACTGATTCTGGTTGCGGTCTTGTCGTTTTCGGCGGCGTTTGTCGTCGGTTGTAGAAATGATGCTCCGCCTGTAACTTATACTATAAATTATGACTTGTCGTATGAAATAGACGGCGAAACTCTCTGGTCTACCGTGGACGGCAAAACTTCAGTCGCCCCGAAAACGATAAGCGCGGGCAGCACGTTTTTAGCGAGAATCCTCGAACCTGACGAAAGAACAGACATATACGTATTTGTGGGTTGGTACTATATTTCGGGCGACACCGGTATAAGAGTAACTGAAGCCACGGTCTTTGACCCGACGGTATTTACCGGTATAGAAAATAATACTATTACTTTGCGTGCGGTATTGAGTTCGGAAGCTGTTATCGTGAAGTTTGACTTATCTTATGAGATAGATGGAAAAACCGCATGGTCCACGGTAAACGGCGAAACGACGGTTAACGATGAGAAAATAGCAGACGGTTTTACGTTCGGGTCGATACTCCCCGAATTGGATAAAAGAAGTCTTGAAGACGACTATTATTTCATGGGTTGGTATTATGTTTATTCGGGCGGACAGACAAAGATAGAAGAAAACACCGTATTTCACAAGGCGGATTTTATAGGGCTTGAAGGAAATACAATAACGCTCGTGGCGAAACTCGGCAAGGCGTGGATAGGGCCTTATTGATACAATCAGGTTTAGAATTTCTTTATAAAAGCGCGATATTTTCGCGCTTTTAACTTTATTTTCTTTTTCGGCGTATAATACATAAAACCGAAAAAGGAGAAAATAGAATATGAATAAACCGATTGCCCTGGACTTACCGTATCCCGGCACGGAGGGAATAACGGCGGACCCGGAGGCGGCGAGGATAATATCTCCCGCTTATGCCGCCGCGCACAGCGAACTAACCGCAATTTTGCAATACATATACCATCACTTTAATTTTCAGTCGTTGGGCGACGAAGAAATCGCCTCTACGCTTATTGGCATTTCCGTCGCGGAAATGCGGCATCTAGAAATACTCGGGGAAACTCTTTCAAAACTCGGCGCAGACCCCGTTTTTACAAGAATGCCGCCGTATAAATGTGATTTTTATTCATCATCTTTCGTAACCTATTCGAAAACCGCGAAAAAAATGATAATGGACAATATATCCGGGGAGCTTCTCGCCATAAGCGATTACAGAGATATGCTTGCGCGCCTTAAAAACGAAGAAGTCGCCGCGATAATTTCACGTATTATCCTTGACGAGGAACTGCACGTGAAAGTACTAAAAGAAATACTTGCGGGATTATGCTGAACGGTATAGGGGAACCGTTATGTATAAGGCGCGGCAACGTACCCTTGTTATTATGGGGAGGTGCCGCGCATTTTTATTTCATGCGGCGGAAAAAGGGTTGATTTTATTATCGGGATAATGTATAATGATTAAAAACAGAGAAAAATTCCGGAAATAAAGGTGAGTCATGCTTTTTAAAAGAAAGAGAAAAGAAAGTACGGGAAGAATAGTTGTCGCGGGCGATAATGTCCCCGTAGGCAGGTGCGGTTACGACCGTCTGCGAGATAATGTTCTTTTTATGAATGCCGACGGTACGACCAAGGCTATACAGATAGAATCCGCCGTTTCGGATGAGGGAAAAACCACGACGGCGTGCAATCTCGCGGTCAGTCTTGGACAGTCGGGCAAAAAGACCGTAGTGGTGGAACTCGATTTTCATCATCCGAAAGCGCACAGAGTGCTTAAAGTCGCGGGCGGCACGGGCATCGCTGAATATATTCTCGGCACGGCGGACAAGTCCGATATAATAAAACATACAGAGTATCCCTACGTGGATATCGTTACTCGCGGCGCGGCTATCGACAATCCGCCTCTCGTCTATATGTCTGAAAAATTCAAGTCGTTTATGACGGAACTGAAAGATACTTACGATTACGTAATTTTGGACTGTGCGCCAATATTGCAGTCGTCTGATTATATTCACATTTCGGAAGTTTCGGACGGGGTTTTATTTCTGGCCGCTCATTCGAGGACTACCCGCAGTCAGGTCGAAGACGCCGTAAAAGAACTCGGGAAAAACGGCATAAAGATATTAGGCTCTGTATTTACCATGTATAATCCCAAGAAAAATCCCGAATACAGGAGCATGTACGGGTATTACGATTACCAGCCCGAACAAGAAGAGCCGGAGGACGGCTTGAATAATATTAAGAATGAAACGTCCGAAGATAAATTGTCTTAAAAACTCGGGGATTTCAAAAATCGAAAATTATATTTTTTGATCGGATAAACAAAAGCGCGGAAAAACACAGTCGGGGCTTATTGCCTTTGCGGACGACGATAAGGGGGGAGAATAAATGATAGATATTCATTCTCATTTTTTGCCGTATGTTGACGACGGCAGTCCTTCCGCGGAAATTTCGCTCGCCATGCTTAAAATGGCGGCCGGTCAAGGCGTTACCGATATAATCTGTACGCCGCACTATCGCGGGAATTATAAACCTGAAAAAGAAGGACTTATCAAAGATTTCAAAAAATTCTGTGAGCTTAAAGATGCTGCAAATATAGGCGTAAAATTATATTTGGGAGAGGAAGTGTTTTACGACGCGCGGCTGTTCGGCGATATCAAAACCGCGCCTTTTTCCACTCTCGCGGGCGGTAAATACGTGCTGACGGAATTTTCGCCCGAGGCAGTTACGGGCGTGTATGACGCGGCGCTTTCTGTACTTTCTCAGGGATATATTCCCGTTATCGCTCATATAGAGAGGTGTGTCAGGCTTTCGGAAGATTACATAGCGGACGTCAGGGCGCTCGGCGCGCTCATTCAGGTAAATGCCTGCTCGTTCGCGGGCAGAGAAAAAAAGTTTTTCGGAAAGAGGGTTTACAGTCTTTTTTCCGAAGGGCTGGTGGATTTGGTGGCGAGCGACTTTCATTATTCGCGTGATTACTGTATGGATAAGGCTTACCGCATCGTGCGCCGCAAATTCGGCGAGGACGTGGCGGAAACGGTTTTCGTGTCGAACGCAAAAAAAATAATCGGGGAGAGCCTTTAATCCGGCGGCTTTTAGGAGGTAAGAGCAGCCGAGTGTTTCGGTTTTACGGTTTATGGATAAATATATTATAGCGATAGGCGGCGGAGAAATAAAGAGCAAAACCACGCTGAAAATAGACGAATACGTCGCGGCGCTCGCAAAAAAACACGCGGGGGACATGCGCGCCACCGCGCTTTTTGTCGGAACCGCTTCTCACGACAGCATGCCGTATTTTAACAGTTTCCGAAAGACTTATACTTCGGTGTTCGATATAAAAGCCGACGTCGCGCTTATGGTATACGGCGAAATGAATATGGAGCATATAGCCGAAAAAGTCGCGCGTGCCGACTGTATTTATATAGGCGGCGGAGATACGGTGTATATGTTGGAAAAATGGAAAGAGACGGGTTTCGACAAACTCATACTCGAAGCATATAATCGCGGAACGATAATATGCGGTCTTTCGGCGGGGGCTATATGCTGGTTCAAAGAAATGTACACCGATTATGAAATCATGCGCGGTACGAGCAGCGAATACGTCATGAAAAAGGGGTTCGGAGTGCTGGACAAGGCGATGTGCCCGCATTATAACGAGCGGCGCGCCGATTTTCTGCCGACCATGATACGCGAAAACATCGCGGAAGCATACTGTGTGGAAAACGACGCCGCGCTGGTATTCAAAAACGACGTGTTTGAGCGTTCTCTGACATCGGGCGGAAAGGCATATAAGGTTACAAACGTCGGCGGAGAAATAACCGAAACCGAAATATGAACAGACGGCGGCTTCGCTCGGCGAAAGACGGAAAACGGCGGCTCGACGCGCACCCGTGTACAGTAAAATACTAATAGGCGCAAGGCCGATAGAATGAAAAATCATGACGAAAAACTTTAATTTGGAAATGGAAAAAATAATTTCCGAAGAATACAATCGTGATATGCCGCGCAAAAAACTGTTACTGCATGCCTGTTGCGCGCCCTGTGCTACCGCATGTCTTGAAAGGGTCAAGGACTTTTTCGACGTTGCAGTCTTTTTTTATAATCCCAATATCGATTGCAGGGAAGAATACGAAAAGCGCGCGGAGGAATTAAAAAGGCTGTGCGGGATAGTCGGTACGGAGTGCGTTACGGAAGATTATTGCGCCGATGAATTTCTTTATGCGGCGCAGGGAACCGAAGATATGCCCGAGGGCGGGGAGAGGTGTGCGCGATGTTTTAAATTAAGGCTGGAACGCACCGCGGCGCTCGCGGCAGAGAAGGGCTTCGATTATTTCGGAACTACTCTTACAGTCAGTCCGCATAAAAATGCCGAGCAGGTGAACGCCGCGGGTTTTGCGGCGGCGGAGAAGTACGGCATCAAGTTTCTTCCGTCCGATTTCAAGAAAAAAGGCGGCTATGCGAGGTCGGTGGAACTCTCCCGTCTTTACGGGCTTTACAGGCAGAATTATTGCGGCTGTATATTTTCAAAACGGGAAAGCGAGCGTATGCGAGTCAAATCCGCATCTGAAAAATAATCCCAAAAGAATTTAACCGAAAAATTTATCGGATAATATAATAACGTATTTTAGAATAAATTAACTCGGAAGGAAATTGTCGCCTTATGGCGCATACGGCGTCTTCCGTAAAAAATATCTTTTTATAATGTATATCAGGAAAAAGTCGATATAAAATCTCTCCCGCCCGTCTGAGTTTCAGACGGGCGGGAGAAGTATTTTAAAAATTTATTTCGGGATTTAATCAGCTAAACTTATAATATTTTATACTAACAGCATTTTGTCGTCGGTTTTTTGAGTGGCAAGGCTGTATAATTCCGTTGCGAGGATATCGATTTCAAAACTTTTAAGTGCCGCGCGCCGTAATTCCGTCGCTTCGCTCTTTCTCGTGATTACGGGAATCGTACTCTTTTCGGATATTGCCGATATGATATCTTTCTTGTTTGCGTCGACGGCGAGCACTCTTGCATATAATCCCGAGCGCAGACAGTCTTCGACGAGGTCTTTGTTTATGCCTAGTAGATTTGCGGTGAGGATTCTGCGTATACGCGTCGCGGTATACCGCTTGGTGGACACCTTCTCCACAAGTCCGTCCACCGTATTGTTGTCTTTGGAAAGCGCTTTTATTCGGTTTTCGAGCCCCTCCGTACAGTCGCATATTTCCGCCAGTTTTTCGCGGCTTGCCGTGAGCGCGGCGCTCATAATTATTTTGTCGAAAGCGTAAGGGTATTCTTTTAAATCTTTGTAAACGAAAGGCGGCACGCTTTTTTTCAGTTTCTTTTTAAGTCCCGCTTTGAGCGCGGCGCGTATGCTCGTCGCGCTGGTGATTCCCTTTTTAAGAGTCAGGTCGTTGTGGTCTCCATCCCTTAACATGGGATATATTCCGATGGGCGAATCGAGTTTTAAAAGAGCCTTTGTGTATTCCAGTCCTAAAATATTGTTGGGTTTGGCGATGAGGTTTTCGTTGAAGTTTCCGAAATTTACCGCCTTTACCGCTTCGAATTTTGCTTTTGCGAGCGAGATTCCCTTTTCGAGGCTCTCTTTTAAAGCGCGTTTAAAATCTTTGCTTTCGTCGTTCATGGCTCTTGCGAGCGCGATATATTCGTCTTCCGAGCCGCTTTCCACGCCGAAACAAAGCCCGTCTGCCACGTTTAGCGAAGATATTATCCCGACTGCACCTTTTGCGAATATTTCGGCGTTCGCCGTGGCGAAAACCGTCGGAAGTTCTATCACCGCGTCCGCTCCCGCGATTATCGCGTGGCGGGCACGGGTATATTTGTCCAATATCGCGGGTTCGCCGCGCTGAGTGAAATTTCCGCTCATCACAACTACTATACGTTCGGCTTTAAGCGTATTTTTTATATAATCTATATGTTTCAGGTGCCCTAAATGCAACGGGTTGTATTCCGCTATGCACGCGCAGACTTTCAAATGCTTCGCCTCCTCCGCACAAATTTTTCGTTAAAAATCCGTTCTCCTTTCGGAAAACATCTCGGTATCAGTTTACTTTTTATCTTAAATATAGTAAAATAAAATGTGTTGTGATAAAATAAACTCTTTATATAATTTTACAACATTTTTATCAAAAAGCAAAACGAAAAATTCAAAAAAGTCAAGGAGCGTAACATATTATGTCCAAAGTATTGGAAAATATAATCAGTCAGGCAAAAAAACTCAACAAGAAAATCGTTCTTCCCGAGGGAGAGGACAAGCGCGTCGTCGCTGCGGCGGCGCAGTCTTCCGCGGAGAAGATTGCTAGAATCGTCCTGCTCGGCGACCGCGACGAAATCATCGCGGCGAACCCCGGTCAAGACCTTTCGGCGGTGGAAATAGTCAATCCCGCGACCGACCCGAAAGCGGATGAATACGCGAGAATGCTTTACGAACTCCGCAAGGGCAAGATAAATAAAAAGACAGGTCAGCCCGAGTACGCCGACGAGCAGGCAGCCAAGGCTTCGATACTTAAAGACTATACAATGTATGCGGCGCTCATGCTCAAAGCGGGCGATGCGGACGGGCTGGTGTCCGGCGCGTGTCATTCGACGGCGAATACTCTGCGCCCCGGTTTGCAGGTTATAAAGACCGCGCCCGGGATAAACACGGTTTCGAGCAGTTTCGTACTGGTTGCGCCCGAGGGCGAAAATAAGTACAATCCCGACGGAGTGGCGGTTTTCGGGGACTGCGCCATCAATATAGAACCCGACGCGCAGCAGATAGCGGATATTGCCATATCTTCGGCGGAGACGGCGCGCGTCATAGCGGGAATCGAACCGAGAGTCGCCATGCTTTCTTTCTCTACTAAGGGCTCGGGCAATGACGATAAATATTTCAAATCGGTCCCCAAAATGCAGGAAGCGACGGCTCTCGCGAAAAAAGCGGCGCCTGACCTCGCCATAGACGGCGAATTCCAGTTCGACGCGGCGGTCGCGCCCGAAGTGGGCAAGATAAAAGCGCCCGGTTCGCCCGTCGCGGGAAATGCAAACGTTTTTATCTTCCCCAACATCAACGCGGGCAATATCGGCTATAAAATCGCACAGCGTTTCGGCGGATATATGGCGCTCGGTCCTATATGTCAGGGTTTTGCAAAACCCATAAACGATCTCTCGCGCGGTTGCAGCGCCGAGGACGTGAGAGCGGTAATCGCAATAACCGCCTTACAGGCGAAATAAATTTTAAGAATCTAATCTTAAAGGGAGCAATTAAATGAAAATTCTGGTTATAAACGCGGGCAGTTCTTCTCTTAAATATCAGCTTATCGACATGGCGGACGAAAGCGTCATTTTAAAAGGTCTTTGCGAGCGCATAACTTTTAAAAACGGCAAGCTCACGCAGAAAACTTTTGACGGCAGGGAAACGGTAATAGAACAGGATATGCCCACCCATAAAGAGGCCATGCAGCTCGTTCTCGAAGCTATGCTAGACAAAGAAAAAGGCGCGCTTTCGAGCGTGGACGAAATCGGCGCGGTAGGGCACAGAGTGCTCCATTCGGGCGAAGACTTCAAAAACTCCGTCGTAATAGACGACGAGGTCATAAGGATATGCGAAAAGAACGCGGAACTCGGACCTTTGCACATGCCGGGCAATATCGCCTGCATAAAGAGTTGCCGAGAAGTCATGAAAGGGGTGCCCATGGTCGCGGTGTTCGATACGACTTTCCATTCGACTATGCCGCCGAAAGCTTATATGTACGGCATACCTTATGAAGTTTACGATAAATATAAGATAAGAAAATACGGTTTCCACGGCACGTCGCATAAATTCGTGTCCGAGGAAGTCGGAAAAATGCTCGGCAATAAAAACGCGCGCATGATTATATGTCATCTCGGGAACGGCTCGTCAATATCCGCGGTAAAAGACGGAAAGTGCGTAGATACTTCGATGGGTTTCACGCCTTTGGAAGGGCTTGTCATGGGAACGCGCAGCGGCGACATAGACCCCGCGGCTGTGGATTATATGCGAGTAAAGCTGGGATTAAAACCTGACGAAGTGGTCGACTATCTTAACAAGAAGTGCGGCGTCATGGGAATAAGCGGACTGTCGAGCGATTTGCGCGACCTTACCGCGGCAATGAACGACGGCAACGAGAGAGCGAAACTTGCGCTCGAAATGCTCGCGTACAGAGTCAAAAAATACGTCGGCAGTTATCTTGCCGTACTTAACGGCGCGGACGCGATAGTGTTTACGGGCGGAATAGGCGAAAATTCGCCGCTTATACGCGGACTGGTCATGAGCGGAATGTCTTACTGCGGCGCGGTGCTCGACGAAAAGAAAAATCAGACGCGCGGCGAAACTTATATAAATACCGAGGACTCGGCGGTGAAGATTATCGTTTGTCCCACCAATGAGGAGTTGTCGATAGCGAGGGAGACAAAGGCGCTTACCGCCGCAAAATAACCTTTTATGTGTCGTTGTTTGGGCTGAAATGCTCGAATCGGCGGGTTATAACGATAAAAATCGTAAAAATTTGTTGACAAGTATCTGTAAATAGTATATACTTGATAGGCTCGGTCGGTAAAGGACGGTTATGATTCTCGATTTAAAGGAATTGAAAAAAAGCGGTAAAGTTTCGGAAACTTTTTTCTTCGAATACTTCGCCGATAAAAATCTCAGCGGTATTCCCGATACCGAAATTGCGGGTCCTGTGCGTGTCTCGGGCGAGATTGTCCTGACGGGCGAACATTCCGCGAACGTGTCGGGCGAAGCGTCTTTCGAGATTCGCGGCAACTGCACGAGATGTCTTGCTCAGACCGTAAAACAATATGTTTTCGAATTTTCGGAACTTTGCGACGAGGCTTCGGATAACCCTTATCCGGTTGTCAACGACAAGATATATCTCGATAAAATTATCGACGATACCGTTATTTCCGATATGCCCATGACCTTTTTGTGTCGTGAGGACTGTAAAGGTATTTGCGCGGGTTGCGGAGTCAATCTCAACGAAAGCGAATGTAAATGTAAATAAAAGGGAAGGTAGAATAAAATGGCTGTACAGAAAAGCAAAACTTCAAAGCAGAGAACGAATACGAGATATGCGCAGTGGAAACTCGATGCGCCGAATCTTTCGGAATGCCCCCAGTGTCACGAACTCAAATATTCGCACAGAGTTTGCAAAAAGTGCGGATATTATGACGGAAAGCAGGTCGTGGACGTTTCTGCAAAAGAAAAAAAAGACTGATAAAATAGTTGTAAGCGGTTCCGCATATTAAAAAGGCGGCGCGGCAGTATTGCCGCGCCTTTTAACGTTAAGAATGTTTGCGTCAAACTTCCTGACGAAAAGCATTTATAGTACGCGGAAAATAATTAAAACTTTTGCGCTTTTTTCGGCTCGAGAGGGAGATACATCGATGAAAAATCAAAAATCTGCAAAACGCGTGTTTGCAAAATTCTTTTTTCTTATACTTGCCGCAGGAATAACGGTGGCGGCTTTTGTGTTTTCAAGTCAATTGTTCGGTGAAAATTCGGTATTTTTAAATCAGCCTTTCGGCAATCAATTCTTAAACGCAGTATACGGATTTATTCCGGACGCCATACGCACGGTACAAATTATTACGATAGCGGCATTTATCAATTTGTTTATAAGATTCATAACGAGTAAGAGTTTTGCCAAGACCAACAGAAGCATGACAGTTGTAAAACTCATAAACAACATGGTACGCTGGCTAATAATGATAGTTACCGTGCTCGTGGTACTGGCTGTATGGGGCGTGGATGTTACTACGCTTATTGCAAGCGCAGGTGTTTTGACTCTCGTCATAGGTCTTGGCGCTCAGAGTCTTGTCGCCGATATCGTTGCGGGAATATTCATAGTTTGCGAGGGTGAATTTCTCGTGGGCGATATAGTCGTAATCGACGACTGCCGCGGTACGGTGCAGGAAATAGGCGTAAGGACGACAAAAATAGTCGACAGCAGCGGAAACGTCAAAATTATAAATAACAGCGAAATCAAGTCCGTAATGAATCAGACGCAGGAACTGTCCGTTGCAAAATGTACGGTCGGTATAGAGTACGGCGAATCGTTGGAACGCGTGGAAAAGGTGATTGAAAATGAATTGCCTGCTATGTCAAGAAGAATTGCCGACGTAGTGGAAGGACCGCAGTATAAAGGCGTGAGCGAACTCGGGGCATCGAGCGTAAACTTGCTTTTTATAGCTAAATGCCGTGAAGAAAACCTATATCAGGTACAGCGCGACTTGAACAGAGAGATAAAGCTTCTTTTTGACAGAAATAATATAAATATACCTTTCCCGCAGGTAGTGGTCAACGAACCTCCGCGCTTCAAAAAGGCAAGCGCACCACGTTCTCCGCGGAAAGGAACATCGAATTCCGCAAAGAAAACGACGAAAAAGACAAAATAATCGGCTTCGAAAAATATTGCGGGATAAATTAAATCTTTGAACTTATATAGGCATACCCGTTAAAGCTTAATTGCGGGGAAATGAAGATGAAAGTTTTTCGGAAAAACAGAGTTAAGGTTTTTAGAATTTAAGGTGTTTAGGAATTTACGAAAAAATAATACATTAAAAATAGGGAAAAATAAAAAACCCCTCTTCCTCCCTCCGACTTTCGGCGGAAGAAAGAGGGGTTTTTTAGATAAGTTATTTAAAATTCAATACTTAAATACGAAGTTTAAGGTTTAAAATTTAGTTAAGTTATTTAAATTTTAACATTTACTTACGGTATTTAATACAAGTATAAAGGAAAATTTAGTATTATTGCCATATGAATTATCGTAATTCATATTTAGTAAAATATTATCATTACATTAAATAAATGCCATAACGCGCGGTCGATTAAAAGAGAAAGCCTTAATTAAAGTACGGTGCCGTTGTTCACGGCAGGGTAGAGTAACATCGGTTTTACCTTTACGATAATCGCCATTAAAGTATATTTTCCCAACTAATCATAAACGTTTTCGGAATCTGTTCGGAAAGTTCTTTCAATACTTCAATCTTGGAAATGGCGTCTTTCCATTCCTTGTCCCTTACGAGAGTTACCGCTTCGGCTATCCAAAGGTCAAACTCTTTTATTTCGTTGTGCGGTATAAAGATATGAAGGTACTGTTTTTTGTCCAGCCAGTTTTTCTGTACGGCGTAAACGTCGTCCTGCGTGGCGGTTTGGTCGTCGACTTTTTCGTATAATACGTCAAGCACTATCCCGAATTCCTCAAACTGTCTGTGTACAAAGTTGCTCTCGTAAACAGCGCAGCATACGAGAAGAAGGGTAACAATGCCCATAGAAACGAGCGATCTTACCATTTTGTTTCCTCTGCGAGAGCGAATTTCGTTATAAAGAATTTCTTGTTTTTTATTTTGAGGTAAGTTCTTCCATTGCCGTCAACAGTCATGACTTCGGTATTTTTCACCGACCCGCCCTGATTTTTTATGAACTGTGCAACCGAACGTTCGTCGGAGTGTAACAGTGCAATATTTTTCTTCATGGCCTTTCCGTTATTCACTATCAGTACGGGAACAGAAGCGGGTTTTTCCGCTCTCGCGGGATTTTCGAGTGCCGAAAGTTGTCCGTTTGACTCGAAAATGGCATAGTCGAGGTCGTCAAACGAGAAATAGCCCGAATTGCGCATTGACTCTATCAAATCGTCGAGCCCCATGTTGTTTTTTTTGAGTTCTTTCAGGTCTACGCCGTATTTGTTGATGACGACGCTCGGCCGACCCGAAATCACGTGCTTGAAAAAATCGCTCGATTGTTCGAGAAAAGAAAGCAGTTGATGCAGTAAAAAAAGCGCGAGTATCGCTACTATCCCGTAAGTGAGCGGTATTGATACGTCTGCCATTGGCACGCATGCGAGGTCTGCGACAATAAGCGTAACTATAAATTCGAAAGGCTGCATTTCGCCAATCTGTCTTTTTCCCATAAGGCGCATTACGACGACCAGCGTTACGAATATTATGAGTGTCCTTATAAATGTTACGATCATATACGAATAGTATGAAAAAACTTTACGGTTTTTATACGAGTCAATTGGGCTTGCATAAAATACTTGACAATATTACTTTGGTTATGTTATTATTAAAAAAAATAGAGTAGCAAAGACGCGTAAAGTGTTGCAGAATGGGATGTCGTTTGCAAACGAAAGGCGTGTGCCTGCGGTGTCTTTGCGCGTCCGCTATTATAATCGCACGGGGGCAATGCGCCCTTTTGCGGAATTTTATCGGTCTCTCTATTCTTAATTTATAAGGAGAGATTTTTTTATGGCAAATTTTTTGAAAAGGTTGTTTTTTTCTGACCTGATGCTCCGCGCCCGAATCACGAAAAAAATAGCGTACCTCGGCGTCATGACGGCGTTTTCCGTGGTAACCAACATGTTTTTGGAATTCCGCATGTTCGACGTACAGTTCTCGCTCACAATAACCGTTTCGGTTATAATGGGAATACTTATCGGTGCTCTGCCGGGCTTTCTGATATGCTTTCTCGGCGACTTTTTGGGCTATGTCTTTAATTCGTGGGGACAGCTCTATATGCCGTGGGTGGGCTTGTCGACGGGCGCGATGGCGCTTATAGCCGGAATGTTAATGAACGGCATAAATTTTAAATTTAAAGGACAGGTCTTTTGTAAACTCGCGGCGGTATGCGTGCTTACGTTTGCCGTCTGTACGGTAGGAATAAATTCCACTGGCTTTTATTTTTATAATAAAGCCATGGGTTTTTCCGAGGCGGTATTAAACTACGTTGCCGAACGTTTCGGGGGCGAAACGAGTTATTTTGCATATCTCGGATACAGGCTTATTTTCAAGGGGCAGATATTCAATAATATTGCAAATTATGCAGTGCTTTTTGTGTTGGTGCCGCTATTATACAAAAGCAAGGCGTTTGGCGGAAAGGGGTTTTTCGCCGCGACGGATACTTCCTTCTCGTCTGATAGAAGCGAAAAAAACGCGCTCGAATACGGTGCCTCACGCGGCGATGCCGTTAAGTTAGAAAATGACGCGCCATGCGCCGGAACTTTCGGGGGCGAAACACCGGCAGAGGACAATGCGTCGCGCTCTGACGGTGCTTCCCGTCAAGAGAACGCTGAAAAATAAATACTTCCGACTTAAATATAATTATTTTACGTTTTTGACATCCGCATATCCGCCGATTTTATCTCGGCGGATTTTTTTGCATTCCTTTTCTTTTTCTTTCCGAAATCCGTTACAATCCCGAAATCCACTAGCCCTAAACATAAATATAACACGGTTATGAACGTTATCATGGCCGCCGCAACGGTCAGGAAGGTGGCGAGAGTTCCGAGAAGAGGTAGGAGCATTTTTTCCAGGAGCAGTCCGAAAAGCGAAGTCGGCAATATTAGAATTATAGCCGTGATGACCTTTTTCAGATAGACGGGTTTTACGGGACAGGTCTTGTGCAGTAACCAAAGGTTTAAAACCGTGGTCGCGAAATATACCGCCGAGAATCCTGCAAGCAGCGCGTAAACGCCTATGAATGCGGGGAGGAACCATACTGCTACGAGCATGAACACTTCCGTTGCCGCACAGTACAGTAGAACTTGTTTTTCTTTTCCCATAGAATTAAGCATGCTTGTGGTTATTCCCGAAAGTCCCATGAAAATCATGAGGAAAGACGACGCGGTTAGATAAGCACCGCAGTCGGCGTTATTAAATACGAGTATACCTATTTCTTCGCCGCATACGAAAAATACCGGAACGAATATCGTCGATAGCAAAGCTGTAAATTTAATTGCTTTTTCTATGTTGTTTTTGAGGTATGTATTTTGTTTTTTATAAAAGTTCTCTGATATTTCGGGGATGAGAACCAGCGTAAAGGAACCTATCAGAGTTGTAGGAATATATAAAAGAGGAATGGCCTGCCCGACCGCCGCTCCGTAAAGGCTCATCGCTTGCGATTCGGAAACACCCGCCGCAACGAGTCGCAGGGGAAAAACTATCGATACAAGAGAGGAGGCGAGAGAAGTTACCGTTCGCATTGCTGTAACAGGTGTAGCGGAGGAGAGGAGCGGCTTAAATTCCGATTTGGGATTTTTGAGTTTGTGTTTTCTTAAACAGAAGACCGCGGCGGCGAGTGAGAAAGAAAATATGTATGAAATAAGCACGGCGATTCCCGCTCGGAAAGCGCCTTGGTATGCGCTTGTCGTCCCGTTTATCAGGATAATTCCCACGATAATCATGCAGATTTCTTCGAGCAGTTCTATCACGCTGTACGGAAGAAAATCTTTGTTGCCCCAGAAAACGCCCCTCAAAACCGAATATACCGAAGTAAATACAAGACTTGGGAGTATTACGAGGAATATATTTATACAGCGTTCGTCGGCAAACAGAAAGGAAAATTTTCCTCCGGTAATATAGAATATTGCGACAAGCGGCAAGGCAATCAGCAGCGTATAGGAAAGTCCCGCAGTGATTACTTTGTTTACCCTTTCATATTTACCTTCCGAACTGTATTTAGTCATCAGGCGCGAAACGGTGATGGGCGTTCCCGAACAGGTTACCGTAAGAAGGAACGCGAATACCGAAAGCGCGACGTGATACATCCCCACGCCCTCGGCGCCGATTGAATGGGAAAGGTAAATTCTGTAAAGAAATCCGAGGAACTTTTCGCACACCGAAAAGACGGTTACGATAGCCACGGTTTTAAAAAAATATCTCAAAATCAAGCCTGCCTTTTAACGTTTCATAAAAGTATTCTATTCGCGAAACGCGATAAATATAATATAGTGTATGAAAAAGATTTTTTACCGAGCCGAGGAGGGCGACGGCGTTTTGTCCGTCGCGCAAAAACTCGACGTACCCGTAACAAAACTGATAAACGATAACCGTCTTACTCGCGAAATAGAGGCGGGAGACCTTCTTTACGTAGAAAAAGAGGAGGGGTTTTATTATACGGTCAAACCTTGGGACACAATGGAATCGGTGGCAGCAAAATTTAAGGTGCAGGAGAGGGTTATTTGGGAGAAGAACGGAGAAATACCGTACCTGTTTTACGGGCTGAAAATAAAGATATGATAAAAACACCGTAACGTATTATAAGGATTGGCGCCATGTTCAGGGCAAGAGAGGGCGCGTTAAACCCGTAAGACGGGTTTAACGCGCCCCTTTTTTATTGACTTTTAAGCGAAATTAAAGTAAAATATAAACTATGATTATTGTGGGCTTTGACCCGGGTCTTGCCACGCTCGGATACGGCGTGATAAGAAAAGAACTGAAGAAGAAAGCGGAGGTGCTCGATTACGGCGTTATTTCCACGCCGAAAGACGAGAATCTCGCCGTGCGGCTGTGCATGTTGGAGCGCGGCATAAAGCAGGTGCTCGATAAATTCAAACCCGATGAAATCGCGGTAGAGGAACTGTTTTTTGCTAAAAACGTAAAGACGGGTATAGCCGTGGCGCATGCGCGCGGAGTACTGCTTCTTACGGTCAACAAGGAATGCGGCAGGCTCTTCGAATATACGCCTTTGCAGATAAAACAGGCTCTGACGGGATACGGCAGAGCGGATAAAAATCAGATTCAGCAGATGGTAAAGACCTTTTTGGGACTTAAAGCCGTCCCCAAACCCGACGACGCGGCAGACGCCCTCGCCGTCGCGTTATGCCATGCGCAGACAAATAAACTGGGCAGTCTTTTCTTCATCTGAGAGGAGTTGTAAATGATAGGATATATAAAAGGCAGAGTGCTTTCTTTTGCCGACGGTACGGTCTTGCTGGAAAATAACGGCATAGGTTACGAAATAGTTTGTTCCGCATCAGTATACGGGGAACTCATAAAAGACATGGGCGGCGAAGTCTATACGTATATGGCGGTGAAAGAAGACGGGATTTCTCTTTACGGATTTGTAAGTCCCGAAGAAAAGAACATGTTTTTAAACCTCATCTCGGTTTCGGGCGTCGGCCCCAAGATGGGCATCGTGGTGCTCGCAGGTATGAGGGTAAAGGATTTGGTCGTAAAGATAGCGACGGCGGACGTTAAAGGGCTTTCGGCGGTAAAGGGGCTCGGTAAAAAGACGGCTGAGAGGATAATTTTGGAACTGCGCGAGAAAATCGGCGACAAGGGCTCCGACGCGGGAGATAAACTTTTTTCGGGAGCCGCGGTCGGCGCGGCGGAAGCGGAGGAAAACGACGACGCGATAATCGCGCTCATGGGATTGGGCTTTACGAGAGCGGAGTGCGTGAAAGCGCTTAAAGACGCGCGTGCGGAGGGCGAAAAGACCACGGAACAACTTATAGCTTACGCGTTGAAACATATAAGATAGGAGCGTTATGGAAGAGGAAAGACTTGTGCAGAGCACGCTGTCCGATTCGGAATCGGAAGCGGAAAACGTGCTGCGTCCCAAATCCATGGAAGGGTATGTGGGACAGGAGAAAGTAAAGGATAACGTCGCGCTCGCCATTGCTGCGGCAAAGATGAGAAACGACGCGCTGGACCATGTGCTTTTATACGGTCCCGCGGGGCTCGGCAAGACGACGCTCGCACATATAATAGCAAATGAACTCGGCACGCAACTTAAAGTTACTAGCGGTCCTGCGATAGAGCGCGCGGGCGACCTTGCGGCGATTTTAACCAATTTAAACGAAAGGGATGTGCTTTTTATCGACGAGATTCACAGATTAAATCATAACGTGGAAGAGATACTTTATCCCGCGATGGAGGATTTCACGCTCGATTTCATAATCGGCAAAGGACCTTCGGCTAGGAACGTGCAACTGCCCATTCCCAAATTTACGTTAATCGGCGCGACGACCAGGGCGGGAATGCTTTCGTCGCCGCTTCGCGACAGATTCGGGGTTATATGCAGGCTGGAAACATACTCGGTCGAAGAACTCACCGAAATAGTGGAACGTGCGGCGAAGATGCTCGGCATCTCGATTGACGGGGACGCCGCGGCCGAAGTCGCGAGGAGAAGCCGCGGGACGCCGCGTATCGCCAACAGACTGTTGCGCCGCGTCCGCGATTACGCGATAGTTAAAGGGCACGATACCGTGCTTTTGTCGGATGCGAAAGGCTCGCTTAAAATGATGGAAATCGACGAACTCGGACTCGACGCGATAGACAGAAAACTGCTCCGCTCGATGGCGGAAAAATTCGGCGGCGCGCCGTGCGGGCTCGATACGGTCGCGGCGACGATAAACGAGGACGCGGGTACGATTGAGGACGTTTACGAGCCGTATTTGCTGCAACTCGGATTTATTGCGAGGACGCCGCGCGGCAGGATTCTGCTTAAAAAGGGTTACGAGCATATAGGGCTCCCCGTACCGAGAGGGCGCGCCGAACAGATTTCGGTGTTTGATTACGAAGATGAAAACAAGTGATTTTGACTATTACCTTCCGCAGGAACTCATCGCACAGCACCCCGCGGAGCCGCGGGATTCTTCGAGGCTGTTAGTATACGACAGGGCGTGCGACAAAATTTGGCACAGACATTTTTGCGATATAACAGATTATTTGAAAGAGGGCGACCTTCTCGTCAGGAACAACACCAAAGTTCTGCCCGCAAGAATGTTCGCGCATACGGAGCACGGCGGAATCGTCGAAGTGCTGTTGCTTAAACGTTTTGACCTTACCGAGTGGGAAGTGCTTGTAAAGCCGGGGAAAAAAGCGCGCGTCGGCACCGTGCTCACTATAAACGACGAGTTGTCATTAAAAGTATTAAGCATAATACCCGAGAGCGGCGGCAGGAGAGTGCGTTTTTTCTACGACGGCGTTTTCGAGGACATAGTTTCGCGCGTCGGAGAAATGCCGCTCCCGCCTTATATTACCGAAAAACTCAAAGACGGGTCGAGGTATCAGACTGTCTATGCTAAGCACGACGGGTCGGCGGCAGCGCCTACCGCAGGGCTTCATTTTACGCGGGAACTTTTGGACAAGATAGAGAAAAAGGGCGTTGAAACCGCCGATATACTGCTGCACGTGGGGCTCGGAACTTTCAGACCCGTCAAAGCGGAAGAGATAAGCGCGCATCACATGCACTCCGAATATTACGAGATAGACGAAATCGCCGCGGAGAAAATAAACCGCGCGAAAGCGGAGGGGCGTCGCGTCATCGCCGTGGGGACAACGAGCGTGCGGACGCTTGAAAGCGCGGCGGACGAAAAGGGTTTAGTTAAACCCGTAAAGGCAAATACCGAAATTTTCATATATCCGCCCTATAAATTCAAGTGCGTAGACGCGCTCATAACCAATTTCCATCTTCCCAAGTCCACGCTTTTGATGCTCGTTTCGGCGTTTTCTTCTCGCGAAAAGATTCTCGAACTGTATAACACCGCGGTACGCGAAAAATACAGGTTTTTCTCTTTCGGTGACGCGATGTTCATTATGTGAATAATGTTTTATCCGAAAATTCGGTTTTAAGCGATACGCAATTGAAACAGATTCAGCCTCGAACCGTTGTCGGCGTTTATTGGTTGGTTAATATATTTTCATCATGTGTATAATACGGTAAAATTATGGAAAAATTCTATTATGAGGTCATAAAACAGGACGAGCGTACCGGTGCGCGGGCAGGTATTCTTCACACCCCGCACGGCGACATAGAAACGCCGACTTTCATGCCCGTCGGCACACAGGCGACGGTAAAAGGCGTCATGCCGCGAGATCTTAAAGAGGCGAAGACACAGATAATTCTTGCAAACACTTATCATCTTCACGTCCGCCCCGGCGACGAAACGGTAAAAAGGGCGGGCGGTCTTCATAAATTCATGGCGTGGGACAGGCCGATTCTGACCGACAGCGGCGGGTTTCAGGTTTTTTCCTTGGCAAAACTCAATAAAATCAGGGATGACGGCGTATATTTCAACTCGCACGTGGACGGCAGACTGCACTTTTTTTCGCCCGAAAAGGCAATGGAAATAGAGGAAAACCTCGGCGCAGACATAATAATGGCGTTTGACCAGTGTACGCCTTTCGGTA
Source organism: uncultured Clostridia bacterium (assembly GCA_944367535.1). Lineage (GTDB taxonomy): Bacteria > Bacillota > Clostridia > Christensenellales > Borkfalkiaceae > UBA1259. The sequence goes on from CALVWQ010000001.1 coordinate 98,502, forward strand.
CCGACGAAAAGGCGGCGGAAGCCGCCATGGAGCGCACGCTCAAATGGCTTGACAGGTGTTATGCTTATCATAAAAATCCCGAACAGGCGCTTTTTCCGATAGTGCAGGGGAACATGTACAAGGAATTAAGGATAAAAAGTCTTAAAGAAAGTATCCCTTATGTGAAATACGGTCTTGCGATAGGCGGACTTTCTGTGGGGGAGCCGAAAAGCACGATGTACGAAATACTCGACGAGCTGTATCCTTATTATCCGCAGCACGTTCCGAGATATTTAATGGGCGTTGGAAGCGCGGATTGTCTTGTGGAGGGAGTGAGGCGCGGAATAGATATGTTCGATTGCGTTCTCGCCACGCGTGTAGGGAGAAACGGCACTGCGCTTACGTCAGACGGTAAGGTCGTTGTCCGAAACGGCGCGTATAAGGAGGACTTTACGCCGCTCGACCCGAAATGCGACTGTTATTGCTGCAAAAATTATACAAAGGCGTATCTGCGGCATTTGATAAACGTCGGCGAAATGCTCGGCGGCATGATGCTGAGTTTGCACAACATAACCTATCTTAACAGGCTCATGCGCGAGATGCGTTCTGCCATAATCGAGGGTGCTTTTACGGAATTTGCCGAAAAATTTTACGCCGAGACAGGCGACACTTATGAGAGGTTCTGAAAAACCTCAATATTTTCCTCGAAAAAACCCGAAAATCGGCGCAAGAAGTTTTGTTGTGCAAAACGCTTGCGTATTTTATAAAAATACTTTACAATATAACGGTAAGTAAAAAAAGGAGACAAAATTTATGTTTTACAATTTATTGGCCGAAGCGGCGAGCGGAAGCGGCAATAATTCCGGTACCATTATAATGCTTGTGGTGCTTGTGGTCGCCATAGTCGGTCTTTTCGTGTGGCAGTCCGTATCCAACAAGAAAAAACAGAAAGAAGCGCAGGACAGAGTGAACGCGCTCAAAATCGGTGACAGAGTAAAGACAATCGGCGGAATCTGCGGTTTCGTACATGAAATCAACGACGCCGAGAATACTTTCGTGCTCGAAACGGGCACCGACACCGAGAAGTCGTATGTAAAGTTCGATAAAGCTGCTATATATCAGACAGCTCCCGCGGGCGGATATGCCGCGGCTCAGCCCGAAGAGGCTAAAACCGCCGAAAAGACGGAAAACGCGGAAAAAACTTCCGAGGTAAAGACGGAAGCGCAGCCCGAGGAAAAAGCCGAAGAATCCGCGGCGGAAGATAAGAGCGCCGAGGAAAAAGCGGAAGAAAAATCCGCCAAGAAAAAATCCGCGAAGAAAAAAGACGCGGAAGGAATTTAACGCTATAAAGTCATAATCGGAGCATACCCCCGCATATCCTTTATTAAAAGGACAGGCGGGGGTTTTTTATGCAGAGAAAAACGGGAAAGGATTTTGTGTTGCAGACGGTGTCGGGAGCCGGCATAGCTACGATATGTACGCTTGTCGGCATATTGCTTTTTGCGTTGGTGCTGAAAGCGGCGACGATGTCGTCCGTTGCCGTAAAAGTCGTAAATCAGTTTATAAAGGTCATATCGGTATTTGTGGGCTGTTTTTTCTGTTTGCGCGGCAAAGGCGGCTGGATAAAGGGACTTGTCGCGGGTTTATTGTATATGTGTATCGCGTATCTTATTTTTTCTCTGCTCGGCGGGCGCGACGCCGTCGAAGGTTTATTTGTTGTCGACCTGTTGTTCGGTGCTGTTACGGGCGCGATATCCGGCGTACTCGCGGTAAACGCGAAAGGCGCGTCGGCAGAGTAGCGGGAAATGATACGTCAATAGATTTTTTTGTTGACAAACTTTCTTTCGGATGTTAAAATCAAAGTATAAGCATAAGGAGGAAGTTATGTCGAAATTTGACGAGAATTATTTTAAAATCACCGATGACGATAAAAAGTACAGTGAGATAGATTCAGTGCTTTCCGAGAACGAACAAATACTTTGGCGCGGCAAGCCCAAAAAGTCGGCGTATATACTCGGCAAAATTCTGTATATGCTTCCGATAGCGCTTATCTGGCTTTTGTTTGACGGCGCTTTTATTACCGTTTTGTGTATATTCGGTTCAGATATTCCGACCCCGTTTCTTATAGGCATTTGCGTTTTCTTTCTTTTTCATCTTCTGCCCGTCTGGATATGGATTGCAAATATAATAACTGCGAACAGACAGCATAAAAACTTGGAATACGCGTTTACGGACAGACGCATAATCCTGCGTTCGGGTATTGTAGGTGTGGATTTTAAAAACATATATTATACAGATATAAGTTCGGTAAATCTCAAAGTCGGGTTAACGGACAAGATTTGTAAGGTCGGGGACATCTATATAAAGAGCCACGAGGGCGCAAACGTGCTTTTCGACATAGAGAACGCTTATTTTATCACCAGCAAATTGCAGGAAATCGTGCTCGACCTTAAAAACGACGCGCTGTTCCCGAATGATTTGAGACCCGCAGAAAACAAGGGGTTCAGAACGCGATATACAAAGTAAAAAACGGGATAAAAAGATAATCGTGGTAAAAATTGTTGGTCTGATAAACAAACATTGTCATGAGGGGTAATTTTATAAAATCCGATAAAACTGTTTTATTGAAAACAGCCGAAATAAAAAACAGGCGGCGTCGCTGAAAATTGCGACGCCGCCTCGGTTTAAATGCTATTTTTATTATCAGAAAAATCAGGGAGTCACTCTGTTTATGTCTCTCGGGAACATTGTGGCTTCTCTGACGTTCTTAAATCCGAGCAGGTGCATGGTCAGCCTTTCCAGACCGATTCCGAGCCCGCCGTGCGGCGGTGCGCCGTATTTGTGCAGCATCAGATAGGTGTCGAAGGCTTCGGGGTTGACACCCATACGTTTCATTTTTTCAACCTGCATGTTATAGTCGTGCACGCGCTGTCCGCCCGAAGTGATTTCAAGTCCCCTGAACAACAGGTCGAAAGAGAGGGTGTACTCGGGATTTTCGGGGTCGTCCATGGTGTAGAACGGGCGTTTAATCGTGGGATAGTGCGTTACGAACAAAAAGTCGCTCCCGAATTCTTTTTTGGCGTATTTTCCGAGCAGATTCTCTTCTTCCGGGTCGAAATCTTTCATGTCCGAAGGCTTGTATTTCATCTTGTCGATTAAAAGTTGTTTTGCGTCCGCGAATTTTATAGTCGGTATTTCGGTTATTTCGGGTATGTCCGCGTGCAGCAGTTCCGTTTCTTTTGAATATTCGGTTTTAAGCAGGTTCATTATATATTTGAGCGCACCTGTTTCCATGTTCATGACGTCCTCGAATCCCTCGATAAAACCCATCTCAAAATCCATGGAGATATATTCGTTAAGGTGTCGGGAGGTGTCGTGATGTTCTGCGCGGAATACGGGCGCTATTTCAAACACCCTTCCGTATACGCCGACGAGCGCCTGTTTATATAACTGCGGACTCTGCGCGAGATAGACCTGTTTGCCGAAGTAATCGAGTTTAAACACGTTGGTGCCGCCTTCGGCGCCGGCGTAATTGATTTTAGGGGAATGTATCTCCGTAAACCCGTTTGCGGAAAGAAACTCGCGGAAACCGCGCGCAATGCCTTCCTGTAATTTGAATATGGCGCGCTGATAAGGGTTTCTTAACGAAACGGGTCTGTAATCGAGTATGGTGTTTAGTAGCACCCCGTCCAATGTTTTTTTGTTGATTACTATGGGCAGCGGCGCGGCGGGAAGGGAAAGTATTTTAATGCCGTGAATCTGTAACTCGTATCGCTTGTTGCCCTTGGCGTCGGCGCTCGACACCACTTTGCCCGTAACCCTCACCGCGGCTTCTTCGCAGAGCTTTTCGTCCCAGCGATAGTCGGAAAATTCGGGTGCGTAGACGCACTGAACGGTGTCGGTGCGTGTGCGTATTATGACAAACGAAAAACCCGTCATTTCGCGTATACGGTGAATATATCCGTCTATGGAAACGACTTCGTTTTCGTGGTCTTTGAAATTGTCGTAGTTTACAGTCGAGTCTGCAATCCTGCCGTCTATTTTCTGCATAAGGATTCTCCCGTGTCCAAAGTGTTCTGAATAAAATCATTTTAGCACTTATGGTGCGCTTAATGCAAGCGTTTGTCTTAAAAATAGCCCGAAACACGAAAAAAACGCATAATTTATCTATATTTCTTGTAAATATAAATATATTTTCAAGAAAATAATTGTCAAAAGTGCTTGAATATGTTATTATATAAATAACTAAATTGACGGTAAAATTAAATCCGTACTGACTTGGAGGTAGCCGATGAAAATAGCCGTTTCGGTAGAATCGACAAATGATTTGAGTAAAGAACTGCTTGAAAAATACGATATAAAAGTGCTTGCCTATACTATTACCCTTGGCGATATGACTTTTAAAGACGGAGAACATACTACGGAAGAAATGTTTTCGTACGTCGATAAATATAATACTCTTCCCAAGACCACCGCTCTCAACGAATTCGAGTATACTGAATTTTTCGAGGGACTTCTCGCCGATTACGACGCGGTCGTGCATATATGTCTTTCGGGCGGTATAACTTCTTCGTGCGGAAACGCATTCAACGCGGCGAAAAAAATGAAAAACGTCTATGCGGTAGACAGCATGAGTCTGTCGACGGGAATAGGCCTTCTCGCCATTTATGCGCGCGAACTTGCGGAAGCGGGGGAGGCTCCCGACAAGATTGCGGAAAAGGTACAGGCGCGCGCTTATAAATTGCAGGTAAGTTTTGTGGTCGAAAGACTCGACTATTTATATAAGGGCGGGCGTTGCAACAGTTTGCAGTTACTTGGCGCAAACCTTTTGAAAATACGTCCGCGGATAGTGCTTAAAGACGGCAAGATGATTTCCGATAAAAAGTACCGCGGTAATATGGCGTCTGTTGTCGCTAAATACTGTGCGGACGTACTTGCCGATTTCAACACTCCCGACCTTTCTCGTGTGTTCGTAACTTATACTTCCGCGACGCCCGAAATGGCGGAGGCGGCGAAAGCCGCTTGCAGAGAGGCGGGCTTTAAGGAAATACTTGAAACTAAGGCGGGCGGCACTATTGCCAGCCATTGCGGCGCGAATACGCTCGGTATTCTGTATTTTAACGACGGAAAACAGAAAGACTGAAAGGCTTGAGGCTCGTAAAGAGCACCGCAGATTGGAAGTCCGCATGCTTATTACCGGGAGCTTCACCGATTGAGAGGGGTATGCCTCTGATAGTTTGGATAGAAATAAACGTCGCAGTTCGCGTGCGCGGAGTACGGCGCCGATTGTGTTTTCAACCCGCTTCGGGGCGGGATATAAAATAAACTGACAGAGAGGAAGATGTTATGGATTGGTTGCTCGATTTTCTGAGAAGCATTTGCAGACCGATAGGTCAATGGCTCGGAATTCCCACGATGACGGTCGGAATAATAGGTCTTGTCGCAATTGTGGTTATCCTGGCCCTGATAATTTGGGCTTGCGCGGCTCATGCGAGGAAGAAGAAAGCCGCAGCGAAAGCCGACGCCGATACGGATGCGGATAATGCCACCGTAACCGTCAATGACGCGGAAAAAGAAGAACCTGTTTCGGAAGAACAGGCGTTGCAGGAAGAGGAAAATGCGGAAATCGCGGCGGAGGAGACTCCCGCGACGGAAGAAACGGCAGCGGAACAACCTGTCGAGGAGAAGAAAGAAGTAACCGCGGCGCCTGTCAAAAAAACCTCGGCAAAGAAGTCTTCGGGTAAATCTAAAAAGGTCAGCGGAAAATGGGTAATCGAGATGCGCAGAGAAGGTGAGTATGTCGCTAAACTCTATGCGTCAAACGGTGAAATAATCTTAAACAGCGAAACATATTCCACGGCGGAAGGCGCGAGAAGCGGCATCTCAACCATTATTAAAGGTGTCGAGAGCGGCAATTTCGTTATATATAACACCAAAGGCGGAGATTATTATTTCAAACTGAAATCGGCAGGTAACAAATTGCTCTGCGCGGGCGAAATATATACGACGAAAGACGGTTGTCTCGCGGCGGTGGAGTCTGTAAAACGTTTCGCCAAGACCGCCATCATATCCGAATCGGTTGAGGAGGGTGCGCATTATGTTGAATATATTCCCGCAAAAGTCGATTATGAGATTAAAAAGGGTGCGCGCGGCAAATGGAAGGTTGAGAGGACAGAGGACGGAGGATATTGCGCGAGGCTTTATGCGAACAACGGTCAACTCATGCTTTCCGCAGAGGAAGTGAAAGAGCGCAAAACCGCTCTTAAATCCATAGAGAGTATAAAGAAAAATTCCGCAGAGGGAAATTTCGTTATAGATAAGGATAAGTTCGGCAGATTTTATTATAAATTGAGAAATTCGCTTAAATCCGTAATCTGCATAGGCGAGGGTTACGATACGCTCGAAGCGTGCACGAGTGCTCTCGAATCGGTGAGAAAATTTGCCGCCACGGCGGTAAAGCCCGGCGATGAGGCGGCGCCCGCGGCGGGTAAAACCGAAAATACAGGCGCGTAATCTTATAAAACGCCTTTTGACATTAAATTTTTAAAATTTGCTAAAATAAGTTGACAAGCGCGCCTAAATTTAGTATTATGTTAAGGCTTAAAGAAGAAGTTACCCTTCTCGCCGACGGAATGCTTTCGTTCGGCTCAATGCCTTAAAAACATCTCTGTGTTGCGCGTAAAAGGTTATTGCCGGGTTGCTTTTATCTTAAAAGCAACCCGTTTTTTTGTGTGAAAAAGGATAGGGAAAAATAATTTAAAGAGGTATACTGCCATAAAAAGGGAACATCAGATTAACGAAGAAATCCGCGACAGAGAAGTGCGTCTTATAGGCGAGACGGGGGAACAGCTCGGGATAGTTTCTTCGAGACAAGCGCTTGAAATAGCCGACGAGAAAGGATTGGACCTCGTTAAAATTTCGCCGACGGCAAATCCGCCCGTGTGCAAATTGATGAATTACGGGAAATATCTTTTCGAAATTGCCAAAAAAGCCAAAGAAGCCAAGAAAAATCAGAAAATCGTAGAGATTAAAGAGGTATGGTTATCCATGACCATAGACGTCGGCGACTTAAACGTTAAGGCCAAACAGGCGCAGAAGTTTCTGTCCGGCGGAAATAAGGTCAAGGTCTCTATCAGAATGCGCGGAAGACAAATGGCTCATCAGGAACTCGGCGTGGACGTAATGAAACGTTTTTACGATATAGTGAAAGATTACGGCGTTATAGAAAAACAGCCGCTTACAGAGGGCAGAAACATCTGGATGATGCTTGCACCGAACAAAGCGTAACTGAAATTATAAAATCAACGGAGGGTAATATTATGCCGAAAATGAAAACAAAAAGCGCGGCGAAAAAAAGGTTCAGAGTAACCGCGACGGGCAAGATTAAAAGGGCTTGTTCGGGAAAGAATCACATTCTTACCAAGAAAGACAGAAAGAGAAAGAACAATCTTTGCGACGGCGCGTACGTAGACGCTACGCAGGCAAAGACTATGAAAACGCTCATATATAATAAATAGGAGAGAAGGACATGCGTATCAAGAGAGGAGTTAACGCCGTCAAAAAGCGTAGGAAAATTTTAAAACTTGCCAAAGGATATTTCGGAGGCAGAAGCAAGAGATACAGAGTCGCGAGAGAAGCCGTAATGAAGGCGCAGCTTTATGCTTATTACGGAAGGAAGGCTAAAAAGCGCGATTTCAGGTCTCTGTGGATTGCGAGAATAAACGCCGCATGCAGACTCAACGGGATTTCGTACAGCAAATTCATGTACGGTCTGAAAAACGCGGGTATAGACCTCAACAGAAAAGTGCTTGCCGAGATTGCCGTTTCGGACGCTGCGGGGTTCACCGTGCTGTGCGATAAGGCGAAAGCAAACTTAAAGAAATAACAAAAAAAGAAAAAGCCTACGCTTATAAGTAGGCTTTCTTTCGGTAGAGATGATAACGTCAAGGAATAATGCGTTAATAAAGACGGTCCGCTCGCTCAATGAAAAGAAAGTGCGTGCAGAGCGTGGCGAATACCTCGCGGAAGGGGTCAAGACAGTGGCGGAGGCGATAAATTCTTCCCACCGCGTCAAACTCATAATCGCAACCGAAAAGGGGCTTTCGCTCCTTGAAAGCGCGGCGGATATAACGGGTATTCCGACCGAGACCGTTTCGGACGGCGTGTTTGACGCCATAAGCGGGGACGTAACGCCTCAGGGCGTGATGGCGGTCGTGGAAAAACCCGCGGCATCGATGCTTGCGCCTCGCGGCAACTGCATTTTTCTGGACGGCGTATCCGATCCGTCCAATGTGGGCGCGGTGATAAGAACCGCGGCTGCTGCGGGATATGATGAAGTGTATCTTGCCGATTGTGCGGACGCATATTCGCCGAAATCCGTCCGCGCCAGCATGGGCGGGATATTCCGGGTCGAAATAAAAGAGGGCGGACGCGAAAATCTCGCCGAGCAAATAAATCTGCCTTTTTATGTCGCCGATATGGACGGCGAGAACGCTTTCGAAGTGCATCCTCGCGGCGAGTTTTGTATAGTTGTGGGCAGCGAATCGCACGGCGTTTCCGAGTTCATGAAAAACCGCGCGGAAAAGACGGTGGCCGTTCCTATGTTGAACGGCATGGAGAGTCTCAACGCTGCGGTGGCGGCAGGTATTTTGATGTATGCGCTGAAAAACAACGCGGTCAGGTAAAGGGTAAAGATTTCAAGAGTCAAGTTTTCAAGGAGAATATAAATGTCAGGACACAGTCATGCGGCGAACATCGCCGTGAAAAAAGCCAAACAGGATGCCGCAAGAGGTAAGATATTCACTAAAGTCGGCAGAGAAATAGCCGTTGCTGCAAAAAATAATCCCGACCCGAACACAAACAGTAAACTCGCGGATGCGATAGCAAAGGCGAAAGCCGCAAATATGCCGAATGACAATATAAAAAGATGTATAGCAAAAGCTGCGGGCGAACTCGCGGGGGATAACTACGAAGAACTGACTTACGAAGGATACGGTCCCGCAGGCAGCGCAATCATTATAAAAACGCTCACCGACAATAAAAACCGCACGGTCGATTTTGTCAGGACGGCTATGAGAAAGCACGGCGGTTCGCTCGGCAATGCGGGCTGCGTGTCGTTTACGTTCTCGAATATGGGTATAATAATAATAGAAAGGACGCCCGACCTCAGCGAGGATACCGTTATGGAGTATGCTCTCGACGCCGGCGCGGACGACATCATAACCGAGGACGACGCGTTTATCGTTCATACTTCCGTCGCCGATTTCTCGTCGGTAAGAAAATATCTCGAAGATAAGGGACTGAACTTCTTCGAGGCACAGATAGAGATGGTCCCGAGTAACAAAATCACGTTGGAAGGCGAGGACCTCGCAAAATTCAAACGCTTAATCGATGCGCTCGAAGACCTCGACGATGTGCAGAATGTATATCATAACGTAGACCTTCCCGATGAGGATGAGGAATAATTTTTATAAAATACGAATAAAATTACTTTATTTGCCAATACTTATCTTTGTCGGCGGTAAGGTAATTTTTTTTAATGAAAATTATCGCTGAAATTACCGGAAAATTACTGCCGTTAAAATATTACGCCATTGTTTTACGGCAGTATATCTCCCGCAAGACGATGTGCGGGAGATAAGGGCGTATCATGCGCCCTTTATCTTTTTAGAGCGAAAAAACCGGATTTACGGAAAAAACAAAAAAATTTTCAAATTTTAAGTTTTTTTCAATATTTGGGGATTAAAATATATTTGTCAAAAAGGAGGGACACTCTATGAAGAAGATGAGTAAACTGCTTGCTCTAATAATGCTTGTGGTTATGGTTGCGGTAGCGGCAGTCGGCTGTACTTTTATCAGTACGGAAAGAAAGTCCGGCAATTCGACCAATATAACGGTGGAAAAGCAGTCGGTGGTTTTCAACACGGTTTCGGAAGACGAGAGGACGTTAATGAGTTTGCAGGAGGCATATAGAAAAGTTTACCGTACTTCCGTGGCGATAGAGGTTGTAAGCGAAACGGTTGCGGGCGCGGGTTCAGGCGTTATAATCGACATGAACTATGAGAACGAAACTAACGAAAACATTATATATATAATAACCTGTCATCACGTAATCGAGGACGGAGGCGATGTTTATGTTTATCTTCCCGACGAAAATTGCAGATATGATAACGAAGATTATGCGTTCACTGGTAAAATCGGCGGCGAAATCACAGACGAATACGCTGTGAGCCTTATAGGCGGTGATAAAAATACGGATATAGCAATCCTTAAACTCGACCTTTCCAAGCGTGCGGTGTCAGGCAATAAATTATCCGCAGATAAAATAGTTAAGGCAAACGTTCCCGCGGAAGGTTATGACCTTTCCGTCGCGGAAGAAGTATTTGCCGTGGGAAACCCGACGGGCACGCTTCCCGGTTCGTTCTCTGCGGGATACGTCAGTTACCTTGACAGAGTGGCGACGGTCGAGGATATAGGAGCGATGACTCTTTTGCAGATAGCTGTTCCCATCAATCCCGGCAATTCCGGAGGAGGATTATATAATTTATACGGGGAACTTGTCGGTATCACCAACGCGGGCAACACCGACTATGAACAGGTAAACTACGCAATTCCTTTTGAAACAATTTACAACGAAACCGATACGGGATACGTGAGGATTGCGGAAGAACTCCTCGGCACTTATACGGGCAGTAACTACGGGTTTGTAGCGGGTAACAAGGAACAGTACGGTTTCACGGTCGCTCAGGGAGAGGATAACAGCGGAAAATACGTCTATGTAGCCGCGGTAACGGAGGGCAGTCAGGCGTATACCGCCGGACTTAAAGTTAATGATATTGTTACTTCCGTAATCGTAAACGGCGGCGAGACTGCAATCAGCGAGGTGTCTCAGATGACGGAGAAAATAACAAGCCTTAATATCGGAGATTCGATAACGATAAAGGGAACTCGGACAAAAACCGTTGCGGGGTTCCCCCCGAGATACGAAACGGAGAGTTTTTCCGTGACGCTGGAAGCAAGACAATTTCTTTTCTGCGACACGGGCATTTACGAGGGTGCTGAATAATTTTAATCGTCAGGGGATTAAAACGGGTACTATATTAAAAAAAGAGTATAAAGCTTTGTTAAGTTTTAGACATAAATCCCTTGCGTCATTATAAAACCATAAAAATCGCCGCCCCGCAAAATTTTTGCGGGGCGGCGATTTTATAATATCGTAATTATTTTAGAAATAATATTTTTAATTATTTGCACTCGTCGGCTTTGCCCGCACAACCGAGGACGTCCACAAGTTTGTGACGGACGAGTTCTTTAATATTCGCTCTTGCGGGTTTAAGATATTCTCTCGGGTCGAACTTTTCGGGGTGCTCGTTGAAGAAACTGCGGATAGTACCCGTCATGGCGAGTCTCAAATCGGAGTCAATGTTAATTTTGCAGACCGAAAGTTTGGCGGCATTACGAAGCTGTTCTTCGGGAACACCGATAGCGTCGGGCATTTTTCCGCCGTTTTCGTTAATCATTTTGACGTAGTTCTGGGGAACGGAAGAAGAACCGTGCAGGACTATGGGGAAGTTGGGAAGACGCTTGCTGACTTCTTCCAAAATGTCGAAACGGAGCGCGGGAGGAACGAGGATACCCTGTTCGTTTCTCGTGCACTGCTCGGGTTTGAATTTATAAGCGCCGTGGCTGGTGCCGATAGCGATTGCAAGCGAATCGACGCCTGTTTTAAGAACGAATTCTTCAACTTCCTCGGGTCTCGTATAGGAGCCTACCGCATGGCTTACTTCGTCCTCGATACCGGCGAGGGTGCCGAGTTCGCCTTCGACGACAACGCCGTGGTCGTGCGCGTATTCGACTACTTTTCTGGTTACTTCGATGTTTTCCTTAAAGGAGTGAGCCGAACCGTCTATCATGACCGAGGTGAAACCGCCGTCGATACAGGATTTGCACGTCTCGAAATCGGGACCGTGGTCAAGGTGCAGAACTACGGGGATATCGGGACATTCTATTACTGCCGCTTCGACGAGTTTGATAAGATATGTGTGATTTGCGTAAGCTCTTGCGCCTTTGGAAACTTGAAGTATGACGGGCGCTTTTTCTTCTTTGCACGCCTCTGTTATACCCTGAACGATTTCCATGTTGTTGACGTTGAACGCGCCTATCGCATAACCGTTTTTGTAGGCCTGTTCAAACATTTTCTTGGAAGTTACCAATGCCATAATTTATTTCCTCCGGAAAAAATAAAAATTAACAAAAGATAATATTTGCGGACAGTACGCCGAGATACGGCAAAAAAATTTTCGGCACAGAAACTCTGTATGTCCCGAAAAACCGACGCGATAAAATTCCGACTTATCCGCGTTCACTATCACTATACCATTTTTTATCAAAATTGGCAAATAAATTTTAAAAGATATACGAAAAACGTTTATAAAAAGCGTCTGATTGTAGTATAATTAACTTAAAATCGACGTGAGGCGGAAAATATGATTGATAAAAGAATAGAAACTCTTGCGGCAAGTCTGGTAAATTATTCGTGTGCAATAAAAAAAGGCGAAAAACTGCTCATTGAGGCTAAGGGCATAGACTATATGCTCATCAACGCCATTGTTAAAGAAACTTATAAAGCGGGGGCGTATCCTTTTGTGGAAATTTTCGACAACCGCGTTTCCCGCGAGTTGCTTTTAGGCGAAACCGAAGAATATGCAAAACTGAAAGCAAAATACGACGGGTACAGAATGGCGGAAATGGACGCCTATATCGGAATAAGGGGCGGGGAGAACTGTAACGAAAATTCAGACGTGCCCGAGAAGAATTTGCAGATAGAAAGCGAATTTTATTTGCACCCCGTTCACCACGAACTGCGCGTAAAAAAGACCAAATGGGTTATTCTCCGCTATCCTAACCAGGGAATGGCGCAGCAGGCGGGTATGAGCACGGACGCGTTCGAGGATTTTTATTTTAATGTATGCAATCTGGATTATTCCAAAATGGATAAAGCGATGGACGCTTTAAAAGCGAGGCTGGATGCTGCGGATAAAGTGCGTATAATCGCGAAAGACACCGATATTTCCTTTTCTATAAAGGGGATAGGAAGTAAAAAATGCTCGGGAGAACATAATATTCCCGACGGCGAAATATATACCGCGCCCGTAAAGAACAGCGTAAACGGCGTCATAACCTATAATACCCCTTCGATACAGAACGGTTTTAAATACGAAAACGTATCTCTTACGTTTAAGGACGGGAAGATAATTTCCGCGACGGGCAACGCACCCGAAAAGATAAACGCAATATTCGACACCGACGAGGGCGCGAGATACGTCGGCGAATTCTCGTTCGGGGTGAATCCTTTTATAGTAAAACCCATGGGAGACATACTGTTCGATGAGAAGATTTCGGGGTCTATTCATTTTACGCCCGGCTGCTGTTACGATGACTGCAACAACGGCAACGTTTCCGCAGTGCATTGGGACCTCGTGCAGGTTCAGACGAAGGAATACGGCGGCGGCGAAATTTATCTCGACGGCGAACTTATTAGAAAAGACGGGCGTTTTGTCGCGGAAGACTTACTGTTGCTTAATCCCGAAAATCTTAAATAAGTTTAAACACGTTTGTGCGCGGAAAACTTATAAACTTAATTACCAAGTTTTCGAAAACGTAAATTTTGCAGCGTTTACCAAGGCTTCAATTCCGCCGCTAAAACTCCAAATCCGCGCTGCAGCGGCAAATATCCGTGCAGAAAAGCTTAATTTATAGAAAAAAAGGGGTTTTTGGTTGATAAAGTGCTTAAATTTGATTTTTGGATAAAAAATGTTTGACTAAAAAATCAATTGAATATATAATAGTCTAGGAAAAATCAAGAAAATAATATTGGAGGACATATCAATGTCAAAAATAACAAAAGTTGCAATTAACGGTTTCGGGCGTATCGGTCGTCTTGCGTTCCGTCAGATGTTCGGCGCAGAAGGTTACGAAGTAGTCGCGATAAACGACCTGACCAGCCCCAAAATGCTCGCTCATCTTTTGAAATACGACACCATGCAGGGTAACTATGCGAGAGAACACGAAGTTACTTTCGGCGAAGCGGTTCTTAACGAAGACGGCTCGATAAAGGAAAACGGATATATCGTAGTGGACGGCAAGAAAATTACCATTTACGCCATGGCGAAAGCGGCTGAACTTCCCTGGGGCGAACTCGGAATCGACGTTGTTTTGGAATGCACGGGATTCTATACCAGCAAGGCAAAAGCGCAGGCGCATATCGACGCAGGCGCGAAGAACGTCGTTATTTCCGCTCCCGCGGGCAACGACCTTCCCACTATCGTTTATAACGTAAACCACAAGACTCTTACTAAGGACGACCACATCATCTCCGCAGCGTCCTGCACGACCAACTGTCTCGCTCCCATGGCCAAGGCTCTTAACGACCTCGCTCCCATCGAAGCGGGTATCATGACCACCGTTCACGCTTACACGGGCGACCAGATGATTCTCGACGGACCCCAGAGAAAGGGCGACCTTCGTCGTTCGAGAGCGGGCGCGATGAACATCGTTCCCAACTCCACGGGCGCAGCAAAGGCAATAGGCCTTGTTATTCCCGAACTCAACGGCAAACTTATCGGTTCCGCTCAGCGCGTTCCCACCGCTACGGGTTCCACGACCATTCTTGTCGCGGTAGTAAACAAAGCGGTAACGAAAGAGGAAATCAACGCGGCTATGAAAGCGGCGGCTAACGAATCTTTCGGATACAACACCGACGAAATCGTTTCTTCCGACGTTATCGGCATGAAATACGGCTCGCTGTTCGACGCTACACAGACCATGGTTATCCCCATGGCGGACGGCAAGACTCAGGTTCAGGTTGTTTCCTGGTACGATAACGAAAACTCCTATACCAGCCAGATGGTAAGGACGATAAAGTATTTCTCCGAAATCAAATAATCGAAGATAAAAATTATTCTCTCCGCGCCCGATTGAGGGCGCGGAGATTTTTTGTGTAAACAATAAACCCCCAGATAGTCTGGGGGTCCAGTAAAGGTTTACCGTTGAGAAAAATCCTCCGTTT
>CALVWQ010000002.1 GCA_944367535.1 uncultured Clostridia bacterium
GAAAAGGCGGACACGCCAGCGCGCCTCCCGCTCATACTGCGGTCGGAAAACTCGGCGCCGCGTGCGTGCGTGTGGAAAATAAACCTTTCAGGTCGCGCGTTACCGCACCCGTGAAGCAACTTTTCGACGAGCTCGGCAGGCGTTCGACTTTTCTTTATCGTATGATTTTCGCAAACCTCTGGCTTTTCGGCGGACTGCTCGACAAAATCTGCATAAAGAGCGGCGGTGAACTTAATGCGCTTATGAGAACGACCGTCGCTTTCACTCAGATGAACGGCAGCAAGGGCATGAATGTCCTGCCCCCGAAAGCGGATATGGTCGCAAATTTAAGAATAATGTGCGGAGAAACCGTGCAAAGCGCGGTAAGTTATCTGAAAAAGACTGTGAAAGACGACGATATTTCCGTTGACGTTATATACGGTATGAATCCCTCGCGGGTCAGCCGCGCAGAGGGTAAAGAATGGGATTCGCTTAAAAACGCGATATTGCAGACATGGGGAAATATACTTGTTTCGCCCTATTTGATGCTCGCTTGCAGCGATTCACGCCATTACGGCGAGATTTCCGACTGTGTTTACCGCTTTTCCGCGATGGAACTGACAAAGGAAGAACGCGGGAGAATACACGGAAACGACGAGAGAATTCCACTTTCAAAAATTGTTCGGACGGTGGAATTTTATATCAGGCTGATTTCCCGGTTCTGATTTTCCCGTAATTAAAAAAGTCTGACCGACGTAAACCGAAGTTAATAAAATTAAAGTAAATAAGCGGAATTTATCCGCAATTCTTTTTTAAAATACTTCGCCCGCGAAAGCATATCGCTTTCGCGGGCGAAAATTTTCGGCGATTTTTTAATGTGTGGCTTTAATAATAAAAAGACTTTAATCCGGTATAAAGTTTTCAAAAATAATGTTGATTCCGAGATTTTTAAGCCGTGCGGCTTCTTCTTTATCCGTTACCGTCCAGCCGAGCACGGGGAGATTTTTTGTCCTGTTTGTTTTAAGAGGCAGGGCATTGTGGCGGTAACTTATAAAATCGGGTTTTATCAGAAAATTCAAAGACATGTGTTTTAAAATATGGCGGTTTATGGGCTTTTCTTCTTTGGCGTCGTCGGTGCCGAGAATGCCTCTTATAAACTCGGGGGCTAATTTTTTCACCTTGTTGAGATACAGTGGATTAAAAGTCTGAACCGCGAAATCCCCTTTGTAATGTTTAAGTATTCCGACCGCCTTTTCCACGAAGTCTTTTGCGTCGTGGTCTTTAAGTTCGATTAAAAGCGGCGTTCTGTTCTCGGCTATTTCCAGCACCTCTTCAAATCTTGGAATTTTCTCGTTTGTTTCCGCAAGCCGCAGTCTGTCGAGTTCCGCGGAGGTTTTTTCGAAGATTTTTCCCTCCGCGCCCGTCATTCTCGCGAGAGTTTTGTCGTGAAAACAATAGAGAACTCCGTCGGAGGAACGGTACACGTCTATTTCGAAAGGATATCCCGCCTGCGCGGCCTTTTCGTAGGCGGTAACGGAATTTTCCACGACCTTTCCGCCCCATAAGCCTCTGTGTGCGACGGGACGTTCTGTAAGCCAATGACCTTTTTTTACTCTGTTTTCAGCTTCCATTTTATTCACCTTACAGTTATTATATTGTTTTTTCGCCGCGCGGTCAACGAACTCGGTGCATTTTTAAATTTTTATTTTCCGTATTGCGGAACTTGCAGTCGTTGTGATAGAATATTAAAAAAACGAAAAAAATAAAAAAATTTTAAAATTCATGCAATAAAATCATCGGTCAGAAGATTAACTATATGAAAGGAGTCCGAAAAATGCTGTTTTTAAGTCTTGCAACAGAGCCTGTCGACAAAAACGAACTTGACGGGTACATATCGGAAATCGCCCAAGGTAAGCCGGAGGGACTCGATAAACTTTACGGGAAAACCAAATCCGCGGTGTTCGGGTTATCCCTTTCCATACTGAAAAATTTTCACGACGCGGAAGACGTTCTGCACGACTGTTATATTTCGGTATACGTCAATGCCCCCGCTTACGTTTCCGAGAAAAAACCGCTTGCCTGGATTCTTACTATTGCGAGAAATCTCTGTTACAAGAAATTGCAGACGAGGAAACGCACCGATTATCTAGACTCGGAGGAGGCGGAAAGATTTTTTGCCGAGCATGCGCTTCCCGCGGGCGAAATAGCCGAAGACAGATTTTTTATCGAGGAATGTGTCAACAATTTGGGCGATGAAGAAAGAGACGTTCTTATCCTTCATGCGGTGGCTGGAATGAAATTCAGGGAGATATCGGCTTTTCTCGGAGTGCCGCTTCCGACAGTCCTGTCGCGATATAACAGGACGGTCAAAAAATTAAGAATAAAATACGGGAGTACGGAATTATGAAAAAGAAAGAAATCGATGAAAAGGTAAAGACTGCGTTCGAGGACGCGACGCCCGACAATATAGAAAGAATCAAGGCGGACGCGGCGAAAACCGAACAGGCGGGCGTGCCGATTGCGGCAAAACCCGTCAAAAAGAACAGATTGTGGAGAAGAATCGCGCTCGGCGCGGCGTGCGTTGCGCTGTTGATATGCGGTGGGCTCGGTATTTACGGTTACAACATGACCTATGCGACCGCGTCCGAAGTATTCTTCGATGTAAACCCCAGTATGACAATGACGGTCAACGGCAAAGGGAAAGTGCTTAATGTTACGGCGAACAACGCCGATGCCGAACGCGTTATAGCGGGACTGGATTTTAGCGGCAGCAGTTATGAAGTGGCGGTAAACGCTATAATAGGTTCTATGCTGAGGACGGGGTATCTTTCGCAGATATCCAACTCGGTGCTCGTGAGCGTGAACGATAAGAACGAAAACCGCAGTAAAACCGTAGAACTCAACATACTCGCAGAAATCGAACGCGTTTTCACCGTGGAGAGTTTTGACGGCGCGGTCATTTCTCAGACCGTAGCTGCGGACGCCGAACTCACGGCGCTCGCAAAAGAGTACGGAATCACAATCGGTAAGGCAAACCTAATCAACCGTATAATCGAGGCATCGGAGAGCGCGGCGGCGGAAGGTACCGCGGCAACCGCTTATACATTCAAAGACCTTGTCGGGCTTACCATTAACGAACTCAACGTCCTCGCGGAATCGCTTTCCGTGGACGTGAGCGGAGTTTCCTGCGTGGGGACGGCCAGCAAACAGGGATATATCGGCAAGGACGAGGCGCGTGAAAAGGCGCTTATATACGCGGAAGTCGAACTCGAACACGTAAACGGCAGTACCGTAAGAGCGGAGTTTGATTTCGAGGACGGTGTGATGGTGTACGAACTCTCTTTCGCAAGCGATGAATTCGAATACGAAGTTGAGATAAACGCGACGAGCGGTGAATTCGTCTCTATAAAGAAAGAACTTAAAAAGGCCGGCACCGTCGGCGAAGCCATTACCGAAGCCGAAATAAAAGAGGCGGCGCTCGCGGAGGCGGGGTTAGACGTCTCGGCTGAAATTGCGGATTATCGGGCGGAATACGACGCCGATGATTTTGAGTACGAAGTGAAATTTGTCGCAGACGGCTTCGAATACGAATTTGAAATACGTGCGGACGGAAAAATACTCTCTTACGAAAAGAAAGTAAGGCTTGAACTGAATAAGGGCGAAAGCGGGCTCGGCGCTCTTGCGGCGGAGTACATCAAAAAGATAGTTATGGCGGAAGCTAAGATAATCGCGAGCATAAAGGGCATAGACTTCGACGAAACGCAGATATTTGAGTACGAGTGCGAACTCGAAAGAGAGGACGGGGTGCTTGCATACGAAGTGGAATTCAGATTCCTCGATTTCGAATTTGAATTCAGGGTTAACGCAAAGTCCGGGATAATCGTCAAAGCTTCGATAGACAGGGACTGATGGCGGAAAAAATATCGTTAAAAATGAGACTCGGTACGGGCGGCGGAGGTCAAACCTCCGCCGCCCGTCTAAATTTACTTGCAAAAATCCGTATAATATTATATACTTTATAGTAAATCGATAATGAAAGGGCGCGTATTTTTCTTCGAGAAAATGCTGCCCGCGGTAAAGATATGGCAATCAACAGAAAAAACATACGGAATTTTTGCATAGTCGCGCATATAGATCACGGCAAGTCCACGCTTGCCGACAGGCTGATGGAAAAGACGGGACAGGTTTCCGAACGGGACATGGAGGACCAGCTTTTAGACAGTATGGACCTCGAAAGAGAGCGCGGCATAACCATCAAACTCACGCCGGTGCGAATGTTTTATAAGGCGAAAGACGGCGAAGAATATGTCTTTAATCTTATAGATACTCCGGGACACGTCGATTTTTCGTACGAGGTTTCGCGTTCTCTGCGTGCGTGCGAGGGGGCTATACTCATTGTTGACGCGACGCAGGGGGTGCAGGCGCAGACGCTCGCAAACGCATATCTCGCGATAGACAATGACCTCGAAATATTGCCCGTTATAAATAAGATAGACCTGGCCTCGGCGCGGCCCGACGAGACGGCGGAGGAAATAGAGAACATTCTCGGGGTGGACGCGAGCGACGCGCCCAGAATATCGGCAAAGAGCGGACTGAACATAGAAGAAGTGCTCGAAAGCGTGGTAAAGAAAATTCCCGCGCCCCGCGGCGACGAAACCGCTCCCTTAAAAGCGCTTATTTTCGACAGCTTTTACGATAATTTCAAGGGCGTTATTTGTTTTGTCAGACTCATGGACGGCACTGTCAGGGTGGGCGACGAGATAACGGCATTCATGACCACCAAGAGATTTACAGTAACCGAAGTCGGCGTCTTTTCTCCGAAGATGACGCCCGTACATCAACTATCCGCGGGCGAAGTCGGGTATATCGCGGCGAGCGTAAAGAGTATAGAGGACACCGCCGTGGGGGATACGATTACGTCGGCGGACAATCCCGCAAAGGAACCTTTGCCGGGCTATAAAAAAGCTCTTCCCATGGTGTTTTCGGGAGTGTTTCCTCTCGACGGGAGCAAATACGGCGACCTTAAAGACGCGCTTTTAAAACTAAAACTCAACGACGCCGCCCTGTCCATAGAGCCCGATAATTCCGTCGCGCTCGGCTTCGGATTCAGATGCGGATTTTTGGGACTTTTACACATGGACGTCATACAGGAGCGAATAGAGCGCGAATTCGACCTCGACATAATCACGACGGCGCCGTCGGTTTCTTATAAGGTCTATAAGACGGACGGGACGGAACTCATGGTAGAAAATCCCACGCACCTTCCGCCCATGACAGAAATCGCGTATATGGAAGAACCCGTCATAGACGCGAATATATTTACTCCGCCCGAGTATGTGGGACCTATAATGGAACTATGTCAATATAAGCGCGGGGTATACAAAAATATGACGTATCTCGATAAAACGCGCGTGGAACTGCGCTACGTTCTGCCGCTGAACGAGATAATCTACGACTTTTTCGACAGCCTTAAATCGCGCACCAAGGGTTACGCGTCTTTCGATTACGAGATAAAAGGCTACGAAAAGAGCGACCTTGTCAAACTCGATATGCTCTTAAACGGAGAAATCTGCGACGCGCTCTCCATTATAGTGCATAAGGACAAGGCTTACGAGCGAGGCAGACAGATAGCCGAAAAACTCAAAGAAGTTATTCCGAGACAGATGTTTGAGATTCCCATACAGGCGGCCGTCGGCGGAAAGATAATCGCGAGAGAAACGGTCAAAGCGTACAGAAAAGACGTTCTCGCCAAATGTTACGGCGGCGACGTGACGAGAAAGAAAAAACTTCTCGAGAAACAGAAAGAGGGCAAAAAGAAAATGCGCTCCATAGGCACGGTGGAAATACCTTCGGAGGCGTTTATCAGCATTCTTAAAACCGACAGCGACAAATAACAAAAAACGGAATTAAAATGAGCGGGATTTATATTCATATACCTTTTTGCAAAAGTAAGTGCACTTACTGCGATTTTGCCTCGTATCCGAAAGAAGTCTCGAAGAAAGAGGCATATTTTGCCTGCCTTTACAGAGAAATAGAGGGTCGCGGCATTCAATGCCGCGGAAAGACTTTCGATACCGTTTATATAGGAGGGGGTACTCCTTCTTTTGTCCCCGCGAAATTCATTACGGGTGCGCTTAAACAAATTAGAAAATGTTTCACCCTTTCGGAAAATCCCGAAATAACAGTGGAGATAAACCCGGGGACTCTCGACAGAGAAAAAGCCGAGGCATATTTCGACGCGGGGATAAACCGTTTTTCGATAGGGTTGCAGACGGGTTACGACGAGCAGTTAAAAAGGCTTAACCGTATACATACCGCAAAAGATTTTCTCTTATGCTGCAATCTTTTAAAAGGCAGAAACATAAGTGCTGATATACTTATAGGGCTTGCCGACCAGACCGCGGAGCAGGTAAAAAAGACCATTGACCTTGCCCTCGCAGGAGGGGTGAGTCATATTTCGGTATACGCGCTGACTCCCGAACCGGGTACGCCGATATATACCGATTATCTTAACGGTGCACTGCCGAGCGACGACGAAACCGCAGATTTATACGATGCGGCGGCGAATTATCTCAAAGAAAAGGGTTTTTATCGGTACGAGGTATCAAATTTTGCCAAGAAAGGTTTCGAGAGCAGGCACAATCTTAACTATTGGCGTCGGGGCGAATATATCGGCGCGGGAGTTTCGGCGTCATCCTTTATGGACGGGCGGCGTTTTACCAACACATATAACATCGACGAATACATGAACGCCGTTATAGTCAACAAGTTTCCCGAAATTTCTTCCGAAAAAATAGAGGGGGACGACGCGGAGTTCGAATTTATCATGCTTGGTCTCCGTACGTTTGAGGGGATAAGCGCCAAGAAATTTTCCGAACTTTTCGGGCATGACTTTTTTGAAAAATACAAGTCGCAAATCGCGAAAAAATCCGCGTTTTTGGATATAAACGGCGATAATGTAAGAATAAAAGATAAATATTTATATGTTCAGAACGATATAATTCTCGAATTTATGAGATAGGTTTTCGTCAAAAAACTTTCATAAAGTATATAATTTTGTTAAAAATACGCCCCCGCGAATGTTATCCTAACATTCGCGGGGGCGTTATGACTGTATATATAGAGTATGTTTTTTTCGATAACCTCGTTATAGACTATCTTATACTCAAAGCGGCTTTTTTCACGCTCGGAATGCCTTTCCGCAGGTTAAGGCTTTTTTTCTGCGCGCTCGCGGGAGCGGCGTTCGCGCTCTTATATCCCGCCATGGAAATTCACCCCGTGATACTTGCTCTCGTCAAGATATTCATGGGACTTTCAATGACGCTAATGGCGGCAAAATACGGAAGTTTCAGGCGGTATTTCACGGTTACTGCGCTTTTTTTTCTTTATACTTTTCTGCTGGGCGGGGCAATTACGGGTGTATATTATGTTTTGGGGCTTAATCCTTCGTCCGAACTGTCGATTGCGCTTATGGTTCTTCCCGCTTATATCATAATAAAGGCTGCCTATTCGGTCGTCAGATATATTTACAGGCGACGACACGTTGCGTCGCTTGTTTATAAAACCGAGATAACACTCGGGAGCGTTACCGTTACCGCAAACGGTTTTCTCGACACCGGGAACGGGCTTTATTTGGGCGACGTACCCGTTATAATGTGCGCTAAAAGCGTTGCGGAACAATTTCTGTGCGGCGGAAAACTGCCCGATATGAAAAAAATAACGGTAAGGACGGTGAACGGAGAAGAGCAAAAAGTCGTTTTTATGGCGGACATCGTTAAAATAAGCGCGGAGAAGTTTGTCGCGGAGATTAAAAACGTTGCGCTCTGCGCCGTAAAATCGGGCTTTGAAAGCGGTTATGAAGTGATATTGCATCCCGCGCTGTTGAATCTCGGAAATTCTGAGAAAAAGAAAGAGGATAACTGCGCGAAAGTCAATGAAAATACTGCGGACAATAAACCGCTCGGGACGGAAGAACGGATAGAAAAAGACGGCAATCGGGGAAGTACGGGAGAGGGCGCGGACAATAAAAGAAAAGAGGGCGAAGAAAAGCGCGCGGACGAAATAACAGACACTTGCGAAAAAGAAAACATTTTAAACGAGCGCGGGGGAAAGGCGGTATAATCGGCATAAAATTCTGTTTTTTCGCAAAATCTGCTCTTTTGCGCTGTCCGCGCCGTGCTAATATCTTTCAACACGGAGCGTTAGTTGCAGAAATATTTTATCTTCTGTTTAGGCGACGGTTTTGTCGGCGATATACGAATGTTTATAATGCGGACAAAAAGGCTGTAAAAAGATGCGGAGCGGCGTCTTGCAATGATACCGACTTATAAAAACTTTTTCTCCGAAACTTTTTTGCGCCGTTTGCGAAAGCCGAAATATGTTTAAGCGGCTTTTCAAGAATGTATGAGTGCTTCTGCCGAGTGTTTACCGACGCACGGCGAGAAAAATTATAATGAGATATTATTTTTATATAATAATTTTAAGGTGTGCGGAATAAACTATTTAGAGATTGCGGTTTGCGGGGTGCGGACATGTTTTTTAACGTCTTGGAAAAACTGAAAAAATTTCTTAAACTGTTTTCGCTCGACGAAAATATTTTAAGATACATAAACGGCGGAGAAGTGTTGCCTTCGCCCTATACGGCGGAAGAAGAAACAGATATGGTGGAAAGGCTTACGCTAGGTGAGGAAGGAGTGCGCGACAAGCTCGTGGAACATAATCTCAGGCTTGTCGTTTACATAGCGCGGCGATTCGTCAACACGGGCGTTGATTTGGACGACCTTGTGTCTGTGGGAACGATAGGGCTTATAAAGGCGGTAAGTTCTTTTTCTTCGGGCAAGAACGTCAAACTCGCGACTTACGCTTCCCGATGTATCGAGAATGAAATACTTATGTATCTACGCCGCACGAGCAGGATAAAAAACGAAGTTTCGTTCGACGAGCCGCTCAATACCGACTGGGAGGGCAACGAACTGGTTTTGTCGGACGTCATGGGAACTCCCGAAGATGCTGTTTACCGCAAGATAGAAAGCGGCGTGGAAAACGAGCTTTTAAAAGAAGCGCTCAAAAAACTGAACAACAGAGAACGCGAAATAATGGAACTTCGCTACGGGCTCAACGGTGAGGACGAAAAGACCCAAAGAGAAGTCGCGGATATGTTGGGAATATCACAGAGTTACATATCGCGTCTTGAGAAAAAGATTATAGTAAGGCTGAAAAAAGAATTCGCGAAAATGGTATAAACACGCTCGGCAAGAATAAAAATTTTTTTTGGTAACATACTTTATTAAATCCCTTCGGTCAGGTTACATAGGAGGGTATATGAGTAATAAAGTTGTTATCTGCGGAGTGAACACATCCGAACTTCCGCACCTTACGGATGAACAGTCGTCGGACATGCTTAAAAGGATAGCTGCGGGGGACGAACGTTCCCGAGAGGAATTCATAGTCGCGAACATGCGACTGGTGCTTTCCGTGATAAAAAGGTTCAATCTCAAAAATGCGGGGTCGGACGACGTTTTTCAGGCGGGCTGCATAGGACTTATAAAGGCGATAAACAATTTTGACATAAATGTGGGGGTGAAATTTTCCACATACGCCGTTCCCATGATAATAGGCGAAGTCAAGAGATTTTTGCGTGACGGAAATTCTTTAAGAATTTCGCGAAGTGTGCGCGATACGGCGTATCAGGTTTTAAAAACGCGGGGAGAACTCGAAAAAAAGGATAAAGAGGCGACTCTCGAAGAGATAGCGAGCGCGATGAACGTCGCGCTTTCGGAAGTTGTTTACGCACTTGACGCCATTTCCGACACTGTTTCTCTTTTCGACCCCGTGTACAACAAGTCGGGCGATACTCTTATGCTGATGGACCAGCTCGGCGACGAAAAGAACACCGATGAAAATTGGACGGAAAAGTTCGCGCTCGACAGCGCGCTGTCCGTCCTTAAAGGCAGGGAGAAAAAGATTATATATTTAAGATATTACGAGGGAAAAACACAGACTGAAATTTCCGAAGAAGTGGGGATTTCTCAGGCGCAGGTGTCCCGTTTGGAAAAAAATGCACTTTCGGTAATAAAAAACAGTATGAGGGCATGACGAGTTTTCATGTTCGATTTATATAAATGCGTCGGGGAAATATTGTTCGGGGAGAGATTTAATACAAAAACATTCGGGAAAAAATGCGGCGAAAACCGCCGGATCAAAATTCCTTATTGAGAGCATATCACATATATATCCTCTGAATAATATCCCGTAAAATAAAGACCGCATGTCCGCCGACGAGTAAGGCGGGCATGCGGTTTATAATATTTTGTCGGATAATGTAGAATAATGAATAATTTCCGGCATATAATGAGTATTATGGAATTATCTTTTAAGGAACTCAAAAAAAGGGATGTGGTCAATATTTCCGACGGTTCGTCTTTCGGACATATAATAGACCTTGAACTTTCCTTTCCGAAAGGCGTTCTGACGGCGATAATAGTGCCCGGGAAACGCGGTAGCGGAGTGTTCGGTCTTTTCAACAGGAGTAAAATCCGTATTGACGAGAGCAACATAATAAAGATAGGCGGGGACGTGATACTCGTAAATATACGGTGCGGGGAAACCTGTGCGACGTCTGTCAATCTCAATCCCGTAAAACCTACGCCGCGTCCTCCGTGCCCTTCGCCGTGTCCGCCGCCGTGTCCGCCGCCCATGCCCCGACAGGCAAAAGATTATGCGCAGCCTGACGAGGGAAGGATAGATTTGGGGGATTATTCCGATTTTTAATTTTAAGCCCTTTATCTGCTTTTAAAATGCGGCTATTTTAAAAAATTACAAAAAATTTTAAAAACCCCCTTGAAATACATGCGATTATATAATATAATAAAAAAGGTACGGAAAAAATTCCGCGCCCTTTTCCGACGGGCGCGGCGCAGATATAAAAGTGCTAATCCGTATCGGGCATAATACTTGTCCACAACTATAAAACAAAAAGGGGGGTAACTTAAAACATGGGTAAAGTATTATCGGAAAAAATAAGAAACATTGCCATTATTGGGCACGGAGGCGAGGGTAAGACTACGCTTTCCGAGGCCATACTTTTTAACGGCAAAAGCATTGACAGAATGGGGACCGTCGCGGACAAGAATACCGTAATGGATTATGAAGAACAGGAGCTTGCGAGAGGTATATCCATATCGCTTGCCGCGGCTTATACATATTGGAAAGACGTAAAGATAAACATAATCGACGTGCCGGGTTTTTACGATTTCGAGGGCGAATTTGAAGAAGCTATGCGCGCAGTGGGTTCGGCGATTCTCGTTGCGGACGCGAACGGACAGGTTTCGGTCGGCGCGGAAAAGGCGGTGGATTACTGTCTTAAAAGACATATTCCTCTAATTATTTTTATAAACGGTATAGATAAGGAGAATTCAAACTATTCGGCGACGGTAGAAGCATTCCGCGCAAAATACGGTAAACGCATCGCAACCATGCACGCGCCTATTATAATCGGCGGTAAGATGAAAGGTTACGTCAGTGTGATTTCCGGCAAGGCTTATGAGTTCACCAAGGGCGGACGCAACGAAATACCCGTCCCCGACGACATGAAAGAGGACATATCGCTCCTTAAAGAGGGGCTTACGGAAGCGGCGGCGGAGACGAGCGAAGTATTTCTCGACAAGTTCCTCTCGGAAGGAACTCTCACCAACGACGAAATAATAGCCGGTGTAAAGAGCGGTTTATACGACGGCGGAACGGTGCCTGTTATAGGCGGCTCCGCGTTAATGAATATGGGCGTTATAAATCTCATGAATGAAATAGTGGAGATATTGCCTTCGCCGCTCGAACGCCGTCCCGTACTCGCGACAAATCTCGCGAACGGCGATGTGGAAAACATAACCTGTGATATAAACGCGCCGTTTTCCGCGCAGGTGTTCAAGACGGTCGCAGACCCGTTTGTCGGCAAACTCAACATGATAAGGGTGTTTACGGGTGTGCTCAAAAGCGGTATGACCGTTTATAACGCGACAACGGGCGAAAAAGAGCGTATCAATGCCCTGTATTTCATGAAAGGAAAAAAACAGGAGGCTACCGACGAACTCATAGCGGGTGATATCGGAGCGGTCAGCAAACTCGCCGATACCGATACGGGCGACACGCTTTGCGACGAGAGCAGGAAGATAAAATTCTACGACATACCTTTCCCGAAGCCGGTGTATACAATGGCTATTTCCGCGGCAAAAAGCGGAGAGGAAGACAAGGTGTTCCAGGGGCTTAACCGACTTGCTGAAGAGGACCTCACGTTTAAGGTCGAAAAGGACGCCGAGACCGGCGAAACCGTCATACGCGGGCAGGGTGAAACCCAACTCGATATACTCTGTAAAAAGTTAAAAACCAAGTTCGGTTGCGAAGCGGAACTGCGCGACCCGAAAGTGGCGTTTAAAGAAACAATTACCGCGACGGCGGAGGCAGAGGGCAAACATAAGAAACAGACGGGCGGAGCGGGACAGTTCGGTGTCGTCAATATAAGGTTTGAGCCGGGCGCGGCGGACGGCAAGTTCGAGTTTGTGGACGCGGTCGTCGGCGGAGCAGTCCCGAAACAGTTTATTCCCGCCGTGGAAAAAGGTCTGAAAGAAGCCATAAACAAGGGCGTGCTAGCGGGATATCCCATGGTTAATCTTAAATGTACTTTGTTTGACGGCAAATATCACCCCGTAGACTCGAAGGAAGTCGCGTTTGTATCGGCGGCAAAACTTGCGTATGAAGACGCTTGCAAACGCGCTAAACCCGTCATATTGGAGCCCATTTATTCTTATAAGATTACCGTGCCCGATATGTATACGGGCGACATTCTCGGTGACATGAACAAGCGCCGAGGAAGAATTCTCGGAATGGAGTCTGTCGAAGGAAAACAGGAAATTTCCGCAGAGGCGCCTCTCGCAGAAATGCTCAAATATGCTACCGACCTTCGCAGTATGACTCAGGGCAGGGGCAAGTTCGAAGCGGAATTTGCCCGCTATGAAGAAGTTCCTTTCACGGAGCAGGAAAAAATAATCGCGGATGCGGCTAAAAACTGAAATAATAAAAACATAATCGGAGTTTATATTAAATGATACTTACTATTTGTCCGAATCCCAGCGTAGACTGTACGATAGAGCTTGACAGCCTTAACGTTGGGAAATTGAACAGGATTGACAACAAAGTGGAAACCTATTCGGGCAAGGCACTCAACGTTGCGATAGGGGTCGCGCGACTCGGAGAAAGTTGCGTCGCTACGGGCTTTATGTTCGAAAATCATCAGAAGACTTTCGAGCACGTCCTCGAAAAAGAAGGCGTCGTGCACGACTTTGTGTTAAACAGCGGCTCCGCACGCACCAATTATAAGATAATAGATAAAAAATCCATGCTTACCGAAATCAACGACCGCGGCGAAGAGGTGGGCAGGGATAATCAGTTGAAACTCATCGAAAAGGTGAGAAAACTTTCCGAAAACTGCGAGATAGCAGTTATGAGCGGCAGTCTGCCGAAAGGTGTTTCTCCCGAATTTTACGGTGAGGTATTGAGCGTTATTCCAGAACGCGTCAAGGTAATAGTGGATGCCGAAAAGACGAATATGTTGGAGGCGATAAAGAGCCGCAGACTGTTCATGGCAAAGCCCAATTTGCCCGAACTCGAAAAGTTTTCGGGCATGACGGTGCGTACACGCGAGGACATGGTTAAAGCCGCGCGCAAATACCTTGACGCCGGCGTCAGACTCGTTCTCATCTCAATGGGAGCGGAGGGGGCGATAATAACGGACGGGACGGAGACATATTATTGTAAGAGCGCGTCCGTGGCGGTCAATTCGACCGTAGGCGCGGGTGACAGCATGATAGCGGCGTGCTGCGTGGCACTGACAACGGGCGTACCGATGGCGGAAATGCTGCGTCAGGCAGTCGCGGCGGGGACTGCGGCGGTAACCACGAGCGGCACCAATCTTTTCTACAAGGAAAAGTATAAGGAAATTTACGCCAAAGTGCAGGCGGAACGTTTCTGAACGGGTATAGATTAAAGATTAAAAGTCCGTTCGCTTGCCGGTTCCGCGGGCGAAGTTCGCCTTTCCCGAGGGGAATTTTTTGCGGTATTCGCGTCAGGCGTCATAATTTCGCATTTGTTCGGTATTTGCGTCAGACGTGAGAGTTTTAGCATTTGTTCGGAAATTGTGTCAGGTTAAGAATTTCCGCGTTTGTTCGAAGGTGTATTAAGTTAAGAAATTCCGCGTTTTGCCGATTCGGCAAAACGCGGAATTTTTATAAGCATCGTCGGATATCCGTTAAGTTTTTTCTTTTATGTTTCGGGTATATCGGTATTTCTGAATAACAAATTGCAAAATTACCCAAACTTCGGATATGGAAGAAAAAAATGTCAGAACTATTTTAACAGTTATGAGAGAAAAACGAATGACTACCGTCGCAGGGGCGTGGGTGTTTTATTTTCTTACCGCGCTTTTGCCGATGGTTTTTCTTTTCGTTACCGCTTTTGCCGTGTTCGGTGTCAGAATTTCCGCCGAACTCGTGGGCAGACTGCCCGAACAGTTCCGAGTCGCGGGCGAGGCTATAATTTCCACCGCCGAAAACGCTTCGAGGGGTATAACCGTGTTTTTCGTTCTCACGGTTTTGTTTTCGGGTTCTGCGCTCCTTAATCAGATGAGCAAAGACGGGGAATTTATTTACGACATGAAAACCGCCTCCAAGAACGGGATATTGCGCAGGCTGTGGGCGATAACCGCGCTGTGCGTGCTTTTCGTGATATTTCTCGGCGCGGCTTTTCTGGTGGCTTTTAAGAATATTTTCTTTAACGGCTTTTTTTCCGCAGGCGGGCGCGAAGTAATTATCTCGGTGATAGCATTTTCGTTTGTTATTTTACTCAGTTATGCTATAATAATATTGCTCAACCGTTTCATAAGTCCCGTGAAACAGAAATTTTCCACTTTGGCGTTCGGAAGTTTCATTTCTCTCGCCATAATAGTGCTTGGGACTATCGGATTTATTTTCTATCTGAAATTTTTCGACGCATATAATGCGTTTTACGGCAGTCTTGCGGCGATTATAGTATTTATAATCTGGGCGTATATCGCCATGAGCGGGTTGGTTTTCGGTGCCATGATAAATTCGAGTATGTATAAGAGATTATATGGCGGACAGCCTTCGGCGGTTGGTGCAAACGAGATAAAGTCGGATATTTCCTCCGCGTCATCGGTTAGAACAGCATCGTCCGTGAATGCCGGTTCTGCCGTTTCGCAAAAGAGGAAATCCGCGGCGGCAAAGAAACCCGCAGTGCGTAAAAAAGCCGCAGTACGGTAAAAATATAGACTCTTTCCCTAAATTAAGTTGACATTCGTTCGGGGGGGGGGGTGCTATACTTAATTGAAAAATATAAGGAGAAAGAAAATGCTCGAAATCAGGAATTTTACTAAGTGCTACGGCAATTTTAAAGCCGTGGACAACCTTACTCTCACAGTAAAAGACGGAGAGATATACGGATTTATCGGTCATAACGGCGCGGGCAAGTCCACTACCATAAAGGCGGTGGTCGGCGCGATGAGTTTTGACGGCGGGGAAATTTTTATCGACGGAAAATCGGTAAAAAGCGAGCCCATGGAATGTAAAAAGATCGTCGCCTATGTCCCCGATAATCCCGACATATACGATTACCTTACGGGAATACAGTATCTTAATTTTATATGCGACGTATATCGTATAGGAAAAAGCGAAAGGAACGACAGAATCAAAAAATATGCCGACCTTTTCGAAATGACGGCAAGTCTCGGGGATTTGATATCCGCTTATTCTCACGGTATGAAACAGAAACTCGTCATTATTTCCGCGCTCGTACATAATCCTAAATTACTCGTGCTCGACGAGCCGTTTGTCGGACTCGACCCGATAGCATCATTTAAATTGAAAGAAATCATGAGGAGCGTATGCGACGAGGGCGGCGCCATATTTTTTTCGACGCACGTTCTCGAAGTGGCGGAAAAACTGTGCGACAGAGTGGGAATCATAAAGAAGGGAAAACTTGCCTTCGAAGGTACCGTGAAGGAAGTCGCGGCAAGCGGTAATCTCGAAAGCCTTTTTTTGGAGATTGAAGAAAATGAGTAATTTCAAAGCGCTCGTCAAAGTGCAGTTTCTCTCTTTATTCGGTATAAACAAACGCCTGCACGACACGAAAAAGAAATTTTTAAGCGGAATCGCGGGTACGCTTTTATACGGCGTTATCGTCTGCGCCGCCGTAGGCTATGCGGGCTATACTTATGCAAATCTTTTCGCGGAAGCACTGTTATTGAACGGAGAAATCATATCGCTTTTGCCGCTCATGGCGGCTGTATGCGCAATAATCTCCTTCGTATTTTCCTTTTTCGCAACCGGTAACGTTTTATACGCATATAAGGATTACGACCTTCTGTCGAGTATGCCCGTAAGGACTTCGGACATCGTATTGTCGAAACTTTTGTTCATCTATGTAAGCGACCTCGCATTTTCGATAATAATAATGGTGCCTTCTCTCATCGTTTATGCAAATATCGGCGGTGAACTCGGAGCGGTAACAATTATAGCGCTTTTTCTCATTCTGCTTTTCACGCCCTTGCTCATGATGGCGCTTTCCGTTCTGGTCGGCATGCTTACGTCCGTCGTTTCGTCGCTTTTCAGAAAAAAGAATTTAATACAGATAATACTTCTGCTGGTTGTAATGGCGGCATATTTCTGGCTGTGTTTTGCTGCCGGAGCAACCGATTCTGCCGACTTTACCGCGGTATTTAAGAATATTTATTTTCTTTTTCCGCTGTCGGTGCGCGCGATGAGTGACTTATGGTACGCGCTTTTGTTTGTCGCGGTAAACGTCGCCTCTTTCGCCTTGGTAACCGCTCTCGTATGCGTAACATATAAAAAATTTAACTCCATAATAACGGCAAAACGTACAAAAAAGAATTTCAGAATGAAAATTTACGAGGGACAGAATGTGTTTTCATCGCTTTACCGCAGAGAAACCTCGCGTCTTTTTTCGTGTCCCATGTATTTTCTTAACAGCATAATAGGCGCGTCGCTGTGTGTGGTCATGGCGGTGGTGGCGGCAGTTGTATCGGATATGCTCGTCAAACAGCAGCAGGATTTATCATATATAATCGGTAATTACATAGCCGCTTTCAGCCCGGCCGCGTTTGCATTTATGTTACTTCTCGCACCGACGACCAATTGTGCAATATCTTTGGAAGGCAGTGCGTTTTGGATTATAAAGACCGTGCCGGTCAAAATGAATACGGTGTTCAAGGCAAAACTTGCGGTTAATTACACTTATTTTGCAATATCCGCCTTGATTTCTTCGGCTATTCTCGTAATATTCATTAAAATGTCCGCCCTTGCCGCCGTGCTTGTATTCGCAAACGGGCTTATTATTGCCGCGCTAGGCGGCAACACGGGGCTTTTGGTAAATATTTTGCTCCCGAAAATGAAATGGGAAAACGAAAATCAGGTGGTAAAACAGTCTGCGTCGGTTCTGGTAACCATGCTTTCGGCTTTTGTGTTCGCCATACTTTTCGGATTGGGCGCCGCTTATATTCCTCTTTCGGCGGAATGGCTGCTTACAATCACCGGCGCTTTTTCTCTTTTTTGCACGGTGGCGGTGTATGTCGTTATCATGAAAAAAGGGGAAAGTATTCTCAACCGTAAAATATGATATAAAACTTTACGCGTGTGTTTGCCGAAACCTGATATAAAAAGGCGATATAAAAATGACCGTAAAATCGAAGAATAAACTTATAGCGAACATAATAATTACCGCGGCAGTCTTTGCTCTCGCGGTTTTTTACCTGACTCGGAGTAAGATTGTAACCGCAGAGAGCGTGGCGAAAATTTCGTTTTTGCAGTATTTTGCGGTGTTTGTTTTTACTGTTTTCGGTCTTGTGCTTTACGCTTTGGTCGATTTTTTCGTTTACCGCACTTTTACGCGGGAAATGCCTTTCGGGAAGTGTTTTTTAAATACTTTGAGCGGCAATCTCGGCTCCAACGTAACTCCTTATAAGAGCGCGCATTTCCCGCTTATGGCATATTACCGATATACGGCGGGAATAAAGGCATCTGAGGCGGTGACGGGACTTATTAAATGTCAGATTGTATACAGTATAACTTCTTTTGCGGTATATCTGGTGCTGCTTGTCGCGCTTTTGTTTGCGGGTTCACGCATTGTATTTGAGGGTGTTTCAGTGCCGCTTTGGGCGGTCGTGGCGGTCGGGTTTACCTTTCATTCCGTCGTTTTGGCGGCAATTCTCGTCCTTTCCTTCTGCGTGCCCCTGCAAAAGCGGGTCTTGAAACTGTGGGGCAGGCTGCTTTTGAAACTGAAAAAAATCGATAGCGAGGAAGAATATCTGGCACGTAAGGAAGAATGGTTTGCGGCCTACCGCACGGAAATAAGTTATATCCTGAAAAATTTCGCAAAATATCTGCTGCCGTGTTTTGTTTATGCGGTGTTTATGCTGGTTTCGGGCAGCGTCCAGTATTGCGCGTGGCTGGTCTTTACGGGTAACGCTTTTTCTGCGGGGGATATGTTCGCCTTCTACACTTTATGCCTCGCTTCCGCTTACGTTACGAACATTGTGCCCGTGCCCGGAGGCGTGGGTACGGCGGAAGTACTGTTCTCGCTCGTTTATTCGGTCGTTATTCCCGACCCCGTTATAGGCTCGGTTCTTGTTTTGTGGCGTGTCGGCTCGTATTATATCGTAACGGTGCTCGAAGCGATAATCGTGCCGACGGTTCTGTTCGTGAACAGGAGAAAATACGGCGAAAGGGCATCTGACGGAAGCGAAAAAACGGAAAATCCCGAAGCCATGTCGCAGGACGGAGAAGAAATAAAAGAAAAAGACGAATAAAACCTCTTCTGCCGCCCGCGGATTTCCGCGGGCGGCAGAAGAGGTTTGGATTTTTTGATGTTTTTCGTTAATCGAGCGGTAATTTTCAGAATAATTCGGAATCTTTTTCGAATTTGTCGAACAGATTGTATCTCTCGGGATGAATAAGCGCGGTGAAAATCATTTCACGTATATCGGGTATATCGCGGGATATCAAGGACATGATATCTTTTACCGATTTGCGCTTGGTGTTTTCGTCGGCGGGGCAGCGGCTTTTCGATACGGGCAGGTCGGCGGCGTATGATTTTATATCCGCTTCTCTAATCATAATCATGGGTCTTATAAGCGTCAGGCCCGTGCGGTCCAGAAAACTTTTCGGTGCGAAAGTGGAAAGCCGTCCTTCGTAAAACAGCGAAAGCAAAAACGTATCCGCGAGGTCGTCGGCGTGGTGCCCGAGCGCGATTTTGTTGTCGCCGTTTTTTACGGCTGCGTCGTAGAGCGCGCCTTTACGCATCTTGGAGCAGAGCGCGCAGGGACTTTTCTCTTTTCGTACTTCGAACACTATCTCGTAAATGTCTGTGTCGACGACCGTAAAATTTACTTTGTATTCGTCGCACATCTTCTGTATTCCCGAAAAATCCGTACGCTTTTTTCCGAACCCGAGGTCTACGGATATGGCGTCGAGGTCGAATTTCTGCGGCGAAAAACGCCTGTATTCCGCCAGCAGTTTCAGCAAAGTTACACTGTCTTTTCCGCCTGAAACGCCCACCGCGATTTTGTCGCCGTCGTTTATCATTCGGTATTTCTCCACACCCTTGCGCAGTACCGATAACATTTTTTGAGTAGTCATATTTATGCCCCGATTAAAATAAGATAAATTCGGTTGATTTTTTTCTTTATTTACATTATACTGATAATTGACCGAAATTCAAATAAAATAGAGGGCTGTATGGTTGAATTCATAAAAAATCTGATAGGAAACGATTTATGGGCGACCCTTATCATGTCGTTTTTTCCGCTGATAGAATTAAAGGGCGGAATAGTTTTCGCGCGTGGAGTGGGGCTTGGGTTTTTTAAAGCACTCTCTCTCAGTTATATAGGCTCGACACTGGTATTTTTCCCCATATTCTTTTTGCTCGTCCCCGTACTTAATCTTCTGAAAAAGATAAAATTCGTCAATAAATTCGCCTTGAAGATAGAGGGATATTTTGCCGCGAAAGCCGAGAGCACTCTCGAAAAGCGCGCGGAAAAACAGGGCAAAAAACCGCTCGGCGAAACTTTTTTAAAGCAACTCGGAGTTTTCATATTCGTCGCCGTGCCGCTTCCGATGACAGGAGTATGGACGGGTACCGCGATAGCGGTTTTTCTGGGGCTCAGATTCCGCGAGGCGATACTTCCCGTAGTTCTCGGCAATCTCGTGGCGGGACTTATCATTTCCGCACTCGCC
Source organism: uncultured Clostridia bacterium (assembly GCA_944367535.1). Lineage (GTDB taxonomy): Bacteria > Bacillota > Clostridia > Christensenellales > Borkfalkiaceae > UBA1259. The sequence goes on from CALVWQ010000002.1 coordinate 20,292, forward strand.
GAATTTTGCATAGCGGTATGGGAAATAGGCAGCCTCGATTATGTGCTGTGGGGACTGTTCGCGCTGGCGGCAGTGCTTTTGATAATCACGGTTATAAAGATTTCGACGCATAAAGACGAAGATAAAAAAGAAGATAAAACAAAGGAGTCGGGGGAGTAATATGGGGTTTTTCAGTTGGCTGTTCAGGAAAAAATCACCCGAGAAAATAAAACTCGGCATTGCGCTCGGCTCGGGCGGGGCAAAGGGCTTTGCCGAACTCGGCGCGCTTAAAGCGTTCGAAGAAAACGGCGTGGAGTTTGACCTTATCGCGGGTACGAGTATCGGAAGCGTGGTGGGGGCTTTTTATGCCGACGGTTATTCTTCTACGGACAGTATGGAACTGCTACGAAACGTCGACTATTCGGAAATAAAAAACCTGTTCATGATTAAAATGGATATGTCGGGGCTTTTTAACGTCATAGACAGATATATAGGTTCTCTTACTTTTGAAGAACTGAAAAAACCTTTCAAGGCGGTGGCTACTTCCGTTGAGACGGGTAAAGAGCATATTTTCGACAGCGGAAGCGTGGCGAAAGCGCTGTGTGCTTCGTCGTCCATGCCGCCTTTTTTCAAACCGGTCGTTATAGGCAACGAGAGATTTGTCGACGGCGCGTTTTCCAATTCCGTGCCTGCGGACGTCGTCAGAAATATGGGCGCCGATTACGTCATAGGTGTTGACCTGTCGAATCATGAGGCGAAATCCGGTATTCTTTCCAAAATATTTCCGAGTTACAAGGGCGGGGTGGAAGAACCTTGGAAAAAAGGGTACGAAAACAGCGACGTCATGATACATCCCGACCTTTCCGAATATAAAGCGATATCTTTTGCGCAGGGCGGTAAAATGTACGACATCGGATATAACGCCGCGATGGAGGCAATGCCGCAGATTCTGGAAGATATTGCAGCATTGAAACGGGGCGTTTACAAAAGACGCAAACAATGATTAAACGGCGGTTTTTCTTGACGGCGGCGTGTTTTGCGGCGCTGTTTTTATGTCTTGTGCCCTTTTCGTGCAAGGATGAAAAATATAATCCGTTTTCTCAAACGTATTTCGAATACGGGCTTTCCGTGCACTTTGTCGACGTCGGCGAGGGCGACTGCGCTTATATCACTCTTCCCGACGGCAAAAATATGCTTATTGACTGCGGCAGCGCTAGTGAACTTAATTTTAAAAAGACCGAAAAACTCATAGAAGACTCGGGCAGGGATTTTATAGACTATCTTGTCGTTACGCATACCGACGAGGACCATGCGGGCGGCGCGGCAGAACTCTGTCGCCGCTTCGGAGTCGGTAAGGCGTTCATACCCGATGTCCGGAACGCGTCGCTTTTTCCCGTGTTTTCCGAATGTATGTCCGCGCTCAAAGAATGCGGTGCCGAAACGGAAATTTCCCGTACTTTCGGCGGGATGACGGGGGACGGATTTATTTTTATGATACTTTATCCGTCGGACAGCGAACTTTCCGACAGCGCGTATACCGATTTCAATGCCGCCGAGATGCCCTCGTCGCAGACGGTGAACGATATTTCCGCAGTGATTTATCTTGAATACGAGGGCATACGGTTTCTGTTTACGGGAGACGCGGGTACCCGCGCGGAAGAATACATAGCCGATTATTATAAAATCGGGCTTTACGAAAGGTATCCGGGGCGGGACGGGGCGTTGTGGCTTGAAAATATAGATTTTTATAAGGCCGCGCACCACGGCGCTTCGGACGCAAATTCCTCGGAGTTTTTAAGATTGTTGACGCCAAAAAATGTAGTCGTTTCGAGCGGCGATAATATTTACGGACACCCGTCGACCGAAACGCTCGAAAGATTTTATGAGGCAAATCCCGATTACTCGCTTTACAGGACCGACACGGTCGGCACGGTCTCGGTGTTTGTCGGCGACGGCGGAAAAACGTTTATACTGACGGAGGTGAGTTAAATGATTGATATCGAGGGTTTGAAAAGAGAGTTTGACGATTGCGAGTGCGGAAGAGAGCATACTACTCTTTTAAAAGAAGTATGTATGGGCAGCGGAATAACTTGCGATACGGGCGAAATACTGAAAAAGAACGGTTTCGGTAAAAAACTGCTGCTCGTTGCCGACAAAAATACTTTGGCGGCGGCAGAAGGTATAGAAGATTCGCTCGCCGCTTTTGACCTCCGCAAGAAAATTTATGAAAATCTTCGCGAAGCTACGCTTGCGGAAGTAGAAAAAATCAAAGATATTCTGAAAGATTGCGACGCGGTCATATCGGTGGGGACGGGCTCTTTGAACGATATTTGCCGAAAGGCCGCCGCAGACCTTTTTAAACCTCTCTCTATATTTGCGACCGCGGCGAGTATGGACGGATTCGCATCGTATAACGCGCCTCTTACCGACGGAAGGTTCAAGGTTACTTATCCGGCCAAGACGCCGGAAGTGATAATAGCAGATACACGTATTCTTGCTGCCGCGCCTGCATTTTTAAAAAGTGCCGGATTCGGCGACATGGTGGGAAAATACGTGGGGCTAATAGACTGGCAAGTGTCGCATATTATTACGGGCGAATATTATTGTGAAAAGGTCGCCGCGCTTACGAGAAGTGCGGCAGACAGAATAATGTCGCTTGCGGACAGGGTTACCGCCGAAGACGAAGAGAGTGCGGGAAAAGTCTTTGAGGCGCTGCTGCTTACGGGGATTGGCATGAGTTTTACAAAAACTTCGCGCCCTGCGAGCGGTACCGAGCATATACTGTCTCATTACTGGGAATGTAAAAAGCTGTTGGAGGGAAAATTGTCGGATTTTCACGGCAGAAAGGTGGGTGTGGCGACGCTTTCCATCATGGATTTATACGGTAAACTCCGCGATAAAAAATCCGTAAAGGCGCATAAAGACAAAACCGATTGGGAAGAGGTGTACGCCGATTACGGACCTCTTGCGGACGAGGTGAGAAAATTAAACACGCCGAGCACTATAACCGAGGGCATCGAACCTGCGCTCATAGAAAAAAGTTGGGAAAAAATACGCGAAATAATCGCATCCGTCCCCACTAAAGACGAAATTCTTGCGGCAATGAAAAAAGCGGGATGCCCGACCGAGCACGGCGAAGTTTTAGTTTCGGACGAACTTTATCGCTCGGGGCTTAAATTTCATCCATATATGCGCAACCGAATGTCGCTTAGAAGACTTTGTGCGATGTTTGACTGAATGTTCGCATTTTGTAAAGATTGATTTAATTACCATTTTTAATGAATTTAAAATTGACAGCCCTCCGCTGCGGCGGAGGGCTGTGTTTGTGCAATAGCCGTAAAAGTTTTTAAGCGGTGGGTATTCTCATTACGAGAAGTCCTGCGCCCGTCGAAGTAACTGTCTGGTTTGAATCGTTGTATAAACTGAGCGCTCCGGCAGAGGCGGCATTGTAAAGTATTGTTTTGCTGCCCGCCGATTCCGAATTTGCCGTATTTGCGGTGGTTATGGATTCGTTTGAAACGGGTGCGCCGTTAAAATATAACGCCGTTACCATGTCGTCAGAAGGTACAGAACCGTTTGCGAAATAAGATACGAGATATAATCCCGCCGCAGGCAGATTCACCGCGTTGCCCGAAACAGACATTGTGGTGCCGGGTGTGGCAGCGGTCTGGGTGAGATTGTAGTTGGTGTCGGTCGTTATTGAATCAGAACCTGCACTCGCGTAAATTATGTCGTTCGTGCCGGGTATGCCCTGCGGGCCCTGAGCGCCTGTTGCACCCGTCGCACCCGTGGGGCCTTGTGGACCCTGCGGGCCCTGAGCACCCGTCGCGCCTGTTGCACCCGTCGCGCCCGTTGCGCCTACGGGGCCCTGTTCACCCTGCGGACCCTGAGCGCCCGTTGCGCCCGTCGCACCCGTGGGACCTTGCGGGCCCTGAGCGCCTTGCGGACCCTGAGGACCTCTCGGACCCTGCGGGCCTGCGGGACCCTGCGGACCGCGGATTATCAAAGCGTTATTGCCGCAATTAAAATTTCTGTAACCGCAACAATTGTCGCCGAATAAAAAGCACATAAAAAAATTCCTCCTTGGTGGCTTTATTACATTTTATTCCCGAAGGATTTAAAATGTTCGCACACAAAGAGGAATCACGGATGTTTTCTCAAATACGTTTTAATTCAGGGAAATCTATTTCGTTTATGTCGCAGGGAAGGTCGTAACACATTTCTTCGTCGGCGTGTCCGAGGTCGTCAAAGACTTTTGACGGTTCGAGTTTCATATATCTCGCGGTTGCCTCCGCGAGCAGTTTGCCGTCCGCAGAATATATCTCTCCCTGCGCGGAAAACCATCTCTGCGAATTATGAGTTATATATCCGCGCGCCTTTATTTTTTCGCCGTATGGGACGGGACGGCGGAAGGTTACGGTCATGGTCGTTGTTACGCCGTAAGTTTCTGGCTCATTAAGCCATAGCGCTCTGCCCATGAGTTCGTCGAGAAGGGCAGAAATCATGCCGCCGTGCGTGCGAGAGGGGTAACTCTGATGTTCCGGAAGAAATTCGAATACGCTTGCGACCGTATCGTCCTCCATATTGTAAAACGGTGCTTTTAAGCCTATTTCGTTTTCCATTCCGCATATTATGCAGTTCCTGCTGTTTTTCTGCCTTGATAATACTTTCATCTTATTTACTCCTTTAATCATCATTTTACCACTTAATGTAAATTTTTTCAACAGAATATAAAATTTGCTTGACTTATATTTTTTCGGCATGTATAATAAATGTAATAATTTTATTACTTTTAGGAAATTTAAGAAAATGAGTAAAAAGGGAGAATATATTTTCGGTATCTGCAAGGTAAACGAAAAGGGACAGATTGTAATTCCTAAAGAGGCGAGAAAAGTTTTCGGGATAGAGGCGGGAGACAGCCTCGTCATGCTCGGGCAGGAGGGTAAGGGCATCGCTCTTGTTAAAGCCGAGGTCTTCGGCGATTTTGCGGAGGAGGTATTTAAAGATGGCGACTGATACCGTTATAGAAATAACGGGGCTGGAAAAGAGTTTCGGTACGGTAAAAGCGGTTGATGGAATCTCCTTTAAAGTAAAAAAGGGGGAATTGTTCGCCTTTCTCGGCGAGAACGGCGCGGGAAAGTCGACCACCATATCCATTATATGTGCAAGTATGGCGCGGGACGGCGGTTTTGTCGCGATAGACGGAAAGGACGCCGATAAAAACAGAGAAGAAATAAAAAGGAAACTCGGTGTCGTGTTTCAAGGCAGCGTATTGGATAAACCCCTCTCGGTAAGGGAAAATTTAAAAAGCCGTGCGGCGCTGTACGGTATATTCGGCGAAGAATTTGAAACAAGGTACCGTGAACTGGATGCTCTTTTGGGGCTTGATGAGCTGAAAGGTCGCGACGTCGGTAAATTATCGGGCGGACAGCGGCGCAGGGCGGATATAGCGCGCGCACTCATTCATTCGCCTGAAATTCTTATCCTCGACGAACCGACCACGGGGCTCGATCCCCAGACACGGAAAAACGTATGGGACGTCGTGAATATCCTGCGCAGGGAAAAGAATATGACGGTGTTTTTTACCACGCACTACATGGAAGAAGCAGCGGAGGCGGATTATATAGTGATAATAGACGCGGGAAAAAAGGCGGCGGAAGGCACGCCGCTGCAACTAAAAAACCAATATGCGGAAGATTGCGTCATGCTCTACGGCGCAGATAAAGAGGATATAGACCGAATAGGAATGCCGTATACACGTTTAAGAGACGGTTACAGAATACCCGTGAAAGATACCGCTGCGGCTCGGAGACTCGTTACGGATTATCCCGACATATTCAATGACTTTGAAATCATAAAAGGCAAAATGGACGACGTTTTTCTCGCCGTTACCGGCAGAAAACTGCACGAGGAGAACAAATAATGAATACTTTTTCTGCACTCGCAGTAAGGAACACAAAACTTTTTTTCAAAGACAAGGGAATGTTTTTCACTTCCCTTATAACTCCTATAATACTTCTCGTCCTTTACGGGACTTTTCTTGCCAATATTTTTAAAAATACTTTCCGTGCGGCGCTCGAAGGCACCGTCGGAGTTTCGGAAAGCATAGTGAACGGCTTGGTAGGCGGACAGCTGATGTCGAGTCTTTTGTCCGTCAGTTGCGTAACCGTAGCTTTCTGCGCAAACTTTCTTATGGTGCAGGATAAGGTGTCTGGCGCCGCAAAGGATTTTCTCGTATCGCCCGTAAAAAAATCCGCACTTTCTCTCGCGTATTATTTTTCCACCCTTGCCGTTACACTAATAGTCTGCTATACCGCCATGATTATTTCATTTATATATATCGCGTTCACGGGGTGGTATATTCCTTTTTCGGATATGCTTCTTATCATTGCGGACGTTTTTATTCTCGTCATGTTCGGCACGGCTTTGTCGTCGATAATAAATTATTTTCTGTCCTCCCAGGGACAGGTGTCTGCGGTCGGCACCGTTATAAGTGCGGGGTATGGTTTTATATGCGGCGCATATATGCCCATAAGTTCGTTCGGAGAGGGGCTCAGAAACACTCTCGGATTTTTCCCCGGTACATACGGCACTTCGCTTTTAAGAAATCACGCGCTAAACGGTGTTTTCGATAAGATGAGCAGTCAGAATATACCTGCCGAGGCGATTAACGGCATAAGGGACAGCGTGGACTGCAATCTGTATTTTTTCGGTGCGAAAGTCGAAATGTGGGTTATGTATCTCCTGCTTTGCGGCATTACGTTTGCGCTTATATGCGCATACGTTATAATTAACAAACTGTGTTCCGGTACTAAGAAAAAGTGAGATTTACAGCCGACACGTGCCGAGAGTCGTTTGGCACCGCCGCGAGAATACGGTCGGCAGTTTATATGGGCAGCGACACCGAAGCAAACCGCCTGTCGATAAAATCCCTTTCTCCGCCGCGAATACGGGGCGAAACTCGGACTCACCGCAAGGCTGTCGTAAAATTTGTTATTTGCGGCTGACAAACAAAACACATTAACCCGTCAGGACGCGGAAAAATTTTTAAGTTTTTTTAATATATATTAACTTTAAAGCGCAGCCCAAAAGGTTGCGTTTTTTGTCGTAAAGTCGTATAATATACGCAAACATTTGTTCAAAATGTATATAAAGAGGCTTAAAAACTCAAAATATCAGGTAAAGTAGGTGCGTTATGCTTGATAAAAGGAGTTTAAAACTTCTCGAATACATTGATAAAGAATGTCAAAGCGGGGGATATAAGGTTTTTACGACCAAAGAACTTATATCGGCTTTTCCCGAGGAAGAAACCGCAGACGAGGACGGCGTGCGTGAGTGCGTGAGGACGCTCGCGGACAGGGAATATATAAGCGTCAAATATCAGGACGATGCGGAAGTTTGTCTTATGCCGTTATCGAAAGGACGGTTAGTATTTGAAAACAGGCTGGACGACGAGATAGAAAAATTCCGCGCCGAACGCAGATATTTTATTTTTTCGTTTTTAGGCGCGATGGCGGGCGGCTTTATCGTCGCTCTTATTGTCGCGGCGGTGCTCCTTCTGGCGGGAGGCGGCTGATGCTCAGCAAGACGGAAAACAGGGTAATGAGCGTCCTTTACGAAGAATGTAAGGACAAAAAATCGGTACTGATCAGTCCCGCCGATATTATAGGGCTTGCGGGCGGAGAGATTACGCTCACGGAAGTGGAAAAAATAACCGCCGACCTCGCCATGGACGGTTACTTTGACCTGATTTATTCCGACAGGCACGGTGAAACCGTCTATTGCATCACTCTGCTCGAAAAGGGCAAAGCTTACAGGCGCAGTGTACTTGTGGCAAGGCGGAATTTAATTTTCCGTATAGGGCTGTCTGTCGCGCTCGCGGTGTTCAGTTTTATTATAGGACTTATTTTAAAAGCCGTTTTCTGACGGCTCGGGAGATATATGGAACAGAGAGAGTTCAGACTTCATTCGGAGTATTCTCCGACGGGCGACCAGCCGCAGGCGATCGAAAAGCTTGTCGAAGGAATTAACGACGGATTGCGCACTCAGGTGCTTTTGGGCGTGACGGGTTCGGGCAAGACGTTCACGATGGCGAACGTCATTGCGAAAGTAAACCGTCCCGCCCTTGTTATCGCGCACAATAAGACTCTCGCCGCGCAGCTCTGCAACGAGTTCCGCGAATTTTTTCCCGAAAACCGCGTGGAATTTTTCGTTTCCTATTACGATTACTATCAGCCCGAGGCGTATATACCGAGCACCGATACGTACATAGAAAAGGACCTCGCCATAAACGACGAGATAGATAAACTCCGCCATTCGGCGACATGTTCGCTCTCCGAGCGGTCGGACACAATTGTCGTCGCTTCGGTATCGTGCATATACGGACTCGGCGCACCCGAGGAATATTATCGTCTTGCGGTGTCTATCCGTCCCGACGACGAAATATCGCGTGACGAACTCATACGCAGACTCGTTGCAATTCAGTACGTAAGAAAAGACGTGGATTTTTCGCGTTCGTCGTTCAGGGCGCACGGAGACGTGCTCGATATTTTTCCTTCGTCCAATACAGAAATTTATATAAGAGTGGAGTTTTTCGGAGACACGATAGAGCGCGTGTGCGAGGCGGAATTCGTTACGGGCAAAGTTATATCCGAGTTAAAGCACGCCGTAATTTTCCCCGCCAGCCATTACGCCGTCGCGCAGGAAAAACTAAACGTAGCGCTCGCCGCGATAGAGCGCGATAAAGAAGATGAAGTACGCGTTTTTAAAGAAAACGGCAAACTTTTGGAAGCGCAGAGGCTCAATCAGCGTACCGACTACGACATGGAAATGATACGCGAGATAGGTTTCTGCAAGGGCATAGAAAATTACAGCCGCTATTTTGACGGAAGGCAGGTCGGTCAGCCCCCTTTTACGCTGCTCGATTATTTCCCCGAAAATTTTATAGTTTTCATCGACGAATCGCACATGACCATACCTCAGATCGGAGCGATGTATAACGGCGACAGGTCGAGAAAACAGAGCCTCGTAGAATACGGGTTCCGGCTGCGGTCGGCTTTCGACAACAGACCGCTCACTTTTTCGGAATTCGACGCACGTGTGGGGCAGATGATATGCGTCTCCGCGACTCCCGCACCTTACGAACTCGGAGAGGCGGGACAGGTGGTCGAACAGCTCATTCGTCCGACGGGACTCGTCGACCCCGAAATCTCCGTACGCCCGAGTAAAAATCAGATAGACGACCTGCTTGTCGAGATAAACGCGACTGTCGGAAAGGGCGGCAGAGTGCTGATAACGACGCTCACAAAGAAGATGGCAGAGAGTCTTACCGAATATCTAAAAGAAAACGGCGTTAAAGTCAGGTATATGCACAGCGATATAGACACGATGGAGAGAATCGATATCGTGTCAGGGCTGAGGAGCGGAGAATTCGATGTGCTGTGCGGTATAAATCTTTTAAGGGAAGGGCTCGACCTGCCCGAAGTACGGCTCGTCGCTATTCTCGACGCCGATAAAGAGGGATTCTTGCGGAGCGAAACTTCGTTGATTCAGACGATAGGCCGCGCGGCGAGAAACGCCGAAGGTAAGGTGATAATGTACGCAGACGTCGTTACGGGGAGCATGCGCCGCGCGATTGACGAGACCGAAAGAAGGAGAAAAATTCAGCAAGAATATAACGAAGCGCACGGAATTATACCCAAAACCATAGTCAAAAATATCGTGAATACGCTTGAAATAACCAAGAAGGCGGACAGGACAAAAGACCTGAAAGCCAAAGATATTCCCGAAGAAATAGAGAAATTAAAAGCAATAATGAAGATAGCCTCTGCAAACCTCGACTTCGAGAAGTGCATAGAGATACGCGACAACATAAACAAACTTAAAGCAAGAATGAGAAAATTATGAACGAGAACATTGTTATAAAAGGCGCAAGACAGAATAACCTTAAAAACATCGACGTAACCGTGCCGAGGAATAAACTCGTGGTATTCACTGGGCTTTCGGGGAGCGGAAAGTCCACGCTCGCTTTTGAAACCATTTACGCGGAAGGGCAGAGAAGATACGTCGAGAGTTTGTCGAGTTACGCGAGGATGTTTCTTGGACAGATGGAAAAGCCCGACGTCGATTCGATAGACGGGCTTTCTCCCGCCATATCGATTGACCAGAAAACCACGTCGCACAACCCGCGTTCCACGGTCGGGACGGTAACGGAAATTTACGATTACATGCGTCTTTTGTTTGCGCGCACGGGCATTCCTCACTGTCCCGAATGCGGCAGGGAGATAAAGCGTCAGACGGTGGACGTGATATGCGATAAAATCCTCGCCTATCCCGAGGGAACGAAAATTCTCGTGAACGCGCCAGTCGTCAGGGGTAAAAAGGGCGAATACGCCAAGGAGATAGCGGGATACAAAAAGAGCGGTTACGCGAGAATTTCCGTGGACGGCATAACTTACAGTCTTGACGAGGAAATAAAACTCGATAAAAACATAAAACACAATATAAGTGTGGTGATAGACAGGCTTATCGTAAAAAAAGGCATCGAACAGCGCCTTGCCGACAGCGTCGAAACGGCTATAAAACTCGCGGACGGGTTGGTTTCGGTGGAAATCGTCGGTGAAGGCAGCACGCTGTTTTCGACGCGTTACGCGTGTCCCGACTGCGGGATAAGCATCGAAGAAATCGAACCGCGTCTATTTTCTTTCAACAATCCTTTCGGGGCGTGCCCGGAATGTCACGGGTTAGGTTTCAATAACGAAATCGACGAAAATCTCGTGGTAAAAGATAAAAACAAGTCATTGAAAGAGGGCGCAATGACGGTTACCGGCTGGAATATCGGCGATGGAAAAATGGCTATAATGAATTTCAGTTCGTTAGCAAAACATTACGGTTTTTCTCTCGATACGCCCGTAAAAGACCTGCCGCCGGAAATTTACGATATGCTGCTGTACGGTAACGGCGGCGAAAAGATTAAAATGGTTTACGAAACGGGTACTTTCAGCGGCAGTTATTATTCGTCGTGGGAAGGCATAATCCCCAATCTTAAAAGGAGATACCGGGAAACGACGAGTGATTACGTCAAGAGCGAAATAGAAAAATACATGAATGTTTCCGAATGTAAGATTTGTCACGGCAAACGACTGAAAAAGGAAGCGCTCGCGGTTACCGTCGGCGGAAAGAACATCGCGGAACTTACCGATATGTCAGTTTCCGCACTGTACGATTTTATAGACAGTCTCAGTCTCGATATAACCGAGACGCTGATAGCAAGGCCCATAGTAAAGGAAATAAAAGCGCGACTTAACTTTTTAAAAGACGTGGGTCTTTCGTATCTTACACTGTCGCGCAGCGCCGTCGGGCTTTCGGGCGGCGAGGCGCAGAGAATAAGGCTCGCCACGCAGATAGGCAGCGGGCTTACGGGCGTTTTGTACATTCTGGACGAACCGAGCATAGGGCTGCATCAGCGCGACAATGAGCGGCTTATTTCGACTTTGAAAAAATTGCGAGACCTCGGCAATACGCTTATAGTCGTTGAGCACGACGAGGATACTATCCGTTCGGCGGATTATATAGTGGATATAGGCCCGAAAGCGGGCGTTCACGGCGGGGAAGTAGTGGCGTGCGGAAGCGTTGAAGACGTTGAAAACTCGCCGCGCTCAATAACCGGCGACTATCTTTCGGGGCGAAGAAAAATAGAGGTGCCGCGCGTAAGATGCGCGCCCGACGGCAGATGGCTTGAAGTAAAAGGCGCAAGACAGAACAATTTAAAAAACGTGGATGTGAAATTCCCCGTGGGACTTATAACCGCCGTAACCGGAGTTTCGGGGTCTGGTAAAAGTTCGCTCGTCAACGAGGTGATTTATCCCGCGCTCGCAAACATACTCAACAACGCCAAGATGCGCGAGGGTAAGTACGACGATATAACGGGGATTGATTTTTTCGACAAGATAATCGCCATAGACCAGTCTCCGATAGGAAAGACTCCGCGTTCCAACCCCGCTACGTATACGGGTGCATTTTCGCCCATACGAGACCTTTTTGCGGCGACACCCGACGCGCGCGAGCGAGGATACAAGTCGGGCAGGTTTTCCTTCAACGTCGCGGGCGGCAGGTGCGAAAACTGCGAGGGCGACGGTATAATAAAGATAGAAATGCATTTTCTCCCCGATATGTACGTCCCCTGCGAAGTGTGCAAGGGCATGCGGTATAACAGGGAGACTTTACAGGTCAAATACAAGGGCAAGAATATTTACGAAGTATTGGAAATGACGGTGGACGAGGCATGCGACTTTTTCAGCCCCGTGGCGAGCGTTTACAATAAGATAAAGACAATGCAGGACGTAGGTCTCGGGTACATTAAACTCGGACAGTCGTCCACAACGCTTTCGGGCGGCGAGGCGCAGCGCGTGAAACTCGCGACGGAACTTTCAAAAAGAAGCACGGGAAGGACGCTTTATATCCTCGACGAGCCCACTACGGGGCTTCATTCTTACGATGTCGATAAACTTTGCTCGATATTAAAGAGATTGCAGAGCGCGGGCAATACGGTGATAATAATCGAACATAATCTCGATATAATAAAACTCGCCGACTATATAGTTGATTTGGGACCGGAAGGCGGAAGCGGGGGCGGAACAGTCGTCGCCGCGGGAACGCCCGAAGAGATTGCGGAAAACCCCGTGAGTTTTACGGGGCAGTTTTTGAAGAAAATTTTGTGATATAATGGCGCGCGGCTTTTACAAACAATAAAAGCCGCGCGAAAAATTATTGTCGAAAAAACTCGATTTAAAATAATTCGGAATTTAAAAAAGGGTTTTTTCAAAAAAAAGCGTATTTATATATGTGAATAAATTTAAAAATGGGGGGGAAAGACGGAGTGAAAGAAAAGACATTGAAGATAGAAAAAATGTTTCTTTCTCCGTACGCTTGTCGTTCCGACCGAACCGAGGGAAGACTGAAAGAAGAGCCGCCATGTCCCATGCGCACCGATTTTCAGCGCGACAGGGACAGAATAATTCACTGTAAGGCGTTCCGCCGTCTTAAAAACAAGACGCAGGTGTTTTTTTCTCCCGAGGGCGACCATTACAGAACGAGACTTACTCACACCCTAAACGTGTCTCAGGTCGCGCGTGCGATTTCCCGCGCGCTTTCCTTAAACGAGGACCTTACCGAGGCGATAGCACTCGGGCACGACCTAGGACACACGCCTTTCGGACATTCGGGGGAGCGGATACTTGCAAAACTCAACCCTCGTGGGTTTGAACACAACGTGCAGTCGGGAAGGGTTGTAGACTATCTTGAAAACGACGGAAGGGGGCTAAACCTCACGCGGGAAGTGGTGGACGGGATAATCAATCACAAGATGAGTTGCTCGCCCAAGACGCTTGAAGGCAAGGCCGTGTCGCTCGCCGACCGAATCGCGTACATAAATCACGACATAGACGACGCCGTCGAGGGCGGCTTTATTAAATTTTCGGATTTGCCCGCGGCGGCGATAAAGGTGCTCGGAACGACGTCGAGAGAGCGTATAAATTCGATGGTTTTTTCGATTTACCGCGCGAGCGACGGGCAAAACAAGGTGGAAATGTGCCCCGAGGAGGCGGAAGCGACCGCGATTCTTCGCGCATTCCTGTTTGAGAACGTGTACGGCGCTAAAACTTTCAGGGACGAAGAAGAACGCGCGGACAGAATGATTTCCGCTCTTTACGAGTATTACCGTCAAAAACCCGACAACCTTCCCGATTTTTATCGCGAGGAGTTAAATGATAACGACATCGACACCGTGCTGTGCGACTATATTTCGGGAATGTCGGACATGTACGCCGTCAAGACTTTTACGGACATTTTCGTCCCGAATAACTGGAAACTGTGAATGAAAGGATACGACCCTAAATTTTTAGACGAACTGAAAAACAAATGCGATATTGCCGACACCGTCTCGCGTTATGTCAGACTCGAACAGCGCGGCGGAAGTTTTTGGGGCAAATGTCCGTTTCATCATGAAAAAACCGCATCTTTCTGCGTAAATCCCGCGGGACAGTTTTTCTATTGTTTCGGTTGCCATAAGAGCGGCGACGTCATAACTTTCGTGCGGGAGATGGAGTCGCTCGACTTTCATGACGCGGTAAGGCTTCTCGCCGAGCGCGCGCACATGAGCGTTCCCGACCTTCAATACGACGACGCGCAGATACGCGAGCAGAAAAAAAAGCGGGAAAGACTCGTTTCACTTCTTAAAGATGCCGCGAGGTTCTATGCCAAAAACCTTCGTTCGGGCAGGGCGGAAAAACACATAGAATATATTTTAAGGCGCAAAATAAGTACGGAGTACGTGGCACGGTTCGGCTTGGGTGCGTCGCTCGATTTCAACGGGCTTCCCGCATTTCTAGCCGAAAAGGGATATACCCGTTCGGAGATGGTCGATTCGGGCGCTGTTGGTGAAAAAGACGGCAGGCTTTACGATTCTTTGGGCGGTAGGCTGATTATACCCGTAATCGATCAATTTAACAATGTAATTGCTTTCTGCGGCAGAATAATTGACGACAGAAAGGGCGTGGGAAAATACGTAAATACGCGCGAAACGCTCCTCTTTTCGAAAGGTAAGACTCTTTTTAATCTGAATAACCTCAAAAAACTCAAAAACGAGCGCGGTCTGAGCGACGTTATAATAGTGGAAGGGCACATGGACGTCGTATCTCTGACACAGGGCGGTTTTCCTAACGTCGTTGCGAGCATGGGAACGGCGCTTACGAAGGACCAGGCGCGCATACTTAAAAGATATACGGACAAGGTATTCATAAGTTACGACGGGGATTTTGCAGGGCAGAAAGCGGCGATACGCGGCCTCGAAATACTGAGCGAGGAAGGTCTGGACGTTAAAGTCGTGTCGCTGCCCGACGGAATGGACCCCGACGACGTCGTGAAAAAACTCGGCGAGGCGGGTTACAGGGATTGTCTTGCGGGGGCGATGCCGCTTATAGACTTTAAACTGACCATACTGAAAAAGACTTTCGACGTCGGCACTGCCGACGGGAAGCGCAAGTTTGTTTCCGCGGCTGTGGACGTCATACGGGAAAGTCCCTCTCCCGCCGAGCAGGAAGATCTTCTAAAATCGGTTAGGGATTATACGGGTTTCACTCTCGAAGCGCTTAAACGCGAGTTGTATAGCGCGGAGGAAAAGAAAACGGTCGCCGCGTCGCCGCCCGTGCACGAGGTGTCGCTGAACACGGGGGACAAGACTTCGCTCGCTTCAAGATTTATTCTCTATGCATACCTTTTCGGAAAGAGTTATGCCGATAAAGATGACCTGGCGTCGCTCGAATTTCCGGCACCCGCGCATGCTTCTGTCAGAGATTATATTATGCGGGCGGAGGAGGACGGTAACCGCGTTAAGTTTACCGACCTTTACGACGTCTTCGGCGAAGAATACGGTGCGGAACTTTCCCTTCTCGCAGGTATGGAAACGGACGAGCGGCAGAGATATGGCGAAGAATATTACGCAGGGTGCGTAAAGACGTTGAAACTTGCTGAAATAGAAAAAAAACTTGAAGCACTTTCGGCAGATTTCGCCGCGGAAAAGGATACTGCGGCAAGGCGCGGAATAGCGGAAAGTATGCAGAAGTTACTTGACGAAAAAAATAAACTAATATAGAAAAATACGTGCGGATATTCCGCAGGAGGAACTTTTATGGATGAAAAACAACTGAACATCAACGATACGTATAAGGAAAATACGGCGGAAATGCAGGAAAGCGTTCCCGCTCCCGTAGTTCTCAGCGAATCGTTGAAAGTTCTGGTGGACGATATACTTCTCGAATACAAAAAAAGCGGCAGCATAACGACGGGACAGTTATTCGACAAACTCGACAAATTTCAGGCTACGCCCGTGGAACTTGAAGAAATATACAGGATTTTCGACCGCGAGGGCGTGCAGATTATAAACGAATACGAGCGCGATAAAGACCTTTACGACCAGTTGTTGCAGGAAATAAGCATGGACGACCCCGTAAAGATGTATCTTAAAGACATCGGCCGCGTACCGCTTTTGCAGCCCGACGAGGAGACCGAACTCGCCCGCAAGATGATGGACGGCGACGAGGCGGCAAAACAACTCCTTTCGGAAGCGAATTTAAGGCTTGTCGTATCCATAGCGAAGAGGTATATGGGTCGCGGAATGCAGTTTTTGGATCTCATTCAGGAAGGCAATCTCGGGCTGATGAAAGCTGTCGAGAAATTCGATTATCAGAAAGGCTTTAAATTTTCCACTTACGCGACGTGGTGGATAAGACAGGCGATAACCCGTGCGATAGCCGACCAGGCAAGGACTATCCGTATACCCGTGCATATGGTGGAAACCATAAACAAACTCATACGTGTTTCGAGAAAATTGTTGCAGGAGTTGGGCAGAGAACCCACGCCCGAAGAACTCGCCGTCGCCATGGAAATTTCGGAAGAGCGTGTGCGTGAGATACAGAAGATAGCGCAGGACCCCGTTTCGCTGGAAACGCCCATAGGCGAGGAAGAGGACAGTCATCTTTCGGACTTCATAGAGGACGAGGGGAGCACAGCGCCCAACGACGCCGTTTCTTTCACTATGCTGAAAGAACAACTCCTCGGGGTTTTGGACACGCTTACGCCGCGTGAAGAAAAGGTTTTAAGGCTCCGTTACGGGTTGGACGACGGCAGACCCAGAACGCTCGAAGAAGTGGGAAAAGAATTCAATGTTACGAGAGAACGTATAAGACAGATAGAGGCAAAGGCGCTCAGAAAACTGCGTCATCCCAGCCGCAGCAAACGCCTCAAAGATTTTATAGACTGACGACATGACATCGAGGCTTCTTGAAATTTATTCGCGTATTCCGTATTGCAGGGCGTTTGCGGACGTAGGTTGCGACCACGGCTATATCGCAAAGGCAATGCTTGAAGGCGGCAAGTGCGATAGGGCGGTCGTGTCGGACGTGAGCGCGAAATGCCTTATGAAAGCCGAGAAACTGCTTTACGGATATATATCGCAAGGCAAGGCAGTGTCCTGCGTTTCCGACGGGTTTTCTAATATACCGCCCGTAGACTGCGCGTTGATTGCGGGGATGGGCGGAGAGGAAATAGTCAAAATTCTGGATTCTGCGCCGTTTCTTCCCGAAAAACTCGTGCTGCAACCCATGAAAAACTGCGATAAGGTTAGGGTTTGCGCGGTAAGCAAAGGCTATAAAATCGTGTCGGACTATACATTTATTGCCGACGGCGGGTTTTATGTGATAATAAGCCTTGAAAAGGGCGAAGATAGTTTATCGGAAGAGGAAAAGGAGTTCGGCAGGACAAACGTCGAACAGCGCCCCGAGGCTTTCGTGCTATGGGCGGCAAAAGAGGCGGAAAAGCAGAGGGGCTTTGCCTCGATTGCGGGATTGTCCGAAGGGCAAAGAAAAATTTTTTATTATAAAGCGGAGAGGTTGGAAAGATATGTTGGAAACAGACGGACTGATGAAGATACTTGAATCGTTCGCGCCGCTGGAACTAAGCCGCAAATCGGTCGAAAACGGCGATTACGACAACAGCGGCATAATTATCGGCGGCGACAGGGCGGTGAACAGGATTTTATTTTCGTTAGACCTCTCGGAGGCGGCGGTAAAGCGAGCGGCGGGGCTTAAATGCGATACGGTGGTAACCCATCATCCCGCCATATATCTGCCCGTAAAATCGCTCTCTCTTTCGGACGGGACGACCGCTCCCGTGCTCCGTGCGGCGAATGCGCGCATGAACGTCATATCCATGCACCTGAATCTCGACCTGGCGACAGAAGGGACGGACGCATGTCTTGCGGAAGCGCTCGGCGCAAAGGATTATAAAATTCTGGATTATATAGACGACAGGCACGGATACGGCAGGGAATTCACTGTCAGAAAGACGACTTTCGGCGAATTCGTCAGGCGTGCGAAAAAGGCTCTCTTTACGTCGAGGGTGTTGGCGTACGGAAAAAAGTCGGACGAGATAAATAAGTGCGCGTCTTTTGCGGGCGCGGGCTCCTCTCACGCTCTTAAGGCGGTCGCGGGCGGACAGACGGACGCGCAGGTTATAATCACTTCCGATATGCCGCATCATGCGCTGAGAGAACTTATCGAGGCGGGTAAAAAAGTGCTTTTAATAACGCATTACGCCGCGGAAAATTACGGGTTTGAAAAGTTTTATGAGATTGCGTCCGAGAAAATCGGAAGCAGGGCGCAGACTTATTATTTCCGCGATAAAAGATTTATGTAAAAAAGGAGACGACTATGATTGAAGAATTATTGGCTTATCAGGCTGCGGACGCGGGGCTTAAAAAGATTGAGTCCGAACTTGCGGGGAGCGAGGACAGGAAAAAAGCGCTCGCCGCAAAAAAATATCTCGACGGAGTTGAGGAGAGCGTGAATAAACTCGACGCGAGGGCGGCGGGACTTGCCGCGGCTTATTCCATGCTCGAAGAAGAACAGGTCAAGCTTAAAGAACAGGAAAGCGAGTTCGTGCGCGCGGCGGGCAGCGTAGAGGACCGTACGGAAGCGGCATATCTTCTGAAAAAAATGGATGAACTCGCGGCTAAAATAAAAATCGTCGCAGGAAAAGCGGAAAAACTTTCGGAAGACATCGGTGCGGTCATGAAAGAGTATATGCGCATAAAGAACGAGACGAAAGCGGCGCAGGCGCAATATGCCGAAAACGGGAAAAAATACAACGAACTCAAAGCCTCTTTTAAAGACGAGCGCGACAAGGTCGAAAGCGAGCTTAAAAAACTCGCCGCGAAAGTCGACCCTGCTCTCATGGAAAGGTATTTGAAAAAACGAGCGGGAAAAATATATCCCGTTCTGTACGAGGTAAGGGGGAATTTTTGCGGCGCATGCAATATGGAACTTCCCATGTCGGAACTCGGTAAACTCAAAAACGGCGAAATAATAGAGTGCGACCAGTGCGGAAGATTGCTGTATCAGAAGCCTAAAAAGTAATTGAAGAAGTGATTTAAGAATTATTGTGCAGTACTGAAAGGTTTTTGATTTTCTCGGGTTTTCTTATATTTTTTTGATACAAGCCTGCCCGACCTCCTGAAAGGTCGGGCAGGCTTGTATGATTTTTTTGTCTGAAATTTATCTTCGACTATAAATTGTCTTAGTCGGATTTAAAGAGATATAAATTTATATTATGCTCTATTTAATTTAAAATATTTTAAAAAGTTGAGTAAATGCATTGTAAAGGTGGCGTGTTTTTGGTATAATTTATAGGATATCATTTAAGAGGTGTTCTTTTGGGCGATATAAAGAGAGAGGGCAAGAATAAAAAACAGTCGGTATTCACTCGCGAAACTCTCGGCGTAGTGCTCGTTTTGTTCTGCACGCTGTGTATGGTGTGCCTTATTACGCGCGAAAAGGTTTTTTCGGTACCGGGTCAATATATAAACGCGTTTTTACTCGGCGTTTTCGGATATTTTGCATATTTGGTAGTGTGTGCGGGCATAGTCGGGGGAGTGCTACTCATAACCGACAAGAAAATAAAAATCGCGCCTAAAACCAAACTGCTTGTAACGCTGGCGATAGTAATGCTCGCGATTTTCAGTCATCTTCTTTCGATGGGAAATGGGGGCGAGACCGGTTACGATTACGGCTCGTACCTTTCTCAATCTTATCTTAAAGGCGAGGGAGGAATCTCCACTGCTTCGGCGGGCGGCGTTATCGCGGGATTGGTTGCCTATCTTTTTTATTCGCTTATGACTCTCGTCGGTGCATGCGTCGTTACCGGCGCGCTGTTTGCGCTCTGCGTGTATTTTTTGGTCGCCGACGCGATAAAGTCGGAAAAATTCAAAAAACCCGCGGCTGTCGGCAAAATAAGAAGTTCTTATGTGCCCGAACAGGACAATATACTTCCCGACGGCATGACCTTGTCCGGAGAAAAAGAGTATCCCGTGCATGGCGTGGATTTTTCGGAAAGGCGTCCCGCGCAGAGACTTTTTGTGTCAAATCCCGACGATTTTAAGACAAAATCCAAGAAAGACCTTGCACGTTCGGCGGAAGAAGCTCCTATCAAACTGGGCTTCGGCAAAAACGGGCTGGGCGTCGTAGAATCGAAACCTTATACGGTCTCTCATGCAGACGATCTGCAAAAGAAAATAGAATATATCAAGACGCCGGCCAAACTCGACTTTGACGGCAAGACAAATCCTTATTACGGAAATATACAGGTTTCGCAGCCGATAAAGAATGTTTCGTCCCAGTCATCGCAGTCGGTTCAGCCCTCTCAGACGCTTCCGTCTCCTTCTACTCGCGAAGAAAAGAAACCCGAGGCAAAGGAAATACCTTTCTATGAGCACGACGGGAACAGAATGATGAACGACGATGCCGTGAGCCGTTCGGTAAGATTCAGGGATAAATATGCGGGTTCGGAATTCGGGTCTCCGCGCACCGCACGCGAACCCTCGGAGACTTTCCGTCCGCTCGGTAATGCGGGTACGGGCGGTGAAACCGCACCCGAACAGCCGAACGATTCTTCTTTCCGCGCTTCCGTAAACGCAACCGATTGCGCGGATTCCGCGGCGGGTAGGGGAGTGCGCGCCTCAGAAGCAAATAATTTTGACGGGGGAGAAAACCGTCGGACTTCTTCCCGTGAGAGCGCCAGGTCGTTCCTTACCGAGATTAACAGCGTCGACGAAGTGAAAAAAGAAAGCAAGTCCGAATTTTCGGACGGTGCCGCGGCGGACGACGATAAACCGCCTGTTTCTTCGATTTTCAGGGGCAGGGACGCGGGGCGTATTCTGTTCGGAGAAGACAAACAAGAAAAACAGGCTGACGTTTCGGCGGGCGTATCGCAGCCGACTCGTCCCGCGGCAGAGAGAGTTTTCGGTGCGGAAAGACGAATAAACGAACGTAAGGAATCTGCGGGTATGCCCGCGCGTTCCGACGAAATGTCCGAAAAAACCGAAAAGGCGGAAAAACCCGCTCCTCCCATCAACAGGGAATATTTCAGACCTCCTCTGGATTTACTCGAATCGTATGCGGTCCCCGTGGACGCACCGAAGGAAAATCATGAGGAGAGAATGGAGATAATAAAACAGACTCTCGAAGATTTCCATATCAACGCTCTTCCTCAAAGTTATGTTCAGGGTCCGTCTATCACGCGTTACGAAATCATGATGCCGCCCGGAATTTCCGTAAAGAAAGTTCTTAATTACGATGACGACCTCAGAATGCGCCTTGCATCAAGGGACGGAGTGCGTATAGAGGCGCCTATACCCGGCAAAAATCTTGTAGGCGTGGAGGTTGCAAATAAAAACAAAGTAACGGTAGGTATCCGCGAGGTGATAGAGGGTGCGGCGGGTAAGAAAAGCAAGCCGGGCTCCCTTATGTTCGCGATAGGAAAGGACCTCGTCGGTAACGCCATAACCGACAATCTGACAAAGGGACCGCATTATCTCGTCGCGGGAGCGACCGGCTCGGGAAAGAGCGTGTGCCTCAACGTCATGATAGTCAGTCTTATTATGCGTTACAGCCCCGAAGAGTTGCGACTTATACTCATCGACCCCAAGCGCGTAGGATTCAGAAACTACGAACACATACCCCATCTCATGATAGACGAAATCGTTACCGAGCCGCAGAAAGCGGTCGCCGTTTTGCAATGGGCTTATAACGAGATGGAAAAAAGATATGACGAATTTGCAAAGTGCGACGGACTGATAAGCGATATCGACGCATATAACGAACTTATCGCGAGCGATACGGTTCCTAAAATGCCGAGAATAGTCATCATCGTGGACGAGCTTGCCGACCTGATGGAAACCTGTAAAAAAGACATGGAAGCCAAAATCCGCGCTCTCGCGCAGAAGGCGCGTGCGGCGGGCGTGCATCTGGTACTCGCGACGCAGCGTCCTTCCGTCGATATAATAACGGGTACAATAAAGGCAAATCTTCCCTCCCGAATCGCGCTCAAAGTCATGAACTTCGCCGACTCGCAGACAATACTCTCCGAGGGCGGCGCGGAAAAACTGCTCGGAAACGGGGATATGCTTTATAAGAATTCCTCCATGGCGGAACCCGAAAGATATCAGGGCGCATGGATAAGCGACAGGGAAATAAACAATGTCGTTAATTATATAATCGAACATAACCAGGCATACTTCGACGATGATTTAAAAGAATTCCTCGATAAGTCAGTAAGACCCAGAGAGGAGGATACCGACGGCGAGTCGGGAACGGGCGGCGACGGCGACGAGTCGGAAGGCGTAAACGAATTTTTCCTGAAAGTGTTGTGGCTCGCGGTCAATTCGGGCACGGTTTCCATCTCGCAGTTGCAGCGGAGATTTCAGATAGGCTACGCACGTGCGGGCGGACTTGTAGACAAGATGGAAAGAATGGGCTTCGTGTCCGCCAACGAGGGAAGTAAGGCAAGGAGAGTTCTCCTTTCGAAAGAGGAGTTTGAAAACAGGTTCGGCGCAATGCCCGATTCGTATTGAGGACTTTTCCATGGACGTAAAAAAGAAAGTTGGCGTCATCTCTCTCGGCTGCGATAAAAACCGCGTCGACACGGAAAAAATGCTCGCGGTTCTCTCGCGCGAATTCGAGATAGTGAACGACATCGAAAAAGCACAGATAATAATTATAAATACCTGTGCGTTTTTAAAAAGCGCTAGAAAAGAGGCGATTGAGGAAATTCTCGCGGCGGCGGAATATAAGGAAAAAGGCAGTGCGGAAAAGATAATCGTTACGGGCTGTCTGCCGCAGAAATACGTAGGCGAACTATTCGGTGAACTTATAGAGGCAGACGCTTTTCTCGGCGTATCCGATTACGATTCCATAAACCGTGTGATAGAGAGAACATATAAAGGAGAACGCGTGAACGCCGTGGGGTTTCCGCGCGGTGAATGCGGAAAAGAAAGAATCCTTACGACTTGCGGACACGCATTTCTCAAAATCGCGGACGGGTGTTCGAATCATTGTACATACTGCCTTATCCCGAAAATTCGCGGCGCTTTTCGTTCGGTGCCCATTGGCGACTTGCTCGAAGAAGCGGCTTCGCTCGGGAACATAAAAGAACTCGTGCTCGTCGCGCAGGATACGACAAAATACGGCTCCGACCTTTCGCCCCGCACAGACCTCGTTACGCTCGTGAGAAAATTGTCCGCGCTGAAAAATATTTCGGGAATAAGGCTGATGTATTGTTATCCCGAAGGCATAACGGACGAACTCATTCACGAGATGCAGGTAAATCCTAAAATGATCAGGTACATAGATATCCCGTTTCAGCATGCGGACGACGGAGTGTTAAAGCGCATGAACCGAAAGGGCGGCGGCGAGGAATACCTGGCGCTTGTGGAAAAATTAAAAAGAGAAGTCCCGAATATAGCGATACGTTCCACTTTTATGACGGGGTTTCCGGGCGAGGATGAGGCGGCTTTTTCAAGGCTTGCTGATTTTCTCGGAAAAGCGAGGCTTTTTAATGCGGGATTTTTTAAGTACAGCAGGGAAAAAGATACTGCTTCCGACAGACTTGACGGACATCTTTCCGAAAAAATCAAGAATGCGCGGCTTAAAAAACTCTATTCCGTACAGCGGAAAATCGTGGCGGAGAATAATCGGAGGCTTGTGGGAAGAACGTTTAATGTGCTGGCGGAAGGTTTTGACGAGAGCGGTCCCGTTTATTACGGGAGAGCATATTTCAATGCCCCCGACGTGGACGGAAAAATCTTTTTCTTTTCCGATTCCGAAATAGAATACGGGGAGTATTACAGAGTTAAAATCATAAAGGCGCAGGGCTATGACCTGTACGGAGAAAGAGAATGAATTTACCGACAAAACTTACTATTTTAAGAATTGTGATGATACCGCTTTTTGTTGCGGTGTTCTTTATAACCGCTATACCTTACCGATTTTTAATCTCGGCGGTGATTTTTGCGCTTGCGGCTTTTACCGATTTCCTCGACGGGTACATAGCGCGAAAATACAATATGGTTACCGACCTCGGTAAATTTCTCGACCCGATAGCCGATAAGGTGCTTGTGTCCACAGCGCTTATTGTCATGCTCGTCGCGGGGAAAGGCCAACCGATAATCCCTTTCTACGGGTCGATAGCGGTCGCGATTATTCTCGCGCGAGAACTAATTGTCAGCGGTTTCCGAATGGTTGCGGCAAGTAAGGGCGCGGTACTCGCGGCGGATAAATCGGGGAAAATAAAGACTTTTTTTCAGGATATGGCAATAATAGTTCTGCTTGCGGGAAAAGATTTTATGCCCGAAACATACAGCACGTTGAATATTATAGGGCTGGTGTTGCTCGGCATTGCCGCTCTGCTTACCATATATTCCGGCACGGAATGTATCGTCAAAAATCGTAAAATTTTGCAAGCAAACAAACAAGAAAACAAATGAAAAACGCGCTTATAACATTCAAAAGCCCGTCAGCGAAGGTGGACGGCGGATATATCGGAGAATTGACCGATGCATTGTTTGTCGGAGGTTTTTCGGTGGACTTTGCCGAGATTTTGCCCGCGGGAGATGCGGCGGCGTTCCGCCGCTCGCTCGAACGCTTTAAGGACGTAGCGGACAATCTTATAATAACCGACGGGGAAAGTACGGGTTTCGACCTGAAATCGGCGGTGGCGGAAGAACAGGGCAGCGCTCTCGCCGAGAATGAAAACGCGCTGAGATTTGCGCGTGCCGTCAGCGCTCGCGGCGAGGAGGACGGCGCCGAACCTTACGCCATGCTGCCTATAGACGCGTCGCTCATACCTAACGTCCTCGGCGTTTATCAGGGTTTTATGATGGAGGATCGGGATTTTACGCTCATGGTTTTGCCGGAATCCCGCGCCGAATTCAGACAGGCATGCGAAAAGTATGTCATACCATATCTTGAAAATAAGTATAATCTCAGCAACCGACGTCTAATTCTTAAATATTTCGGGGCGAAAGAGGAACTTGACGAGGTGATGAAAGAGGCCTGCGAACTGTCAAACGGCGGATTTAAATGGGACGTCAAAGAACATTTCGGTGATTTTACAGTAACTCTGCTTTTTGAACACTATTCCGATAATAACGGCGCGGAGGTAATCCGATATATAGTAGGAAAACTGAAAGAAAACGTATATGCTGAATACGACACTTCGGTCGCGGGCAGACTTTTCGATATTCTGAAATTAAAAAAACTGCGGCTTTCGGCGGCGGAGTCTTTTACGGGCGGGCGAGTAATATCTTCAATAATTGAGAACGCCGGTGCGTCCGAAGTGGTATGCGAAGGCATTGTCGCGTACAGCAACGAAAGCAAGGAAAAACGGCTCGGTGTCAAGAGAGAAGACATCAGGCGCGAAGGTGCGGTGAGTTCGCTTGTCGCTTACGAGATGGCGGCGGGTCTTCTCGCAGACGGCAGTGCCGATATAGCCGTCGCCACGACCGGAATAGCCGGTCCCGACAGCGACGGGACGGATAAACCCGTCGGACTTTGTTATATAGCCGTGGGAATGAAAGACGGCGTTCATACATACCGTTTTAATTTCAACGGTACGAGAGAGGAAATAACCGAAACGGCGAAAAATACGGCGCTGTTTCTTGCGATAAAAAAATTAAAGAACTTATAAAGGAGAAATATGGACGAAGCAAAGCTCAAAGCGCTTGACGGAGTAATGGCGCAAATCGAAAAACAATACGGAAAAGGCGCGATAATGCGTCTCGGAGAACAGGCTGAGGCGGGAATAGAAGTTTTGCCGACGGGGTGCTTGTCGCTTGACCTCGCGATAGGCGTAGGAGGTCTGCCTCGCGGAAGAATAATTGAGATATACGGGCCGGAATCTTCGGGTAAGACCACGGTCGCGCTGCACTGTATAGCGGAGACACAGAAGGCGGGCGGAATAGCGGCGTTTATCGACGCGGAGCATGCACTCGACCCCGTATATGCGAAGAATCTCGGCGTGAACCTCGACGAACTTTATGTCTCGCAGCCCGACCACGGCGAGCAGGCGCTTGATATAACGGCGTCGCTCGTAAGTAGTAAGGCGGTAGACCTTATCGTCGTCGACTCGGTCGCCGCACTTACACCCAAAGCCGAGGTGGAAGGCGATATGGGCGATTCCCACGTCGGCTTGCAGGCAAGGCTCATGAGTCAGGCACTGAGAAAACTTACGGCAATCACCGCAAAGTCCAAGACGTGTATAATTTTTATAAATCAATTGCGAGAAAAGGTGGGCGTCATGTTCGGTAACCCTGAAGTTACCGCGGGCGGCAAGGCTCTTAAATTCTATGCGAGCGTAAGAATCGATGTCAGAAAAGCCGACGCTCTTAAAGACGCAAACGGCGCTTACGGCAACCATACCAAGGCTAAAATCGTCAAAAACAAGGTGGCGCCGCCCTTTAAGACGGCTGAATTTGACATCATTTTCGGCAAAGGTATCTCGCGCGGAAGCTGTCTTATAGACCTCGGCATTGCTTACGACGTTTTGGAAAAGAGCGGCGCATGGTTTTCGTATAACGGCGAAAAGATTGCGCAGGGCAGGGAGAAAGCACTCGATTTCTTTGAAAAAAATCCCGAAGTAGCCGACGAAGTTGAACAAAAAATCATAGAGGCCTTCAAACAGAATGGCATGAAATAATAAAATAAAGAGCTTTGAAATTGAAAAAATTTAGCGCGTCAGGGCGCAATGTATATGCAATCCGAATTGCGCTGAAATTACGGTTTACAATTCTTTGACTTTAAATTAAATTTGTTATACAATAATATAGTAAAGACAGCGCCGGTATCGGCGCGTCTCAATAAAACAGGAGGACATCTGACATGCAAAACTTTAATTACGGCTTCCTGTTCTTGGCATCGCTCGGCGTGGGGGAAGTGCTCGCGATAGTTTTCGGAGTGCTTTTCGCCGTTGCGGCCGTGTTTGCAGTTATTAAATTTATTTCTTTTAAGAATTATAAAAAACAAATTGGTTCGTTAGAAGATATAAAAACCAAACTGATTGCAGAGGCGACAGAAGAGAGCAAAACGCTTAAAAAAGAAGCCATCTTAGAAGCAAAAGAACAGGAAATCAAACTTCGCAACGAGTTGGAGCGCGAGACGAGAGAAAAACGCGCAGAACTCCAACGCACGGAAAACAGACTTAATCAAAAAGAAGAGGCGCTCGAAAAGAAAGAGGACAATCTCAGCAGGCGTAACGAAGAAACGACCCGTCAGCAGGAGGCGCTGAAAGCAAAACAGGCAGATCTCGACAGAAAACTCGAAGAAATATCCGAACAGCACGATAAGATGCTGGAAGAATTCGAAAAGATTTCGCAAATGAGCCGTGAGGAGGCAAAGCAGCAGCTTATCGCCGCCATAACCGACGACGCCAAGAAGGACGCGGCGGGACTCGTAAAGAACATAGAAGCGGAAGCGAGAGAGAACGGCGAGAGAAAGGCAAAAGAAATAGTGAGCCTTGCCATTCAGAAGTGCAGTACGGAACAGGCCACGGAAATCACTGTATCGGTAGTTCCGCTTCCTTCCGACGACATGAAGGCGAGAATCATAGGCAGAGAGGGAAGAAATATCCGAACGCTCGAAAACGCGACGGGTATCGAACTCATCATTGACGATACTCCCGAAGTCGTTATAGTTTCGGGATTTGACCCCGTCCGCAGAGAGACGGCGAGAATCGCTCTCGAAAGGCTTATTCAGGACGGCAGGATTCATCCCGCGAGAATAGAAGAGACCGTCGAAAAGGTCAAAAAGGAACTTGACCAGCAGATTAAAGAGGCGGGCGAAGCCGCGATGTTCGAATGCGGCATATTCGGACTGCACCCCGAACTCGTCAAGTTGCTCGGCAGACTGAAATTCCGTACCAGTTACGGTCAGAACGTGCTTAAACATTCAATCGAGGTGTCGCACCTCGCGGGCGTAATGGCGACGGAACTTGGGGTAGACCCCGCGCTTGCAAAGAGAGCGGGACTTCTTCACGATCTCGGAAAAGCCGTGGACTATGAAATAGAGGGTACGCACATGCAGATAGGCGCCGACCTCGCCAAAAAGTACCGTGAAAACCACAACGTCGTAAACGCCATACTCGCTCACCACGGCGACGTGGAGCCCAAGACCATAGAAGCGGTTCTGGTCGCTTCGGCGGACGCCATATCGGGCGCGCGTCCCGGCGCCAGAAGGGAAACCACTTCCAACTATATCAAGCGTCTTCAAAAACTCGAAGAAATTTCGAGCAGCTTTAAAGGCGTCGAAAAGAGTTACGCAATTCAGGCAGGCAGAGAAGTGCGCGTGATGGTAAAGCCCGAGCAGGTAAACGACGCACAGACTTTGTTCCTCGCAAAGGAAATAGCGCAGAAGATAGAACAGGAAATGGAATATCCGGGACAGATAAAGGTAAACGTCATAAGAGAATGGCGTGCCACCGAATTCGCGAAATAATAAAAATTAAAATCAAAAAAAGCAAGGTTTTCGCCTTGCTTTTTTTTAAAATAATTTTTTTACTGGTTGTTTTAATGCATAGCTGTTTTTTGACTTTTATTTTTTGTTTTTCATTAAAATAATATGCGGCGGGGGTGAGCGTGCTCACTCCCGCCGCATAAATTTAACATAATTTCAAAGGACTTACTCCCACTCTATGGTGGCTACGGGCTTCGGCGAGAGGTCGTAAAGCACGCGGTTGACTCCCTTTACTTCTTTAAGTATTCTGTCGGTTATATGTTGCAGAAGTTCGAAAGGAACGTTTTCCACGGTTGCGGTCATGGCGTCTTTTGTGTTTACGGCGCGAATTATGACCGGATAGCCTTCGACCCGCTTTCCGTCCCTCACGCCCACCGATTTGAAATCGGGTATCGCAGTGAAATACTGCCATACTTTACCTTGCAGTCCGTTCTTTGCAAATTCTTCGCGCAATATCGCGTCCGATTCTCTCACCGCTTCGAGCCTGTCGCGGGTTATCGCACCCAAGCACCTTACGCCGAGCCCGGGGCCGGGGAAGGGTTGACGGTATACCATTTCGTCGGGAAGACCCAACGCCTTTCCCACCACGCGCACTTCGTCTTTAAAGAGAAGTTTTAAAGGTTCGACGAGTTCGAACTGCAAATCCTCAGGCAGACCACCAACATTATGATGCGCTTTCACGCCGTCGCTTTCCAGAATGTCGGGATAAATCGTGCCTTGCGCGAGGAAAGAGATTCCTTCGAGTTTTCTCGCTTCTTCCTCGAACACCCTGATAAATTCCGCACCTATAATCTTGCGCTTCTTTTCGGGTTCGGCTACACCCGCGAGTTTGTCGAGGAAACGGTCCGTAGCGTCCACGTATACGAGGTTGGCTTTCATGCGGTTGCGGAAAACCTCTATTACCTGTTCGGGCTCTCCTTTTCTCAATAATCCGTGATTGACGTGGACGCAAACGAGGTTTGCTCCGATCGCCTTTATGAGCAGGGCTGCCACGACCGAGGAATCCACTCCGCCCGAAAGCGCAAGCAGGACTTTCCCGTTGCCAACCTGCGCGCGTATCGCCGAAATCTGTTCGTCGATGAACTCTTTGGCGAGGGCTTCGGTCGTAATACGTTTCATATCGTCCGGTCTTTTGTCTGTCTGCATATATTTTACCTCCAAATCCACAGTATTTCTTTTGTGGCGAAATCTTTGTTTTCATTAAATATTATAATCGTTTGCGGTCGGCAAGTCAATCTAATGCGGAAGAAAATGCCGTGACGGCACCGTAATTTTGCTTTTTGGCAATACGCATGCGCAACTGTCCGATATGTTGGTCTTGATGCGGAACACCTGCACAAACGTTCGTTATGTCTGACCATCTATTGATAATATATGCTTTACGTGCTGGAAGCGTTTAGCGCCTACGACGCGGCAGTTGTATAAAAAAACACATTGCGTCGGTTAAAATACAGTTGAAAAAAAAGGAACTATGTGATAAAATTAAATAAAACTCAAAATTATATGAGAGGTTATGTATGTTCGAGATTGTATCAATGCGCTCGCTCAATCCTACCGTAACCGAGATGGAGATATATGCTCCGCTCGTTGCGAAGAAAGCGCAGGCGGGACAGTTTGTCATCGTGCGCGCAACCGATGAGGGAGAGAGGATTCCGCTTACGGTGGCGGACTACGACAGGGAAAAAGGTACCGTAAAAATAATTTTTCAGATAGTCGGAGCAACTACATATTTGCTCAACACCTTAAAACAGGGCGATAAACTTGCCGACTTTGTTGGACCGCTCGGCAATCCCACCGAAACTGCGGGACTTAAAAAAGTTGCGGTCGTGGGCGGTGGCGTCGGGTGCGCGATAGCCTATCCCGTCGCTAAAAAACTGCACGAACAGGGCGCGGAAGTTCATTCCGTCGTCGGTTTCAGGAACAAAGACCTCGTGATTTTAGAAGACGAATTTAAGGCGGTGAGTGATAAATACGTTCTTATGTCCGACGACGGCACGGCGGGCGAAAAAGGGCTCGTTACCGACGCGCTTAAAAAACTCATTGAGAGCGGCGAAAAATACGACGAAGTAATTGCGATAGGTCCCGTAATAATGATGAAATTCGTATGCAAACTCACAAAAGAATACGATATTAAGACCGTGGTCAGCATGAACCCCATAATGATAGACGGCACGGGAATGTGCGGCGGGTGCAGGCTCACCGTCGGCGGTAAAGTCAAATTTGCCTGTGTGGACGGACCCGATTTCGACGGACATCAGGTCGATTTCGACGAGGCTATGTCGCGCGGCGCAAATTATAAGGAATGGGAAAGGCACAAATACGAACAAACCTGTAACCTTTTTAAAAAGGGGGTAAAATAATATGCCCAACATGTCGCTGAAAAAAAATCCCATGCCCGTACAGGATGCTTGCGAACGCAACTCGAATTTTAAAGAGGTTGCGCTCGGCTATACCGAGGAGCAGGCGGTTTCGGAGGCGGAAAGATGCCTTAACTGTAAGAACAAACCGTGTATAAACGGCTGTCCCGTCATGGTCAAAATCCCCGATTTCATAGCGAAGATAAGAGAACGCGATTTCGAGGGCGCATATTCGGTAATTGCCGAAACGTCGTCGCTTCCCGCCGTATGCGGGAGAGTGTGTCCGCAGGAGACACAGTGCGAGAAATACTGCATTCGCGGAATAAAGGGCGAACCGGTAGGAATTGGCAGACTTGAAAGATTTGTCGCGGATTATCATAATAAAAACGGCGGAGCAGCTCCCGTAAAACCCGAAAGCAACGGCATAAAAGTCGCGGTGGTGGGCAGCGGCCCCGCGGGGCTTACCTGCGCGGGCGACCTCGCCAAAATGGGGTACGAGGTAACTGTATTCGAGGCACTTCACCTCGCGGGCGGCGTGCTCTCCTACGGCATACCCGAATTCAGATTGCCCAAGTCCATAGTCCGCAAGGAAATAGACACTCTTAAAGCACTCGGCGTGAAGATTGAGACGGATATGGTTATCGGAAAGGTGCTCTCGATAGGCGAACTTATATCGGAAGGCGGATTCAGGGCGGTATTCGTCGGGTCGGGCGCGGGACTTCCCAAGTTTATGAATATTCCCGGCGAGACGTTAAACGGCGTATTTTCGGCAAACGAATTTTTGACTCGGATAAACCTCATGAAAGCGTATAAAGACGATTCCGACACTCCCGTTCAGCACGGTAAAAACGTGGTTGTGGTAGGCGGCGGAAACGTCGCGATGGACGCGGCGCGCTGCGCAAAGAGGCTGGGGGCTGACGTTACGATTGTATACAGGCGTACTTTAAAAGAACTTCCCGCAAGGCAGGAAGAAGTGGAGCACGCTATGGAGGAGGGCATCGAGTTTAAATTGCTCACCAATCCCGTCAGGATAAACGGAGACGATAACCGCCGCGTAAAAAGCATAACCTGTATAAAAATGGAACTTTCCGAACCCGACGCGTCGGGCAGGGCAAGACCCGTCCCCGTCGAGGGCAGCGAGTTCGATATAGACGCCGACGTCGTCATCATGGCTCTCGGCACTTCGCCGAATCCGCTTATAAAGAACACCACGGAAGGGCTCGAAGTGAACAGTCACGGCGGAATCATAACCGACGAATCGGGAAAGACTTCGGTTACTGCCGTTTATGCGGGAGGGGACGCCGTAACAGGCGCGGCGACCGTTATCCTTGCTATGGGCGCGGGCAAGACCGCGGCAAAGGCTATTGACGAGTTTATCCGCAATAAATCTTAAACATAATTTACATAAGATTATATTGTCAAAAACTAATAACAGCAAGTTTAGAATAACATCGGATAGAATAACTCCGGAATTTTAATTAACAAGAAAAATATATTTTCTGAACCCGTGCGCAGGCGTTAATCGTAACGCCTGCGCACGGAATTTTTAAAATTTTTTTATAACAGCTTATAAATGTCTGACAATTCAGCGTATTGCCGTTAAAATAGTTGTATATCAAACAGTTTGATGTAGTACAAAGGAGTGTACGCATGGAAAGAATTATAGGAAAAGAGGTAACGGGTTTACAGAACATGCTCGCGAGACATATCGAGCGCATGTCGGTGGAAGCCGGAAAAGAGCGCATATCGGGGTCGAATTTGTTTATTCTCAAATTCATAAAGGAAAATTCCGATAAAGATATTTTTCAGCGTGACCTTGAACAGGTAATAGAAACCACAAAATCCACATGCTCCAAAGTTATCTCCACGATGGAGGGGAAAGGTCTTATAAGACGCGTCGCCGTCAAAGACGCGAGATATAAAAAAATCTGCCTTACGCCCTTCGGAGAAGAGGTGATAGGAATCGCCGACAAATATATGGAGGATTTTGAAAACAATATCATTCAAGGTCTTACGCAGGAACAGATAAACAACTTTTTTATCTGTATCGATAAAATAAAGAGCAATTTGGCAAAATTGAAAATCGAATGAATTTGAGCCGTCCGTACAGGGCGGTTAAAAAACAGAAAAATAGTTCGACATAGAACTGTTTGACATTGAACAATTTTAACGGGAGGCATTATGAATACAGTTAAACTATTGTTGCGTTCTATACGCGAAAACAAATGAAATTCCGTTTTAAGCATAATATTCGTGGGTATAGAGGTAATATGCGAATGCGCGTTGCCGTTTGTAATGGCGAAACTTATCGACGCGAGCGGCGTGGACTGGCAGGAGCTTATTCTTTACGGGGGAATACTCGTATTGCTCGCCACCGCGGCGCTTGTGGCGGGGGTGTTGCCGGGAAAGTTCAGCGCGCGCGCCGCCGTCGCGGATACCCCGCTGCCGATACTCGACGAAGCCACTTCCTCCATAGATACCCGCATGGAAAAACTTGTGCAGCAGGGGACCGACAGACTCATGAAGGGCAGGACGGTGTTTGTTATCGCGCACAGGCTTTCGACCGTGCAGTCGAGCGGCGATATTATAGTTCTCGACCACGGACAGATAATAGAGGAGGGGGCGCACGCTCGGCTTATGGCGGCGAAAGGCAGGTATTACAGCCTTTATACGGGCGCGTTCGAATTGGAATAACTTCCGAATATCGCTGTTTTTATACGGTTGCGCATACGTTTTAATCGTTTGATAAATGCCTAAAAAACGCGTTTAAATAAAATTTTTGCGAGATTGCAGGAAAAATGCTTGTAATATCCGATAAAGTGTGATAAAATGTATAAACGTCGGCAACGGGTTTTGCCGGACGTTTTCGGGGACGTAGCTCAGTTGGTTAGAGCGCCACGTTGACATCGTGGAGGTCATAAGTTCGAGCCTTACCGCCCCCACCATAAAAGCCCTTATCCGAATTATTCGGATAAGGGCTTTTCTTTTTTATGATTGGGTTTTATATTCCGCTTTCCAACCGTAAATATACAGATTAAACTTTAATCTGGTTTTACACACGGATACTTTAATTATTTGAGAATGTATCCTTATTTGCGCCCGATATTTCCGTAATGGAAATATCGGGCACGAAAATTTATATGTAAAGTTTTACGGTAAACGCATCGTTATTCTTCGGCAGCGGGTAGCGTTGTTTCGGTCAGCATGAGTTTTTGTTCTTTTTTTATGGTTCTTGAGGCGAAGATAAAGACAACAAGTCCTGCCGCGAAAAGACAGGCTATGGGTATAACGCCCATATTCACGCTGTCGGTCGCCTGAGTTACGATGCTGACGAGCATCGTCCCGAAAAACGCCGCACCCTTTCCGAAAATATCCATGATTCCGAAATATTCACCCGATTTTTCGAGAGGTATAATTTTGGCGAAATACGACCGCGAAAGTGCCTGTATACCGCCCTGAAAAAGCCCCACGCATACGGCGAGAAGCCAGAACTCCCAGACTTCGCTCATCTGTATCGCGAATATCGCGACTGCCGTATATGCGCATATACAGACTATGATAAGTTTGTCGTTAGATACCTTGGGCGATAAAAAGCCGAAAAGTATAGCGGAGGGGAAGGCGATTATCTGCGTGAGTAAAAGCGCGAGAAGAAGTTGTTCTGTTTCAAAGCCGAGCGCCGCTCCGAACGTGGTAGCCATATCAATGATTGTATATACGCCGTCTATATACAAAAAGAACGCGATAAGAAAAAGCAGTCTGCCTTTTTTCGCCGTCCCGTCGGGACGGAATACCGAGAAAAGTCTTTTAAAACCCTCTCTTACCGCATGCGGTCTGCGTTCGACGTAGTGAATCTGGCGATAACTTTTGAAAATAGGTATAGTCATTCCGAGCCACCAGACTGCGTTGAGAGAAAAAGCCACGGGCATGGATACAGATGTCGGAAGAGAGGTGAAATTTATTAGAACTATACTTATTATAAAAGGAATACAACTCCCTATATACCCCCAGGCATATCCGTTAGAGGAAACATTGTCCATGCGCGATTTATCGGTGATGTCGGTGAGCATGGAGTCGTAAAACACGAGACTTGTCGAGTATGCGATTTTGACAATGACGTATAGCGCCAGAAACAGCGTCCATTGCATGGGAACAGATAACGCCGCACAGCCCAATACGCCGATTATCGCCGCGCCGAAAAACATCGGGCGTTTCCAACCGTTATAGTCGGCGAAAGTGCCGAGTATCGGGCCTAAAATAGCTACAATAAGAGTTACGAATGAGGCGGCATATCCCCAAAAAGCTACCGCGTCAGTTTCGTTTATTCCGTTAGAGCCGGCAATGTAATTGAAATATATAGGAATGACCGTGGAAGCGAGCAGGGTAAATGCCGAATTGCCCACGTCATACAGTATCCATTTTTTTTCTAGACCCGTAAACTTCTTTTTCATTTTTACGCTCTCAATATGATTTTTTATTCGAAATTTCTGTCAAAAAGACTGTTCAAAGGAAGATTTTGTTCTATTCCGATCATATAGTCTTCTATTATTTCTGTTGCGGTTGTTATGTTTTTTTCGAAGATTTCGGTTAAAGCCTTATTACTTTCTTCGCATCGCGGGTCGGGACGGGGGGTGGGGAGCAGGCCTCGGTACTTTTCGTAATTTCCCGTCAGTTTCAGCGCAAGTTTTATTATTCCGCGCATCAATACGCAGCGCGTCGCAAGCAGACCGTTGATTTTTTTCATGTGAATAAGCGCTTTTTTCACGATTTTCGCGTCCAGCCCGAAAAACGGCGCGATGATACCGCATGCCTTGTCGTTTATTGCGATATGGGAGGTGGGATTATGTCTTAAAGGGTCAGTTTTGCAATCGCGCATGAGTTTGCAGTCGAACTCCGTCTCGATTTGAGCGTGCGATACGCCGCCATGCTTTACTTTCTCGGCGATATATCCGTGGCAGGAACTGTCGAGAACGAAATGCGTGATAAACCCCGCCATATAAGAGACGGCACACTCTTTGTCTGCGCTTTCAAGAATGATTTTTTCCGCGTTTTTTAAAAACGACGCGGCGGGGCGTAAGTGTATTTCGGAACCGAGCGAGTTTACTTCGTTCTTTTTCAGGGCTTTATAGTAAAATAAAATATCGGGGCCGTGGGCGCCGATTAGATATAAATCCCGATTTTTTTCCGTAATCTTTTTTAAATTGTCGTGCAGTTTGTCTTGGACCGCGCAAGCAAACCTATAATGAGTAAAAGCAGACGGCATAAATTTTCCTTTGTTTATAATATATTATATCATTGCGAGGTTATATTTAAGTAAAGATAATGAAAATAAAAAGAAAAATAATAAATACTTTTCCGAGGTAAATTTTTTATAAATATATTTCGTTATTTTTTCGTTGTTTAATTTGACGTGCCTGTTTTTATGTCGTATAATTAAAATACCCCATACGGGGATATCGGAGGAGTTATGCACAGGCACGAACACACCAAGGCAGTTCTTAATAGAATTTCGAGGGCGGCGGGACATCTTGCCGCAGTCGGTAAAATGATAAATGAAGAAAGAGATTGCAGCGATGTTCTGATACAGTTAAGCGCTGTAAAGGCGGAAATAAACAATTTAGGAAAGATTATATTAAAAGATCATATCGACCATTGTATAATAGATGCCGTAAAGTCAGGCGACGAAGCAACCGTAACGCGTCTGAAAAATGCTATTGACAGTATGTTATGAAATATAAGTCATTAGGTTTCGGGATATTTTTCGCGGTGCTCGCCGCGACACTTTACGCTTTAAACTCGCCTCTTTCGAAAATACTTTTAGATTATATGCCGCCCACTTTAATGGCGGGGTTTTTATATGTGGGCGCGGGTGCGGGAATGATTGCCGTGGCGCTATTTAGGCGTTTGGGGAAAAGCGACGGCCGAGAAAAAAGGCTTGGCCGCAAAGACTTACCTTATACCGTCGCCATGATTTTGCTCGACATCGCCGCGCCAATATGTCTTATTATGGGCTTACAATCCACTACGGCGGCAAACGCCTCGCTGTTAAACAACTTCGAGATAGTGGCTACCGCCGTCGTGGCGCTCGTCGTGTTCGGGGAAAAAATCAGTGTGCGGCTTTGGGCGGGGATTTTTTTCGTAACCCTTTCTTGTCTCATTCTCTCGTTTGAAGATATTTCGAGTTTGAAGTTTTCTTACGGCTCTCTGCTTATTCTAGCCGCGTGTGTATGTTGGGGCTTTGAAAACAACTGTACCCGCAAAATATCCGGCGGAGACCCTTTGCAGATTGTGCTTTTAAAAGGCGTTTTCTCGGGCTTGGGTTCGATAATTATAGGTTTGATAATAGGCGAAAGAATAACCGTTTTGTGGAGCGTTTTCGCCGTGCTCGGAGTAGGCTGCGTGGCATACGGATTAAGTATATTTTTCTATGTTTACGCGCAAAGAATCCTCGGCGCGGCGCGTACTAGCGCGTATTATGCGGTCGCGCCGTTTATAGGCGTGGTTTTATCGCTGATTATCTTTCGCGAGATGCCTGCTTACACTTTTTTTATCGCGCTCGCTTTCATGGCAATAGGTGCATGGCTTTCCTCGGGCGATAAACCTTTAATGAAACAAAAAAATAAAATACGCGATATATGTGCAGACGAGAAGGATGAGACAAAAAAAGGATGAAATAAGTTTAAACCATAACAATAAGCAGTTTTTTATCTGTTTAGTTTTAATTTTTGTTCTTTTTCCGGTTGTATTAAAAGGAAACTTTTTTCCGTGAACTACAAATAAGAGAATACTTTATATAGTGGTTAGTTTTAATATAAATTTTTAGAAAGAAATTGACAAAAAAATATGCAATAGGTAAACCGAATACGCTGACCAACAGAATAAATGCTCCTAAATCTACGAGAGGACTGGAAATTAAAAAACTGAACGTGACGCCGCTTGATATGCCTGCCCGTGTAAAGCCCATAAAGATAGGTATGGAAGAGCATGAGCAAAAGGGGGTAACGGTTCCGAGCAGGGCGCCGACCGCGTTTGCGCCGATGCCGTGAAATTTTCCGAGTATCTTTTTAGTGCGTTCTGGCGGGAAATAACTCTGTATATATGAAATAACAAAAATCAGCAGACAAAGCAATACTATAATTTATATGGTGTCGTAAATGAAAAACTGAATTGCTCCACCCCAACGTGTTGCCATAAAATCAGAGCCGAATATTCCTATTAACGCCATACCGAGCAAAGCGTTAAGCCATTGCATTCCGAGTATTTGGTCCGTAATGAAATTCCCCAATATTTTTATGCCGTTTAACCCGTCGATAATAGCGGCAATTCCGGGCAAACCCTGTTACGATTATAATTATAAGGAAAATAAATAATTTTTTATGACGCTTAAAATATGAATGTCCGAAATTTTTTTCTTTATCTTTTACTTTTTCTAAAAACTCTTCGTTTTTTTCCATAAACACACCTATAATATTGACAAATATCAATCTGATAAATAAAAAAATAAATTACTTTTTTTCGCGCATACATTTTGTGTCGCCTAAAAAGGCAAGAAGCCCCTGTAATTTACGGCAATCAATGGTATAATAGGTCCATTTCCAGTCTTTTTCTGCTTTTACGAGACCGCAGTCGCATAACACTTTCATGTGATGTGAAAGAGTGGGTTGCGTAATATTTAATTGTTCAAGGATTTTACACGCACATAGAGTACCGTTGCGCAACATTTGGAAAATTTGCAGACGCGTATTATCTCCCAGGGCTTTCAGTATGTCAATATAATCGGGAAACTCCATAGTATTTCCTCACATTGATTATCGTCTATGTTATTATATGATGTTTTATATCGATTTGTCAAATGATGTTTGTAGTATAATCAAAATTCTCCAAACCATATTTTCGGGTTGGGGGGATAAATCGTGTTTAGTGTATAAAAATACCGTCGTTATAGAAAATCAATAATCTTTTTCAATGTCTTTATCGCAAAAAGAAAACACCTATTGCTGTCCACCCGCAGGGGTTGGGATTACAATAGGTGTATCGCATGGTGCGGGCAAAGGGACTCGAACCCCCACGGTTTCCCAATAGATCCTAAGTCTATCGCGTCTGCCAGTTTCGCCATGCCCGCATTTTCTTTTTATTATTTTATCATATAAATTGCAAAAAATAAAGTTTTTATCCGTCCATTATTGATTTTAATTTTTTTTATTTCTAAATTTAATTATTAACTTTAAACTTTTTTTGTAAGAACCTTTTTTCTTAATGCTTGAAAACTATGGAATAAAAGGATTTACACAAAAGGTGAATTATGGCGTTTATCCAGCGTTATTCCGCAATTAGAAAGGGTGGAATTATATTTACCGGCAATACGCTCGGACTCAGCAAAATCAATAATGCAAACCGCGCGGGCGTTACCGGTTCAATCGGCGCTTTTACGAGCCTTAATACGGCGCTTGCAGTTGCTACTTTTCCTAATGGCACCACTCTTGATTACACTCAGAACGGGTCAGCCGCGGTACTTAACATACCGTCGGGCAGTTCTGTGCTTTATGCTGAACTCGTCTGGGGAGGGTTATACAGTTCAAGCGTTAATAATTTATCGGGAATCATCGATAATCCTATAATTTTCACCACTCCTGCGGCTTCGTATTCTCTTGTCGGGGACCCCGTTACAAGACAGACTTTTACAATAACATTGCAAGAAGGCAATCAGGTAGGATTTTACGTCAGAAGCATAGACGTTACCGCATTGATTGCGGCTTCGGGGAGCGGGACCTACTCTGTTGCATCTGTTCCGGCGCTTATAGAGGCAATAGATTCTAGAACCAACGACACCAATCATGCCGGTTGGACTCTCGCGGTAATTTATCAGAATTCTTCTTTACCGTTCAGAAGCCTGAATTTCTGGGCGGGAGGGGAAGTAGTATCGCCGGTGATAGGTGTTGCGAGTATAATTCTGTCAGGTTTCAGGACACCTTCGTCGTCTCCGCCGTCGGGCAAGATTTTCGTGTCCGCGCAGGAGGGCGACGCGGTAATCGGCGGCGATCAGATGCTGTTCGGGCAGGACGCGGCTTCGCTAATCGCGCTTTCGGGACCGAACAATCCCGTAAGTAATTTTTTCTGTTCACAGATAAACGACGAAAACGGACTCGTGGATACGACCGGCACTTTCGGCACGCGTAACGCGAATGCTATTACGGGAACCAATATTTCCGCAGGTAGACAGGGATATGACATAACCGTCGCCGATCTGACGGGTAAAATTATACCGGATCAGACATCGGCGTTTGTAAGATTTATTTCGTCGGGAGACCTGTATTTACCTAACGCTATTGCAATTCTGATAGAAAACTGCGAAAATCCGAATCTTGCCGTAATAAAATCCGCAAATAAAACCATTGCGGTGAGCGGCGACGAAATTCAATACAGTTCCGCGCTTACAAATTCCGGAAGCCTTCCGCTGACGGGCATTGTGTTTACGGACGATATCCCCGCGGGAACGACTTTCGTTTCGGGCAGCGTTTCGGTAAACGGAATTTCGCAACCCTCATATAATCCCGCGACGGGTTTCCCGCTCGCAAATCTTGCAGTCGGAAATTCTACTACGGTTGAATTCGATGTGACGGTGAACTGATGAATAAATATATTGTTAATACTGCGTCGGTAACGGATTTGTCTTCCGCAGAGCCCGTAATCTATTTAAGCAACACAGTCCAAACACTTGTCCGTAACGTCAAGAGACAAAAAATTACGCATTATTACCGCAGGCAATGTGTTGCCGCGGAGCAAAATAAAGGTTGCTGTCAGTGTGCGGGTATTTTTGCGCTTTTAATTATATTTTTTATGTAAATCTCTTTTAATCGCTATCGGTTTTTGTTTATTGAACTGCCGCCGCACCAAGCGGACGGTTTTTTTCTCGGACAAGCTTTAAGGTTTAGAACAATCTTTTCCGTAATTTTAAACGACAGGAAAATCAACATATTGACATTTTTGCTTTTTAAGTTTATAATATTGCTGAAAATATTGAATTTCACGAGTATTTTTATGTGCGTAATATGAGCATATGAAATTGTTTTTAAGTTTTTAAATTGATGAGGTGAAATGATGTAGAGAAAAACGGCAATTGAATCGGTGGAAGCTTGTCTTAAATGGACGGAAAACGTCATGCTGACATTTGACAGGGGGTATTGGGGAG
The DNA here is from genome assembly GCA_944367535.1 of uncultured Clostridia bacterium. Taxonomy (GTDB): domain Bacteria; phylum Bacillota; class Clostridia; order Christensenellales; family Borkfalkiaceae; genus UBA1259. The sequence continues at coordinate 61,205 of CALVWQ010000002.1, forward strand.
TATATGAGCGTATACGCATAGACCGTAACGAAAGGCCGGGCGGCACATATAAGCCGCTTAAACAAACATAAGCGGATAAAAGACTGACTGCCGAAAACAAGCGGTTTATTTTTAATGTAGGCAGCAAAGATAGAACCGTCGCAGGAAAGATGCTGTAATAACGGGTAAAAATATAATTATATAGATTTATAAAAATTCTGTAATCGGGAGAACGTTATGAAAAAGAAAGTAATTGCTCTTATAGCACATGATAACAAGAAGCAGGCTTTAGTGGACTGGGCAGTCAAAAATCGGGAAAAACTTTCGGGGTTTTATCTATGCGGTACGGGACATACCGCAAAACTGGTAAAAGAAGCGACGGGACTTGAAGTGGAAGCATATCTTTCGGGACCTCTCGGCGGAGACCAGCAAATAGGAGCTAAAGTGGCGGAAGGAAAGATTGATATAATAGTTTTTTTCTGGGACCCGTTGCAAATGCAGCCGCATGACCCGGATGTAAAGGCGCTGTTACGCATTGCTGTCGTATATAATATTCCTATTGCTACAAACGTGGCGACTGCCGATTGCGTAATAGGAAGAAATTGTTTGTAAAATTTAATATTTAATCTGTTGAAATACTGAGATTCCGATATTTTTCGGAATCTTTTTTTATTGTGAAAGGGGCAAGGGGTTAAATGCTGCGTGAAAATAAAAAGATTTTAAGCTATTTAAAATAAAAAAGCCCGAATCTACTCAATTTTACATGAATCGATTCAGTCTTTTACTTGGTCCGCCTTCGGGGACTCGAACCCCGGACCCACTGATTAAGAGAGTCCCACTGATTAAGAGAGTCCCACTGATTAAGAGAGTCCCACTGATTAAGAGGGACCAGAAATGCAAAAAAACGAGGTATTTTTAAGAAAAAAACCTTACTTTTTTAAATAAAAAATCAAAAAAACGCCTTAAATAGTAGTACGGATATACTCACAAAACTCTTGTAAATATAAGCGAATATCTGATGTCCCTTTTTTTAATAAATGCGTATATACATCTTGGGTCATTGCAAGTGTCGAATGTCCGAGAAGTGTTTGCAGGACTTTTTCATTCATTCCGAGAGCATAACAGATTGTTGCAAACGTATGACGTGTCGAGTGTAGCGATACGTCTTTTATATTAAGTTTGTCGGCAGTTCGGCGGAATGCCTTTTTAATACTTTCGTAAGTGAAGGAGCCTAAAAGGTCAAGTTCAAAATATTTAAAAAGGCTATCTGTAAAATATACTCGTCGGTTGCTTGATTCTGTTTTTGTTTCCGACAACTTACCTCGAACAATTGATTTATTGACGATAAAAAAATGATGTTCAAAGAAAAAATCATCCTTCGTCAGAGCGAGGAACTCGCCCATGCGAAGCCCGGTTGCGCAGAGGAAAAAGAATACCTGAGAAAGGTTTTTATTTTCCGCCGTTAAAAAGGCTTGTTGCTCGGAATAGGTGAATGCACGCCGTTTTTTTGTCTTATATTTTTGTAATTCCACCGCCTCACAAGGATTAAAAGGTATTTTTTTTAGGATAACCGCTTTTTTGAGTGCGGCATTTATAAGTAAAAAAGCCTTTTTTCTGGTGTTTCCCGCAGAAACGGAATTAAAAAATTTTTGCAAAATTTCACCGTCTAAAGCAACAAGTTTCATATTTCCTATCGCAGGGAAAATAGTGGCGTTCATTGTTGTTTCGTAACCGTGGCGAGAACTCTCGCGCAGATTCGATTTTTTAAAATCGTTGTACCAAGACAATAACCAATCTTTTAAAGTGATATAATGCTGCCGTTTTTTATTTTTGCGAGGCGGGTTTGCCTTTCGTAAAAGGTTCAAACAGTCTTTTTGCGTTTTTGCGTAAACGGCTTTCTTTTTTCCGTATTCGTCATAGTAATATCCTGCATATATTTTGTAAACACTTCCTTTTTTATTTAACCGTGTTATCAATTGTATACAGCCTTGTCCGTATTTTAATTTTATCAATTCTTTATCTCCTTTTTTTATAGATTGAGAATTGACCGCGTTTTCATTTTTATTCAGTTGTAAAACAACATTTTCCGCGCCACAGCGCGTAAATTCGTCTAAGCGGAACATGAGTTCCGTCAGTAGTTCGCCCACTTCCGCCAGCGCAGACACGGCGCTCTGGATCTTTTCCTTATATCCCATGTTTTGCCCCCTCGTTTTTTCGGGGGCATTATACACTAAAAAAATAAAAAATTTTTAATGCGAATTTAATTTATATATTTTATAATCCTTGCCGAAAAAATATATAAATTACTTAAAAATTAGAATGTCTTTTGCCTGTCCTCGTTTTTTTCAGCGAGTGCGTTCACCTGGATAATAATAGACTCCCTGGCGAACGGTCCGAGTTTGCGGAAGTTTTTTAAAAGTTCGCTTTCGTCCTCGGATAGAGCGGCGCGGTTGTTATGTTCGGCGGAATACTTTTTTATTCCGAGGTCATTTTCGCGTCCTATTAGGTAATCTACTGAAACGTCGAAAAAGTCCGCAAGTTTATTTAAAGTGTCGAGGTTAGGTTCAGCCTTGCCGTTCTCCCATTTCCCGATTGTGAAATAAGTTACTCCTAAAAAATCCGCGAGCTTCGTCTGATTGTAGCCGTTATCATTTCGTAAATCTTTTAATATAGAGGGAAATTTACTCATAAAAACTCCTTTTCTTTCATATTAAGAAAAATTTTCTTAAAAGTCTTGACATAAGAAAAAAATTCTGTTAAAATTGTGAATAAATAAGAATATCTTTCTTATTATTCGTTTAATTGAGGAGAAAACGCAAAAATGAGTTTCGAAAAGCGATTTAAGATAACTGTTTGCGATACGGAGACGGACACGAAAGATTGTTTCGAAACGAATAAATTCAGGTTGAAAACCGACTTTATGACTTTTAAAGACACTTTTTATAAAAAATCAGGAGGAAACGCAAAAATGAAAAAAGGGAATTACGCAGTATATTTCAACGCGGAAAAGCACGGCACTGCGCCGGAAATTCGGGAATATGTGGACGAATTAAAGTCTTTTTACGAATTTATCGGCTGCGAAACGGTAGATATTGTACGTCGCCAAATCGGCGGGAGGACATATCACATTATTTGCGACGATACGGGACTATTTAAGGAAAAGCCGATACTCTCCGCAACGGACATAATGTTCAATCCCGAACTTGTCGGAAATCTCATAATTACAGGCGAGTCAGACATCGAAGGCGATTTACACGGTGTTACGCTGGACGAGGCTAAATACATTCTTTCGAATTTTTTCCGAATCGCGGAACGGTATGTTTTAATTTTATCGTGAGGTAATCAGATGATAAAAATCAGACTTCACGGTGAAAGCGCCGAAATAACGGAAGCATTGAAAATCATAGAAAGAGAGTTCAAAATCCTTTCGCAATCCGGGGAATACTCTGACCGCGGAAAAAGTTCATACAAGCGCGTGTATCTGGATTGCAGACTTTTAGATTTTGATGAGTATATGGAAAAACACCCGGGTGCTTTTGTTCAAATATGCGATTTAACATAGCGGGCTACGGAGGAACGCCGTAGTCCCGGCGTTTTTTCCTTTTTGGGCGCAAGCGCTATGCTCGCGCCCATGACATTCCCCACCGTCAGGCGGTGAGCGAGTTCGAACCTCGCGGGGAAAATAAAAAATAAGGAGTTTTTCGGGCGATGAAAATTAATTTTCGCAAAATAGGTCTTGCTCTCGGCATTATCTGCGCATGCATATTTATCGGCACGTCGGTTTCCGGTTGGATAAGTTCCGCAAAAGACAATAAGACCGAGCAGACAACCGAAGAGACCGCTTACGTTCAGACCGTTACCGAATAATGGATAACACGGTCGGCATCGCGCAAATGAGCCTCTGGGCCGTGAGAAAGATATTAGAATTTTTACCGAATGTTTTCAACTTTTTAATGTCTTTCTCCGGCGGACTCATTTCGCAGATTTTAGTTATTATCTTTCTTGTAAAGATTGTTCCGATTTTCGCCGATATTTTCGAAAAACTCGTTAAGGCGTTTATCTGGTTCATGCATAAATTTGAGTGATTATCATGACAAAAGTAATTAAAAAAATCTTAATAACTGTTTTTTCGGCGCTGTTTTTAATATGCGCTTTTTTGGCGTTATATAATCCTGCGGCCGTTCAGACAGCCCGGGCCGATGCGGCGAATACACCCGCGAACGATTATACGGAAGAATGGTCGCTCGCGGACGATAATTTTAATTTTACCGCCGGCGCCTATATGGGTGCGATTAAAAACGATGAATTTATGTTGGGTTTTGGTCTTAATGTAGATAATTCCGAGTTTTTAAATCTCGAAAAGTTTCCCGGAGCAATTTATCGAGATCATCTGGATCCGGTAACGCCGGCGGCTTTAAATCTTTTTTATTACGAATTTACGATTTATCGCGGGAACGATTTTGATTTTAACAGTAAAAAATTATATACGATCGGCGTTCTGATGAACAGTTATAATACGGACGGTAGCGAATTTTATGTTACTTTTTATGAAAAACAGTGGAGTATAACAGACGATATTTATTTTGACATAAATAAGCCATCCGTAAGCGGAAATATTATAAAAACCGGCGGAACAACGGTTGTTAACGGTACGGAATATTCGGTTATAGAAGAATATATCACGTCCGATCCTGCTTTTTTCGGCGGTTTTGCGAGCGCGGCTTTTAGATTCAATCCGGCAAGTTATTTTAATAATTATTTCGTAACTTTTACTTACGGTTATACAATTACAACGGGAATCGGTTTATTTAATAATACGACAAAAAAGTTCAATAACACGATAGCGAGTTCAGCTCGTTCGGTTTATGGAATCATTAATACCATGAACGATATGGGAGTGTTGGAAGAGGAAATAAGGTCGCTTGCGGCAAACGAAAACGATTCGCTTTTAAATCTGGCCAATTCTATTTTAACAGAAGGCGCAACAACGACCATTACGCTCGAATACTTAACTGAAATTGAAGGTACAGTTTTCGCGCGCAAAAACAGCGTTCAAATAGAAGTTCCCGTGATAAATAACGATATTAAAATAGATGACGTAAATTACTATCTGGAAGCGAACGGCAAAGCGCCTCTCGAAGAAAAATGTATAGACAGTAATTTATACGATATAGTTTACGATTCGGAAAGAAACGTATATAAAACGTACTATTTAAAAAATGTCTGGTTAAGGACGATTACGACCGACGGAAAATATTTCGATTATTTTTTAGATATAAATCAATCGTATTATGACTTTTACTCTTCGATTGTAGAAACCGGGGCATTCAGTCAGGATTTATTCGAGTATTTTTATTCGGCATTAATTTTAAACAAGTTTCCGCAACTGACCGGAATGACAACTGACGAAGTATACGGATATTTCGGTTTCGCGGTTCTTCCGAAAACATTGACGCTTAACACGCTATTCGCCGAAGTCTTGGACGTGAAAGGAACACAGAGCGGCATAATAGAATATTTCACTTATGAAAATCTGATAACTTACGAAGAGCACCGCGCTCTTTTGGAAAATTTCAATTACAATTGGTTGTCGCAAGCTTGGGACGGGCTTGCGGGGTTCGTCGCCGGCGGAGAATGGCGAGCGGATTATTATATATTCTACACGGACAGCGATAGCGGGTATATCGGACAAGCGGACGTCGACGATCCGGAAAATCCTGACGGAGTTATTAAAGACGAGGTTCTGGATCCCGTCATCGGCGCCGTCGATAACGTGTTTTCTGCCGCCGGCGATATTTTTAATAACGTTATAGATCTTGTCGGCGGGTTGTTTGGCGGGGGAAGAAACTGGATTTATATTTTATTAATCATTGCGGCTGTTGTAATTTTTATCATATTTATTAAAAAATCTAAAAATTAAAGGAGTTATTATATGACAAAAAAATTTAGATACGGACTGCTTAGCGGTCTGTTTGTGGCTCTTATAGCGTCGCTTGCCTTCTTCTTTCTGACGGTAACGCCCGCCAGCGCGGCAACGAACGAAGGGTTGACAATTTATGAGATTGACGAGAAGTATCTACCTAACGACTTACAAAGTCTAGAAAAGAACGATGGTTCGGAATATCCTGATAATAGATATTTCTTTATAAACGCTTCGGACTTTGTTGATAATGAAGTTGTTTTGAACGGTCCGCAATTAAGTATAACTATATCAAATAGAAAAATTGATTATTCGATTATAGGTTATCAAAAAGCTACGATAGAGTTACAAACAGGAACATATTATTGCTTTACAACCTTAAAAACTGAAAGCGTAACAAGTATAAATGTAAACGGCACACCGGCAACCGGAGCGACGGAACTTATAAAGTATTCCGATACGTTTGACGGAATAATCCCCGAACCCGAAGATCCGGCCGCGGACGAAGGGACCATATTTGACAAAGCCTCGGAGTGGCTGCAAACCAATACCGGCATAGCGATATCTTCCGGCGGGATCGTGGTCATAGGCGTAATAATACTGCTCTTAATCTTTACTAAGCGCAGATAATGCGAAAAAAAGATAAAAAAAACGAATATAAGCCGCTTGTTTATCCGTCTGTTTTCGGGCGGGTTTGGCGGCTTTATATTTACAATTCATTTTTTACAGCATTGTTTTTTTGGGCGTTCTGGGGAAATTTCACGCTTGACGACCTCGCCTTCGAAATCGATTATTTTACACTTTGGGGATTTACGGAATTTCGATTTAATCTTATTTTTGTTCTGATAACGTTCTTTTTTATGCTGCGGCAGTTCTTTAAGGACTGCAACCTGATTAAGTACACTATACTAATGCGGCAGCACGATAAAGATATTATCGAGCACGGCGGAAACAAGCGGCTGTATGACGGCGTGGAAGGCAGCGGAAAGACGATGACCAACGCGAACGATACTCTTTTTATCGCGTGTAAAAAAGACGTTGCCATGCGGCTTACATACTACCTTAAATATCCGCATAAAGAGGACTTAAAAGACGATAAGGATTATAAAGTTTTATGCGAAAGTTTTAACTTTTATAAGGAACATTCGGATAAATATATCCCGCATTTAATGTCTGATTTCGATATTGTTTATAAGGGTCGGAAAAATTATCAGTGGAGCATGGATTTTTTAGACCAGAAAAAACGCCCGGCGGAAGGGTTCGCGGTGGCAATTACAGAGATAGCGAATAAACTTCCCAACGCGTGGAGTCGCGTTCCGGCAGATGAAAAAAAAGATACTCATAACATGCGAGTAAAGTCCGAAACGCTTTCATTAACTCGACAGTGGTATGATATGACGATTATCGGGGACGAGCAGCGCGCCGGTGAAGTCGTTCTCGCGTTTAGGTCAGTTTGCAGTCAGACTCGGCACTTATTGGGCTTTAAAAAGGTATTAAGACCAAAATTTCTTGAAATTTTATTATCCTTTTTAGGTTCTCACATTTTACGACGTAAAGAGAAAAATAAACGAATCACTTCATTTTTATATATTCGTTTGGAAAAACTCGTAAATCGGCTTGGATTTCGTGTTTTCTCTTACGTAGATAAAGAGGCTGTAACCGACAAAGCCGGCGAAAAGGAAAATATTTTTGTTTTGAGTTGTGAATTGCCTTTTGTTTATGATACTCGTTATGAGCGATTAAATTTTAAGGATTATCAGCGTTTACCTGATTTTATTGAGGAAAAAAAGCAGTAGTTTTTTGTTTTTGGTTCTTTTTATTTTTTAGAATTTATTTATTTTCTTTTTTTCGCTTTGCGAAAAAAGAAAATGCTTTTATAAATAAAAAGAACCAAAAAAAGACGGCTGTTTCTCATAAAATCAGAAAAAAATCATAATGATAAATTTTCCGTAGCGTAGCGTAGGAAAATTTTTGCTATAAAACCGCGCGGCGGCGAAAGGAGGTAAGCGAATGAATATAACTGCGCTAAACAACTTCAAATCGCTTAACTTAGGGGTTAAGGTACTTTTAACCCTTTTTTCCCTTGCCGACGAAGCCGGGCGAATAAGAACGAATAAAGACGCGCTCGCACGGTATTTCAAAGTCGACCGCCGAACTGTCGGAAATCATATAAACGCGCTCGCGCACGCAAACATTATCAAGTTTAAATACAGCGGTCAGGCTTTCATAAATCCTGCTTTTTACTACGTCGGCGCGCCGCATCGGCGCGAGCTCGTCGTAGAAGAATATAAAAATTTTAAATCAGATGTCATATAAAAGGAGAAACGCAGATGAAAAGAGCAATACCGGAAGAAAATGTCGTATATAAATTTTATTACGGCGAAGGCAAAATTTATGAATTTTTATACATAGGCACGGACGAAAAGTCCGGCCGGTTACGCATGTTTAATGTTAAATCGAAAACGATAACGACGATGAAACCCGCGCGGTTTTCGTATTTACACCGCTTTAATTTATTAAGTGCAAAGCACGTGAAGTCGGTACCCTGTCCGGAACCGACGGTTAAACCGGTGGTTCAAACGGTTATTGTGAAAGAGCCGGATATAGACGTGTTAAAAGAGGAAGAAAGGCTGCTTAAAATGTTAAGCGGTCTGTCTGAGAGCGTCAGAATGGCAATAAAAGAAAAAATCGGAAAGTATCCGGAAGAATTGGCGCGCGATATGAGTTCCGCGCCCGATAACGCTTCGTTCTCGAAGTATATGTCAGAATACTTCGCAGTAATGACGATAATACAGGCTGCAGCCTTTAATAAGTAGGTAAAAGGCGGCTGCCTTTTATTATATGCATCTCCCCGGCGGACGCGCCGGGGAGATAAAAAAATTTTTTTGAAAAGCCTATCATATAGGTCTATTTTGTTATGCGAAAGTTTCTTTTTTTACCTTAAAAAGCGGGTAACCCCCATAAATGGGGGAATATAGAAAGATATATTTTTAAAAATCTTTCTTAACCGCCGCAAAGCGGCGGTAACTACTGAATAAGACTGCTAAGAGAGTGTGTCCCTCTGATTTTCAAAATAATATAAATAAAAATGAAAACGCAGTCAAAAAGTAGTAATACAAATAGTAATACAAATTATTATTTTATCTTTTTCTTTTTTTCCCGTTGAATTTATTTATCTCAAAAATCATTAGAAAATTACTAATAAAAAAAGAGGTCTGAAACCTCTCTTTTTCTGGTCCGCCTTCGGGGACTCGAACCCCGGACCCACTGATTAAGAGTCAGTTGCTCTACCAACTGAGCTAAAGGCGGTTCTTTATGACTTACCTTTTTAAGCGAGTATTTTTCGGTTTTAGTCCCCGAAAGAAGTTTTGCTTTGTATGTTTTCTTCCCGACAAATTGTTTTAGTGGCGGGTAATAGACGCAATTCCTCTAAAATAGGAAATGCCGCCAGGCGACATAAAAAATTCCGTCTATGGTTGCAGTCTGCCGCCGAGCAATCGAACGCAGTTCGGAATCCCTTTCCGACAGAATGTTTTGTGGTGGCTCATCGGGGATTCGAACCCCGGACACCGTGATTAAAAGTCACGTGCTCTACCGCCTGAGCTAATGAACCATAATAATTGCGGGAAAAGGATAATATAATATATAATGTGTGTATGGCAGGGGTGGCAGGATTTGAACCTACGAATGCGGGAATCAAAATCCCGTGCCTTACCGCTTGGCGACACCCCTATATAATGGGGCGGGTGATGGGAATCGAACCCACGACCTCAAGGACCACAATCTTGCGCTCTAACCAACTGAGCTACGCCCGCCATAATGGTGCGCCTGAAGGGATTCGAACCCCTGACCCACGGCTTAGAAGGCCGTTGCTCTATCCAACTGAGCTACAGGTGCATAAATAATAGCCTTCGTCCCCAAAAAACGATTGGAGCGGGTGATGGGAATCGGACCCACGCTGCCAGCTTGGAAGGCTGGAATTCTACCATTGAATTACACCCGCATAAGTTCTTACAGACAATGCCTATAAATTGTATCAAAATGTATTTTTAATGTCAACTGTTTGGAAATTATTTTTTAAATTTTTGTAAAAGAAGGGGCGGTAAAATTTTTTTAAGTCGGATTTTAACGACCGTTTTGTGAAAAATCCTTGACATGACGGCGCTAAATTTATAAAATCTTAAATAGAGGATTTTTTCTCGGGGAGAGAAATTATGTATAAGGAAAAATACGAGGAGTGGTTAAACAGCGATAAACTCAGCGATGCCGACAAGAAAGAACTTGCGTTGATACAAGACGACGAGCAGGCAAAAGAGTACCGTTTCGGGAAAGACCTCGAATTCGGCACGGCGGGTATGCGCGGAATAATCGGACTCGGTACAAATATGATGAACGTTTACACGGTCCGCAGCGCGACGCAGGGGCTTACCGCATATATAAAGTCTTTGGGAAAGAAAGCGGTCGCGAGAGGAGTGGTCATAGCATACGATACGCGGCGCATGTCATACGAATTTGCGTACTCCGCTGCGGTCGTGCTTGTCAGTAACGGTATAAAAACGTATCTTTTTAAAGAGGTGCATCCCGTGCCCATGCTTTCGTTTGCCGTACGCAGATTAAAGACGGTCGCGGGAATAATGATTACAGCCAGTCATAATCCAAAAGAATATAACGGTTATAAAATTTATGGCGAAGACGGGGCTCAGATGTCGCCGGAAGCGACCGACGTTCTTGTCGGTTTTATAAAAACGATAAAAAGTTCGCTTTCGGACGAAATACTTTTCGACGAGAAGAAAGAAAAGAAGATAATACTGACTCCCGCTTCCGTAGACAGAAAATATTATGCAACAATAAAGAAACTGCGGCTTTCACCCGAACAGACCAAATCGGTCGGAAAAACTATAAAACTCGTTTATACGCCCGTCCACGGCAGCGGTTATATTCCCGTAACCACCATTCTGAAAAAAACGGGAATAAGCGCGACACTTGTTCCGGAACAGATTTGTAAGGACCCGGAATTTTCCACCGTGAAAGTACCCAATCCCGAATATAAAGAAACGCTTAATCTTGCAATAAAAATGGCGGACTTCAAACAGGCGGATGTCGTTTTCGGCACCGACCCCGATTGCGACAGGTTGGGCGTGGCAATAAGAAACGACGCAGGCGAATTTATTGTGCTTTCGGGTAATCAGACGGGCGTGCTTCTGCTCGATTACATACTTTTAAGGCTCAAAGAAACGGGCAGGGCGGATAAACGCGGATTTGTTGTAAAGTCGTTCGTTACCACGAGCATGGCAAAACACATTGCCGACGACTACGGAGTGGAATTGTTCGAAGTACCTGTGGGATTTAAGTATATCGGCGAAAAAATCAAACAGTATGACGATACGGGCAAGAGAAAATTCATATTCGGCTTCGAGGAAAGTTGCGGATATTTAAGAGGCACGCAGTCGAGGGATAAGGACGCGGTCGTCGCGAGCATGCTGTTCGCGGAAATGGTCTGCTATTATACGTATATCGGCAAGGGCGTTTATCAAAGGCTTAAAGAACTTTACGATAAATACGGGTATGTCCTGGACTCGTCGGAGAGCGTAACTTACGGCGGACTCAACGCGATGAAAGAGATGAGTGCGGTCGTGGAAAAATTAAGGAATACGGATATTAAAACAGTAGGCGGCGTAAAAATCGAGGCGGTGAGAGACTATCTCTCGCTCACGAGAAAAAGTCGCGACGGAAATATCGAGAGTATAGATTGTTCGCCATGCAATGCCGTATATTACGAATTGGAAAACGGTGGATTTATTTGCGTCCGTCCGTCGGGTACCGAGCCAAAACTTAAAATTTATTATTCCGTTTCTGCGGCAGACGAAACGGCGGCAGGCAAACTGTTTTCGGATATAAAATCTGATTTTGCGGCGCAGACCGGAATCAATGCTTAAATTACTGAAATATTATTTTTCGGGAATAAGTTTTATTTTTCGGTTTGCTGTTGACTTATCAGAATATATATGATAATATAGATTTAAATAAGGAGGGTTTTTATGACTTGGTTTAACAGACAGAGCCGTCCGGTTCAGATTATCTTATTGCTCATTCCCGTTGTAAACTGGATTGTGGAACTCGTGGTCAGGTGGTCTACCTGGTTAAAAAAGGGAGGACTTATAAGGCTGATTATATGTATCCTTACTATTCCTCTCGGTATAATTTTCGGTTGGATCGACCTTGTTTGGGTTTTGCTTTTCAAACATCTGTTCCTACAATAAGATATATATTATAATATTTAATAAACGAAAAAACGGCTTTTCAAAAGAAAAGCCGTTTTTTCGTTATTTTTTATTGTTTAAAAATCATTTTTACCATAAAAGCTCGTTTGATTTTTGATTGTTAAGTTTGCGGTATTGCAAGGTTTTCAGCAATATAAATTTTTTTAAAATCTTTCGTAAATTGTTTGACAAAGTTATTTTCGGTGCATATAATATTATTGAACGATTGAAGAATTGTTCAAGTGAATGACGTGTGAGCATAAACGCATTTAAGAATAAAGGAATATATACGAACGGAAACGTGAGTAAAAGCATATTAAAATTTAAGGGCGGGAAAGTATAATCATGAAATGTAAACATACGGGCGAGGGGACAAACGCGGAGATAAAAAGAGCAATACCGCAGGAAAATGTAATTTACAGTCTTTCGGACCTTTTCAAGGTTTTCGGTGACTCTACAAGAGTAAAAATTTTAAGTTGTCTGCAAGTTAAAAATCTCTGTGTATATCAGATTGCCGAGGCGCTCGACATGAGTATGTCCGCAGTGTCGCATCAGCTGAGGGTTTTAAGAACCGCAAAACTCGTAAAGGGAAAAAAAGACGGAAAAGAAGTGGTATATTCTCTTGACGACGACCATATAAGTATGATTATGGAATGCGGACTTGCGCATGTAAACGAAAAAAGCTGAAAAAAATTATATTGCGGCTGAACGAAACCTTAGTAAAGTCATAAAAAAAGACCGCGGAGTAATGTGTTCTTAAAAACAGGCAACGCCTGTTTTTTAAAAAGGGCTATGATTGAACTATTGTTCAACTATTAAAATAATTATAAAAATTAAAAAAAGCGATGGAAAAGGAGAGTTAAAATGAATAAAGTTTACAAACTTGAAAATCTAGACTGTGCTGTGTGCGCGGCGAAAATGGAAAGAGCGATTGCGAAACTTGACGGAGTAAATTCCGTCAGCGTCAGTTTTATGAGCGGAAAGTTGTTCCTCGATGCAGAGGAAGAGAAGTTTGAAAGTATTCTGAATGATGCCGAAAAGGTATGCAAAAAAATCGAGCCCGATTTTAAAATTATCCGGTAAGGATAACGGTAAGGATAACGGTAAAGATAAACATAAAGAAATAAAACGGTGTGGGAACGGATTATGAAGAAAAAAGATAAAATCATGCTTGCGAGAATTATAATCGCTTTCTGTATGTTTGTTGCAATAATGGTTATCGATAAAGTTTATGACCTCTCTTTTCTGGCAGGAGGCGACGCGGGTTGGCTTTTGCCGCTGGGGCTTTATCTTACCGTATATTTACTTATCGGTTACGACGTATTGTGGCGGGCGATAAGGAATATTGCGCACGGAAGCGTATTCGACGAAAATTTTCTGATGTGTCTCGCTTCGCTGTGCGCGTTCGGGCTTGCCGTATATACCGCTGCGGGCGGAGGAAAGCCTGAGGGGTTTGACGAAGCGTGCGCGGTGCTCATCTTCTATCAGGTGGGCGAATTTTTTGAAAGTTATGCGACGGGACGTGCGCGTAAGTCGGTATCCGCGCTTATGGATATACGTCCCGATTACGCAAATGTTTACCGCGACGGCGAGATATTGCGTTCAGACCCTTCACAGGTAAGTGTGGGAGAAATAATTACCGTATATCCTGGCGAAAAAGTACCGCTGGACGGGGTAGTGGTTAAGGGCGCGACGTCGCTGGACGTCCGCGCACTGACCGGAGAATCTCAACCCAAAGACGTTTCGGAAAACTTTACGGTTTTGAGCGGTTCGGTCAATATGACTTCACAGATAGACGTGCGAGTGGAAAAGGAGTTCTATGACTCCACGGTTTCTAAAATACTTAACCTCGTGGAGAACGCTGCTGCGCGAAAGGCAAAAACCGAAAATTTCATTACCCGTTTTGCCAAATATTATACTCCCGTCGTCGTATTGATTGCGGCGATGGTTGCGGCGGTGCCGTCGTTGATTACGGGCGCATGGTCGGTATGGATTTACCGCGCTTTAAGTTTGCTCGTTGTTTCTTGTCCTTGTGCGCTCGTTATTTCCATACCCTTGTCTTTTTTTGCGGGTATAGGAGCCGCTTCGCGATACGGGATACTTATAAAAGGCAGCAATTATCTCGAACTCATGGCTCGCGCAAATTTGTTTGTTTTCGACAAGACGGGTACTCTTACAGAGGGCAATTTCGAAGTCGCAAAAATAGTACCGCAGGAAAAAGCCGACGAAATACTGCGGCTTGCCGCAATCGCGGAGAGCGGATTGTCACACCCGATAGCGCGCTCTGTTCTTAAAAAATACGGGACGGAACCCGAAAGAGGCTACATTCTCACGGAGTGCTCGGGGAAAGGCGTGATTGCCGAGCGCGGCGGACACGTTATATATTGCGGAAATGAAAAACTTATGGAAGAAAAAGGGGTGCCGTACGTTCCCGAAAACGATGCAGGTACGATAATATACGTCGCCGAAAACGGAAAATATATCGGTTCTTTGCTTATAACAGATACTCCGCGCAAGGAGGCGGGAGAAGTCATAACAAAACTCAATGCGGAAAGGGCGAAGACGGTCATGCTGACGGGCGACAATCCGATAATTGCCCGAAGTGTCGCCGCTAAACTCGGCGTTTCAGACTTTAAGGCTTCTCTTCTGCCGCAGGATAAGGTTGACGCAATAGAAAAATTCAGCGCCGAAGATAAAAACAACGTGATATGTTTTGTCGGGGACGGTATCAACGATGCTCCTGTTTTGATGCGTTCTGACGTCGGCGTGGCGATGGGCGGCGTGGGAAGCGACGCCGCGACCGAAGCGGCCGATGTAGTCCTGATGAAAGATGACCTTTCAGGTATTTTAAAAGTTCGCCGCATCGCGAGAAAAACACTAAAAATCGTCTTTGAAAACATACTTTTTTCAATAGCGATAAAAGCGGGAATAATGCTTTTATCCGCTATCGGAATCACTAATATGTGGTTTGCTGTTTTCGGTGACGTGGGAGTTTCCGTCCTCGCAATCTTAAACGCAATGCGAGTAAATTCCAAATACTGAATATGCGTTTACCGTCGCCGGAATTACAAAAATAAAAAATAAAACCGAATAAAACCTTATTTTAGTTGTGCTTTAGACATAAATATAGTAAAATAATAAAAAATCAATTACGAAAGCAGACGTAAACGGGGTGCTATGATAAAAGCCGTTCTTATGGATATTGACAACACTTTGCTCGATTTCAACGCAAGTGCCGAAATGGCCATGAAAATGGCTTTTACCATACACGGATTAAAGTTTGCCGACGGATATTTTTCGGTATTTAAAAGGGTAAACGACGGACTGTGGCTTAAAATAGAAAAAAAGATAATAACCCGTGCCGAACTTCACAAAATACGTTTTAATCTTATCCTGCGTGAACTCGGTATGGAATACGACGGAGAAAAAATCGAGAAGGATTTTCTGGAAAGCCTGAACGTCTGCGCTGTTCACATAGATGGCGCACAGGAACTTTTAAGGTATCTTTCGGAGAAATATATCCTATGTTCTGCGAGCAACGCGCCGCGGGTTCAGCAGTATAAAAGACTTGAGTATTCGGGTCTGATAAAATATTTCAGATACCTTTTCATTTCCGAGGAAATAGGTTATAATAAACCCGACGCACGTTTTTTCGACGCGTGTTTTAAAAAACTTGCGCCGATAACTCCCGCGGAGACGGTCATTGTCGGCGATTCGCTAACGGCCGACATTGCAGGCGGAAAAAATTACGGGATGACCACCGTTTGGTTTGACAGGGAGGGCGGCGAAGCGCAAGGCGCGGCGCCCGATTATACGGCGGCAAGTCTTGCGGAGATAAAAGATATATTATGACGACGGAAATATCCTGAAAACAAAATTTTATTGTTTTTGCTTTATGTGCATTATTGAAGGAGGCGACGGTTGAAAAATAAATTCAGACTGAAAACGGCGAGAACCGTCGTTTCGGATAAAATCAAAGAAGCATTTTCATCGGTCATGCCGATAACGCTCATAGTGCTTGTGCTGTGCGTTACCGTCGCGCCGATAGAAAGCGGCATGTTTCTCGTTTTTATGCTCGGCGTGCTTCTCACCGTCGTGGGGATAGGACTTTTTACGCTCGGCGCGGACACCGCCATGACGCCGATAGGCGAATATATCGGAGCGTCTGTCGTAAAGTCAAAGAAAATCTGGCTCGTAATCCCCGTATTTTTCGTTGTGGGGGTGCTGATTACCGTTTCCGAGCCCGATTTGCAGGTGCTCGCGGGGCAGTTGTCGCAGACGGTAAAGCCGAACGTGCTTCTTTTCACGGTCGGTGCGGGAGTGGGCGTTTTTCTTGTAGTCGCCTTTTTGCGTATTTTGCTTAAAATCAAACTGAAATACATATTGCTTTTGCTGTATACTGCCGTGTTCGTGCTCGCGTTCTTCGTGCCCGAAAATTTTGTTCCGCTCGCATTCGATTCGGGCGGAGTTACAACAGGTCCCATGAGCGTTCCGTTTATTATCGCGATAGGCACCGGCGTCGCGGCGCTCAGAAACGACAGCGGCGCGGAAGAGGACGGTTTCGGTCTTACCGCGCTATGTTCGGTCGGACCTATTCTCGCCGTCATGATGCTCGGTATAATATTCCACCCGGAAACCTTTGAGGTTACGGAATATTCTGCGGTTACGGTCGCCGATTCGAAAGAACTTTTTCTGCTCTTCGGCAGGAGCCTCCCTTCTTATATGAAAGAAGTCGCGCTCGCACTGATTCCGATAGTGTGTTTTTACTTTATATTCCGCATTTTCGGAAGCAAGACCGACAGGCGCGCGGTGATAAGAATCGTCATCGGTCTTATATATACATACGTAGGTCTGGTGTTGTTTCTTGTGGGAGTTAACGTTGGATTTCTGCCCGTCGGAACATTTATAGGAAATAAGATAGGCGGACTCGGTTATAATTGGATAATAGTGCCGATCGGTTTTATAATAGGATTTTTCGTGGTGGCGGCGGAGCCCGCCGTGCACGTCCTCACAAGACAGGTCTATGAAATAACCGCCGGTGCGATACCCAAAAAAGCGCTTTCTTTCAGCCTCATGATAGGAGTAGGTATATCTGTCGCTCTCGCAATGCTGAGGATTCTGCTGCATTTGGAGATAATGTATTTCCTTATACCCGTATATTTCATTGCCTTAATCCTTATGTTCCTCGTACCCGACATATTCACGGCGATAGCGTTCGATTCGGGCGGCGTCGCTTCGGGGGCGATGGCGGCGGGATTTATCATGCCGCTCGCACTGGGGTTGTGCAGGGCGGTAGGCGGAAACGTCGCGGCGGAAGGATTCGGTGTGGTAGCATTCGTTGCCATGACGCCGCTCGTTACCATTCAGATTCTCGGACTGATATATAAAATCAAGACGCGTAAAATCAGAAAGAGTAAAGAAGAAAATTCTTCTGCCGAGGAAATCATCGATTAGGAGGGTTTATGACGGGTGTAAAATTCGTTACCGTTATCACCAACAGGGAATACGGCGAGCATTATCTTGATTTTTTCGTAAAGCACGGCGTTACTGAGGCCCTCGCGTTTCTTGCATGCGGAACGGCGGAACGCGCGGTGCTGGATGCTTTCGGGCTGGAAAAGACTGAAAAAGCGGTATTTAATTTCATGATACGGGATTCCGATGCCGAAAAGATAAAAAACGGATTGATTTCCGAGATGAAAATCATGTCTGCGGGCGCGGGGATAGCGGTATTTGTCACAGTGGACGGATTGGGCGGCGAAACTGCCAAGAATTACATGATAGGGGAGCAACCTATTTTGAAAGAGGAGTGCAGACAAATGGAAAACGGGCAAAGTAAGTATGTAATGATAAACGTGATAGCGGATAAAGGAAATACCGACGCGGTTATGGAGGCGGCGAGAAGCGCGGGCGCGACGGGCGGCACCGTAGTGCGCGCGAAAGGAACCGGCGCACATATAGCCAGATTTTTCGGGGTTTCCATAAGCGAAGAAAAAGAGATAGTATATATAGTGGCCAAACGTACCATGCGTGACGCGATAATGCGCGCCGTAATGGAAAAGGCGGGCAAAGACTCTGACGCGCACGGCGTTGTGTTTTCCATACCAGTCGACTGCGTACTCGGCATAAGCGCGCTGGAAGAACAGGTCTCGCTATGATCAAGGAATCGGCGAAAAGCGGCGATTATAAGACCGAACTCGAAAAATACGGGGCTATCGCTTTTGTGCCAAAGGGCAACAGTATGTGGCCGACGCTCACAAACCGCGGACAATCGGTAATAGTGGAAAAAAAGAGTGAAAAACTGAAAAAATACGACGTTGCACTTTACACTCGCGGTGAAGATAAGTTTGTATTGCACAGGGTCATGGAGCCTACGGAATGGGGTTATATAATGTGCGGCGACAGCCAGTTTAATTTGGAGAAAGTCAGAGAAGACCAGGTTTTCGGCGTGATGTGCGGGTTTTACCGCGGCAGAGAATATGTGGACTGCACCGACCCCGAATATATACGCTACGTCCAAAATTGGTTCGCACGGAAATTTCGCAGAAAACTACGTCTTAAAATATTTTATGCGGGTTTGAGAATAAAGGGTATTATACGAAGGATATTCAAAGGCAAGGCGAAAAAGGAGGAAGAAAATGTCTGAACTTGAACTGCTTGGGAAAAATGCAAAAAAAGCCGCGGAGAAACTTTTGTCGGCTACGGAAAGTTTGATTGACAGAGCTCTCCTTTTGGCCGCGCGGCTTTTGCGCGAAAATTCGGAAATGCTGAAAGCACGCAACGCGGAAGACGTGTCGAACGCGGAGAAAAAGGGAAAAAGCGCGGCGTTTATAGACAGGCTTAAACTGACGGACAAAGTAATTTCCGGAATGGCGGAAGGGATAGAACAGGTCGCTTCGCTTAAAAGTCCCGTCGGAAAAGAGATTTATACTTACTTTAACAAAGAACAAGACATCAAGATATCAAAAAAGAATGTACCTTTCGGGGTAATAGGCATTATTTTCGAATCACGCCCGAACGTTACCGCGGACGCTTTCGCGCTTTGCTTGAAAACGGGCAACTCCGTCATATTGAGGGGCGGGAGCGATTCTCTGATTTCTAATAAAGCGATAGTTTCGCTGCTGCGCCGCGCGCTTAAAGAGTGCGGTATAGACGAAAATGCCGTTTCCTTAATAGAGGACACGTCCCACGAGACGGCAGAAAAGTTTATGAAACTCGATAAATACGTCGACCTTATAATTCCCCGCGGCGGCGCGTCTCTCATAAAGACGGCGGTGGAAAATTCCACCGTCCCCATAATCGAAACCGGCGTTGGAAACTGTCATGTATATATCGATGAATTCGCCGACGGAAAAAAGAGTGCGGAGGTGGTATTTAACGCTAAAACACAGCGTTACAGCGTATGCAATGCGTGCGAATCGCTTGTTGTGCATTCGGCGGTTTTAAATAGCATTCTTCCTCTTATAGCCGAAAGACTCGGGGAACGCAATGTGGAAATGCGCTGCGACGACCGCGCATACGAGGCGATAAAAGGTTATCCTTACCTTGCGCACGCCTCCGAAGAGGATTTCTTTACCGAGTACGGTGACGCAGTGATTTCCGTCAAGACGGTGGATTCGTTGCAGGAGGCTGTCGACCACATCAACGTGCACGGTACGCGTCATTCGGAATCAATTATGACGGAGGATGCTCACCGCGCAGAAAAATTCATGTCGGAAATCGATGCCGCGGTAGTTTATCACAACGCTTCGACGAGATTTTCTGACGGATTCGTGTTCGGGCTCGGCGCCGAGATAGGAATATCCACTCAGAAACTTCATGCGAGAGGCCCAATGGGACTAGACGCGCTGGTAACCACGAAATATTTCGTTACAGGCGACGGTGCAGTGAGAAAGTAACGGCAAAAACTTTCTCGTTAATTACAGAAATTATCAAATTATATGTTTATATGTCAGTGCAAAAAGAGTAGCAATTTTATGCTGCCGATGTTTTGAACTTTTACAATCAGGCGGTAGAATATAAAGGAAGTTTTACAATGAAAGTAGCGGTAGTCGGAGCGAGGGGGCATATAGGTTCTTTTCTCGTCAGCAAACTCGTGCGCGACGGTCATGAGGTTTTTGCGGTTTCGAGGAGCGACAGAAAGCCTTATGCTTATGACCCCAAAATATGGGATAAAGTAAATTCGGTTTTTATGTCGAGGGAAGAACTGATTGCGTCTGACTTTTTTGATACCGTAAAGGCGGATGCGGTATGCGACTTGGTTTCTTTTAACGTCGGGGAATGTGAGGCGATGATTGAAAAACTCACTCACGGCGAATTTTATGTCCAGATAGGAAGCATATGGACTTACGAAAATAAAAAGTATTTGCCCGTGGACGAGAATCATCCCAAAAACTCTGTCGAGGAATACGGGAAAAATAAAGGGATTATAGAAGAATACATAAAATCACTCGTAAAAAGCGGTAAGCTTCGCGGCGCGGTGGTACACCCCGGGCATATTTCTTCGGGCGAATGGATGCCGATAAATCCGCAGGGAAATCTCGACAAAGACGTTTTTATGAAGATACGCGACGGTCAAGAGATCGTATTACCGTTTTTGGGACTTGCAACTCTTCACCACGTACATTCCGCCGACCTCGCCAACGTAATCGCGGCTTGCGCGGAAAATCACGACAAGGCAAACGGCGAAGCGTTTATTTCGGTCGCGCCGACGGCAATGACTATGAGGGCGATAACCGAGGAATTGTTTGAGTATTTCGGGCATAAACCAAACATCAGATACGTATCGTGGAAAGATTTCGTCGCGGAAGTCGGGGAACAGAATGCTGCCGTATCCATGGACCATATTTCCCATTCGCCGTGCTGTACCGCGGCAAAGGCGGAAAAAGTGCTCGGCGTACGCCATGAAAAAACCATTATGGATATTTATAAAGAATACTTAAACGGTGCGTTTCTGCGCTGAGAGTTCAGGACAATCTCCCTTTCGGGAGTTTAAAAATCAGATAAAAATAAATTAATAAAAGGAGAAAAAATTATGAAATACGTATGCGACCTTTGCGGTTGGGTTTACGACGAAGAGGCGGGAGATGCCGAAAACGGTATAGCGCCCGGAACCAAATTCGAGGATTTGCCCGATGATTTCGTCTGCCCGCTCTGCGGCGCGGGAAAAGATTCTTTTTCGGCGCAGTAAATTATAAAATTAAAATTAAACGCGGAAACGGCGGAATATTTCCGCCGTTTCCGCGTTTAAATATTTGTGATACATATTTCTGTTAAATACTTTCTGCAAATTCCCGAAAAAATTTTAAATGTTGTCGTAAAATTCTTGACAAAGATACATAATAAGTGTACAATTTATTCGAAAATTGGCAATCAAACAAAAAGAGTGCTAACAAAACGATACTCATTTTGCCAGAGGTGGGGGAATGAAACTTTCCGAAAGAAAGAAAAAAATCCTGCAATACGTCGTGGACGACTATATATCCACGGCTCAGCCCGTTTCGAGCAAGAGTATAACCGAAAAGTATATGCAGGGAATAAGTTCGGCCACGGTGCGTAGCGAACTCGCGGGGCTCGAAGAACTCGGGTATCTGAATCAGCTTCATACTTCGAGCGGAAGAGTGCCTTCGATAGAGGCTTATAAACTTTATGTTACCGAACTTATGGATAAGGGCGGTCTTACCCGTAAAGAAGTGGGCGAGATAAAAAAAGCATTTAACGTGCACGCAGATAATCTCGAAACCGTAGTTCAGAACGCCGTAAAGATTATAAGCGAGCTGACAGATTATACGTCCGTCGGCATGGCGGCGCACAGCAAAAAAGAAAAAATCGTCAAACTCGATATTTTCCGCTATAAACCCAATCAGGCGCTTTTGCTCATCGTTACCGAAAACACGCTCATAAGGGATAAATTTTTAGATATCCCCGAGGCAATGACGGACGAACAGGTCAAAGAGGCGGGAAAACTCGCATCGTCGTATTTTACGGGTAAAGAACTCGGAGAAATAATTAAACTCGGAAAACTCGTCGAGGAAGAGTTTGCGGGTTACCGCGAAATTTTCAACAGCGTCATGAACGCCATCGAAGAATACGTCGAGAAAGATAAAGTCGGAGTTGTGTTAGAGGGCGAAGGGAAGATTCTCAATCATCCCGAATACAACAACGATTCCGAAAAGGTCAAAAACTTTTTGTCGGTGGTAACGAGTAAAGACAAACTCGCCGATTTGCTTTCGGAGGAAAACGACGACATCGAGATAAATATAAAAATAGGCGGTGAGGACGCGGATATGCCGAAAGACTGTTCGCTGGTGACTGCGTCGTATTCGGCGGGGGGAGTAAACATCGGAACTTACGGCGTAATAGGACCGCTAAGAATGGATTATCAGAAAGTTGTGTCGGTTTTAGAGGGAGTCGGAAAGATTCTCGAAGATATTCTGACTAATAAGAAATAGAGGTATAAAATGGAAGAAAAAGAGCTTAAAAAACATCAATCCGAGGGGACTGACGAAAATATATCGGAAACAACGGATAATGATGACGAAATAGTCGAAACCGACGCCGCCGAAAATGCCGGAAAAGATGGCGGTGCCGACGATGAGACCTCAACGGAAGACGTTCAAAAGGAATCCGTCGAGGAACTGAAAATAAAAATCGAGGAATATAAAGACAAATGGATGAGAAACGTCGCGGAATTCGACAATTATAAGAAGCGCAACGCCAGATTGTGGCAGGACGCTTATAACGAGGGAATTTCGAGCGTTGTCTTAAAAATCCTGCCCGTGGGCGACAATCTGGACCGTGCTCTCGGAATGGGACTCGACGAAAAAACCGAAAACGGTATAAGGAACATCAAGAGAAAATTCGACGAGACGCTTAAATCTCTCGGGATTGACGAGATAAACCCCGAAGGTGAAAAATTTGACCCCAATGTCGCGGAAGCGGTCATGCAGGTCGAAGGTGCCGAAGAAGACGAGAGCGATACCGTAAAACAGGTTTTTGAAAAAGGTTATAAACTTAAAGATAAGATAATACGTTACGCTAAGGTTAGCGTTGTAAAATAAAAAATAAGGAGAGGTAATATTATGAAAACAATAGGTATTGATTTGGGAACAACAAACTCGTGCGTCGCGGTCATGGAAAACGGCGAGCCGGTGGTTATAGCGAATGCGGAAGGTGCGAGGACGACCCCGTCCGTAGTGGCTTTTCAGAAAGACGGAGAGAGGCTTGTCGGACAGGTGGCAAAACGTCAGGCGGTTTCAAACCCCGACAGGACTGTGGCTTCAATTAAAAGACACATGGGCTCCGATTATAAGGTGACGATAGACGGCAAGGCGTATACGCCGCAGGAAATTTCGGCAATGATTCTGACAAAACTCAAAAAGGACGCCGAAAGTTATCTTGGAGGTACCGTTACCGACGCAGTAATAACCTGCCCCGCATATTTTACCGACAGCCAGAGACAGGCGACGAAAGACGCGGGAAAAATAGCGGGACTGAATGTTCTGCGTATCATCAACGAACCCACGGCGGCTGCGCTTTCTTACGGGCTCGATAAAGAGGGCAAGACGCAGAAGGTCATCATATACGACCTTGGCGGCGGTACGTTCGACGTATCCATAATGGAGATAGGAGACGGCGTGTTCGAAGTTCTAGCGACAAACGGCAACAATATGCTTGGCGGCGACGATTTCGATAAGCGCATTATGGATTATCTCGTATCCGAATTTAAGGCAAAAGAAGGCATAGACCTTTCGGGCGACAAACTCGCGATGCAGAGGCTCAAAGAGGCTGCGGAAAAAGCAAAGATAGAGCTTTCGGGCATGAGCAGCACCAACGTCAATCTGCCCTTTATAACGGCGGATGCGACGGGACCTAAACATCTCGACGTCGATATAACTAAGCAGAAGTTCGACGCACTTACCAAAGACCTTGTCGAGGCTACCGTTACGCCCCTTAAAAAGGCGATGGACGACGCGAAACTTTCTTTCTCCGATATAGACAAGGTAGTGCTCGTCGGCGGTTCGACGCGTATTCCCGCGGTTATCGACGAAGTCAGGAGGGTTACGGGCAAAGAACCGTTCAAAGGCATTAACCCCGACGAATGCGTCGCGATAGGCGCGGCAATTCAGGGCGGCGTGCTCTCGGGCGAAGTAAAAGACGTACTCCTATTGGACGTTACTCCTCTGTCGCTCGGTATAGAAACGCTCGGCGGAGTATGCACCAAACTTATCGAGAGAAACACGACTATCCCCGTCAAGAAGTCTCAGGTGTTCTCAACTGCGGCGGATAATCAGACGCAGGTCGACATTCACATCTTGCAGGGCGAGAGAGAATTCGCAAAGGATAACAAGACGCTCGGCAGATTCGAACTTACGGGTATCGCGCCCGCGCCGCGCGGAGTGCCGCAGATAGAAGTTACGTTCGATATAGACGCAAACGGCATCGTGAACGTATCCGCAAAGGATATGGGAACGGGAAAATCGCAGAATATAACCATTACGTCTTCGTCGAATCTTTCGGAAGAGGATATCAATAAAGCGGTTAACGAGGCAAAACAGTACGAGGAAGAGGACAAGAAACGTAAGGAATCCGTTGATTCGAGAAACAAACTCGACGGCATGATTTTCACGGTCGAAAAATCTCTTAAAGACCTCGGCGATAAACTGACTGCCGAGGACAAGGCGAAACTCGAAGAGGAAGTAAAAGAAGCAAAAACCGAACTCGACAGTAACGATAAAGATAGAATGGATAAGGCTTTCGAAAAACTTTCTCAGACTTCGCAGGAGATATTCGCGAAAGTTTATCAGCAAGCAGGCCCTCAGCAGGGCGGCGACCCGAACGCTAACTCGGGCGACACCGAATTCCATCAGGGCGGCGACAGGTAAACTTTGACAATAAAACATAAATGAAAAACTACTGAAAGGCGGATTTCCGCCTTTCAGTTTGTGCTAATTAAAAGGATTTTATGGCAAAAGATTATTATGAAATTTTAGGCGTGCCAAAAACAGCTACGTCGGACGATATAAAAAAGGCTTACAGGACGCTCGTAAAAAAATATCATCCCGACCTGCACCCCGGCGATAAAGCCGCTGCCGAAAAATTTAAGGAAATAAACGAGGCAAACGAAGTCCTTTCGGACGAGAAAAAGAGAAAACAATATGACTTCGAACGTGAGCATCCGGGAATGGGCGGATTCGGCGGAGGAGAAGGTTTTTCGGGATTTGCTGGCGGTTTCGAGGATATTTTCGGGGATATATTCGGCGGTTTCGGCGGCAGCAGGACGCGCAGGGAGACAAAGACAAAGGGCGAGGACGTAACCATAGAAATCTCGCTTTCTTTCCTCGATGCGGCAAAAGGCTGTGTCCGAGAGGTGGTTTATTCGAGAAACGAGCCGTGTGCTTCGTGTAAAGGTTCGGGCGCAAAGGGCGGCACCGCTTACAAGACGTGCGAAAAATGCGGCGGGAGCGGTCAGGTTCAGTATACGACGGGCAACGGATTTTTCCGTTCGGTCAGCGTAAGACCCTGCGACGAGTGCGGCGGAACGGGCAGAAAAATCATAGACGCCTGTCCAGACTGTAAAGGTAAGGGCTATATTAAAAACAATACGAAAGTAACTCTCAATATTCCCGCCGGTGCGGATACGGGCAGTTATCTGCGTAAAGTCGGCTTCGGAGAGGCGAGTCGCAACGGCGGTCCCGCGGGCGACCTTATTGCCGTAATTAAGGTAGAGCCGAGCAAAATTTTCAGACGTAAGAATTTCGACCTATATGTATCCGTTCCCGTAAGTTTCAAGACGGCGGCGCTCGGCGGCAAGGTAAGAATTCCGCTCATCGACGAAGTTATGGATTATACCGTGCCCGAAGGCACCCAGAGCGGAAAGATATTTTTCGTAAGAGGCAAAGGCATAAAGACGGCTAGGGGTACGGGCGACTTGTACATAGAAATAGTCGTAGAAGTCCCCGCAAAACTCACAAAGGAGCAGAAGAGCGCGCTCGAACAATTAGAAACGCTTACGGACATTAAACAGTGTCCGCAGATGAAACAGTACAGAGACAATATGGAAACAATGTACGGAAAAGACCCGTACTCAAAATAATATGAAGTATATTGAATTAAAGGTCAGCACCACACACGAAGCATCGGAACTGGTGTCCGATATGCTTTCCGAATATTCGACGGACGGTGTGGCGATAAACGACGTGCAGGACGTTATCGACCTCGAAAATTCGGGTAAAAACTGGGATTACGCAGACGGTGAGGTTTATGATTCGTCAGGCACTGTAACCGTTACCGCCTTTATCGGAGCGGAAAGCTCGAAAGAAGTCATATCCGAAATAAAATCGAGGCTTGAATCGTTAAAGAAAAACGCGCCTTTCGAAGTCGGTTCGCTTTGTACCGAAGAAAGCGAAACTGACGGAGACCTTTGGCGCGAACAGTGGAAAAAAAATTATAAACCAATACATATAGGAAAAACAGTCATAGTACCCGAATGGATGGATTATAATGCTGGCAGAGATGAAACGAAGGTGCTTATAGGTTCCAATATGGCTTTCGGAACGGGCGAGCACGAAACCACTGCGATGTGTGTTTCTTTTCTCGGGAAATATGTCGGACACGGCAGCGTAGTCATTGACGTGGGCTGCGGAAGCGGCATACTCGGAATATGCGCCGCAAAACTCGGCGCCAAAGAAGTCGTCATGACGGATATAGACGAATGCGCGGTTACAGCGGCACAACAGAACGTGCTTATCAACGGAGTCGAAAATGCGAGGGTCTCTTTAAAAAATCTTTTGGACGACGAAAGCATCAAAGGCGATATAATAGTATGTAATATTATAGCAGAGGTTCTTATAGGGTTTGCTTCGGGCATATCCAAGAATCTGAACGACGGAGGTATCGTGATATTGAGCGGGATACTTTCCGACAGGCTTAAAAAGGTCGAAAAAGCATATCTTGCGGCGGGCTTTGATTTTCTGGAAGACAAGACCGTCGGGGAATGGTCGGCGTGCGTGTTTAAAAAGAGAACGTTTTAATATATGGTCATGTGTGTATGAAAGCAGTTGTGTTTACTTTGGGCTGCAAAGTCAACGAATGTGAAAGCGACGCGCTTATCGCCGCGCTTTCGGAGCGCGGCTTCGAAGTTTCCGACAGTCTGGAACCAGCCGATATTTATATAGTCAATACCTGCGCGGTAACGCGCGAAGCGGAAAAAAAATCCAGACAGGCGGCGGGCAGAATAAAAAAACTGAACCCGAACGCGTGCATAATTTTTACCGGCTGCGCCGCCGAGAAAAATCCCGCGGCTTTTGAAAAACTCGGGCATGGGCTTGTTATCGGCGTTTTCGGCAAAAGCGCTATACCTGACATGCTTGACGAGTGCGGAGTAAAGATTTTTCCGCACACTACGGAATATGAAGATATGCACGAGGTGAAAACCTTGCGTACCCGCGCTTTTATAAAAGTGCAGGACGGTTGCGATAATTTCTGTTCATATTGCATTATCCCGTATCTGCGCGGCAGAAGCCGCAGCCGTTCCCCGCAAAAAATCATTTCGGAAATACGCGCGGTAAACCCCTGCGAAGCGGTGCTCACCGGTATAAATCTTTCGTCTTACGATTTTTGCGGCACCGACCTTAAAGGACTCGTCGGCGCTCTGCATGATATAAAATGCAGGATACGCCTTGGCTCTCTCGAAGTAAACGTCATAGAAAGGGATTTCTTGGAAAAACTTTCGGGGCTTTATGATTTTGCTCCGCATTTTCATCTTTCATTGCAGTCCGGTTCGGATGCAACTCTAAAAAAGATGAACAGAAAATACACCGCGGAAGAATACATAAGAAAAGTCGGCTTGATAAGGGAGTATTTTCCGAATGCGGGACTTACTACCGACATCATAGCGGGTTTTCCTACCGAAACGGAAGAAGATTTTTTAAATACTTTGTCGCTTGTAGATGAGGTCGGTTTTTCTGATATACACGTTTTTACTTACAGTCCCCGTCAAGGTACAGCGGCTTTCGGAATGAAAGATTTGCCCTTTTTGGTGAAGAAAGAGAGAACTGAAAGACTTCTCGTGAAAAAAGGCGATGCCAAATCACGCTTTGTAAGCGAAAATTCGGAAAAAATCCTCGACTTTCTGCCCGAAGAATATAAAGACGGTTATACCGAAGGTTATTCGGGTAATTATTTAAGACTTTATGTTGAAGGAAATATTCCTCGCGGGAACATTATAAAAGTAAAAGTCGTCAAACACTTTAAAGACGGTGCGCTCGCGAAGATTAACGATTGAAAATAAGAAGAATAATTAAAAGTACCGAAAATAATAATCGGCTATTTCGGTTGTTATATAATAGATTATAAAATTTGAAAACGGAGGAAAAATTATGAAAGATTGTCTTTTTTGCAAGATGATTTCGGGCGAAATACCCGTAAACAAGGTTTATGAAGACGCGGATATGATTATAATACGCGATATAGACCCGAAAGCAAAAAATCATTTTCTGTGCATACCAAAATCACATTTTAAACTGCTTGCGGAAATGAACGACGAACAGAGCGAAATGGTGAAAAAGTGTCTGAAAAAAATCCCCGAACTTTCGGAACTTTTGGAACTTTCGGGCGGTTACAGACTGGTAATCAATCAGGGCGACGACGCGGGACAGAGCGTGTTCCACCTGCACATTCATATCCTTTCCGGCCAGAAGATGGGTTGGACGCCCGCCTAAATCTCAATTTGCATTTTTTAAAGGTTTATAAAAATTTTAATATTTTCAGATAAAAAACAAAAATGTTTTATGCGGGCGCGTTTGCGCCCGTTTTTTAATATACAACAATTTAATATATGTCGACGGCGAAGCGGTCGTTAAAATTTAATTTTTTATATATGTCATTTGGTTATATGATTTAATGCGCGTATCTTCATATATTCATCTGCGCATATAAGAAAATGAGGTTAAATAATTCGTCTGACGAGGTAAAAGTAAATTATTTGGTCAAAATTTATGATATTTGGCGGAAAAAGCGCTAACTTTGTTGACAAATGCGTCTCTTTAAATTAAAATTTTTATATAAAAAAGCTAAGGAAGTTCTGTTTTGGAAAAAACTAAAAAAAGAAACGGTTTTGCGAGCGGCGTCGGATTTATACTTGCCGCGGCAGGGTCTGCGGTGGGACTCGGGAATCTTTGGAGTTTCCCGTATAAGACGAGTGCAAACGGCGGTGCGGCGTTTGTTCTCATGTATGTTATAAGCGTGCTCGTTATAGGAACGGTTGTTATGACCGCCGAGATATATCTCGGGAAACGCGCTCAGGCCAACCCTGTAACGGCTTATAAAAAAGCCAAAAAAAAACTCGGCTGGCTGGGACTATTTGCGGTTATAATCCCTCTTTTTATTCTATGCTACTATTCAATACTCGGAGGATATACCGTAAAATTTACGCTTAATTCTTTCAACCGCAATTCGGAAATTTTGTCTTCTTTTACGGGTAACATTCCCGAAGTAATTCTTTATACCGCGATATTTTTGGTGCTTGCCCTTGTCGTTGTCATGGCGGGAGTAAAGAACGGTATCGAAAAGGTCTCTAAAATACTTATGCCGGCTTTGTTTATCATTCTTGTACTAATCGCCGTATACTGTCTGTGTCTCGGCGAGGGGGTATCGGAAGGTCTTAACTATTATCTTAATCCCGATTTCGGGGCGCTCGGCTTTGAGGGGATACTTGCGGCGATGAGTCAGGCGTTTTTCTCGCTTTCGCTCGGCATGGGGATAATCGTAAGTTATGGCTCATATACGGGCAATGAAACCAAAGTCGGAAAATCGGTCGTCATGATTTGTACGTTCGATACGCTCGTCGCTCTGCTCGCGGGACTTGCCATTTTCCCCGCGATTTATCACTATAAAGCGGTGTACGGTTCCGAACTCTCCGACCACGGCATTATGCTTCTGTTTTCGTCGTTGCCGCTGGTGTTTGATAATCTCGGCTGGGTAGGGCAGATGGTATCTTTCCTTTTCTTCGGCATGGTTGTAATAGCGGCTCTTACCTCGGTCATTTCGCTGCTCGAAGTGGTTACGCAGTTCGTTATTCAGAAATTCCGCGCACACAGAAAACACGCTATTTTATATGTTTCGCTTATTACGTTTGCTGTTTCTATACCTGTCAGTATTTCGCTCGGTTTTGCGCTTACCGCGCCGTCCGGCACTACGCCCGCCATGCAGATTTGCGGACAGAACTGGCTCGACTTTTTCGATATGGTAACGAATTCCGTGCTCATGCCTCTTTGTGCATTCGGTTCATGTGTTGCGATTGGCTGGTGTATCGGTAAACCGGCAAAAAGAACGGATGCTTTCAATCCCGCGTTTTTGAAAAATGCATTGGAACAGGACGGTCTTTCGCTCGGGAAGTTCGGCATGATGTTTGCCGTAATGGTTAAGTACGTTACGCCCATACTCATTGCGCTTGTGGAAATATTCGGAGTTATCGATATTATATTTCCTAAAAACGCGTCGGGGACAAGGATTTTCAGTGCCGACGGGCTCGGCATAGTTCTGACCGCCTATGCGCTATTCGCCATTGCCATCGCGGTATATTTCATCTTTTTCAAAAACTCGTATACGGGCTGCAATGCGGACGAACACGGCTTTACCGAAGCCGTGCAGGACGAGGCTTACAAAACAGAAGGCGAAGTATAACGAAAAAACCGTTTGTGACTGAGCGCCAGTATGGTAAGATTGAGCTATATTATGTGTTTCAGCGTGAAATTCGGCGTATTCGGGCGATATTTTGAAAAAAATTTGTTTTTCATAGTTATTTTCGATTGACAAAACCTTTAAGGTCAAGTATACTTATTTATGCTCTTAATTTAAGACAGCGAAACACCGCGTGGGTAAAGGAGGGTGAACGAAATGAGTACGGTAAGAGTCGGCGAAAACGAAAATCTCGACAGCGCTTTGAGACGCTTCAAAAGAAAGTGTTCGAGAGACGGTATAATCGGCGATTTGCGTAAAAAAGAGTTTTACGAAAGTCCCTCCGTCAAAAGAAAGAAAAAATCCGAAGCGGCGAGAAAAAGAAGCATCAAAAACTGAAAGATTTTACCTACCGAAGAAAAATAATTCGGTAGGTTTTTTTCTCGGTGGGAACTTGTATTATCTTTGTCCGCACAGGGAAACCGCGAGCGCTGTAGGGCGGCGGATACTTAAGACGATTATTTCAGATTGTAACGGGGAGACATCATGCAGGAAGAAGCGAAAACTTTAAAACAATATGCCCGCGAGGCGAAAAAAAGATTGAAACAGGGATTCTGGCAGGATTACAGGAAAAATCTCGACAATGAGATTGTTAAGGCTGAACAGGCGGGAGTTTCCGTGTCCAAGGTGAAAGAATATTATGCGGGAATCGTTTCGAGCAATATAAAAAAGGTGGACGAGGATAAGGAAATTTTTTACCGCAAGGTAAAAAAATTGCTTGAAGAAGAGGGAGAAGTGTCTAACGCGCTCGGCAGACTTACCGATAAAGAAGTATACGGGAACCTTTCTTACGAAGAACAACAGCGTTACCTTTTATGTCTTTCTGAACAGTATTTGCAGGCTGTGGAAAGATTTAGAAAAGAAAAGGCCATGACGTTTGATAAATAATTGCCTTGACATGTTTTTGTGTAAGTATTATAATATCTGAAATCAGTTTATGCAAAAAGGGGGAAATATCAATGAATTTTTCCGATTTTGAAAATTTAGTAAAAACACGTCAGTCATGCAGGGATTTTAACGATAAAC
Source organism: uncultured Clostridia bacterium (assembly GCA_944367535.1). Classification (GTDB taxonomy): domain Bacteria; phylum Bacillota; class Clostridia; order Christensenellales; family Borkfalkiaceae; genus UBA1259. The sequence goes on from CALVWQ010000002.1 coordinate 93,125, forward strand.
CTCTCGAAAAAGAAATAGTCGATAAAATTGTCAAGACAGCGCGTCTTGCGCCTTCCGCATGCAACAGTCAGCCGTGGAAATTGTATTGTGTTACCGATAATGAAAAAGCGGAAGAAGTAAGAAACGCACTCACGGACGCGGGCAAAAATACATTTCTTAAAAATGCCAAGGCGTTTATAGCGGTCGCGGAAAAAATCATGCCGCTTAAAGAAGATGTGTTGAAGCGGTTTTCTTCCAATCATTTTGTAAAATACGACGTGGGAGAGATGGTGGCTTACGTTACGCTGGCGGCGGAATCTTTGGGCGTAAAAAGTTGCATAATAGGGTGGATAAATACGGAAAATCTCGCCGCTGCGCTCGGTCTTGCCCCCGATGAGCAGTGCAATATTGTAATCGCGCTCGGTTATTCTGACATCCCGGTCCGAGAAAAGGTAAGACTGAAAGAAGAACAGGTCATAAAATACCTGTGAATTTACGTGACGACTAAAAAAGTGAAATATTGTTATAAAGAACTTCCGCCTGTAAACTTCCGATAACAAAGGTTTACAGGCGGATTTTTGATTTGTTCATATAATGTCAGTTTTAACGCTGAATCCGAGGCTGATAAGAAGCGCGGTGTTTACTTTCTGCATGGTCGCTTCCGATAACTCGCCGATTCGCTCTTTAAGTCTCCGCTTGTCGAGAGTGCGAATCTGTTCCAAAAGAATAACGGAATCCTTTGAAAGACCGAAATCATGCGCGTTAATCTCGATATGAGTGGGAAGCCTGGCTTTGCTCATGCGGCTGGTTACGGCGGCGGCTATCACCGTCGGACTGTACTTGTTGCCCGTGTCGTTTTGGACGATAAGAATCGGGCGTACGCCGCCTTGTTCGCTACCCACTACGGGACTTAAATCCGCGTAATATAGTTCTCCTCTTTTAATCATAATGTCTCCGACGTTTCAAGTAATTCCCATTATCAATTTATGTAATAATTAAATTTTAGGTTACCTGAACGCATAGTATTTTTCCCTTAAAAACACATGCGTATACATAAAAAAACGAAAAAACGTATATCTGTCGTTTGACATGATAGTTGATTTGTAGTAAAATAAGAATACATTTGAGAAAAACAAAAGCTTCCTTAGTTAAATGGATATAACAGCCCCCTCCTAAGGGAGCGCTATATCCAGAACGAAATGCAAAATATTGCACGTTTTTAACGAAAAAGCACTCAAAAACGCCCGTTTTTCGACTTTGAAAAATTCGAAGTATAAATGGAAGTATAAATTTTTTATACTCGCAATAACTTTCATTTTGCAAATTAAAATTTAATAAAAATGTCCTCATAGTTAAACGGATATAATAAGCCCCTCCTAAGGGCTAGTTCGGGGTTCGATTCCCTGTGGGGACGCCAAAGACCACTAAATATTGTGGTCTTTTTCTTTATTTTTACTATATTTTGTGGTTGGTTTTGATATTAAATCTTGTTTACATTTATACCTAATTTATACTTCAAAAAATCGTTGAAAGCCTTTTATTTACTGACTTTTTTACGTTTTAATCTTTTTATTTTGTAGTTAGTTTTCTTGAAGTATTCGGTTATAACGGATTCAATTTGATTATAATTGATAATCCATCTATTTCCATAGTGATAGGTAAAGACTCGTTTATCGTTCAAAAATCGTTCAACAGTATGCTTATCTATTATTTGTCCGAAACGTCTATGCTTGTTATTCCATAACCAAACACATTGTCTTATGTTTCTCATTTGGGGTAATTCGTAATGTTTGCCTATTTTACGAGGATTTATTTTGTCCATAAACGGCTTAATTTCAATTAACCAAGCCTTCTCGTGAATCTCCATATAAATGTCGTTATCAAGGCAAAATTTACGGCAATTTGGTCGTCGTATTATTGTTTTATGGTCTTCGGCAAGAAACATACGTTGTAAGTCACCCGATGTAACAAATCTTTTCATTTTCGTTTCCCCCAAAAGAAAGCGTAAAGCTCGTCCATATTGACGAGCCAAGCACTTCCATATTTAAGTTGAGTTAGTTTTCCTGTTTTGATTAGATGCCTAATCATATTGTAAGTGACGTTAAAATCAGCGTCTTTTTCTTTAATTTCTTTTACTGCATCATTGATATATCGTAAAAGTGGTATATACATAAATTCTCCATATAAGTTAAAAGACCGAGATTAACTCCCGGTCTTTCTTAAAATAGTTTATCTAATGCGTCAATTACTTTTTCTTGCGTGTCTGGTATGAAATGAGCGTAAACCTGCAAAGTAACTGTTGAATCACTATGTCCCATATAACGGCTAACCGTTTGAATAGGAACATTTTGCGATAATAAAATACTGCAATAAGTATGTCTTAATCCGTGACAACTAATATGCTTAAAACCGTGTTTTTCTTCTATAGAAACGAGCCATTGTCTAAGAGATTGTGGATAAATAGGCGTTCTATATATCGTACAGGTTAAATAGTATTGATTGAGTTTTTTTGCGAAGTTCGTATCTGCAATTTCAAACCATTTATAGTATTTTTTCAAGTCTTCTAAAAGTGGTGCAGGAATAGGAACGCTGCGTTTCGATGTTTTCGATTTAGGCTCTTTTTCATAAACGCCACGTTCTCGTGAAGTCAACCTGTTTCTATTAACGTTTATAATGCCTTTTTCAAGGTCAATATCCGACCAACGCAACCCACATACTTCGGCAGTACGTAAGCCACACAAAAGCATTATTTTTACAGGTATCTTACGGTGTATATATTCCTCTGGAAGTGAGTCAAGCATTTTTATAAATTCTTGAGTTTCTTTAATGGAAAATACTTCTTTTTCTTCAATCGGACGCATTGTTATATTACCTTTCGTTGCTCCAATTTTAGTAGCACACACAGGGTTTTTCGTAATCCACTCATAACGAACTGCCTCGTTGAATAACGTTCTTAAAATCCGCCTGTAACCTTTAATGGTTTCAGGGGAATAAGGAACTCTCTCGGTAACCTCCTCGAAATAACTGTTAAACTTTAACCCATATCTATCACAAATAGCCTTTGCTGTGGATAGAAGAATATTTTTATCTTCATTGTTCATTCCATAGGAAGAACAACGGGTTATTATTTTTTCTCTATCCAATTCTCTAAAATTTACTTTTCCCGGCAAAGGCTTTTTCAATTTCGCAATAGGTTTACCTTTCGTATAGCCCTTATCGAACGAATTTATGAACAACTGAACGTCACGAACCCTAATATCAGATATAGGACGTTTATCTAAACCGACGGTTTTAAGATAATCGTTAAAAATATTCGTAACGTCCGTTGCTCTTAAATAGTAATTGTGCGATTGGTGGGCGTTTATACTTGAAATCCATTCTTGAGCAAGCTGAGAGAAAGTCAGTACACCTGTATGTATATATGCCATTTGGTCTTTATACGCATTAGCAACTTCGTTTTCAAATTCTGCAGCTAAAATAGTGATTTTCTTCTTAAATTTTGCCTCAGTTAAGCCTTCATCATTTTGGATATTCTTAGGATAAACCTTAAATTCGCCTGTTTCGGGATCTTTACCCGAAACTTGTATTCTTGCAACAAGAATACCTTTTTTGGTCTTTCTATATTGAATATAAGCCATTTTAACCTCCGTTTAGTCGTTTTTCATTGAGATATAATCTAAGAGGCTATCTATATCAACAAGGATTTTAGTCCCTGCGTTAAGACATTTTACTTTGCCTTCATGACACCATACTCGAATTGTGTGAACGGTGATAGAAGTTTCGCTGTCTTGCTCTTTGATAATCTCAAATGCTTTTTTAATACTTCTTAACATCTTTGTACCTCCTAAATAAGATAAAAAAACTTGCATATTGAACAGCGCTATTCAAAATGTTAAGTTTCTTTTCGCTAATACAATAACATTTCTAATTTTATTTTGGAAGGACATCAATCGTTAGAAAAAATACATTGAAAGTTAAAAATCATACTTATGGGAACAATGCAGAACCCCAAAGTAACCACAACTTTCGAGCCATAACCATTTTTATTGTCTCCTGTTATTCTATCTATCTTTCGACAAGGGGCAAAATAATCGGTGTGGCTGTTTTTTGTTTTTATAGCTAAAAATTATTTCATACCTTTGTCAAAGCGACATAATATATAATGTTTTATGGTAAGAAAAATAATATCGTTAGTGTTTATCTCTTAAAGTGTTTAAGTCTTATTTTTCCCTTTGACAATGGCAACGCACCGATTAAACTACGCCCCCGAAAGATAGAATAATTGGAGTTCTAATCTTTAGGCAATTTAGGTATAAAAAAACTACGGATAAAAATCCGTAGCCTTAAAATTATAAAATAATTATTTATTTAGCAGGAAATCTATAATGTTAAAGTGTTTTATGCCATCTCTTGAAAAATCAAACTTATCTGCGGTAATGATATATTTAGGATAATTATCGTCAATCAATTTCAACGGTCTAAACTCACGGTCTACCGTAGATTGTTCAGAAAGAAGATATGCTACTTGAATATAGATTTTTTCTTTATCTCTATTGTAGCAAATAAAGTCTATTTCATAATCGCCAACTTTCCCTACGTTTATTTCATATCCACGAGATAACATTTCAAGATAAACGATATTTTCAAACAACTTGTTGAAATCTATCGTTTCACTACTTTTAATATGGTTACGGACACCAAGATCAACGCTATAATACTTTTCGTTAGTTGACAATAACGCTTTACCTTTTGTATCATAACGTCTAACCGAACAAATGACGAGTGCTTTCAATATATAAGAAATATACGAAACAACGGTAGATACTGTCGTTTGTATTCCTTCGGCTTTCAAACTTTTGCAAATAGAGTTTGCAGAAAAGGGGTTGCCTATATTATCGAGCAAGAAAACAATGATGCGTTTTAATAAATCTATATCACTGATTTTGTTTCTTTCTACAATGTCATTTATGACAATGGTGTTGAATATATCTTCAAGATATGCTTGTTTAGATTGTTTTTCTGGTAATGCACAACATTGGGGAAGACCGCCAAACTCAATATATTCGTTAAATAAGTCTTCGTCGGAAATATTACGGTTTTGTGATTGAGCGTATTCCTTACATTCCGAAAAGGTAAAAGGATAAATGTCAAAATGAACGTGACGACCTGCAATATGCGTAGCAAGTTCGCCCGATAACAATTTAGAATTAGAACCCGTGATATAAATATCACAGTTTATATCAACAAGGAAAGACGCTAAAACTTTTTCCCATTCTGATACATCTTGAATTTCGTCGAAGAACAAATAGATTTTTTTATCGTCTAATTTTGCTGCTTTGTCGGTAACAAACTTGTAAAGCTTATTCCCGTCTAAATATTTCTTATTCGCAAAAGATTCAAAGTTCAAAAAAAGGATTTGATTTTTATCAATTCCATTTGAAAGTAAAGTATCTTTGATTTGCGTAAGCAAAACGGTTTTACCGCTACGTCTAACGCCTATAAGAGCCTTAATCAAGGGTTTACCTACAAAGGGAAGAATTTTATTTAGGTATTTTGTTCTTGTAATCATAAAACGTCCTCCACACAATTTTTTATTCTATTATATCCTATAAAAACCAAAAAGTCAATAATTTTATATAATGCAGAAGTATAAAAATTATAAAATTATGTCGAATTTTTAATACGAGAGTAAAAAAACTTTATAGTAGAATAGGAAAATTTTGGAAATACCCCTATAACATTCTTGACATTATTTTTAATTTCAAGTATAATATATCCACATACGGAAACAAATGTTTCCAATAGAGAGGATTGACAAATGAGATCAAAGAATGAGGAAACTATACTCAATATAATTGAGTACATCAACGAAAAATTCTTTACGGTAAGGGAAATTCCCTCTGTTCAGGAAATTGCAGACCATATAGGCGTTGTGAAAAGTACTGTAAGTAAGTATCTTACAGAAATGGAAAATCGTGGATTGATTACAAGGGATAATACTCATTATAGTATTGAAACTCTAAAAATGAAAAAAACGATGAAAAATACTCAACAGCTCCCTATAGTAGGTAATATTGCTTGCGGAACACCTATTCTTGCAGAACAAAACATTGAGTCTTATTTAACCATTTCGGGAGATTTCTTAGGGACGGGGAGATTCTTTGTTCTTATGGCGAAAGGCGACAGTATGATTAACGCAGGAATTAACGATGGCGATTATGTTATAGTTAGACAACAACCGTCGGCAGAAGAAGGACAAATTGTAGTCGCTATGGTAGAAGATGGAGAATGTACGCTTAAACGTTATTATAAGGACAAGCGTAGAAAAAAAATTCGCCTTCATCCTGAAAATGAAAAAATGAAAGATATGTTTTTTGATAATATAGAAATTCAGGGTGTGGCACTGAAAGTAATAAAAAACATTGATTCGTAAATTACGCTATAATTAGCAAAAGGTTTAAGTTCGCCCCACTTAAATCTATTGTTCTAAAATAGGAATACAAAAGATAATCGACTTCTACGGTGGAAAATCCCAACCCCCTATATGCAGTCAATTAAATATCCAACTTTATGTGTTCACGGGAAAAGGAGGTTATGAAAATATGGATTTTTCTAATCTTGTACCTGTCTATATGCACTGTCCGAATTGCGGTCATAAAGTGACGGGCTATAAAGATGACTCTGGCGGAGTGAGAATAAAATGTAACAGGTGCAAGGTTTTCCTTTACAGTAAACATCACCCATCTAAGGGAGAAACCCTAATTCGGGTTGTTGAGCCAAAAGACAAAAATTAAATACATATCGCATATAACGCAAATAAAGGTCACTCTGAAATAGCGAAACAATAAATCCTTTATCAATACTTTATATGTAAGTGCATCGTAAAACACCTCCGGGTGTAAAAGCAAGACCTAAGAGCCTTGACGAGCAGTTCTATTCCATTAACGAGGGATAGCTGTTTGTCAAGGTTTTTTATTTTCCAAAAAAATTAAAATATTTTGAAAATATTTTTTTAATTACACAGTGAACCTATGTAATTAACCATTATTTTATAGCCATCGAAGGCAAGGAGGTGAGAAAAGTGAAAGCATTAGAACGACGCCAAGCAATCCTTGAAGTCGTTTGTGAACGCAGATTTGAAAAGATAGACAATCTGGCTTTTGAGTTTGGCGTACATAGAAATACTATCTTAAACGATATATTTGAACTTTCCTTTTCTTACCCTATATACACCAAAACAGGACGTCATGATGGCGGTGTGTATATTGCTGGGGATTACCATCTCGGTAAACGGTATTTAAGCAGCGAAGAAAAAGAATTACTTGAAACGCTTTCCTCTTCCGTTGGTGACGATCAACGTAAGATATTGCAATCTATAATTCGCAAATTCGGTGTTCCGAGTAAAAATTAATAGGGAGATTAAAGATTATGACATTAGAAATTATAAGGAAAGACTTGAAAGAAATTAGGTATTACTTTGGAATGATAGATTTGTTTAATGCGGGTTCAAAGCTCATTCCACCCAAAGAAATTGTAGAAAAGGTCAATAAATATAATTTGGCTGTTTCCCACGCTCCTGCAAGGCTATACGCTTTATATGTAGGCTTGTATGTAAACAATAACACGCAAGCTGTTTTGGCTGACGATTGGGGATTTTCTACCGAGCATATTAAACGATTAAATAACAAACTTTGCTATTTTTTAAGAGATTTCTTTGAAAAGCAAAGTCACTAATAGAAGGTAACTTATATGACTATGACTTGTCCTTGTTTAGAAATGGCAGAAATGCCTGAACCGGATTTTATCGTTGAAGCGGTCAATGTATATAGAACGGCAGAACATATCGTAAAGCAAAAATTGTTTGTATCTAAGAGCAATGAAATGCTTATCGGTATGACGGGTAGTAACGATATTTATTATGCCCGAACAGCAAAACGTGACCGTGAATATGAGAAGATTTTTGCCTGTCGTGGTGAAAATATTGACGGCAGACGTGTAAATATAATGGTCTATACCAGAGATTATGTAGATTAAGCTGGTTCTTTAATGTTTCCCTTATGTTCTCTGATGTATGATTTTTAACTTTCGGGGTATTTAATTTAACTTTTGATGTCCTTCCAAATAGTGTTGGAAAGATATATAATCCAACTGTAATCTACGCAAGAGTAAAAAATTCGATTATCCAGATAGCGGTTCTTGCAAGATAAAGGTGGCCACCTATCCGATACGGAATCGCCGGAAATTAGTATTTCAAAGATAAGCGTTACGATTACAAAACAACAATTTAATATTTTACTTTCGCTGCGCTAACGGCAACACGGGCAACAAAATTTTAATTATAAAGGAGATTTCATTTTTATGGCAAGAAACAATCAAGAAAGACGTTGGTCTGTACCCTCTAAACGTGCTAAGGGTTATGCAGACGACAGAAAGGCAAAGGTCCATACGTATGGTCCTAACGAAGGTAAAGAACTGACTGAATATCAACTCGGTATGAGATCGGGTTATCTTCAGTGTCAATCCGACCACGCAGGTCTTTTCAAGTACAAGAAAGCCCTCGATGAAGGTAAAACCAAAGCTGAGGCAAAGAGAATTTCTAGACAGAAAGGTAAAAAGTAATAAATTTTAGGAGGTAAAAAAACTTATGTCTAACGAAAAAATTTTTATTGAAAGAGAGCAAATTATCATTAAGGAAAAGCCCTATATGGCATACTTCATCAAAGGAACGATTAGAGGTAAAGACGTGAAGATTTCGATTGTTCCCCCTATGGACGGTGAAAGAAAAGACATGGGCGGTTATACTGTATTCGATATCGTATTCGGTGATTCTAACAAGGCAGAACTTGTAATTCAACCTTTCTCGTTCACCGATTCGACGGGCAAAGTTATCGAAGGCGAACGTTATCTTGCACACAATGTAGATAACGCAACCGGCGAAGTGTTTGAGTGCAACATCAAACCTGCTCGTACTTCGGATAGAACGTTGCTCAATATGCTCCTTAAGAAAGGTGCATAAACTCTAAAAAACATTAGTGTTTCTGCGGCTTATCTTCGGCAATAAGCTGAGATGGGTCGCAGTTTTTTATAAAAAATTTTAGGAGGATTTATTATTTATGGATAATTATTATCAAAAAAGAAGTGTCGGCAAGATTATCGCTTGGATTTTAGTGGCGGTTTTACTTGTTGCGGCTGTTGGGGCTATCGTTGTTTTTACAAGGAAAGATAAGCCCGCTGAAGAAAAGCCTACTACCTCGTATCAAGAAGGTATGGTTATGATGGAAATGCCTACAGTTAGGTTTAACGATCCGCCCGGAATAAGATTTACTGCTCAGATTACCCCTGAGTTGTATAAGGAAGTTTCGGCTGATGAAAAAAAGGAATTTGGTATGGTTCTCGCACCGATTTCCTATTATATGAAAGTCGATTTGGCTGAAACGCCCGGTGACGTAGATTGGCTTAAAGCATTTGAGGACGAAGGTCTTACTGTATTGAGTTTAGAAGGTAGCCCTTATGCAGTAACTGAACCTGACGGTACTTTGTTGGAGTATAGATTTAACGGCGCAATCACCAATATTATGTATAAGAATACGAACTTGCAATTCTTAGGTGTTGCTTACGTTAAGACTACCGACGGTGATGCTGTAAGTTATAAATACGCATCTTACCCCGAAGGATTGAGTTATAAACAATGTGCATATTCTTATGCTTATATTGCCGCTGAAAGACTTAATTCTTACGTAGTAAGAAATGAGCATTTAGCACAAGCCGACCTTGATTTACTTAATGGCGTAATAAACAACTCTGTTGACCTTGCGAACGGTTTAACGGAAGCTACCGACGATGGTAGCACTTATGCAGTAACCCTTTCGGATATAGCAAAGACGCTTAAAGTTGATGAAGAATTTACTATTAAGGTTGATATCGCAGAAGCTGTAAAAACCTCTATTTGGTGGCAATCTACCGATACGGGCGTAGTAGTTGTTGAAAATGGCGTTGTTAAGGCTGTGGGCGAAGGTACGGCAACCATTAACGTATATGTTGCAGGTGAAAAATATACTTGTGCAATTACGGTTGGTGAAGTAAACGAAAACCCTGAAGCTACGGCGTAATTAAGAAAAGGTACGGCTTGTGAGTAAAATCATAAGCCGTATTTTTATTAACAATTTTAGGAGGATTTATTTATGAAAACTATAACTAAGAACAAAGTTCTTATTGCTTTAATTTCTACTCTGGTAATGGTTCTGTTAATGTTTGGTTTTACTATGGATTTTACGGCTAAAGCGTATGCCGCTGAGATTGATTATGTAAATCAAGATTATCAGAACATTCCAGCAGGATTTAATGAAGCAACAGAAGACGTGATTTATAAAATTCATTGCCCGAACGTTCGACAAATGTTAGGTATTACTGAAGACGAAGACGGTGTTCTTGAGGATTATATTACTTCAATTTCGTTTAGAGCATCTATGGGCTGTCAGATTTACTTTGTAGAAGGTGTTGCTTGCAATAGAGAAGATATTTATTCGGGTGACTATGCTTGGAATATGTATTCAAATTATTATGAGATTCTTCACTATGATGATACTAACAAAAATGTATATTTAAAGTTCAAAAATCTAAGCCAATTAGATGCTGACGAAAGCGTTAGTGCAAATCTTGAAGATTTAGGGATTCTATACAGCTCAAATAGTTATGTCAATCCACCGCAGTACATTTATCTTTCTAATATCGAGCAACCTGTTACGGAAGTAACGCCAGAAGATGTTTATTTCTCTACCGACGTAGTTGCTGCTCATGGTGGTCGTGGTTTTACTGATTACAATATCTATTCGGTGGAATATACGATTAAACTTAATCAAAAAGTTTCCCACCTTGTAAGCGATATTAACGTATCTTTTTTGAAAGGCGGTGAGAAGTTTACGCTTTATAAATCGGCATATACTACTTCCGACGGTCAAGGCGATGAGAACGGTTATATCAACTTCGCTGTAATAACACTTGGCGATATAAGTGATATTACTGAAAGAATTAAATTACAAGCCGTGATCACGTACACGGGTGGCTCTATCACAATAGAAAGCAAGGAAACAGACCTTATATCGCTTTGGACGAATTTGGTAAATGATGGTTACTCGGCATACGATTACGATATGTACATGACGGAAGATAATAAAACGCATATTACCAAGTTAGTCGAGTCCTATAACTCTGGGTTCTTCGCTGAAATTAAAGGCAGTCAAAATTACTTTGCGGACTACGATAAAAATACGGATATTAAGCTAACGTCTTTGATTTTTAAGATACCATTAACGAGTTTTAATTATGCAAGTTTTGGTTGGTCAACTTCGTATTGGCAAGGATATTGTTATTTCGTTTCTGTTCGTATAGATAGTGATTTAATGCTTACTACAACGGCTTACAAAATGGCTACAAACGAAAATGGAACAGTAACTGTCGGGGTTGGCGATATTGAGTACAATGATTCGGTTGCTGCAACAATTTACGATAGCGTTGATTATTTTGCTTATAACGACGCTTTGTATATTCGTATCAAAGACGATTCGCCAATCTCTACTTACTTTCCTCAAAAGGCAACAAGAAGTTTCGGTGCAAGTGCTACGAATACGAGTTATCAAAGTATAACCTTACAGGCGAATACGGCTACGATTATTTACGACGATTATAATAAAGAATTGCTTGCTGAAATTGAAAGTTTGAAGACACAATTAACGGAAATACAATCTTTGCTTGAAAGTGCAAATGCGTTATCTGAAAGTCAGCGTGAACTAATTAACACCCTAAAATCTTCTTTAGACGGATTGAGGGTTGATTATGACAACGCGCAAGATGAAATTGCGTATATGACTGAGCAAATTGAAGTAATGCGTGAAGAATATCAAAAAAAGATAGACCAGCTTATCGCTGAAAATGGTAATAACAATACCGATACTCCACCGTCAGCAGAAGAACCTACGGATAATGAAGAAGATGGTATGAAGTTAGAACAAATTATCGGTTTGAGTGCTGGTTTAGTGATTTTGGTTATAATTATTGCGCTTTTAATACCTAAAAGGAGAAGAAGATAATGGAAAAAACAATGAGAAATAGAATTTACGTGATTATCCTCGCTTTTATTCTGTTCATAACATCGTTTTTTTCAATGAGCTTTATGACGGCAAAAGCCGATGACGGTTCGCTCAACTTTGATAAAACAAACGTTATGGACGACCTGCGAAGTTCAAAAAACTTTAATATCTTAAGCTATCCTTTTTATGAGTCTGAAGAACCTGAAATGTTTATATTAAACGTTGTCGAATACTGTTATTCTTTTGACGTTTTAAGACAAGGTAATTATGGTTTGTATCTCTACATATACAATCCGAACGGGCGAAATATTAACACGACTGACGGAGTAAATAAAGTGCAAATGGCTGTCGGATATAACGAAGATGGAACGCCTAACAATTATGAAAAGTTCGACTTGAAATTCTGTTCTAAATCGGAAGAACAATTTTATGAAGGATTGTTTTATAAGTTTAAGGTTATTGACCATTTGAGTTCGGACGGAAAAACGATGTTGCAACGAGTTAAAAGCTCTGCTCGTCGTTACGATATAAGCGGTTTTGAGATACTTGAAAACAAGCAAAATTCGGCTATTGAATACGGTGTCGGTGGCACATATACTTTTACGGGCTATGCAAAAGGATATGGAGCTGATATTAACGAAGAAAGCACACTAACTTGTGAAGTGACAGACCTTGAAACTATTGAACTTGACGTTAAGCATACGTTCTATCGTTCTCAAACGTCTTCACTTGGCGCAGGTCATCAAAATCAATTAGATACGGTTTATTTTTCCGTTCCTAAAAGATTTATTGAAGAATATGGTCGCTTGCAACGTATAAAAGCGGAATGGTACGAGTATAAAACCAAAGAAATTCTTGTAACGAGCAATAGCGATTTGTATAATAAAGCGAGTCCGTATATTGGTGTAAATCTCGGTCCTGTAGATGAATTTGGTATGCAAGAATATAACGAAAGCATCTATTACAGTCTTGGTATAAATGCAGGCGATTGGGGTGGTGGCTTACACGCTGCTGAATGGGGTTGGAACTTAGGGAAAGGTTATTTACATACCGCTTGCCAAGCTCTCTACTATATGTTCCTTGTGGGCGATATAGACGATTACGATCCATACGCCTCTGTCGTTGAAATAGGCGGTATTCAAAGCAACGATTTGTATCAATATATCAAGCGTTATAATAAAACTTTTGAAAATGGAAGATTACCTATAAAAGATGGTACGATAAGTGCTGATTTGTTTGAAGGTGATATTGACGATTCAAGAAAAATTGATAACGAACACGGTAAAATTCAAATGGGCTATAGCTATTACGATTTTGACGCAGATGTTGACTTGCAAACCCTTTCAAGTTGGTCTTCAACAAGTCCTTCTTTTTGGGAAAATTGGGTAAACTTCGGACTTGGTGCTGCCTTTACGGGCGGTCCTGAAGAAGAAAGCATTACTGTTGCCCCCATACAGATATTGAAAGAGTCCGATTTGCAAGGCACAAATGCGGAAATTTCCAAGAGATTGCTTATAAATTCCGCTGACGTAAACTCTCTAAAATCTGAGTACGACGATGCTGTTACGATAAACGGTTCAAGCGATGAAGAAAAAGTTGTCGTTTTATTTAGATTTGCTACGAGCGATTATTATGCTCAAGAAGTAGATATTATCGAGCTTGGCGAAGGTTTTTTATGGTCGGATAAAATGACGTCCGGACAAGCCTATATCGCTAAGGAAAGTGTATTCTTTGACTTCGATATTATCCAACTAACTTTTAATAAAGAAGGTGTTTATAAGGTAATTCCCGTCGTTGCAAGTCCTATTGATATTGTAAACGATATTACGCCTCCCGTTGAGGTAAGTGACGAGCTTGCTTGGTGGCAAATCTTATTAGCAATTATATTCCTAATCCTTGTGCTTTGGCTCTTAAGCGTTACAGGTATTTTACCAGCGCTTATTAAGCTGATTGTATGGATTATAACATTACCCTTTAAGCTCATTGGAAAACTAATAAAAGCAATAACGAAAAAGAGGAAAAAATAATGAAAAAATTAAAACGAATATTGGTAGTAATTTTAACGATATTTGTTATTTGTTTAGTAGGCTACACGGCACATACGTGTAGCCGAACAACGGATAACTTAACTGAACAACATCAAGTTATTGGAGGTGATATTTCTGGCTAAGAAAATTGCAAATATTTCTATAACAATTTTAATAACTCTAACCATCATTTTATTGAGCGTTGTTACTTTTAATAAATCGTGGTTAAGGCTGTTTGAAACTTTTACGGATTTTGGCAGTTCTATAAGCTATTATTTCTGTAAGATTTTAGGCATTGAATCGGACACTGTCCCCACTGTTACGTCCTATTCGGGCATCTTTGAGTGGAACGGATTTTTGCCGGATAGTTCGGTTAAATTCAAGGCATATATTAGTGAATTTTTTAGTCTATTTTGTAGCAAGGAAAACTTTGGCTTATGGTTTGACAATTTAACAGATGGATTACTTGTATTTTTGAAGATTATAGTATTAGGTTTTCCGTGTTTTATATTAGTCTTAATACTAATGCAAAAATTACGCTCAAAACGAAATAATAACTATAATAAAGACACTGTTCCACTACGTTGTTTTAAGTGGGTTTTGGCTAAAATATTTACTCCCGTTATACGATTTATACGACAATTTATTGACTTTATAAAAGATAACGATTGGATATTTATTGTCTGGTGTATTACCGTTGGAATAATGCTAAATTTAGGTAGTATTATCGTAGGATTTTTTGCCTATTATTTCTACTTTACTGTATCGTTTGACGTTGTAAATTTATGGGTGCAATTAAGTAAACTCATTATAGATTTGCAGGTGGCATTAAAGACCGTTCCATTGTGGCTTTGGCTGATTATCGGATACATAGTTTTTGATACACTTAGACATAAGCGTGCAAGGCAAAAATTACAAAGATTTGAGGCAAGAAATTGTGGTTTTATAAGCGATCTACCGATAGTTTCTATGACTTGTGGTTCTATGGGTAAGAAAAAGACTACAATTATCACGGATATGGCTCTATCTCAGGCAGTAATGTTCCGCAACAAAGCATTAGAATTATTACAAAATAACGATATGAAATTTCCTTATTTTTCGTGGATTTTGTTTGAGAAAGACCTAAGAAATTGTATGGAATACGGAACGGTTTATAACCTTGCAACCGTTAAAGAATGGGTTAAGAAAAAACGAGAAAGATTTGAAAAAAACGGCTGTCCAGAATTACGACTTTACGGATATGACATAGACAGGTATGGATTGAGTTATGACGACGGGTTGCGTATATGGTATTTGTTTGACGTTTTATCTACTTATGCACAGTTGTATTTCATATATGTTATCGAGTGCAGCCTTATTGTTTCAAACTATTCAATTCGAGAAGATAATATCTTCTTGGACGAAGGTAATTTTCCTATTTGGATATCTAATTTCTTTCCCGAACAAACGGCGCAAGAAGGCAATCACGCCCATATTCTTGACTTCGATATATTACGTCTTGGCAAGAAAGTTATTGAGAATAATCCAAACAACGGTAGCTTTGAATTTGGCGTAGTTGTAATATCAGAAGTCGGCAAGGAACGAGGTAATAATTTAGAGTTAAAAGATATCAAAAAAACGACGGAAGAAACAAATCAAAAGAACGATCTATTTAATTCGTGGTTAAAGATGTGTAGGCACTCTGCAACGGTAGATAATTACCCCTTCATAAAGGTTTTTACGGACGAGCAACGCCCTGAATCTTGGGGTGCAGATGCCAGAGATTTGGCTGATATTGTCAATATCGCTGCATCTAGCCGTCAAAGGACTGCATTACCATTCTACACCATTGAAGAAATGCTTTCCGAGTGGATTTTTAACGGCTTTATTAACCTGTATTACGACTTTAGATTTAGGCGAGGGGATAATACGCTTTCTATGTACTTACTAAAGAGTATAACTGCTTGGGTTTATAAGCGAAATGCAAGACTTTATAATAAATACGGGTTCTCTATTTCAAGTATTGAAAAAGAACGTGGAACAATGGACGGAAAAATTGAAAAGAAAAAGTATTACGTAATGAATAAAAAGATTTATAGTAGGAGGTTTTCAACAGACTGTTTTAGTGATTATTTTAATGATATGGCAAAGAAAACAAAAATCGGGCTTAATGACTATATAGAATATGCTACGGAAAAAGCCACAGCTGACGAATTAAAGATGCAGAATAGTTATTTCATCAACGCACTTTATAAGAACGCAGGCTCTAACCCATAGAAGTTAAATCCAAAGCCTGCGTCAAAGGAGGTTTACAATGGCGTATGGCGAAACTAAAGTATATTTCGATGGCAGTCATTATATTGCAATACCGCATACGACTCGTCCATCAAGAAAACGCAGAAAACCTATCGAGGAAACGATAACGGTTTTCGATGATGTAATTGAGCCTGAACAGGAAGATAGCACGCCCTCTGAATTAGAAGACGTGCTTATTCCCGTTGAAGATTTAGAGGCTCAAATTAACGATGAAAATAAACCTAAAATAGATAAAGAAACGACTGACAATGAAAAGCCTAAAATTGGGCGACAAATGACGAAAAAGGAACTGTTTGAAGAAGTATATCAAGCAACACAATTTATGCGAAAAAAGCAAAGAATAAGCCGATTATTTGATGCTTTAAGACCGTACTTTGACACAGACGAAAAAACGAAGAATTATGTAAATACAAATATGGAACGTAAACAAAGAAACCTTATATGTAGGCGTATTAGAATGACACGAAAGGCTAACTTGCAGCAGTTTAATTATTTTGTTACCTTTACTTACGATGATGCAAAACATACAGAAGAAACTTTCAAGAAAACTTTGAAGAAAGCATTGGCGAATCTAACGAATAGAAAAGGTTGGAAATATATGGGTGTATGGGAAAGATCACCTAAAAAGAAACGTCTTCACTTTCACGGTATATTTTATATTCCTGATGGCACGATGCCGGGATTGCTTTGCACACGTAGAGATTATAACTTTAATAAAAGACAAATGGTAGAAACATATAGTTGCTCCTATTTCGAGCAGAATTTTGGAAGGAATGATTTTGAATTTATAGAAGATGATACGGTAAAAAGATTTGCACTTGGATATATTATGAAATATATTGAAAAATCTGGAGAGAAAGTTGTTTTTTCAAAAGGATTACCACAATTTTTTATTTCGGATATTATGGACGATGATATTGTATGCACTATAGGTATGGAAGATAAAAAGCTCCTCCTGTTTGACGATTTTGGTTGTTGGGACGAAGGTTGCTACATGGGGCAAGTAAGCCCTACAGTCATAGCACAGCTCCGAAAATCTAACTGATGTGCTGTAAACGTTTACTATAAGGTTTGAAAATACAACCTTCCGCCGACGAGAAAAATGGGCCGATTTGCAAGCGGTTTAGCGCAAACGCCCATTCTCGGCGGCGTTGCATTTCCTTATGTCGTTTTGGTAATCAGTTTAGGTATGGGGCGTGTGCTTGTCTGGCGGAGCGAAGCGACGCCACTTGTATCAAGACTGTGACATATTTTTATGGACACTGAAACCAGTTAACGTTAAAATTAATATTTAAAGTTTAATTA
>CALVWQ010000003.1 GCA_944367535.1 uncultured Clostridia bacterium
TTTGTTGCCCGGGCTGGGATTTTCGTATACGGGAAATCCGTTTTTGACATAATACGCCTTAAAATCCTCTATCATCTTACGGTATTTTTCGAATATTTCCCGCGAAGCGCATTTATTCATAAGAAGCTGTTCCGCGCCGAACATTTCGGGCACCTCGGTCAGTACCGCACTGCCGCCGACGGCGATCAGCCTGTCCGTTATTTTCCCGACGAGCGGATTGGCGGTAAGCCCCGAATAACCGTCGCTGCCGCCGCATTTCAAACCTATGCAAAGTTCCTTTAAAGAAACGTCCTCTCGGGAGAGCGCACGGTTTTTTTCCGCGAACCCGCGCACGAGCGAAAGCCCGTACTCCGTTTCGTCCTTTACGTCCTGACAGTTGTAAAAGGCTATATTGTCCCGCCCGAACGGCGCGAGATATTCCTTTATTCCGTCCAGACCGTTGTTCTCGCACCCGAGCCCCACGAAAACCACTCCGCAGGCATTGGGATTTAATGCAACCGCGCATAGGAGTTTTTTTATATTCTCGTTGTCTTCGCCGAGCTGACTGCATCCGAACTGATGAGTGAGCGCGAATATTCCGTCAATACTTCCGCCGACGTATTTCTGCGCGAGTTTTTCTATTCTGATACACACGTTGTTAACACAGCCGACGGTGGGGATAATATAAATTTCGTTTCTTATCCCAGCCCTGCCTTTCGCCCGTCTGTACCCTTTGAAAAAAAGTTCTCCGCATCTGTCTATCTTTTCCGCCGAATACTCGTATGAGTAAACGGGTGTCTCGTCGAGATGCGACCTGACGTTATGCGTATGCACCCATTCGCCCGCCTTTATGTCCGCCGTCGCCCTGCCGATAATCTGCCCGTATTTTATGACGGGTTCACCCTTTCCGATGTCTTTCAGCGCGTATTTGTGCCCGGCGGGAATATTTCCGTCGTCCGTTAGCGCAACGCCCACGTTATCGTTATCGTTTATTACTACTTTTCCATTCATGTTCAGATGAGTTCCTCGCCTTTCCCGAGTTTTTCGATATTTTCCTTCACCGCGCGGACAAAGCCTTCGTATGCGTCGAGATTCTCGCCCCATACCTTTTCGTCTTTCATAAAGTCCTCGACCGAGCCGCCGCCCGCGAAATATTCCAAGTACGGCTTATCGTCTTTAATCTCAACTTCCCGCGTCGGAAGGGCGGCGTAATATTTTCCGTCTTTCTCCTTTATCCGCGAATATATCGCCATAAGATAGGAAAATCCGACGGTGAGATTTTCGGGAATTTTGCCGTATTTTTCATAGTAGTCTTTAAAACTCGGCAGATTCCTCGCTCGCCACTTCGATATGCTGTTTAAACTTATGCTGATGAGAAGATGGTTAAGATATGGATTTAAAAACCGTCCCTTTATGCTGTCCGCAAACGCTTTCGTCGCGGATATATCAGAAGAAACGAACGGGACTATCTCTTTTTCGAGCGTCCTTTCGAGAAAAGCGGAGAGTTTTTTATCTGTCATGCAGTCGTATACGGTTACCGCGTCGTGCCAAAGCCCCGCGGGCACGATGTTCGTGTGGCTCCCGTTTAATACGCGCACTTTTCTCTTTTTATAATAGCCGATGTTGTCGGTAAGGACCACTTCGATATTGTGCACGCCCTCTTTTATATACTTATCTATTTCGCCCTTCTTTTCCACCGCCCAAAGCCCGAACGGTTCGCCTATCGACATGAGAGCGTCCTTTTCGCCTATCAGTTTTTCGGTCTCGGCGACGTCCTCCGCGGTCTTAGGATAGCCCGAAACTATCCTGTCCACGAGTGTATTGCAGTAAAAGTTTTTCTCGTCGTTCCACTTCTTGAAATCCTCGGGCAGATTCCAGAGCCCGATATACTTATCGACGCACTTATAAAGCTCGTCGGCGTTGTTGTCGATAAGTTCGACCGGCATCATGTATACCCCGTCAAGTCCGCAGTTATAACGTTCGTATAAAAATTTAGTCAGTTTTGCGGGAAAGGTAATGTTCTCGAACCCGTCGAACTTGTCGTTTGCGTTATACGCGATTCCCGCCTCCGTCGTGTTTGAAACTATTATTTTCAGTTCCTTGTCCCTTGCGAGCGCGAGATACTCGTCATACTGTTCGAACGGCGAAATCACCTTGTCCAGCACGTCTACTTTATAGACCTCGCGCACCGCTTCGCCGTCTTTGACGCCTCTTAAAACTACATGATATTTATTGTTCTGCTTTTTGAATTTTTCAAGACTGCCGAACGTTATCGGTTTTACTATACTGACCGAATACTCACCGCCTTCATGGTTTAACGTATCGAAATATAAATCAACGAATGTCCTGAGAAAATTTCCTTCTCCGAATTGTACCGCTTTTATCACAGCAATAAACCTCTCTTTCTGAAATTTATTTCAATTATACTACTTAAACGCTTGAAAAACAATATAATTTAGTATATAATAACGGGTGAATTACATATTTCGTAAAGACAAGTATGGATTTTATAGAAATCGAAGAAAGCATAGTAAGAGAACATCACGACATGCGCAAGCCGCACAGCCACGAACACTACGAGCTGTATTTCCTTTTGGAGGGCGAGCGCGTGCTGTTTATCGACGAGAAAATGTTCCCGATAAAATCGGGGTCGCTCGTCGTCGTTCCCCCCTTTTCCCTGCACAAGACGGAGGGGGGACCTTACCGACGCATAAACGTCAATATCTCCGAAAATCTGCTCTCGGAAAGACACCTCGAATATCTTAAAAGGACGGCGCACAAGACGGGCGTCAGGCTCGAAGGCGAAAGCGTGGCTCTCATATACGCATTGATAAACAAGGGCGCGGAAATCCAGAAAAGGGCTGTTCGCAACAAAAAAGAGTGCCTTCTGTCTCTCGCTCACGCCGTTATCGATATGCTCGCGCTGGAAAAATTCCCGCCATTAAAGACGGCAGGCAACGCCGCGTTTACCGCGCCCGTAACGCCCGAGACGCTTAAAATCCTCAACTATATAAACGAGAATTTCTCACGCCGTATAAACCTTAAAGTATTGTGCTCGGAATTTTATATGTCGAAAGTTACGCTCTGCAAGATGTTCAGGGACGTCATGGGGTGCTCCGTGATGAAATACGTGCACGGGCTAAGAATCAACAAGGCGAAAGAAATGCTTATAAACACCGATAAGTCGGTAGAGGAAATTTCCGACCTATGCGGTTTTTCTTCGGCGAATTACTTCGGGCTTACCTTCAAAAAGGAAACGGGAATGTCTCCTTTTAACTACAAAAAAAGCAAGTGATAATGTCTTTTGATAATGCGGTACCGAAACAACCGACATAAATCGGATTTTTAAATATAATCTCTCGGCTGCGGAAACAAATTAAATATATTAAAATTTATAAAATTATATAATCGGATAAAGGAGTCGGACGGCATAATGAAATCAGGTCTTATAAAAAAAGTGCGCGGAATATCCGTGGCAAACCTTGTGGACGTCGAAGAAAACTATCTTATGGAAGCGGCGGATTACGCGATTAAAAACTGATATAACTGCTTTCAGTTCATAGTCCCCATACAAAATACAGTAAAAGTTAAATTGGATGTAATAACGCTTTATAAAAAAATACGCGCGCTCCAATAAGGAAAAAGACCTATCTTATGCACGGCTTAACATAGACCTGTTAAACCGCGCATGCGAAAGGCTCGCAGCGCGGAAACCGCACGCATCAAAATCGAGCGCATTTCGGGTCATACGCCGCTCATCTATTCAATCAGGGTTTAATAAATGTAAACCGATAAAATCATCAAACTGCTTAATAAAGAAAACCTCTAATTAAAAATAATATCGCTTTTTGCAATTCAGTTTTTAAAATATCAAAACTTTGCGTTTAAATTAATGCAAACGCGATTAGTAAAAAACTCCCGCATCAGACTGTATTTGCCCGATGCGGGAGTTTTTACAAAATTATTATATGTAAAATTCTATGCAGAAAAACTTTTTATGCGTAAATTATAAGAAATGTTTCGTATAGCGTTATTTCATAACTGTTTTCAAACGTAATCTTTTCAAATAATTTTTCTCCCGAAACAGAATTAACTTCCTTAAACTCGGCTTCACCTTCTATGAAAAGGTTCCCCTTTTTCTCAGAATTATTTGTAATAAGCAGCGTGCCGACACCATCTTTATATGCGGAAACCGCATATAAGTCCTCTCCGGACATTTCGGTTTCAACTTGATTTTCAAGACGGTAAAGAAACGAAAACGCCTTGAATACATATAGATGCGGGGTCCTGCTCGTCCGCATCAAAATCGGGAAACACCGCGTGTATGTCGACGAATTTCCACGGTTTTATCTTTATCGACTTTTACGCTGACCTTCATTTTCCCCTCCTAAATATACCCTTTTCAATAATAAAATTTATAGGCTTATTATAACACAAAAAAATATCCGCGAGCAACACTTTTCAAATTGTATAATACTTAAAATAATATTTAAAAAAGTCGATACGGCGATAAAAAAACGTCTTGTCTGAGTTTTAAGTTCAAACAAGACGGCTTTTTGGTTGCGGGGAGGGGATTTGAACCTCCTGACCTCCGGGTTATGAGGCTGCCTCGCATTTTTAATCCGTCAGTAAATTACTGACGAAACGCCCTTTTTCTGCCCATTTACGCGCCGAACAACATTTAAAAACAACCTTTCTTGCACCCGATTATATATATTTTGACGGGCGCCCTTTTTTTACGCCCTTTTTGTCAAACATTTATCTCATATTTGTCTCACTTTTATAAAATTTTTTTGCTTAGTTTAGCAGAAAAAACTCAGCAAAAAGCCTCCTGCCGTGAACGGACATTTCTCTCAGAACATTTCACGGCGCGGTACACACCTGCCCAGCGGTTCCGCGCGGCTGAGCGGGCGCAGTTTTCCCTTTATCTGTTCGTAAAAAAGCGTAGACTACCCCCTTGTAAAAATGACCTGCTTTTTAAAAGGGGGTAGTTTTCTCTGCTTAGCCAGCGTATACCGCCGCTTCGCGTGCTTGTTCGAGCCTTTTGTATCGGTTTCCCGCCGCCGTCAAACGACAACCTGACGGCGCTTTCGGCTTGCCCTTTGCCATAATTTATGGCAGCCGTTCCCACCCCGTGCAGCATTTATAACGCGCCCTCCCGACTGGCGCGGCTGATCAGGCTTCCGTTTTCCTTTTTGATCCGGCTGTTCTTTCTTGCGTTCTCGGGGTCTGCCTCCGCAGCTTAACTGCCCAACCCACCGGCTTTTTTATGAGGGAGCCGGAAAACGCTTTTTAACCCTCATTATTCAGTTGTAGGAAAACGCTTTGGCGCTATCGCGCCGGTTATTTAAAAGCAATGTCGCTCTTAAATTTCTGAAACTCTTCTTTTGCCCGGTTATAATTTTTTTCGGTCCCGATATAGAAAAAATCCGGATTTAAACGCGCTGAGCCAGAATATTTATATTTTATCAGCCCGTTTTTTGCTAAAATTCCGAGCCAGCGAGCAACAGTACGCTCCGGTATATCCAGAGCGGCGGAGATTTCTTTTTTACCGACGTCAATACGGTTGAAGTCGTCCCGTTTTGCCATGAAAATATTTAAAAGTAGCATAGCGGGCTTGATTTCTTTCATGACGTCAGCAAAATCGGCTAAATTGTATATGCAGATTTCCATTTTGACCTCCGTTTTAAAACCCGGCAAAAAATGTCCGCCGCTATGCTCTGTCCATTTTTTGAAAAATCGGAATACAACTATCTGCAAGCGAATACTTATATCCCGCTTAAACTACGCGAAAAAATCTCAATTGCTCAAAAACAGCCTTCGCAGCACATACGGTTTTGTTTTCCTTCGGAAAAACAAAAACCGTTTTTATGTGCGTCTGCGGCTGTTTTTTTCTACGCAATTTTACCGATTTTTTCGCGTTGCGCTTCGCGCTTTTCAGCTAATAAATCCGTATCGTTCACAAACTCATAACTTGCCGCCAGCCGACCGTCAATCGACCTGCTTTCGTGAATTTCTCCGCGTATTTCTTTGTCGAAATACGCGGGATAAAGTTGTTTAAACGCCTCGTGGTCGTAATTACACACGCCACGGTTGAGCGCCCAGCGTGAACGAACCTTTCCCAACGTATAAATATTTCCGTCCGCGTCTTTTTCCACCGTTTCTCCGCCTGTCTGAGTATTGCCTCGGAATCCGTACTTTGTTACGGCGTATCCTATGCTTTCAACAAAATGTTTAAATTTTAACATAAATTTTGCCATGCGAGGAGAACGTTTTATCCGATTATCCAGCGTATCGGTAATTAAAAACTTAAAAGTCTTATATATTGAGTAAAGAATATACGGACGATTTCTCCACTCCCTTCCGGTTATCATAATGTTCTGACCTACTACCCTTCTAACGTCGATATATATATGGTTATAGTCCTGCTCGGAGCAGAACACGCACCATTTAAGCCACTGCCCGCCCAGTCGGAACATGTCCGACACGTCGAGCGGTTTAGGCTTTCCGGCGCGGTTTAAGCCGTCATCTGCCTTTAAACTCGCGCCGATTTCGTCAAAAACCACAACGGAATAGAGCGGCAGCCTATCCAACCCGCGCATGTGTCTAAGTGTAACCTTATAACTTGCTCGCCCCTTTTTATCGAAAATCGGAATATTGCTCCACAAACACGGGACGCACGGTCGGCTTATGTAAAAGTTATATGATAATTTTATCTCCTCATATAATAATAATTCGTCCGGGTCGTTTCGTTTTAATATCTCTTTTTCTCTGCTTGTCCAACTCCAAAAGTCGAATTGAAGGTCTCGCCACTTCATTTTCGCCAACACAAATGCCTCCTGAACTGCAAGCGACGTCTTTCCTACTCGCGGCGGTCCGGAGTATACTTTTACTAAGTTACCGACGTCCGCCCGCAGGTCGTCGTGATAGACTTTTAAGAAATTTATATAATACCCCGCGAACCAATATAATCCGAGACAGATAAAGAACAGTTTGACCGCATAAGGCAGATAAATACTTTCATATAGCCCGGGCACGAGCGTGCCGAGGAAGTACAGACCCACATTTATGCCGATGAGAAGCGTAAGCGAAAGAGAAAGCAGCAGCACGTTTTTGACAGAACGAAAAATCCGGACTGCCGCTAATATATCGCAGATAACAATAATCGATAAAAGTATATTTGAGATAAAATTATATTCCGCTATATTAAAAGCGAGAAAAATCGCGTTTATTACGGTCGGGATAAGGTAGTATAAAAGTCCGTTCTTGTTTGCTTTTAACTCGGCAAAAAACACATAACGCGACATGTGCTGGCGGTTGCCGCTTTTTACCGTCTTCGGGGTCTTTTCTGTAAGGTCCTCAGGGGTAACAACCCTTGCCTTATAGTCTTTCTGCCGTTCGGAAAGTCCCGCGTCCGGGTCTTTGGGCGGTCGGAGAAAATCCGGCACCACGAACACGGACGGGAGGTTACGGGGTTTTAGCCGCGAATGCCGCCAGAAAAAATCGGAGCGAAATGTTGCCCCCTGCCGTTCTTCCGGTCGGAGTTCGTCTAAAAAAACCTCCGTGCCGTCCGCAAGCCGCATTTTTCGCCCGGGCGGTTGCTCCGACTTCGCCGATGAGGCGGCTGTGGCGGGTTTTTCCGCCGCTTTGGCGCCGCTTTTCGTGGCTTTGTTGTTATTCGGTTTTAAGAACTCCGCCGCTTTCGACATACTACATCAGCCCGCCCAGTCCATTTATTACACCTATTATCCAAGGCACGGCATACCACAAAAGCGCAGCCAAGGCGCCGAACAGGAGGATATATAATAAGATTTTTATAAAAATATTTCCCGCACCGTTTACGAGATTAAGAAGTTTTCCGAAAATTACAAGTATAATAATCCCGCCGATTATTGAAAGAGCGAGTACAATCCACGCACCAACATGTCCGCCGAGCGATTTAAGCGAATCCCAAAAATTTCCGAACAGTCCTTCACCTTCCGGCGTAGGCGTGAGGCTCGGCGTAACGTTTACGGGGTTTTGAACTACCGGTATTACCATATATTCACCCTCGCTCTGGAAGGTTAATTGAATTATCTTAAAATCTAAAAATACCGTCTCCTGCGCCAGCCACGCCCACTTGCCGGGGCTCACAACAACGACGTCAGGGTCTACTCCGTACATTTCCTCGTTATAGTAATCCGTCTGAGCGAAACGGAAAAGTACGGGAACGTTACCTTTCTCCGTCTCCGCATTATAAAAATCCTTAAATTCCGATACGTCATCTTCCGCAATATATAACATTTTAGATATATTACTGTCAGACATGTTCATTATTGTTGTGTCAATCTGATACTCTATCGGCGATATGTTCTTATAGGTGTCGTCCGTTGTGGGTGCAGAGAAAAAATAATCCCAGAACCTGTCCCAACCGCTGTGAGTTTCGTCATAACTTAAAAGGTTAAATTTATCGTTTGCGTCTATCTCCTTTACGTTGTAGCCCATAGTCCTGCCGGAATCTACCATGTCCTCGAATAAGTCTAAACTGATTTTGCTTCCGCCGATATTTATTGAACCTGTGTTATATGTTTTATTGTAATTTAAAATGTGGTTTTCTATTGTTTCAGCGGGGACATAGCCGTCCGCAGAATAAAAAGCATTATATAATGTCGTTATTCGGTTATCTACCCATTCGTTATAAACTGACGGAATGTTATATCCTATATCGTAATGCTTTTCTGACGCGACATTAACGTCGTAACTATTATAAAAATATTGCGAAATTTCATCTGTATGATTTCCAATATTCACTCCCAATTTATTATAAATTTCTAAATAATCACTTTCGCGTTTAAGAATCAAAGAAGGTTTTAATTTGTATTCGAACCACTCCGCTTTAATTTTTTGCAGGTCGCCATAATCGTTAAAATACCGCTCCGGTACGGAAAAATACACGCTGTGCAGGTCGTTCTGGTGGTTTTTGCCGAGGCTCGAACTTTCCGTTCTGAACGTCGTCGGATAAACGCTAAGGCTTATCGTTTCGAGTGCGATAAACCCTTTGTTTTCAAGTGTATTTTCCGAAAACTCGTTGGGACCGTACCCGGCGGCGTATCCCGAAAACCGATATGTGCCGCCCACCGTGTACTCCTTGCTTCCGCCGTCCTCGGTGGCGAGCGTTACACCGGATATGTCGTAACGGCGTTCCACGCTGTTTACGCGCTCCTCTATCGTCCGACCGTCCGCGCCCTTTTTATCGATTACGCGGAATTTGTAAAAAAGCCCGTCGTAATTGTCGAGTTCTGACTTGTTGCAGAATATGAGGTTAAACGTCTCGTAATTTGTCGGGATCGATTCCGCCGTTATAACCGTGTCCGGCTTTTCCTGCGAGGGATCCGTCTTGTACTCCGTGGCTATCTGGATACGGTTACTCACGCTGTCCGTATCTATCTTTATGTTCTGGGGGTTATAAAAGTATATGTACAGCGCAAACTCTCCGGGCTTAAACGGCGAATAGCACCATTCCACGATATTTATTATCCCCGGGCTTTTATGTAGCCCGGCATAATCATAAGGATAATTTATAATATTAAAATCCGACGAACTTTCCAAGTCGTCCAGAACGTTAGTAAAATCGAATGGATACCCGCTCTCTTCTTCCGCCCGGACGCGCACGGTGAATGTACTGCCGAACGCTAATAACGCGGTCAGTATTAGTATTAAAACGCGTCTATACCTTATCGCTCTTTTCATTCCTTTTCCTCCGTATCATTAAAGCCGCCGCAAGCACTAAACACACCGCCGCGGCGCTCCCGCCTATGCTGCCGAAACACCCGCTCCCCGCCGGCTCTTCGCTCCCCGGGTTTGCCGCTGCCTGTTTTTCTAACTCCTCTATCTGGTCCTTTAACGAACTGTTTTCCTGCCGCAAACTGTTTATGAGCGCCAGCAGTTCCGAGTTATCTCCCGTAAGGCTTTCTTTTATCGCGTTATATTCCGTAAGCAGTTCGGCGTACTCCGCTTCCTTGTCCGCTATCTTTCCGTTAAGCTCTTCCACTTGCGCGGCTAACCGGTTCTTTTCTTCGATTGCCGCGTTTAAGCTGTCCTGCGCTGCGTTGTACTCCGAAAGCAGTTGTTCATACTCCGCTTCGTTCACGGCGATCTCGCCGTTAAGCGCCGTTATCTGATTGTTTAAGGTTTCTACCTGCCCGGTAAGGTAAACTACGTTGTCCTGCGCTATTTCGTAAGCGCTTTCAAGTTCCGCTATATCTCCGTTAAGCCCGGCTATCTGTTCTTGCAGCCCAGATATTTGAGTGGTATATGCAGTTATTTGCAATAACAGCCCCGCGTTTTCTTCTTCCTTATCCGCCAAAGACTGTTCGAGCGCGGATATACTGTCGTTCAGCGCTCCTATCTGATTTTGCAGGTTTACTATCTGGTCTTCGAGCGCGTCAATCTGAGCGGAGGCGGCGTCTGTTATTATAAGTGAACGAACTGCCTGTGGAGTGTTTGTAAAACTAAGCGTCGCCGCGCTAACCTGAGGCACAACCTGATAAAGACGCTGCGTGTTGAAAATCTGAATATACGCGCTATTTTCAGTTATGTATAAATATATATCGTCCTTTATCAGTTCGAGCCCAACGCCTTTATTTGAAGTTATTGAAAAATCAAAATACGAATCAGGATAATTATCTATTTTAAGATTAAAAGTTAATGTTAAAGTTATCGCAGAACCGTAAAGGTCCTGTCCTTGAAACGAAAAAGTCGCTCCAAGCGCCGTTCTCGGAATTTCAAAAGTAGTTTTTCGCAAATCAAAGTCGGATAAGTCTATGCTTCCCATATTAAATTCCAGATTACTGAAATTATCGATGTTTCCCGATACGATTCCGGGGAAATATGCTGCCGAGCCGCTTAATAAAAATTTAATTACGTCCGGGCATAAACCCTCCGGCGTGGCGGCGAGATATTCTTCCCAATTCTCTTTCAGAGACGGAATTGTTATATTTTCCGTTATATTGCCAGTCTGAACTGTTAAAATTATCGCTTCGTCGAATAATGATAAATCTATTGAAATATTTGTGCTCACCTTTGCCGTGCGCGCAAACTGGTCTATTTCTATTTCCATTTGCAGTAATGAAAAGTTAGATTTCTCTAACATAAACTTATTGTTATTCGTTGAAAGTTCTATTTCTGCAACGGAACCGGCGGAATTTGTGTCTATTATAACCTCCAACGCTATCGTATCGCCATGCGATTCCGTAACAATTTCGGTATTTACAGTAACCGCATTGACGGTGATTTCCGACGCTTTTGCGGAACGAGAACTCAAAACCCCGAAGAATACTGCAATAATAAAAGATAAACCCGCAACAGCAGAAAGTATTTTTATTTTCGTTTTTCTGTTTTCCATATATTCCTCCTTAATACGGTCCTATCCAATTTGAGTCGAGATCCAGACAACTAAAACTTTCTCCGGTTTGAAAATCTAAACAAGTCATTGCCGTCATATCCCCTTTTACATATATCTGATTTGTAATTTGATTTGCCGTTTTCTCTCCCGCCTTGTCGTATCCGTATATCACGACGTTGTGCGTACCTTCTTGTAATCTGGGAAAAATAACAACCTCGCTTATGCTGAATATATAGTTATATCTCTCAGCGCCTTCATAATAAGCGGGAACATACATAACACTTGCAGGCGTCAGTTCTTCTTCCATATTCTGAACGCTTACGGTAATTCTTTCAGGATAAAAATTAAAAGCCACTTTCCCCGAAATTGTCGGGAAGTAAAAACTGTCCTTTTCTACAATCTCGAACTTATATGTAAGTTCTTGCGGGTCCGATGACGGCGGCAGTACTACCGTGCCGCCCGTATTCCCCGGTTTATCTGCTGCACACCCGCCGAGCATTGCAAACGCTAAAACTAACGTAAAAAGCAATGCCGATATTTCTTTTTTCATTTTCTTCTCCTCTATCTTAACGGGCTTACGCCCGGTTAATCCGTTTACGGCAGCGCGGCGGGCTCGCTGCCGCGTTCTCTTATGCTTTCGCCGCTACGAGTTTGAACATGTAAACGTCCTGCATTTCCGTGCGCGCTTCGTCCGCGTCATACACATAGAAAACGAGCGTATAATATCCCGCGTCCATTTCGGTCGTGTCTATTATCTGCGCCATGGTATCTATGTAATACTTGCCGCTACCGCTGCGGTATTCTTCATGTTCTTTACTCTCTCCGGTTTTGAATCCCGTAAGCGTCTGCTCACTGCCGTTGTTTAGAGAATATGTGATTCTCTTATATTGCACGTCCGAAAAAACAAAATAATCGAAAATTATTTTTTCGCCTATTACGTATTCGTCCTGCAATAATTTCATATTCGCGGAAGTGTTGTTGGTATCTTTTTTATTATTCGCTGCCCGAACAATAAAGAAAATCCCGAGACCCGCACCGACGGCAAGAATAACACATAAGAGTATTATTAAGAATTTTTTCATTTTTACCTCCTTTGCCCGCCCCCGCTTTCCCACGGTCGGCGAACGTATTTTTATCGAGAGCCTTTTTAGGCGTATCTCGCTAAATTATTTTTTTAACGTCCTCACCGAACGCGCGTTCTAATATATCCCGGCATTTTGGACAAATAGTATCGGTAAATATATACCTGCCGCAGTTTGCGCACTGCCGCAGATGTTTTTTATCTCGAATTTCAAATTTCGGGACTATATATGTTTTTTTCATTTTATCCCGTCCTCCTCGATTTTTCTTTTAAATTCGCGTGTATTCATTTTCTGTGAACTTCTTTTTAGTCTCTGCCAGATTTTAACTGTCTGTTCGCTGCTCCATGCCTTTTTGCAGTTTGAGCAAATAAACGCCGTTATCGGTCGATAAATGCCTATTTTGTCATTACGTTTAAGTCGCCGTTTAACCGTTATTTCGGCGCCGCATGCCGGGCAATAACGGTACAGTTTACGCGTTAAATATTTATCGCCCTGCGGGCGGTTCTTAAATTCCCGCGCTCGCTCTGACCTCTCCTTTTCCGGAGAAAGGTATAGACCCTCGTTATTCTTTTTCCATTTCATACGTACTTCATTATGCGATTATAAAAGTCTCTCCCACTCCTCTCGGCGCTTTCATTATCTGCACTCATTAGCGCAAGTCTGAGAGACTCTATCGCGTCGTCGGGTATCACCCCTGTTTCTTCTTTCATTTTCTCGATGTTCGGACAATGTTTTTTTACGCTTTTAAGATTTGCAATCATTTGTCTTATATTATTTTCCCTTATTTTAACTCGTTCGGCTTGTTCCCGAATCGCTCTTGTCCTTTCGCTTTCCGGAAAGTCCTCGAAGTCCCCTCGCAGAATTTTATTATAATTTTTTGTAATGTAAATAAAGGATTTTTTTTCCCGCAAATACCTCGAACCCTGTATCCGATTATGTAATTTCTCAAAATCGATTCCCGCGATTCCCGCGCGGTCGTATTGTATTAAGTCCGGGTGTAAGGCTCTGAACGTTTCAAAAGTCATTGTTTTTCGTCCCTTTTTTATTTAAGATTTCAGCAATATATCCCACCGCCACGAGTTCGAGGCAGTCCGCTTTTTCTATCTTTATGCCTTTTTCAAGCATTTTTCGGTAATACTTACAGTTTCCGCACAGAATATGCCCGTTGCATTTTTTACAAAACCGTTTTAACCTTGCCCGAAGTTCAGTTCGGATCTCTTCAAAATCGCCCATTTTTACCGCTCCGCTCGCCGTACTCGCCGCAGCCGTTCAGGAGCGCCGCAAACTCCGCGTCCTGCCTCTCGCGCTCTGCCGCTATTTCTTTTAATATTTTAAGATCCTCCCGCTCGGTGGGGCGCTTCGGCATGGTCGCAGATATGGGCGGCACCTTGTCAAACCACGCAAGCGGGTTTATAAGCCCGCTTATAAATTTGAAAAATGACTTCTTCATTTTTTTATCCAATTATTTTATCCGTAAAATCGGTTACGTTCAAAAGGCTTTCCGCCCTTACGTTCCCCTCCGGGTCCGCACAAAGCAAATAGTGGTCTTGCTTAGAATAGAGTATTACCTCGCACATGCCGACGCCGCTTATCATAAGACCTATATATTCGCCGATGATCGTGACGTTGGGCTTGTTTAACGTAGTGTTATACGTAAAAGGATCGGACTTTATCGAGTTTACACGCAACGTTCTGTTGCCACCGTCACTGCCCTTCCACGTAATCATATGCATGTATAGTTTCTCCTCTTCCTCGGTCTCGCCGGCGGGGATAATCTCGGTTACCGTGTAGCCGCATTTCGTGCACATGAGAGTTTTAAGCCCGTCCTCTTCCGCCGTGGCTTCTTTCACGCTCACCGCGTATCTGAGGCTGCACTCCTTTTCTTCCTCCGTATTAAGTCCCAGTTCTGCACAGCCCGCCGTGCTCAGACAGAGCGCTGCCATAAGCATTGCCGAAATTACTTTTACAAGTTTTTTCATAATCTTCTCCTTTATTTTTCGCCGCAAACAGCGATTAAATTACCCGTTCCAGATAGCCGTCCTTTTCTTCCACAATTATGCTGCCGAACTCGCTTAACTCCGGCGCATCCGTGTTCCAGACGTAAGCATATACTCGGTATCTCCTCGGGCGTAATTCCTTTACCGTTAAATGCCAATCTTCCGGATATGGGGATACGGTAAGAAAGTTTATCATACACCCTAAATATGTGTTTGCAAAAACCACTCCGTAAACCAGCGACCCTTCCTTTTTTATTTCCTTTATTATTGTGTAAAGGATATCATCTCTTTTAAGGTTCTCAAAATATGTTCCGTTCAGGATATACACATTCTCATTTTCTTCAAAATCTTCTATTACTTTGCCTTTGACTTTAAGTTTTTTTAGATATTTTATTGCTATCTTTTTCTGATTTTCAGAAACTGTCATTGTTATACCTCTTTTACCTATGGGTATAAAAAGAGGCTCCCGTAATTCTGATATGCCCGCTCGCATATCTCCTTTGTGGGAGCCTCTTCTTATCGATTAAAATTTTTGAGCGGGCAAAAGTAGAAAAAATCTACTTTCAATCATTATACACGGAATTTTTCTACCTGTCAAGACAAAAGTAGAAATTTTCTATATAATTTTAAAAAATCATGATTAAGATAAAAGAATTAAGAAAAGAATTAAATCTTACTCAAAAGGAATTTGCGGAAAAACTTAATCTAACTGCACATAATATCGGAGATTGGGAAAGAGAAAAATGTGAACCTTCGATAGAATTTATTATTAAAATTGCAAAAGTTTTTTCCGTGTCAACAGATTATCTTTTAGGATTAGATGAGGATATAGGTCCCTCTTCCCCTGTCGGTTCATGGGAGCGTGCAGCACTTTCAACGGACGAAAAAGAAATACTTTCTCTTTTTGAAAAATTAAGTCCATTCGCCCGCGAATCTATACTTATTCAACTTCGCGCTCTTGCGGAAAAGGTAACAAAAAAGGAAAAAGTTTAATATGAAATGTCCTAATTGCGGAGCTCCAATTAAGAATACCGATTTTTTATGTCCCTATTGTGGAGTTGAAATTAATGTTGATAATAAAAAAACTGCTCCGAAAAAAAAAGTATTATCAGACCGTGAATTATTCAAAAAATTCATTATAGGTTTTTTAAAAGTTATTGTAATTCTTATAATCGCTTTTTTTATTATTTTTCTTATAGCCATTAATATTTAATTAAAACTAATTTTTAAGTAATTTATATATTTTTTCGGCAAGGATTATAAAATATATAAATTAAATTCGCATTAAAAATTTTTTATTTTTTTAGTGTATAATGCCCCCGAAAAATAGAGGGGCAGAAAATGGGATATAAAGAAAAAATTCAAAGCGCCGTTTCGGCGCTTGCCGAAATTGGCGAACTTCTGACGGAACTCGGATTCCGCTTAGACGAATTTATGCGCTGTGGCGCGGAAAATGTTGTTTTACAATTGAATAGGCAGAAAAAGGGCATTGAAGAAATTTTTACTAAAAAGGAGTTTTTATCAATGCCAAAATTAAAAGACTTAACTTACAGATACAGACCTGACCGAGTTCACGAGTTTAGGTATCGAAGAAACGGAATATATAAGTGCTTTTGCAGCACTGATTATAAAATCGCTAAGGCGAAAGCAATGGATTTCTGCCGAGAACTAAACCAAAACGAGGCGGTTTTCGGAAATAAGAAATATGTTGCTTTTTCCTCTTTTGCGGAATATTATCTGCAAAACGTGAAAAAAATCAATCTTACGAAAAAGTCGTTTGAAAATCTTTATAATCGCTATACAGTACATGTCGTTCCGGAGTTTGGAAATAAACTTATATCAGAAATAAAAGCGCCTGCTTTACAAGCCTTTTTAAACGGAATCATGGCAAAAGGAATGGCGAGAACCGCCGAAGGCTGTTATTACATATTAAAAAATATTTTACAATACGCATGCGATAACGACATTATTTCCAAAAATCCGATGAACGTTGTGAAAATTCCGTTACATAGGCGGGAAACGGGAACGGCGCTGTCTTTGGAACAGGAACGTAAGTTCCTCATCGACATCGCGGGAAATAAATATGAACTCAATTTTATCGCGTTGCTTTACACCGGCTGTCGTCCGTGCGAACTCTCGTCCATGTCTTTTGAAAAAAACGGATTCGTTACTTTCCGGAACAGGAAGCAGCATAACGGAGTTGTTGCCTTTAAAGATATTCCGATTACACCTATGCTCGAGCCCTACGTGGAACGGATCCGCGCAGCCATGCCGCTGAACGAAACGACCGAACTCGCGAAAATCTTCTCGAAACTCGTACCCGGGCAGCGAATGTATTCGCTGCGTCATACGTTTGCGACGCGCTGCCAGACGTGCGGCGTTCCGCAATACGTCGTCGGACGGTGGCTCGGACACAAAGCGACCGTTATTACCGACGCCGTTTATACTCATTTCGACCCCGAGTTTATGCTTAAAGAAGCAAAAAAAGTAAGATATTAGCGGTTATTTACTGCCCGTTTACTGCCCAAAAAGTTTTAAATTCGGGCAGTACGGTGGTCAAGAGGCATTTATTTTGCCATATAATTGAACTGAAAAAGAAAAAAAACGGCATTTTTTTGCCGTTTTTTCCGTTTTGGTTGCGGGGAGGGGATTTGAACCTCCTGACCTCCGGGTTATGAGCCCGACGAGCTACCAAACTGCTCTACCCCGCGATATTCTGTTTTCAGATGCTATACTATAATATACCACTTTTTTCGATTTGTCAACCGTATATCCTCAAAAAAATAAATTTATCTTTTATTATAACTTGAATTTTTTTATTTCCTTTGGTAAAATAATATTATGACGATAGATTTTTCGGGAATGCATATAGATGGACGGGTCATCGCCGTCGCTCTTTCTGGCGGCAGCGATTCGATGGCTCTCTTTCATTACATGACCAATAACGCGGAAGCC
Source organism: uncultured Clostridia bacterium (assembly GCA_944367535.1). Classification (GTDB taxonomy): domain Bacteria; phylum Bacillota; class Clostridia; order Christensenellales; family Borkfalkiaceae; genus UBA1259. The sequence goes on from CALVWQ010000003.1 coordinate 17,397, forward strand.
TTAAAAATCAAAGTCGCCGCTATAAATGTTGAACACGGGATTCGCGGGGAAGAATCGGTTCGGGATTCAGAATTTGTCGAAAAATACTGTTCGGAAAAAAACATTCCCCTGTTTTCCTATAAAATAAACGCTCCCGATTTTGCCGAAAAAAACAAACTCTCTCTTGAACAGGCGGCGAGAATTTTAAGATACAGATGTTTTTTCGATGCGGTAAAAGACGGGAAATGCAATCTCGTCGCGACCGCGCATCACGCTTCCGACAATTTAGAATCCGTACTCTTTAATATTTTCAGAGGAACGGGGCTTAAAGGCGTCGCGGGAATACGCAAAAATTATCGGGACATTATAATCAGACCTCTTTTAAAGACGCGAAAAGAAGAAATCGACGAATACGTAAAAAAATTCAACATACCTTACGTTACCGACAAGACCAATTTCGACAGCGATTATACGAGGAATTTTTTGAGGCTGAAAATCATTCCTCTTATAAAAGAAATTTTTCCGGAAGCCGATAAAGCCGTTTCAAGACTTACGGAATTAGCCGAAGAGGACGATTTATATATAGAAAATCAGGCGAAAAAAATCATAAATTTTGCCGAAGGACGCGCGGAAATTTCAATCCCTGCGGATAAACCCGTTTTCGGACGCGCAGCCGTCATGGCAATGAAAAGCCTCGGAATGGAGAAAGACTGGGAAAAAATCCACACAGACGACGCTTATAATCTTTCTTTTAACAATACTGGAAAAATAATAAACCTCCCCTGCGGAATCACTGCCGTAAAAGAATACGATAAAATAGTATTTTACAAAAATATCGAAAATTCAGACTTATGCGAAATTCCTTTTAAGGAAGGCAATTTTGAATTTTTCGGAAAAACATACAGAATAACACGCGTAAGTATTAAAGACATAAACTTAAAAGACGGACTTTATATTGACTGTGATAAAATTAAGAGCGGTGCCGTCATAAGACGTAAAAAAGAAGGCGATGTTTTTACCAAGTTCGGCGGCGGAACCAAACTTTTATCGGATTTTTTCACGGATAAAAAAATTCCGAGATTTAAGCGGGACAAAATTCCTCTCATCGCGAACGGAAAGGAAATTCTCGCCGTTTTCGGATTAGCTATATCAGACAAAGCCAAAGCCGACAAAAATACAAAATATCTTTTTAAATTAAATTAACCAAGGAAAAGTTATGGAAAAATACAAAATTTTACTTACCGAAGAACAGATAAAGGCAAGAGTTTTCGAACTCGGAAAACAGATTTCTTCCGACTATGAAGGAAAAGAACCAGTAATAATCTGTATGTTAAAAGGTGCGGTTTACTTTTTTGCCGACCTCATTAAAAGCATATCCATACCTGTTATGATAGATTTTGCGAGACTTTCAAGTTACCGCAACGGTACTTCCGGCGGAAAAATGGAACTTATCGCGGATATAACAGCAAAAATAGAAGGAAAAGATGTTTTAATAGTTGAAGATATAGTCGACAGCGGAAAAACTCTCGCATATTTTATTGATTTACTGAAAAAGAAAAAACCTTCGTCTATAAAGATATGCACTTTTCTCGATAAAAAAGAAAGAAGAGAAGTCGAAATTAACGCAGACTACATCGGTTTCGATATCCCCTGCGGATTCGTTATAGGTTACGGTCTCGACTATGCCGAAAGATACAGAGAATTTCCGTTTCTTGCGGAAATAACCGAATTCTGATTATCGACTTTAAATTATTTTTTTTACTTTTCTATAATCATTATATATAATTATAAATATAAAAATAAAACCTCCGTCTAAAATCAACGAACAGGCGGAGGTTTTTAAAATTTACTGAATTTTCGGATTTCGTTTTTTCTTTATAATTTTTACTAAAATAATATTATAAAATTTTATTTTTATAAAAGTGAAAAATTTAAATTACAGCATTAAGAAGATACATCGGATTAAAATACCGGCGGAAATTTTCTAAAAATATTTTGATAAATAATATTCATATACAGATTATATCTTTTTTCTTGGATTTGGCATAATTGTAAGTATTGAACGTGCCTCCCGAAAAAACTCTTAAAAAGCAAACGAGAACCGAACAGTTATCCACCATAAACCTGTTTCTGTTCTGCATGCAGTAAGGCGTATATTTTTCGGAAAGAATTATCTTTTCGTCTGCCGATTCAATCATTCTAGAATACTCTCTTTTCTGACTTTCCGAAAATTTAAGGGACTGACCTTCACAAGGAATACACGCTATAATCTTTATATTCTTTTCCTTTCTTATTTTTTCGAGCACATGAAAGCATAAAAAATCAAATCCGACAGCCATACCTATCAAAAACGTGTCGTATCCGTTGTTTATCAGCATTTCGAACGTATCTTCGACTTTTTTTTCTTCGATTCCATTGCCAATGTTGCGGTGTCCCGAAACTGCGCAGGTTTTTTCTTTTATTATTTCTTTCACAGAGGATTTTTCCTTATTCTTCCGTTAGAGCGCGGATATTTTTCTTCCGTTCTTTTTATTTTTTCTATTACAATCAACTGTCTTTCCGCGCCGTCAAGCGAAAATTTCTTTATTTTTTCGGTTTTTCCGCCTAAAACTCTCAAAGCGTTCGCTGCCTCTTTCAATTCATCGCCGGCATCTGCCTTATAAGCAATAAATTTTCCTCCCGTTTTTAAAAAAGGCAGACAATATTCCGAAAGAATATTTAGTTTTGCGACCGCGCGGGCGGTGCAATAATCGAATTTTTCGCGAAAATTTATATCATGTGCAATATCTTCCGCTCTCTTATTTACGATTTTTACGTCTTTAAGACCTAAATTCTCGCATAAAACCTTTAAAAAATCGCATTTTTTGCCCGTCGCTTCCACCAAAGTCAAATCAACGGAATCGTTTACTATCTTTATCGGCACTGCCGGAAACCCGCCTCCGGAACCTATATCGATGAGTTTTCCACCTGTCAACAATTCTGCGCCGGACAAACTGTCAACAAAATGTTTTAAATAAATTTCCCTCTCGTCCTCTATCGCGGTTATATTGAATTTTTCATTGTACTCTTTAAGCAACCGATAATATATACCGAAAGATTTTATACTTTTTTCGTCAAGGTCTATTCCGTACTCAAAAAAAATTTCATTCATGAGAAAATTATATCACATAGTAAAAATTAACACAACAAAATATTTATCAACTTTACTTTTCCACTTTTGTAAATAACATTATCTTTCAATCTTTATCTTAATTGAAAATTGAATCTTATTTTCTCTTTTTTTACTTTTATAAAACTTGTCCACTAACTTCTTGATTTCTGTAAACAATTTTTTTACAATTTATTTACATTGATTTTTCCTATAAAATACTCATTTAAAATGAGTTATTAACATTTTAACCGCCTTTAATAATTATACTTTTATTATAAAATTTAAAAAATAAAAACCACAAACAAACATATTCCGTGCGCCGACAAATTTATTCTATAAAATCATAAATTAGATGTTTTGACTTGATTTTTGGATTCGTTTATTATATAATAATATTATTATGAAAAAATAATATCGGAGTGATTTTATGAAAATAATCTGCGACGGTTTAGACCTATCCGATGCGGTTCTCAAAGTAAGTAAAGCTTTATCGGTGAAAGCCGCCAATCCTGTTTTGGAAGGCATAAAACTATCTGCAAAAGGGGATTCTTTGACTCTCGTTGCCACGGATACGGAACTCACAATCAAAAAAACCATAAAAGCCGACGTTCTCATGGAGGGCGAAACGGTAGTCGTCGGAAAATATTTTGTCGATTTCGTAAAAAAACTCGAAAAAGAGCAGGTTGAACTTTCGAGACTTTTCGACGGACAGTTGCAGATTAAATATTCTGATTCCGAGAGCGAATTGCAGGTATTCCCGGTAGACCTTTTCCCCGTAATAAGAGAAGAAGAAGAGGAAAATTTCTTTACCATACCCGAAAAAGATTTTAAAAACGTCGTGGAAAGAACTTCCATAGCATGTTCTACTGACGACAGCAGGCCTATTTTAAAAGGATGTCTTTTTGAAATACAGGACGGAGTTCTTACCTGTGTCGCGCTTGACGGATTCAGAATGGCGGTAGTTAAAAAGAAAGTTAAAGCGAGCGGCGACTTTAAAGCCGTTATACCCGCAAGAACGCTTTCCGAAATAACGAGGCTTTTGGAAAAAGACGAAGATGAGCTCAAATTATGCCTTCAAAAAAACAATCTCTATGTAAAATTAGACAATACCGTTATTTTTTCCAGGCTTATAGAGGGAGAATTTGTAAAATACAATCATATTATGCCCGTGTCTTTCGAAAATACGGTTACCGTTAATAAAGACGCGCTATTAAATAGTATAGAAAGAGCTTCGATTGTCGCTAAAAACGATCGCTATAACGTCGTTAAACTCGACGTTAAAGAAAAAACACTCTCCATTTCCGCGCGTTCGGAAATCGGAAACGTCAACGAAAACGTAAACATAAACCTTAAAGGAAAAGACGTTACAATCGCATTTAACGGCAAATATCTTACAGATTACTTAAAGACGGAAACGGAAGATATAATAAAACTCAGTCTTAATTCTTCTATTGACCCGTGCGTTATATCCCCCGTCGGAAACGACGAAATTATCTATCTTGTGCTGCCTGTACGAATAAACGGCTAAAAATAATTGACAAATCGGAAAAATATCTATACAATAGTTAAGACATTATAAAAAATAACCTTTTTTAGGAGCATTATAAAATGAAACGGACTTATCAACCCAAAAAGAGACAGAGAAGCAAAGTACATGGATTCCGTAAAAGAATGAAGACCCGTTCGGGAAAAAACGTCTTAAAGCGCCGCCGCAATAAGGGGCGTCATAAACTTTCCGCATAAGTTTATTTTATAAGATGACCTTAAAGGATTACAGGTTAAAAAGAGAAAAAGACTTCAATCTGGTTTTTAAAAATGGAAAAAGGCTGTATTCGGACAGTCTGTCGCTTGTTTATCTCCCCGCTGACTCTTTAAAAGCGGGGTTTGCCGTGAGTAAAAAACACGGCGGAAGCGTAAAAAGAAACAGAATAAAAAGAATTTTAAGGGAATCTTTCAGAAGTTTTATGCCCGAACTCGGGCAAAACTTCTTTTTTGTTTTTATTCCGAAAATCAGCGAGGACTATTCCTTAAAGGTTTTTAAAGACGATATGCGCCGCATGTTCAGAAAAGGCGGTTTTATCAGATAGTTTATGCTTAAATTTTTAAGTATCTCTTTTATAAGGTTTTATCAGAAATATCTTTCCTTCGGAAATTGCAGATACGTTCCCTCCTGTTCCCAATATACACTTGAAGCGATTTTAAAACACGGTTTTATTAAAGGCTGGGCGCTCGGAATATGGAGAATTTTAAGGTGCAATCCTTTCAGTAAAGGCGGATTCGATAAAGTTCCCGATAAAAAGAACGTATTGAAATGGGTATATTGAAATGAGTATTATAAATTTAACCGCGCCCGAAACGGGTAATTTTCTCGTAGATATTATTTTATGGCTTGTTACGGTAACTTCTTCCGTTGCGGCAGGCGTTATTTTATTTACTGTCATCCTTAAACTTATTACCCTGCCCTTCGATTTTATGTCGCGGTTTTCCATGCGTAAAAATTCCATTAAAATGGAAGAAATGCGACCCGAACTCGAAAAATTGCAGGTTCAGTACGCAGACAATAAAGACCTATATAATCAGAAAATGATGGCGCTCTATAAAAAGAACGGATATTCGATGTTCGGGGCGTGTCTTCCCACTATTCTCACTTTAATTATATTTATTGTCGCGGTTACCGCTTTTAACGATTACTCTAAGTATCAGAACGTCAGATATTTTTACGATATGAGCGTTTCTTACAATAACGTCATATATGCGGGACTCGACACCGATTCGGAATATATAGTAAGAAACGGCGATTCTTTATATATTGATATGGACAAGATTTCCGCAAAGTACGACGCGGGAGAAACCGAGTTTGTGCCTGAGGGCGAGGACCATACCGTATATATTGAAAAAACCGACAATAAATTTTTAGTATATACCACTAATTCCTATGTAAAATATCAGCGCGGCTTTTCTGTCGCGGAAGGCGGAAGCAAAGTTTACGGCGCGGAAGAATATTTATTGAGAAGCGATGGGCTCGGTTTGGAAAACAATCCCCTCGCCTCCGAAGAAAATAACTATTTAAAAATAACCGTTGACGGCGAAAGCAAAGTGTTTTCGGACGTTTCGGCCGGTGAATCGCCCATGAGCGGAGAAGATTTTATTCTCGATATACGCCAAACAAAAGCCGCCGAAACTTTCAGAAACAACGGTTCAAAATTTCTGTGGGTCAAAAACATCTGGGTTACTGACAGTGCGATGGCTCACCCTATCGAGAGTTATACCGAATTTAACAATAAGCACGGAAAAAGAGAAGGCGGCAGTTGCAGTTGCAGCGGCACGGTTACGCCGGTAATGGCGGAAGGCGATTACAATAATCTCACCGCTAAACTCGGCGAAGAAAAAACTCAGCCGAACGGTTATTTTATTCTCGTTGCTCTTACCGCGGGTATTTCTCTTCTGACGCAACTTGTAATGTCTAAGAGCCAGAAAGCGCAGATGGAATTACAGACCGTCGACGGGAAGGGCGCGCAGACGCAGAAGATTATGATGTGGATGATGCCTATAATGATGGCGATATTCGCGTTCATGTATACCGCGGCGTTTTCAATTTATATTGTTTTGAGTTCTCTTATAAGCATGCTTACGACTATCGGCATAAATAAAATTGCCGATATAAAATTCAAAAACAAGAAAGACGAGCAAAACATAACCCACAGCAGGGTTTATACCCCGAAAGAGGATGAAAAGAAAAAAGAATCGCCCAAAAAGGATAAAAAGAAAAAAGTTCAAGACGCTGAAAAGGGTGATTTTCTTTCGGGCGAAGCGGATAAGAAAAAACATATCCGAGGAAGATTAAAATAAATTCTCGCTGCGAAAGCGAACGGAGGATATAAAAATGGAATTTACTGGAAAGACGGTGAAAGAGGCGACGGAAGCGGGGCTCGCGGAACTCGGATTAAAGGCGGAAGAGGCGGAAATCGTCGTCAAAGAAGAGCCTGTCAAAGGGCTTTTCGGCAGATTGAAAGGACAGGCGGTTGTTGATATAACCCCCAAGCAAATCGAAGAAGCAAAAGAAGAAAAGGAAGAAGAGAAAAAAGAAAAGACAGAAAAAAAGAAAGGCGCGGCTAAAACCCAGAAAAAAGCCGTAAAAGAAGATGACAAATGCGCCGAAGCGGAATTTTTGAAAAAAGTGTTGGAATATCTTGAAATTCCCGCCGAAATAGAACTGCGTTACGACAACGAAAAAGAAAATCTCACACTCATTACCGATTCGTCGTCGTCGGTAATCGGATACCGCGGCGAAGTACTGGACGCATTGCAGACGCTTACCGGAGCAATTGCCAACATCGGCAACAAAGTATATCGCAAAGTCGTCGTTGACTGCGAAAATTACCGTGACAGACGCGAGGAAACACTCATAAAACTCGCTAAACGCCTCGAAGAAAAGGCAACCGACATGAGAAGAGAAGTACATCTCGAACCCATGTCCCCCTTTGAAAGACGCATCATTCACACCGCGCTGGCCGAAAGCACTACGGTAACGACGAGAAGCGAAGGAAAAGAACCTAACAGATTCGTGATTATCGTCCCCAACGACCTAGACGAATTCAGCAGACCTTATAACGCGGGAATGAATCGCGGGTCTTCGCAGAAGAAAAACGGAGGTTTTTCGGGCGAGCGCAGAAAAAGAGATTTTTCCGGCAAAGGCGACAGGCGCGGAAGTCATGACAGGCGAGGTTCCGAAAGACGCATGAGCGGATTCTCGGAAGAAAAGAGAAAATCGTCTTTCGGTTTCGGTACTTATCTCGGAAACAGTTTTAAGGATAAAGACTGAAAATTTTCGGTTAAAATTCGTGAATTTATTGCTCGTTTCAGGTTATTTGCCGATAAATGTATTATCGGGACAGTTTTAATGCGGCAGTACTTGCGGTAATTTTCTGAAATTCCATGCGAAAGAATATTTACTGTTGAATCGCACAGGGAAAAAAACATATTTGCAAGTCGAAATAACCGTTATAAAGAGACAGTTCAGAATTTATCCGTATTTACATTATTTATCCGTTTTTACAATTAAAAAATTTTCCGCTCCTACGATTTCGTAGGAGCGGAAATTTTTTGTTTTGCTTTTATTTTCGGAAACGAAATGTATTTTAATTTGTATTTTAAAAATGAATTTTGCGCAATTTAAAACAAAGTAATATTTATAAAATTATTATAAAACATAACACGCCGCCGATTAAAAATTCAGACGCGGAAAAGTAGTTATTATTTTAATCAAAGGGCGTGAGCGTCCTTTATAATGCGATATCAAAGCCACTCCTTTTCGTGCTTTTCATCCGCTTGATTCTGTTAATGTTTTTTATGTATATACTGTTAATGTAGGGAAAGAAATTCTTCTTTTTCTATTTCATATATGAGATGAGGTATTTTTTTATCGTCCCAGACTTTTATTGTCTCCCCCGTTATTTTCATTCCGAGTTTTTCCGCCACTTTACGAGAGGCAAAGTTTTGAGGGCGTATTTCCGCTATAACGCTTTCGCTTCCGAGATAATCGAAAGTGTATTTAAGCATAGTCAGTGCGCCTTCTTCTGCAAATCCTTTGCCGAAAAATTTCTTTTTAAGCATATATCCGAGCCCTAATCGTATTTTTCCATCTATATTCTCACTTAAAAGCCCTATCTGTCCCACCGTTTCCCCGCTTCTTTTATCGACGGCGAGAAAATAATCATAACCTCTTTCCGAATATCCCGTCAATCGTTTTTTTATCCATTCGCTTATCTCTCTTTCTGAAAAAGTTCTCTCCCATGCGTACATTACTTCGGGGTCTTTGAGCATTTCTTCTATATCCGCATAATCTCTTTTTTTCATAAGCCGAAAAATAAGTCTTTCGCTCTCGGCGATTTGATAAGGGTCTATAACGGAATTGTAACTCGTATCGGAGATAATCGCGTTATAGCCGCAGCCGCGATTATAAAACGCGTTGATATATTTTTTGTTTTCCGAAACGAGATATCCAGGCGTTATATTTCCAGAAGAATCGTCATTTTTACGGGTTTCCGCATCGTTTGCGTGTTTGATTATATCTTTAAATCGGGAATATATGTATTTATCTGTCATGGCAAGACAGTAAAACCTTATATGAGCGAGATATTCTTTTCCGAAATCATTTTTCCAATCGGGAGGAACATAACAGCCCTCAATGGTCAGATTCTGACGATTTTCTACGGCGGTTTTTATTATTTCACGGGTTATCGGCCACAGAAAGTCTGTCAGTTTTTCATCGTCGTAAGGTGTAAGAGATGTGTTTTTACTGCGGATTAGTCCCATTTTTAGATAGTCCGTGCCTATATAGTTAAATCCGAATTTTTTTAGAAGGTTCCGCGCTGCGCGGGTCTTTCCCGTGTGAGTTGCTCCCGTTATCAGTATTATCATTGTTTTCTCCCGTATTTTAAGAGAATTTTAACATAAATGCCTTAAAAATGCAAACATTCGCGTTAAAGATCACCTTTATAGTTTTTTTCGGATGTTTATCGGAAATGCTTAAACCGCCATTCATTTGACAAAGATGAGTTAATTTGATAAAATATAATGCAAATCGATAATTTTAGCGGCTATAATTTAATTTCGGGTGTAAAAATCCTTTCGGCAGGTGCGGCTTGGAAGATTTAAAAATACGTAGAAAGTTAAGGCTCAACTCATATCAGATAATATTACTCGGATTCGCTCTTACCATTCTCGTGGGCAGCGGACTTTTGTTGCTTCCTTTTGCCTCAAAGGGTGAAAGCGCGTCATTCGGCGACGCTCTTTTCACGGCTACTTCCGCCGTCTGCGTAACGGGACTGGTTGTAAGGGATACCGCTTCGTCATGGTCCGGGTTCGGTCAGGCGGTGATAATCATACTTATTCAGGTAGGCGGCGTGGGAATAATCACGGTAGTTGCGTGGATAGCGAGATTTACGGGCTATAAGATAGGGCTTTTACAGAGAAGCACTCTTCAAGAAGCGATTTCGGCACATAAAGTCGGCAGTATTTTAAGGCTCTCGCTTTTTGTTCTTAAAGCGACCCTTGTGGTGGAATTTGTGGGAGCGGTGTTGCTTTTCCCCGTCATGAACGCGCAGTTCGGCTTTCTTAAAGGTGTGTGGTATTCGGTTTTTCACTCGATATCGGCGTTCTGCAACGCGGGGTTTGACTTAATGGGTGTTAAGGAGCCTTATTCTTCGGTTTGTTCGTTTGTGGGAAATCCGCTTCTGAATCTAACCATCATGCTCCTTATAATCACGGGCGGACTGGGATTTGTCACATGGAACGATATTCGTGCACACAAATTCAGATTCAGAAAGTACGGATTGCAAAGTAAGATTATTATTGTCTGTACGCTGGTATTGATATTTGTACCGGCTGTATATTTTTTCTTTGCGGAATTTTCTTCCGAAAGATGGAAAGAACTTACTGTCGGCGAAAAGATACTCGCCTCTTTATTTCAGTCGGTTACGACGCGTACCGCGGGATTTAACAGTGTGGATTTGACAAAACTGGCGGAAACTTCACTGCTTTTAATGATTATTTTAATGCTGATAGGTGCGGCGCCCGGTTCGACCGCGGGAGGTATGAAAACAACGACCGTGGCAATTATTTTCGCGACGCTGTTTTCGGTGCTTAAACGGCGCGGCGACACGCGTGTTTTCGGCAGAAGAATCGCCGATTCGACCATAAAAGTCGCCGTTTCGGTTTTTTTAATGTATATCTCGCTTTTTACGCTCGGAGGGTTTGTAATAAGCGCGGCGGAGGGGCTTCCCCTGCTTTCATGTATGTTTGAAACGGCGTCTGCAATAGGCACGGTGGGACTTTCGCTCGGAATTACCCCTTCGCTGGGAGTGCTTTCAAAAATAATACTCATACTTTTGATGTTTTTCGGGAGAGTAGGCGGCCTGACAATAATGTTTGCGGTTATCGCTCAAAAACCCGATACGGGAGCTAAATTACCCGAAGAAAAAATATCCGTTTAGGAGACAGTTTATGAAAAGCGTTTTACTTATAGGGCTCGGCAGGTTCGGTCAGAATGTGGCGAAAAAACTCTGCGAGTTAAAACATCAGGTCATGGCGGTGGACAAAGACGAATCGCGCGTCAATGCCGTCTTGCAGTATGTTACCAATGCACAGATAGGCGACAGCACGAGCGAAGTGTTTTTGCAGGATTTGGGAGTGAGAAATTATGACCTCTGCATAGTCGCTATCGGCGACAATTTTCAAAATTCGCTTGAAACCACATCGCTTTTAAAAGACCTCGGAGCGAAATTCGTGGTCGCGAGAGCGACGAGAGACGTTCACGCCAAGTTCCTTTTGAGAAACGGCGCGGATGAGATAGTTTATCCCGAACGCCAACTCGCAAACTGGGTGGCGGTCAGATATACCGCAGACCACATCTCGGATTACGTCGCACTTGACGAGGAGCACGCAATCTTCGAACTCGAAGTGCCCAAAAACTGGACGGGCAAAACCATAGGCGAACTCGAAGTCAGAAAAAAATATAATCTTAATATCCTCGGTACAAAAAAGGATAAAGACATGATTTTATCCGTAACCCCCGATACGATTCTTTCTTCCGATGTAAAACTTATGGTGCTCGGAAGTTTTAAAGACGTTCAGAAATGTTTCAGAATATGATTTAAACGGTTTTAGTGCTTTTATTCGCTTTACAAGTCCGATTTGATTATGCTAAAATGGTAAAAATTAAATTTTGGGAGAATCATTATGGAAGTAAAAATCACTTCGGAAAATTTCGATAAAGAAATAATAAACGAACAAACGCCCGTTATCGTCGATTTTTGGGCGACGTGGTGCGGACCCTGCCGTATGGTGGCGCCAGAACTCGAAAGACTTGACACCAAGTTAAACGGAAAGGTAAAAATAGGAAAAATAAATGTCGACGAGCAGCCTTCCCTCGCGGTCAAATACCGCGTGGAAGCAATTCCTACTATAATATTGTTCGATAAAGGCGAAATTAAAGATAAAATCGTCGGATACGCTACCGCGGAAGAAATCGAAAACAAGTTTTTCGGCTGAAATTTTTTGTGTTCGCCGAGACGAAAATACGGCGTAAGAAAAGAAACTTAAAGCGCCGAGCGTCGAAAAAAGATAATCAAACGCCGCGAGACGGGAATAAACGTCTCGCGGCGTCTTTTAAAATATTGTAAAATACAAAATTTTGTATTATAATATAAAAAATAAGTTTTTAAAAATGAGCAGAAATGGAAGAAAAAGAATTTTTTGAATTGATAAAAAAAGACGGTTATGTGAAGGCAGGTTCGCCGATGCATCAAGTCATGCATTCTCTTGCCGACAGGGCGCGCAGGATAACGGGAAAAATGAACGACGGATATCGCACTCCCCAAGAACTCCGCGCACTCTTTTCCGAACTTACCGGTAAAAAGGTCGATGAATCTTTCAATCTGTTTCCCCCTTTTTATACCGACTGCGGAAAAAACATCTCGGTGGGCAAAAACGTATTTGTAAATGCAGGCTGCTGTTTTCAGGACCAGGCCGGAATAACAGTCGGTGACGGCGCGCTAATCGGGCATCAAGTGGTCATAGCCACGTTAAATCACGACCTCGACCCCGAAAATCGGGCGAGTATGATTCCTGCACCCGTCGTAATAGGAAAAAATGTTTGGATAGGCTCGCACGCCACCGTCCTTGCGGGCGTAACCGTGGGGGATAATTCGGTGATGGCGGCGGGAGCGGTCGTAACCAAAGACGTACCACCGTCCGTCGTCGTGGCGGGTGTGCCCGCACGGGTAATAAAAAAATTATAATCCCTTCGCCGAGGTTTTGCTCTGCCATACTCCTCCCCCGCTTATCTTTATTATCGAATTATTGCGGTTTTGATAAGAGCCTGTATGCTGACGAAAAAAATTAAAATTTGTTATGATAAGTTTCCACGACACTAAAAAGGAGAATAAAAAAATGAAAAAAGTATTTATAGTTTCATCAAGCCCGAGGAAAGGCGGAAATTCCGATTTTCTTGCGGACAGATTCATTGAGGGCGCAAAGAGCGCCGGAAACGAGGTTTTGAAAGTCCGCACGGATGAGACAGGGCTTAAATTCTGCACGGGCTGCATGTACTGTCAGACTTCGGGGAAATGCGTCTTATATGACGGAATGAACGAAATTTATTCCGCAGTCCGCGATTCGGACGTGCTGGTCTTTGTGACACCCGTATACTATTATTCCGTCTCGGGACAGCTGAAAACTTTTCTCGACAGGCTAAACCCCCTGTTTTCGCAGGACAACAGGTTTAAGGATGTCTATCTGATAGCGACGGCGGCGGATACCGACAAGCGCGCGGTTGACGGCGCCGTAAAGGCGGTTGAAGGCTGGGTCGAATGTTTTGACGGCGTGAGACTCAAAAAGGTTTTGCGCGGAACGGGGCTCGAAGCAAAGGGCGATGCGAAAAACTCCGCTTACGGCGATGAGGCTTTTGAAATGGGAAAAAACATTTAAAAAGTAAAGCGGGCAAAAAAGTTAAAACGATATAAGCGCTTTAATAATTCAAAAACACAAAACTGCTAAAAACAGGACATTGAAAAGATAAAATAAAAAAGTAATATAAAAAGTTAGAAAGCCGCGCCCGCTCGGAAATATTTCCGAGCGGGCGCGCGTTTGCCTAAAAACATCAAGTTGTTATTTTAAAAGGTTTTAAGTTATTATTTTATTATGTTTATGAAATTTTCGTAAGTGCCGCGGAAGAACATGAAAACGACTATCACTGCGAGAAGGGCGAGGAAAATTATTCGGAAGATTATATTTCTCTTGCTCATTGCCTCAAATCCCACTATCGCGACCAGAAGCAGTGCGCCGTATGTACGTATGATTTCCAGAATGTCCGTTATTATCCCTTTCGGAATAAACGGGAACGATGCGTTGACGATAAGCAGCGCATAGACCACGACGAGCACCACGGCAAGTATTTCGCCCAGAATATCCCAGATTTTTTCGGTACCTTTTAACATAAAAGCCTCCTTGAATTTATATAAAAGACATTTTAACTTAAAAATTCGGCTTTGTCAATCGGGTTTCGACAAATTTTTATGGTTTTTTCGTGCGGGAAACGTGTTATGGCGTTGCGGAATTAAACAATCCAATCAAATTTCTTATAAAAGATTAAATATATCAATAATCGGACGATTTTTTAAGAACTATTATAAAATTTTCCGCAAACGTCAAATCGAGAAAGGGAGAAAAAATGTAAAATGTAAAAAAATCAGAAAAAAATTATAAATACAACATACATTATAATCCGAAAACAATAAAACCATGAAAAACAGAAGTTTTTGAACTGCGCCGAAATAAGGGTTTAATTGTTTTTCGAAAAAGTTTGAAATGTTTAAGACTGTGATTTTATAGCACCGTTTTCAATTACGGTCTTACGGTAACTTCTCGTCGCAAACACGCCGCGAGGGACTTCCGTGGAGGTGAAAATCGTCTGCAAATGGCCTACCGCGGAGAGCAGTTTTTTCTGTCTCGACTTGTCGAGTTCGGAAAGGACGTCGTCGAGGATAAGTATCGGGTATTCGCCGAATCTGTTATAAAACAGTTCTGTTTCCGCGAGTTTTAATGCTAGCGCGACGGTGCGCTGCTGACCTTGCGACCCGAAGACGCGAGCGTCTTCGCCGTTTAATATAAATTTTATGTCGTCCCTGTGCGGACCTATGGAAGTAAAGCCCAGCCGCATATCTCTTTCCGTTGCGGTTTTAAGGTCTGAAAGTACCGCGAAAGTTATTTCTTCCGCGCTGCCGTAATATCCGCTTTCGGTTTTCATTTTCAAAGTTTCTTTCCCGCCCGACAAAAAAGCGTGTTTTTCCTCCGCCGTCGGACCTATCGCCGCCAGAAAATCGTTTCTTGCCCCTATTATCACCGCCGCGTTTCGGGCGAGCTGTTCGTCCCATACGGGGAGCGTTTCCAATATAACAGACCTGTCGGCGTCTTTTAAGAGATTATTTCTCTGAGACAGGATTTTATTGTATCGTTGCAGCGCGTAAAAATAGTTTTTGGACATCTGCGAAAGGGATATGTTCATGAATCTGCGTCTGTCCTCGGGGCTTTCCTGCACAAGTTTAAGTTCCGAAGGATTAAAAAACACACTGTGAATATTCCCCAGAAGTTCGCCTATTTTAAGCACTTCCAGCCCGTTGACAAACACCCTCTTTTTATCGTTGCGGCTGAATATTATTTTCACCGATACTTCGCCATAAGAGGACATTGCCGTGCCGGAAATTTCCGCATGCTCCTCGCCGTTTCTTACCACCAGCCTGTCGCGGCTGACGCGCGGAGAATAGCCCGTGCAGAGAAAAAATATCGCCTCTGCGGCGTTGGTTTTCCCCTGCGCGTTTCTGCCCGTGAGAAGATTTATTTTATCCGAAAATCCGAAGGTTTCTTCGCGATAGTTGCGGAAATTTTTAAGCAAAAGTTTCTCGATGTACATAAAATGAAAAAATTGTTTTTTAAAATTTTGTCGTAAAAACTTTATTTTATTTTAAAAATATTATATAATGTTTTTTACTCAAATGCAAACGAAAAAGTCTTTATAAAGGAAATGACAGATGGAAAGTTACGAGATTATGTGGAAGACGGCACTTCCCGAGCTTGAAAAAACGGTTAGTTCTATTTCGTTCGATACCTATATAACCATGCTTAAACCCGTGGATATCATAGGCGGCAAACTCGTATTACTCACCGGTAACAAACTTTTTGCGGATACCGTTTCCACGAAACTTGCGGAAAAGATTCAGGACGCTCTGAAAAAATGCAGTTCGGAGATTTCCGACTTCGAAGTGGTTGTGGGCGACGAATATAAAAGAGAAACGCTCACCGACGCGGAAAGCGTAACGGAAAATTACGGGATGCCGGTAAATCCAAACTTTACCTTCGAATCGTTTGTGGTCGGTTCTTCAAACGAGATGATATACGCGGCGGCAAAGGCCGTCGCCGAGCACCCGGGCGACGCATATAATCCCCTGTTCATATACGGCGGCACGGGTCTCGGAAAGACTCATATCCTTATGGCGATTGCAAATTATCTTAAAATCCATTCGCCGTCGGTAAACGTTTTATACGCTACTTGCGAACAGTTTACCAATCAGTTAATCGAGAGTATCGGAAAAGGCAAAGGCTCGCCTGCGGAGTTTCGCGAAAAGTACAGGAAAGTGGACGTGCTTCTTATAGACGACGTTCAGTTTCTCGCCAAGAAAACGGGTATACAGACCGAATTTTTCCATACATTCAACGAACTTGTGATGCAGAATAAGCAGGTGGTACTCACATCCGACCGCCCGCCCAAGGAAATAGAGGTGTTGGAGGACAGGCTCAGAACGCGCTTTGAGGGCGGACTTCTCGCCGATGTTCAGGCGCCCGACCTCGAAACGAGAATAGCGATTTTAAGGAGAAAATCGGAGGAAAAAAAGTGCCTTATCGACATAAAAGTACTCTCCTATATCGCCGAACTCAACGACAGCGATATACGTTCTCTCATCGGGAAACTCACAAAAGTTATTTTTGCCAGCAAACTTCACGAATGTCCCATAACGATTGACCTCGTTAAAGAGGCTCTCAAAGAATCGGCGGGCGAACGCGAGGAAGAATTGCAGATGGACGACATCATAGACTGCGTTTGCGGTTTTTACAAAGTCGCGCGCGCGGATATTTTCGGAAAGAAGAAAAACAAGGAATTTGTCGAGCCGCGACAGATTTGCGCCTATCTTATTACGGATATGATGAACATTCCGCTTGCGAGCATAGGTGCTAAACTCGGCGGCAGAGACCACGCGACGATAATTTATGCGCGCGACAAGGTGGCGGAACTAATAAAGACGGATGCAAAACTTCGCACCGAGATAAACGATATCAAAAAAATGCTTCTTAAAGAGTAGAAAATATGGAATTTATCGAAGGACATTATCAGGCGGTAGTAATCGGCGCGGGTCATGCCGGTTGCGAAGCGGCGCTTGCTCTTGCGAGAACGGGCATAAAGACGGCTATGCTTACCCTTAATCTGGACAGCATAGCCTTTATGGCGTGTAATCCGTCTATCGGCGGGACGGCGAAAGGTCAGATTGTCCGAGAGATAGACGCCCTCGGCGGCGAAATGGGTATAAATGCGGACAAGGCGCTGTTGCAGATAAGAATCTTAAACCGCGGCAAGGGCGCCGCGGTGCAGAGCCTGCGCGGTCAGGAAGACAAAAACCTCTATCACCGGCTCATGAAAAAGACGCTCGAAGAAACGGAAAACCTGCGCATATTACAGGGCGAAGCCGCAGAGATACTGACCGACGGAAAGAAGGTTACGGGCGTTCGTACGGCGTTCGGAGGCGTACTTTATTGCAGTAAGGTCGTCGTCGCGACGGGAGTTTATTTAAACGGAAGAGTCATTGCGGGCGAATGGTCCGCTCCGTCTGGGCCGAGCGGATTTCAGCCCGCCACTTTGCTCACCGAAAACCTTATGAATTTGGGTTTTACGGTGAGAAGATTTAAGACGGGCACCCCCGCGAGAGTGGACGGCAGGACGATAGATTTTTCCCGCCTCGAAGTACAGGAGGGCGAAAAGAACGTTTATCCTTTTTCATTTATGTCGGAAGGAGTGCCCGCAGTGCAAAAACCCTGTTATCTCACCTATACGACCGAGGAAACGCATAGGATTATAAGGGAAAATCTGCACCGTTCCCCGCTCTTTTCGGGGACTATAAAGGGCACGGGACCGAGGTACTGTCCCTCTATCGAGGATAAGGTCGTAAGGTTTGCGGATAAAGACAGGCATCAGCTGTTTTTGGAGCCCGAGGGCGCGGATACGCACGAAGTTTATGTTCAGGGATTATCCACTTCCCTGCCTCACGACGTGCAGCGCGACATGTACAGGACGATTAAAGGACTCGAAAACTGCGAGATTATGAGGTATGCTTACGCCATTGAATACGACTGCATAGATTCTTTAGACCTCTATCCCTCGCTCGAATACAAAAAAATCGAGGGGCTTTATACGGCGGGTCAGATTAACGGTACGAGCGGCTACGAAGAAGCGGCGGCGCAAGGGCTTATGGCGGGGCTTAACGCTTCTTTATCGCTGCGGGGTAAAGACCCCCTTATTCTCGGCAGAGACGAGGCGTATATCGGTGTTCTTATAGACGACCTCGTTACGAAAGGGACGAACGAACCTTACAGAATGATGACCAGCCGCGCTGAACACAGGATTGTTTTAAGACAGGACGACCCCGATTTCAGACTGACCGAAAAAGGGCGCGGAGCGGGGCTGGTTTCGGATGAAAGATACGAGAGGTTTTTAAAACGAAAAGAGGAATATCTATGCGCCAAAGCGCAGTCAGAAATTAAATACAAGCCGAAAGAAACGGAAAAGCTTTTAAAAAAACACGGCTTTAATACTGCCAACACCGCGCTTTCCGCAGCGGATTTGGTGAGAAGAGCAATTCCTTTTTCGGAAATTGCGGAATGTCTTGGCGGATATGAAGGCGTTTCGGCGCGGACTTTGGAAACGGTGGAAACGGACGCGCTGTACAGCGGGTATCTCGAAAAGGAAAGAGAACTTATAGAAAAACAGAGAAAGTACGAAGAAAAGCTTCTGCCTGACGATACGGATTATCTTTCCATAAAAGGGTTAAGACTGGAAGCGCGGCAGAAACTCGACAAAATCCGTCCGAAAAATCTCGGGCAGGCAGGCAGAATATCGGGCGTTTCCCCCGCAGATATAACCGTGCTCATGGTGTATTTGAGAACAAAAAAATAACGAACGCGAGTATGGCGGCGGAAAGACATTATACTTGACATTTAGCCGCAAATATTATAAAATAATTGTGCTTTTTAAGTCGGTTATACGGCCGCGGTGGCGGAGAGAAACCGCCAATGAGGAAAGTCCGAACTTCTTAGAAACAGGGTGCCGGAGAAATCCCGGTGAAGGCGACTTTAAGGAAAGTGCAACAGAAAATTACCGCCGCGCAAGCGGTAAGGTTGAAAAGGCGGGGTAAGAGCCCACCGCCCTCACGGTAACGCGAGGGGCAATGTAAACCCCACCCGAAGCAAGATTGACAAACCGTTTCATTAGGGAGTTTCACCGAGACGGTTTATAAAATATCGCTTGAGGGCGACGGAGACGTCGCTCCTAGATAAATGGCCGTACACGACAGAATTCGGCTTACAGACCGACTTAAAAACCCGCCCCTCGGCAGTCGCCGAGGGGCGGAAAATTTTAAAAAGGCATAAATGAGTTAAAAAAAGCGTGCAATTATATAAAATCAAACATAAAAGTTCGGTTTATATACGAATGTATAAAGTTATATGAATAAAAGAAAATAAAAAAATAAAAAAGCAAAACAAGTTAAAGATAAAAAGCGGTTAAATGCTTGCCGCAGCGCGCATTATCCGCCGCTCCGGCGGCTTGCCCCGCAGCCCAAGGCCCGCCCCGTTTTCCTGCGGTTCCGGCAGACTACTCCCTTTATACGCGGCTTTGCCCCTTAAAAAGCCGCTCTTTTTAGCCCTCTCCATGCCTTGCCCGCGCGCGGATAGGGCGTTCAGCGGAAATCGAACAGCTCGTCCGGCGAGATATCGAAACGCTTGCATAGATAAACTATCTTTTCATAGTCTAACTGCACCTTACCCGTCTCATAGTCGCTGTAATCGGACTGATATTTGTTTAATTCCGCCGCTATCTGTTTTTGGGTGATTCCCTTGGCTTTTCTTGCCGCTTTCAGGTTTTCTCCCACTGTTTTCGCTAAGTCCATATATGCCTCCCTGTGTAGTATAATATAGGAAAAAATTCTATAAAATACTTGACGTATAGGAAAAAATACTATATAATAAATTCGATTAAAAAAAGGAGAAAAAGAGATGAAAAAACCGGTTTTATTTATTCTTGCGCTTATATGCGCGTTTACCCCGGTGTTCTCTGCCTGCAACAACGACTCCGACCCGAACAATTCGCAAGAGAACCCGCAGACGCAGACGTGCGAGCACGAACTTACTTATCACGCGGCCACGGTTACCTGCACGCGGGACGGGCAGACAGAATATTGGGAGTGCGACCTTTGCGGAAAGTATTTTGCGGACGAGAATGCGACCAAGACTTTAAGCGAAGCCGACCTTGCGGAAACCAAGTTAAACCATAAGAACAAGATACACCACGCCGCCGTGGCGGGTACCTGCCGGGACTACGGCACCATAGAGTATTGGGAATGCCCGGACTGCGGCCTTAATTTTTCCGACGAGGCGTGCGAAAACTCCGTTTCAAGCCTTGGTACGTCAAAAGCGGCGCACTCTTGGGAGGACGGAGAGTGCTCGGTTTGCGGCACCTCTTACAACGATTATTTTTTCACTTTCACGCTGAACAGCGACAGAGACGGCTATATTGTAAATTGGAAGAGAGGCGCCGATCTTATGGGGCAGACCGAAATAGTTGTGCCGGGAACGTATAACAACAGGCCCGTTACCGAAGTGGCGGCCTATACTCTTGCCAACAAACCCGGGCTTGAAAGCGTTGTGATATCCGAAGGGATTGAAAAGCTTAACGCCGGGTCTTTGGCGGGTGCGGATATAGTTTCCGTTTCCCTGCCCTCCACCCTGCTTTCGATAACGGGGGAAGTTTTTGTGGGAAATTCGGTACTCGGAGTTTCTTATGTGATGAGGGCGGTGCCCGAAAACCTGACCCAAATAACCGTGGAGGAAGGAAACATTGCGGGGCTTATTGCACAAAACGGGGTAATATACGGCACGACGGGAGGAAATATCACATCTGTCGAGGCGGCTGCCCCGGGGATTACGGGCACCCTTACCCTGCCCGATACCGTAACCGCCATAGGAGATTATGCCTTTTACGGCTCGAAGCTCACCTCGATAGTTTTACCGGACGGGCTTACCGCCGTCGGGGCGGCGGCCTTTAAGGGGGCGGCGGTTACTTCGCTCACCCTCCCCGATACCGTTAATACCCTGGGAGCGGAAGCCCTTTCATACCTTGTGCTTGACACATTTACTCTGCCGAGCAGGATAAATGTTTTAAGCGAGGCCCTGTTCCGCAACAGTGAGATAGGCACCGTTATCCTGCCCGAGAGGGTAAGAACTATCGGTAACAACGCCTTTTATTCCTGCGAAATGGATATCATAGTGATCCCCAAGAGCGTTACCAAAGTAGGGAACGACGCATTCCGTAACGCTACCATGAATGTGTATTACGGCGGGACAACAAGCACACAGTTTAACGCGATAGACGGCGTTATGGATACCGGCAACCTACATTTAAGAGAGGCGTGGAGATGGTATTATTCCGAAACGGGTACAGGCGAAAACAGAAGATTATGGCATTATGTGAATGGGCTGCCCGCGGAGTGGTAACGCGGCGACCCGGTTTATAAACGGCGGTTAAAGGCGGTAACCGTTTTATAAAAACATTAAAATATAAACGAAAGTTTCCGTGGCGGGGGCGCTTTTGCACCCCCGCCACGGAGGTTTTGCATATAACGCGGATAAACTTTCATTTAAAAAAGAAAAAGAGCCGTAATAACGATAAATTTTTGATTTCTTTCAATATGATAACATTATCTTTTATTTTCAGAAATAATGAATTTCTTTAATTGCGATAACAATATCTTTTATTTTCAGAAATAATAGATTTATTTCGATTTATCGAAAACAATCCTTGCTTAATTTATCTTTTTTCAGCTCTTAATCTTTTAAGGATTACAGTTTAATCAATAATCTTTACAAGCCGTCAATTTTTACAAGTCGTCTGCGTCCTGCACGGGTATTTCATAACGGTTCTCCGCACTTATTCCCGTATAAGAACCTTGCGTGTCGTACTTGCTCAGAAGTTTTGCTTTGCACTTTTTACGCATGATTATTTGCAATCGTTGACGTTCTTGCTCTGTTTGCCGTTACAATTCTTCGCGGCTTTCTTTTTATCTCTCATAACTTCCCCCTTGGTAGTATTATGTGCCGAATTTTTTTGTTTATGCAAAGAGGACGAAAAAATTTTTTCGTCCTCCGATTTTTTATTTTACCTTAAATATAATTAATTTTTAACCATAAGAAAAATTATCTTACGCCTATTACCGTACAGCGTACTTTTTCGGCTAAAATGTTTTTGATGGAATATTTGGCAGAAGCGATTATGACTTTCGTTCCGATTCTGACCGCGTCTTTTACGTATTCGAGTTTTGCCTTTGCACCGTTAGCCCCCGCGCGGGAGGCGCCGTTGCAATAATTTTCGCATTCTGTAATGTTGTCGAGAACTTCGTATATATCCTTTCCCCCGATTTCGGTTATCAAAGTCGACGGGTCGTTGCTCTCACGGTAAATGCCCTCCGTGCTGGTAAGTATGAGAAGGGTTTCGGCTTTAACAAGACAAGCTATCTGCGCCGCCGTTTCGTCGTTATCGACACACTCTACGACTTTGTTTTTCTTGCTTTTAAGCGACTGAATCTCAAAGCGTCGGCTTTCTTCGGTGCTTACGGCGTCGTTATAATTTATGATGGGGATGGCGTTTTGTTCTTTTGCGCGTATCAGAAGCCTGCGGAGATGTTCTTTCTTTTCTTCGTCGTTGAAATGCTGATGTTCGACGAGAACCTGCCGCAGCGAATATTTGGAGTCCACGTACTGGCGGTAAGTAGCCATTAAGATTGCCTGACCTTGCGCAGAGTAATCGGTTTTGACTTCTTCGGGCGAGCCTTTAAGTTCTTTGCCGTTTCTTTTTATATAGTCGAGTCTTCCCGTTTCAGCCGCGCCGCTGGTTACCCAGATATATCCGGGGCGCAGTTCTGCGGAGAGCCTTGCTATCAGCGTGTAATCGAGAATGCTGTCGGTACGGTCTATCAGCGCCATCGAGCCGATTTTTCCCACCAGTTCGGTATCGAACGTCATAATTTTACCTGTTTATAATTTCCGTTGAATTTTATTTTGCGTAATATGCGGTCTATCGCATTGATTTTCCGCTGCGCATACAATATTTTATCACAGCGATAAAAATATTTCAACAAAAAACGCGCAAAACGCTTCGAAAACGCCTTAAAACCGCCGAATTTTTATTTTTCGGCGAGCGCGAATATCGCGCGTCTGTAAATTTCGTAACTTTTTTCGAGGTTATCTTCCGAAACGCGTTCGTTTGCGTCGTGAATGTGCGCATCAATGCCCGGGAATTCGCAACCGAACGCGCAGCCGTACTTAAACGCGCGCGCGAAAGTGCTTCCCCCCATGCTCTGCGGAACGCCGTTTTCGCCCGTTACCGAGTTATACGCGGAAAGGAGCGTCTCGACGAACCATCCTTCTTTTTCGACGAGTAAAGGCGGGTGTTTTTCAAAAGCGGTGTACGGAATGCCGAATTTATCGGCTATTCTTTTTACGTCTTCAAGGGTAAAAGGAGCGGGAATACGACAGTCGCAGGTGATTTTTATTCCCTCTTTGTCTTCCGAGAGAAGGTCGGGCGAAAAAGTAACTTTGCCCTGTTCGTTTTCGAGTTTGGAAATACCGTATCTGTCCTCGAAAAGACACTCTATTACACTTCCGACGTTTTCGCCTTTTTCCGCAAAATACTTAAACAGCGGAAGCATGGCGTTTTTGCCGAGGTGCGGGCTGGACCCGTGCGCCGCCACGCCGAAACTTTCTATAAGTTCGCCGTCTATCCTCAAACCGTATTTTTCCGCGGTTTCGCGGTCCGCGCCCCCGTCTTCCGTGCATTTAGCATAGGCGCACACGGCGTTTACTGCCGAGCCGCCTGACAGAGAATGGAAGTTTTTGAGGTGCGGAATACGGAATTCGAATATCCCTATCCCCTTTTCCGCATATGAAAGAGGAAAATTTCCGTCCGGCGAAAACCCGTATTCGGGAAGAACGGTCTTTGACTGAATATAGGATAAATCCTCCCAGCCCGTTTCTTCGTTGCACCCGACAAAGAGACGGAATTTACGTTTGGGGGCTATGCCCGAGTTTTTAAGTTCGTTTAAGGCGTAAAGGCATTGTAGCAGAGGCCCCTTGTCGTCCTGTACCCCGCGCCCGTAACAAATACCGTCTTTTATCGTCAGCTCGAACGGGTCATGGTCCCAGCCTCCGCCCGCGGGTACTACGTCGAGATGCCCTATAATTCCGATTTCATCGCCCTCTCCGAAAATTATTTCCCCCGCATAATTATCGTAGTTGATTGTATTAAAGCCCATTCTTTCGGCGACTTCTAAAAAGTACGAGAGCGCGCCGTATACTTCTTTCCCGAACGGCATATTGTCTTCTCTTTCGCCTCTTACGCTCCTGAAAGATATGAGAGCCGCGAGGTCTTTTTTAAACTGATTAAATTCCCGCATTATATTTTTTATTCCTTATTTTTTATTATGTTTTAAACTCTTCAATTTATTATACTATCAAGTAAAGAAAAATGCAACATTAAATATAAAAACAGTAGTTTATAAGGGCGAGTGTTTCATTAAGGCGCGGCGAGAGGACGGCGTACCCGAAGGCAGAATGCGGTCGGTGTAATAGTGTTCGCGGGCATTATTTATCGTGGCGGCAATCGGCAAGGATGACAGCGGGCGATGTGAAAATTAGCTTTATAATAAGGCGCAGATGCGGATTAAAGATAAGTGAAAATTAAATTAAAACCGAAACGTAAAGATTAAAAACCGATTTGCCGATATTTTTGACCTAAAAATGCAAAAAACATATAATTGTATTTGATTTTTCAATAAAATATGATAAAATTATGAATATGGACGACAAAGATATTCACAAAGGGCACCGTGAAAGAATTATAAATAAGTTTATAAACAACTTTGAAGGTTTTTCCGACCATGAACTTTTGGAAATCATGTTGTTTCCCGTCGTGCCGAGAAAGGATACGAACGCGCTTGCGCACAGGATACTTAGAATATTCGGAGATTTGCCGGGAGTTTTCAGGGCAACGCCGAAAGAACTGATGACGGTATCGGGTGTGGGCGAACGCGTCGCCTCGCATATTTCGGTTACGGGCAGAATTTTTGAAGCGATAAGACAAAAAGAGAAAAGGCAAGGCGTCGTAAAACGCTTTTACAATTTCAGCGAAAGCAGGAAAAATCTCGCAGAGTACTTTGACGGACTTGCCGAAGAAAGGCTTATCATACTCTTGCTTGACGGAAAATACAAATGCCTTACACAGCTTGTATATGACAACGGCGGTGCGGACGAGGTAAGCGGAGACGCTCCCGAAATAGCCAAGGCAGTGGCGCTGTATAAGCCGAGGTTTGCGCTCGTTGCGCACAACCACCCGAGCGGGTGCAGTATGCCGAGCAGTGCAGATGATTTTTCGACAAAAAAGTTAAACGCCATATTATCCATGCACGGCGTAACTCTTACAGACCATATTATCATAGGCAGGGATGAGGCGTTCAGTTATCATGTTTCGGGACGTATGCAGTATATTAAAGATTGTTCGGATTCGGAGAATCTTTTCAAAAATATTATAGACTAATCAGGGAGTAATTATGAGTAAAGTAAGGACCAGGTTTGCGCCCAGCCCCACGGGCTATCTTCACATAGGCGGTTTAAGAACCGCTCTTTACGGGTATCTGTATGCAAAAAAATACGGCGGTGATTTTATTCTCCGCATTGAGGATACCGACTCGGCGAGATATGTCGACGGCGCGGTACAGATTATATACGATACGTTGCGCGATACGGGGATAATGTACGACGAGGGGCCCGACGTGGGCGGCGATTACGGTCCGTACGTTCAGAGCGAAAGAAAAAGTATTTATAAAGAATACGCCGAAAAACTCGTGGAACTCGGCGGAGCGTATTACTGTTTCTGCACTCCCGAGCGCATTGCGGGACTTAAAGACGCGGAAGGGAATGTAAGATACGACAAGCATTGTCTTAATCTTTCACCCGAAGAGGTAAAAGAGCGCATTGCGCGCGGCGAACCTTATGTCATTAGACAGAATGTCCCATTAGAGGGAGAGGGCAGCTATCATGACCTCGTTTACGGCGATATAACCGTAGAATATAAGGATATAGAGGACGGGATTCTGATAAAGAGCGACGGCATGCCGACATATAACTTCGCGAACGTCGTAGACGACCACCTCATGGGCATAACGCATGTTATCCGCGGCACCGAATATCTTTCTTCCACTCCGAAATATAATCTTATGTACGACGCGTTCGGTTGGGAGCGGCCGACATATATTCACCTCCCCCCCATCATGAAAGACGCTCAGCATAAACTTTCCAAGAGAAACGGCGATGCGAGCTATGAGGATTTTGTCAAAAAGGGCTTCGTTAAAGAGGCGATAGTAAATTATATCGCGCTCTTGGGGTGGAGTCCCAAAGACAATACCGAAAAAATGAGCTTAAAAGAGCTAATCGACAATTTTTCGCTTGACGGGATAGGAAAATCCCCCGCAATTTTCGACGAAGTCAAAATGCGCTGGCTTTCGGGCGAATATATAAAGGCGATGAGCGATGAGGAGTTCGTGGAAAGGGCGGACGAGTTCTTGAAAAAAAGCAAAGTTTACGGTAAATACGACCTTAAAAAAATAGCGGTGCTGCTTAAAACGCGCATAGAAACTTTTGAAGAGATACCCGCCAAGATAGATTTTCTCGAAGAATTCGGCGAATACGACGTAAGTCTTTACACGCATAAAAAGATGAAAACCGATACGGAAACGGCAAAGACCGTCCTCCCCCTTGCAAGGGACGCCATAGCCAATCTTAAAGAGTTTACTTTTGATTCCGTGCACGACGCTATGATGAAGATAGTAAAGGGCCTCGGCGTCAAGAACGGGCAGGTATTCTGGTGCGTCCGCGTTGCCATTTCCGGTAAAGAATCCACGCCGGGCGGAGTTATGGAGATAGCCGAACTTCTCGGAAGAGAAGAAACGCTCCGTCGCCTCGATTATTCCATCTCGCTCTTGTCGGCCGAAAAATAGATTTGAAATTACTGATTTGGCATATAGTAAGGCTGATTAAAATATAAGGAAAAAAACGGCATGAAAGAGTCTGAATTAAAAGAGTTGATAAATCTGTATTCCGTGAGAAAGATTAAAGCAGAACTTATCAGACTCGGTTTTAAGGACGTATCTTATCTAAAAGAAATTAAAAATAAAACCGTTGCCGAACTGACAGCCGGCACGGACACTCTGTATGCGGATAATAACGGATACAAAAACGGAAAGTACGGCAAATATTTTATTGTGGGCAGGGCTTTTGAACTCGGCGATATGGATTGGGTGATTATCGAAAAAACAAGGATGAGGAAAAATCGGCCGTTCTTAAAACCCGATAAAATTTGGGTTTTTGCGAGAAGATAAATTTTTTCGCTTTAAAAACGGCGTTGCCCTTTTCCCCTTTTCGGTTTTTACGGCAATCTTTTTCCGTTCGGAAAATATCCGAAAAAATCGTTTTTTCGAGTGAAGTCAACGCCGTTTGTAAAAAATTTGTTCATTAGAAGTTTCAGGTAAATAAATGGTTTATTTTATAAATGAGATTATTTTTAAAATACCCTTACTTTACTGAAACGCCTGTATATTATCGAGGATATAAAAATTTCCCGCGGTCTTTAAACTCTTTTTTAATAAAACTTACTTTGTTTATTTATAAACTTCTATTCATATTTTATTGATAAACTCCTATTCATATCATAGTTTATTTATAAACTCATATTAATAATCCCCCTGCGCCCGCGATTTAAGCGCGGGCGCAGGGGGATATCTTTAATATATTTGCGTTTTTATTTCATAGACCTGTTTTATTCTCTTATAAAATCAGAAAGAAGCCGGTGCGGATTTTAACATGGCGGGGTCTTTTACGTGCGTATGCGAAATAAGCCATTTTTTAATCTTTACCGTAAGCCAGAAAGAATATATACCTATCGTTATGACCGTAAGAAGTATCCAAACAATACATTTTCCGAAAAACTGTATGCCTATGCCGGTAAAATAAAGAGGGTGACCGTCTATGATTTTATGTTTTGAGAACCAACGCTGTTTGTAACATTGCGCCCAGAACGAGCCGAGTCCGAGAGTAATTATCGTAACTAAAGTCGTAACGAAATTGATTCCGAAAAGCCCCAGCCAAGTACCCGTGAATTTGCTTTCGCTCGGCTCGTCGGGCGCCCTTTCCCCTTCAAAATAAGTGTGCTTGGTCTGCCAGCGGACAAGATTTAAAGGCATTACGAATATCGCATATATTCCCAATGTAATTACGCATAGCACAAGCCAAAGAATATATTTGCCGAACAACTGTCCGCCTTTGCCGTCAAAAGCGAGGTTTCTGCCGTTTATGTATGTATTTTTGACTTCCCACCTCATGTACATACATTTAACGGCCGGATATGCAATACCGAGCGTTATAAGCGTAATAAAAAGCATAAACAGATTGATGAAAAAGTATGCGAACGCTCCCCCCGTGAATGTGGACGGATATTTGTCGTCGTCCTCGAATTTGTAACCGTTGTTGTTTTCCGCTTGATTTTTTTCGCTCATTGAAACTTTCTCCTTTTCGATTTTTCGGGCGAGTAGTTTGTTTTTCACCCCTTCTTTACATCATTTTATCATATATATAATGTATTGTAAATATAAAAATGTAATTTTTGATAAAATTTTGAAAAAAAGTAACAAATTTATTTTGTTATCGCTTCAAAAAAGCGGTTTTTACCGTAATCATTCCTTCTCTATCGGTATTCGTATTTCGATATAGCGTTCTTTTGCCCATTCTCCTTTCGGCCGCCAGTGCATAGCGACTACTTCGGGCGCGGGGACAAGGACGTAAGGCGACATATTCAGCCAATCGCAGACGATTTTTCTGCGAAGGTCTATATATTCGCTTATGGGGCGTTTTGATTTTGCAGTTTTAAAGACGGCGTAAGTTCTCTTGGGTATTACAAGTGTTTCGAATCCTAACTTATCGATAAAGTCGACGCCCGTTATCTTTTTGTCATACATTGCGTTTCGGGTCCATTCGTCGAGTTCGTAAGCGATGTAAAAATCGTATCCGTCATCGTCGACGTTTGTAACAATCATGTAGTCGGTGGTGTAGTCGCAGGAGGCTCCGATTAAAAGCCACTGTTTTGCTCGGGTGGCGGTATAAAAGGTTTCTTCCTGTTTTGTGCGTTCTTCGCCGTAAGGTACGCCGCGGAAACGTCTTTTAAATCCCACGAGCGTGAGTTCGGGTTTTTCTTCTATTGTATAATTTATATCATTCCCGCCTTTTTTGACTTCGCAAAGTTTTATCTCCGAAAATATTTTCAAGGCTTTTCCGTCCCTTATGCGGGACGGCAATATGCCGTGAAAGCGCCTGAACGCGCGGGAAAAACTTTCGGGAGTGTCGTAGCCGTATTTTAATGCGGCATCCGTAACCGTAAGTTTTCCCGCCGCAATATCTAATCCCGCAAGAGATAATCGCCGCCGTCTTACGTATTCAGCCAAGGTAATTCCACAAAGCATTGAGAATACGCGCTGAAAGTGATAATAGGAGCAATAAAGCGATTTTGCGAGTTCTTCGTAGTCGATTTTTTCCGTAAGGTGTGCTTCGATATGGTTTATCGCGCGCTGTATGTCCGACATTCTGTTCATAAATACGCCCTCCCGTTTTTTATAATTATAACCGTCGGGAGCGGTTTTGTCTTGACTTTTTATGCTTTTTTAAGGTTTATAAGTTGCGAAAATAAATGCGTTTTCTGTTTCGATTATTTCCTTTACCTCAAACCCCGCTTGTTTAAGCCTGATTTCGGTTTTTTCTCTGTTGTCGGGGAAAATCTTTATTTTTCTGTCGCCGTAATCGAGGATTTTTCGCTGATTTTTGTCTGTCGAAAGTATAAAACGTCCGCTGTGCGCAAGCAGCCCGAAAACTTTTTTGAACGCCTTTATTTTATTTTTTATATGCATGAACGTGAGAGAAGAATATATGACGTCGTAAACCTTATCGGAAGAAAATTTCATAAAATCCGCACAGATAATTTCCGTGTTTTCGTAAAAGCCGAGATGTTTTCTCGCAGTGTGCGCTGTTTTTTCGGAAAAATCTATTCCCGTGAATTTTTTGCATAACGGCGCGGTTTTCATTGCGATTCGCCCCGTCCCCACCCCTATTTCCAGAACCGAATCGGTTTTGTGTATGTCGGCTTTGTCTATAAAAATTTTTCCGTCCCATTTGTCCATGAAACTTTTTAGCGGCTCGGTATCGAGCATGTTGTCGTTGTTTTCATCAATCAACATATTATAATGTTTTTTCGCACTTATCATATTATTCCTGTTTGATTTTATATTAAGATTATTTTAGCATAAAAAAAGCATAAAAGTAAAATATATTGCAAAACCCTTAAAACGTATGATATAATTTATAAAACAGAGGACAAAATGTGGTTAAAAAAGCTTTTTAAAACAATTAAAAATGGAATAACTCGTTTTTTCTATAAACCTTTACCGTTTGTTTCGGAAGAAAAGGTTTTTGGAAATTTCGGAGAAGACAATTTCGTATATCTTTTAAGCAAACATTTATCTTCGTGTGAAATTAAGCGTAACGTATTAGTCAATACCCCCGAAGGAAATGCAGAAATAGACTGTCTGATATTTTACTGCGGGAGATTATTTGCCGTTGAAGTTAAAAGGTGGAAGGGGAAAATTGTTGAAGACGGCGAATTTATTTTACAGCTTAAAACCGATAAGTGGACGGGAGAAGTGCATAGAAAAAAATATAAATCTCCCTTCAAACAGCTTAACAGGGCTGTTTATCTTTTAAAAAACAATTTAATTCGAATTTATGGATAAATTCTGCGGTTTTTTTTGACAACGCACAGAGCGTAGATATAGGAGAGGACAAACTGTATTTTACGGATATTAAAAAATTGGCAGAATATATTGCTAATTTTGACAATTATTATAATTTTTATATGGCAAAAGATATTTTTTATAAGTGTGTGTCGGCTGATTGCTTGGTTGCCTTACAGGGAGAAAGAGAATTAAAATGCTTAATAGACGATTCTTCTTTAATTTTTGATTTTGGAAAAAGTGTTATAACGAGAAAAGATATAAATTATATTTTGATAAATCATCATTTCGGTTACGATAAATTACAAATATATTTGAAAAACGGCACAATGGCAGAGATTTCAATTGACGACAGAAAAATCAAAGTTACGGAAAATCAGAATCAAAAAGAATATTCATTAAGCAAAATAAATGTAATTTATCTAGGCGACGTAATTAAATTGTAAATAAATATAAATATCATGCTTGAGAAACGTCTTTATATGAAATGTTTAAAGGATTTTTGTTTTCAAGGTATTTTTCTATTCCTTCGGCAATTTTTTCTGCCATTTTAAATACCAAATTCAGCCTTGTTAGATTAAATAGATTATAATTGCCTGACGTTTTTTCTGCAACAATTCCGATAATGCTTGCATCCCCTATCACACCCAGGTTTTTATCCACACCCAGCCCGGGTTTTAATCCTTTATTTATTACCCTTATCAATCCTACGTCATCGTTGTTTCCGACGGCGGCGTCGATTGCTATAACAATCGAATCAGGATGCATTTGTTTAATATATTTTTTGGCATATTCCACTTCTTTTGCCGTGATGGGAAAATTAAGTGTTCCATAAATATACGAATTAATGTTTTTACGTTTTAAGAGAGTGCCGACCAAGGGTCCTAAACTGTCGCCAAGAATCATATCGCTGCCCACACAAATAAGTATAGGAAGACGGTTTTTTGAATTGCATTTTGTGAGAGCCTGACTTATACCTTCAGAGGCGTAATTGTTGAACATACTGAACGTAAAGCTTAAAGTTTCCATAAAAAACTCCGTTTAATAATATTTTCGGTTGAATTATTGACAGAGTTTTTCTTATTTATTCTTTTTATTTATTATAATTGAAAAAAAGTCAAAAATATGTTATTATATAAATCAATAATGTGAATTATTTAAAGGCAATATAAAAATTTCTCGAATAGAGAAAAAAGTGTGACACAACACACATAAAAAAATAAATGGAAAACCTGTTGCTCATATCAAAAACAGGCGCTATAATTGATGTGGTGGCGCTATTGATAATAATTATCTCAATATTTTTCGGCGCAAAAAATGGTTTTGTAAAAACCTTTTTCTCTGTGTTCGGAGGGCTTTTGAGTTTGCTTTTTGCAGTTTTGCTCTGTTCATCTGTGGCAAAGTTTGCGGGAAGTGAATTTGGTGCCGTAACATCTGTTGCGGAATGGATAGAAGGAGGGTTAAGAAAAATATTCGGCGAAGCGCTCATGGATACAACCCTTTCCGAGGCGAATGAAACAGGCCTTGCGGAAGCAGGAGTCGCAACCTGGCTCCTAAAAATAATCCTTTCCATGAAAGGCTCGTCTGAAATCCCTGTCGACACTACGCTTAATCAAATTATTTCCCCTGTTTTTGCATACTACATAATTGCAATATTGTGTGTAATTATATTATATATAATATTCAGACTTATATTTTTTCTTATCGGAGAAATAGTATTAAGACTTCATACAATTACAATGATTAGAATAACAGATGGTGCCTTAGGCGCCATTCTCGGAATAATAAGAGGCATCGTAATTATCGATATAATTTTAATGATTATATCAGTTTTGCCGATTGGCTTTTTTCAAAGCATAGCAGTTGAAGTTGACTCTACGATTCTGACATCATTTTTAAGCAGTTGTAATATATTCGGCTATATAATCAATACCTTATTAACCGGAAATCTTAATGATATAATTAATTTACCTGCTTAAAAGCAGATAAAGGGTGTCTCGTCATTAAAATTCGAGTGCTCTACCCTATTTTAATTGGCCGTTTAAGCAATTTTAACTCATAATAATGATATAAAAAATCCCATTTTAAGCCTTTCATACAGAATGAATTATTTTATCCCGGAGATTTTAATGTGTATTATTGGCATAAAAAGCACGAAATTTATTCTTTTTTTAATCAAATTGGATCTTTTTATATAAATAGGCTTTAACTTCTATTATGCCTATAATAAATATTGTATATAATATATTTTTTATATAACAAATTAGTTTTTTATTATAGTAGCATTACATGTTATTTTTAATCTAGACTTATAAAAATCATGTATAAAATTTATATTATTTTACAGATATTTAATTTTGTTAAAGGTTTTCAGTATAAAATCAATAAAGTAATTATTTTATATTTAAAAATCTAGTTAAAATAAATAATTTCAATCATTATTTTAGATTTTATCAGATTTATTATATCTTTTTTTAATATAAGTAT
The DNA here is from genome assembly GCA_944367535.1 of uncultured Clostridia bacterium. GTDB lineage: Bacteria > Bacillota > Clostridia > Christensenellales > Borkfalkiaceae > UBA1259. Next base: position 50,772 of record CALVWQ010000003.1, read on the forward strand.
AAGAATAAATAAGTTTTACAATAAAGAAATTCGCCATTCCATATTCATTAAATTGAACATGGGATGGCGAATTTATAAATTTATATACATTATATTCCTCAAATACTATATTTTGTATAAATTTCCCCTCCTTTAATATTTTATAAAGCATCTTGAGCCTCTAAAAAATTAATCTAGCTCATTTTTATATAATTTTAAGAAATAAATTGTTTTAGAAAAGATAAATTTTTACACTTTATATGAGACATTATCAAAGTATTGTGTTAAAATTTATTATTTCAATTTATATTTGTTTTCAGTGTTTCACGTGAAACATTGTCCCCAAAAAACAAAACCTTAATGTTTCACGTGAAACACTGAAATTATTAAATTTTATATTTATAAAAAGTTTTTCGGTATATATCCCGTTTATCATGAGTTTATTTTTCTCTTTGAAGGCGAGCCATTAATAAATAAAATCATATAATTATATTAAAATTTCTTGTTTGAACATTTTAGTTTTTTGGTAAAAGGTACAATTCTTTAATGTTGTTTTAGTCTGAATTCAAAATAGGAATAAAATATTAAATAAAAATCAAGTTTTTATAAATACGATTTGATATAAAATAAAGTCTAATGTGGGCTTTGTCATAAAATAATTTGATTTTCCGGCATTAAATAATAAAATATTCGTCATATTAAAAATACATAAAAATTATATTCACAAAAAAGAAAATATCCATTTATGATAATTTATTTGGCTATCTATCTATAAATTTTGAATAATTTACAGCCTTATAAATAACTTTATTTAATGTATAACTGAAATGTCTGTGCTTTAATGTTTTTATAATGCAAAAAGCCCATTCCGGCTATAAATAGTCCAATATAATTATTTTTTTATATATAAAGAATTATATTTGCTTATTTTTGTAATGTATAGTTAAATAAAAAATAAACTAATAAACAACTTATTCATAGCGATTTATTGGTTTATGTTTATATTGTTGAGATTATAATTCCACTAAAATTTATGAACATTACCATTAAAAATGCATTTTTATATTTATTTGCTTCATTTTTTTATAATTCAAATATAAAATTTTTATAAATTTCTTTTTTGCCTTATATATGTTTCACGTGAAACATTTATATGAGGTTTTAAATTGATATAATATTAAGTTTATAAAAGATAAGGTGTATTTCAACATAAAATTAAATATATTATTATAAAAGAAAAAATTTTAACATAAAATGATAGTAAAATCAGCTAAAAACAGCCTATTTTTTAACCGGGAAAATACGGGCCTATTCTGTCTCAGAGGCTTAAAATGGCTTTTTTATTTGTGTTTTTTTTGGAGTTTTATTTATTCTTAAAGCCATGTAATTTAATTTTTATAGAATAAAACTATAAATATGATTCATGAGGCCAATTTATATAAGGAGGTATTTAAATTTAGTAATGTTATTTGTTTGATTTTTTGATTCACGCAATAATTCAACGTCGGATTTGCAGTAATATTAATCTAAATGCTTAATTTAAAGCATTTTTTTCAAAAAAAGGTTTATTTTTCGAACTGATAGTTAAAACAAGTTATATTTTTTTTATTTTATTAAGGATTTTATTGATAATTTATCATAGTGCTATATATATAATTTAATTAGTAATATAATTTTTTGAAGTTTTATTTAATATACTAGGTTTTTAATAATATTTATTTGATTTTTTCTAATAGTGGAGGTAAAAGGTAATATTTGTATAAATAATGTTTAATTGATTTGATGTCATAGTGCACTTGCTTAATTATTGATAAATATATAGTTATACTATTTTTTCTATTTTGCGTCTTATTTTAAGGAGTTCCTAGTTTACTATAAAATATGGCGCATTTTTAAAGTGAATTTTTTATTAATGGTTGCCGCGGTTTAATTTTAATTTTATGCGTTATAGTATTGGCTGGATAGATTATTGCTATATTCATTTAAGAATTGTCATATTTTAATCCTAAAATTATCAATATTTTATAGTTTAATATTATAGTGCACTTATTTGTAAACCAACAGAATATTATAAAATGCAAAAAATTTATTCCAGTATAACTAAAATGATTATTTTTTCTTATATAAAATATGATGAAAGTGCTTCTTTGGGTTTTTGTATATAATTTTTTGTTATTTCATTTTTGCGTTATCAGAGTTTTTAATTTTGTTATTATATTTTTATAAATTAAGTTTTTATGAAATTATTCTATTATTTAATCTAAACGCTTTTAGCATTATTTTTTTATTTTAATGCACTTTTTTATATACATGCAATATATTGCTATATATTTGTTTTTTATTTTAGTTTGATTTTTTGTTTTTTCGTAAAAATATATGAATTATATTTGAATGTTTGTTTTGACGAATCTGCCAAGGAAAAATTCTTATATTAACAAAGTTTTGATATTTTTTCAAATATTGTTTTTGTAAATTAAACAGTTTTTTAAAAATCAGAGGTATATAAACAAAAGAAATTAAGAATTAAGACATATTTTGCTCGCGATGGAAAGATAGAAAGAGTTTTATTGTATAAAACTTGATGGGGTGGTAAAATTATATTTTATTGATTTTATTTATGTAAATTGCTTTAATGTTAAAAATTTCTAAATTTATTTACAAATATTATTTTGCAAATTAAATTGTTCTTCAAAAATCAGGGGTGCATAAGCAAAAGTAATTGATAATTAGACATATTTTACCAGTGATGGAAAATTGCAAACGGATTTTTATAATTAAATTTGAAGTGGTGACAAGATAGTTTTTTGGCGCTAAGTTTTGATATTTTAACAATTAAATCGTAAAAAGCGATACTATTTTAATTACAGGTTTTTAGGTATTAAACAGTTTGATAATTTATTGGTTTACATTCATTAAACCCTGATTCAACAGATGAGCGGCGTATGGCCCGAAATGCGCTCGATTTTAATGTGTGCGGTTTCCGCGCCGCGAGCCTTTCGCACGCACGGTTTGACAAATTAATATAAAGTTCCGCATAGGAATTAATTTTAATATATAAATGCTTATGGATAAAAAGTTTTGAAATAATATTGTATTTTTCTTTATAATGTAGTATAATAATTAAAGATATACCTTAAAATCTGTTGGACAGTAGATAATTATTTTATTACCTATCTGTTTCAAGGTTTTTTCAAACTTTTTTCCATATCATTTATTTATAGTTTTTACAAGGAGATTTTTTTCAAGTTGAGCAAACAGTCAAAAACAATATGGATAGTGATTGCGGTTATAGTTATAGCCATTGCGGCACTGTCCATCGGCACGTGTATAAATACAAATACTTCGGTGGATTTGTCTGATTTCAAAGAAGTTCTGCTTACGATGCAGGGGACGGACGGGAGCGCCGAAAAAAACGGTGAATTTAATCTTGATTCCGTTTCGGACGATAATGCAATCGAAGTAAAACTCAAAAGCGTATTTTCGGGCGCGACGAAGTTTGTTATATCGGACGTAAAATTTGACGGGTATAACATTACATTCAAAGTGTCCGTAACGGACGGCAAACAGGGTTATGTCGGATTTTCTTCTGTTTACGGAAGAACGAACATGTCGGAATATGAGGCATTGCTCGATAATGCGGGCATAAATTATTCCTATACGGACCCCAACGCCGGTTCTATCTGGTCGTCGTTGCTGCCGCTTGTGGGTATGGTGTTGGTCGCAGTTGTGTTCTTTATTATAATGATGCAGACTCAGGGCGGAACAAAAAGCGCCATGAATTTTGCGAAGACCAATGCGCGGCTCAATCATAACATTAAGGTAAGATTTTCCGATGTGGCGGGTGCAGAGGAGGAAAAAGCCGAACTTGCGGAAGTCGTGGATTTTCTTAAAAATCCGAGGAAATTTTCCGAACTCGGCGCGAGGATACCGAAAGGCGTTCTGCTTGTAGGGCCTCCCGGAACGGGCAAAACTTTGTTTGCAAAAGCGGTTGCCGGCGAGGCGGGTGTGCCGTTCTTTTCCATAAGCGGCTCCGATTTCGTAGAAATGTTTGTAGGCGTGGGCGCTTCCCGTGTCCGCGACTTGTTTGACGCGGCAAAAAAGAGTATGCCATGTATAGTGTTTATCGACGAAATAGACGCGGTCGGTCGTCAGCGCGGCACGGGTATGGGCGGAGGACACGACGAAAGAGAGCAGACGCTCAATCAGTTGCTGGTTCAGATGGACGGTTTCGAAACCAATGACGGCATAATCGTCATGGCGGCGACGAACCGTGCGGATATACTCGACCCGGCGCTTTTGCGTCCCGGAAGATTTGACCGTCAGATTTTCGTCAATATTCCCGACGTTAAAGGCAGAGAGGCTATTCTCAAAGTTCACGCCAGAAATAAACCGCTCGCTCCCGACGTTAATTTTAAGACAGTTGCGAGAATGACAAGCGGATTTTCGGGTGCGGACCTCGAAAACCTTCTTAATGAAGCGGCGATTCTCGCAGCAAGAGCCAACAGACATTCTATAAACAACAAGGACTTGTATGAGGGAATAAACAAGGTTCTTCTCGGACCGCAGAAAAAGAGCCGGCTTGTTACCGAAACCGACAAGCGCATTACGGCATATCATGAATCGGGTCACGCCATACTTGCAAGGCTTCTTCCCAATTGCGACCCCGTTCACGAAGTTTCCATTATACCGCGCGGGCAGGCGGCCGGGTATACGATGACCCGTCCCGATAACGACGACAATCACCTTACCAAGGCTAAACTGTTGGACGATATAGTAATGACACTCGGCGGCCGGGTGGCTGAAGAACTTATAATCAAGGATATTTCGGCGGGTGCGTCGGGAGACATACAGATGGTCAGTAAGCGCGCAAGGCTTATGGTTACCGAATGGGGTATGAGCGAAAAAGTAGGACCTATCTCGTATGCTTCGGATAAGGAAATATTTATCGGGCGCGACATGGCTTCTCACGTTACTTACAGCGAAGAGACCGCGGCTATTATCGACGAGGAAGTAAGGAGTATTATAGAAAATTCTCTTGCAAAAGCAAGAAAATTGCTTTCGACAAACAAAAAACTCCTCGACAACATGGCTAGGCTGCTTATAGAACGGGAAACAATTTTTACCGAAGAAGTCGATATGCTTATGGAAGGAAAGAGCGTTGAGGAAATTATGCGGTTTATGGACGATAACGAGAGCAAACTTTCCGAAAATCCTTTCGAAAGAAGGTCTAATCCCGTAATTATTAAGGATAAGCCTGCGAATAAAGAGAATGAAAAAGAACAAGAAGAAAAATCAGTCGGAGAAGGAGCGGAGGTAGACAAAGGTGAAAAATCCGATTCCGCCGAAAGCGTAAAGAATAAAAAAGAGAAAAATAACGGCGACGGAAAAGACAAGAAAGACGGAGACGCCCTAAAAGATGAGAAAACCGAAGACAATACGCCGTCGGACTCCGAAAAATAAATAAAATATAAGCATACTTTGCCGCGGCGGAATTTCCGCCGCGGCAAAAGAGCGATAAGAGTTTCTTAGAAAAAGTTAAGATATTTGAGACAGGGTGAGAAGCAGAAAACGCATAAAGCGTGTTATGTGTCTGTTGCACCCGAGATTTTATGGGTCAGAACATATACGCGGGACGATATAATGTAATAATTTTTTCGGGAACTCATCGTGGTATTGTCGTAAAATTTTTTTAATGAGCGGCGTGAAATTTGCCGAATTAAAGATTACTTAATGTAAATTAAAAATTGACCAGAAAAAGTTACGTTTAGGATAAACATATAGTATAAACGGTTAAAAGATTTAAGCGATATTACGGGCGTAAAGATTAAAAAAGGAAAAAAAGCATATAATCGGGCAGGGCGTTTGAACCTCCCAAGGCTTGCGAGAGGAGATACAATGGGGAAAATAATTGCTTTTTCCAATCAAAAAGGCGGTGTGGGTAAGACCACGACTTGCGTAAATCTTTCGGCATATCTTGCCGATAAGGGATATAAATGTCTGATTGTCGACCTTGATCCGCAGGGAAATGCCACGAGCGGTCTCGGTTTTTCGAAGAGCGAAGTAAAAAACTCGGTGTATAACGTTATGATAGACGATATGCCAGTTGCGGACGCGGTAGTTAAAACCTGTGTAAAGAACCTTGACTTGTTGCCTTCGAATATAGATCTTGCGGGCGCGGAAGTCGAACTTGTATACATAAAAGATCGTGAACATGTTTTGAAACGTATTCTTGAACGCGCGAGAGGCAGTTATGATTTTATCACCATTGACTGTCCGCCGTCGTTGGGGTTGCTGACTATAAACGCGCTTGCCGCGGCGGATACCGTAATAATTCCCATTCAAAGCGAATATTATGCTCTTGAGGGACTGAGCCAACTGATGAATACCATAAGGCTTGTCGTGAAGCATCTGAATCCGTCGCTCAAAATAGAGGGCGTCGTACTTACCATGAATGATAATCGCGCAATAATCTCTAAACAAATTTCTGCCGAGATACGCAAATTTTTCGGGAAGCGAGTATATGATACCGTTATACCCAGAAACATCAGACTTGCCGAGGCGCCAAGTCACGGCGTACCGATAATGTTGCATGATACGCGCTGTTCGGGCGCGAAAGCATATCTTGCGTTTACCGATGAATTCTTGTCAAAACAACCCGCTAAAACCAAAAGCAATAAATAGAGCGTAAAATAAAAACTGGAGCAAAGGAAAAAATGAAAAATAACAGAGGATTGGGGAAAGGACTGTCGGCTCTGTTCTCGGAGACCGAAGAAGATTACGGGAAAAGCTTGCTGTTCGATGAAACTGAACCGCAGAAAGACGGGAAGGGTGTCACCGAAATAGCGGTAGATTCGGTTTTTGCGAATCCTAATCAGCCGCGCAAAGCGTTTGACGAAACGGCGTTAAAAGAACTTGCCGATTCCATAGAACGGCACGGGGTTATAATGCCTATAATCGTCAACGACAACGGCGACGGAAGATATATGATAATCGCCGGAGAACGAAGATTCCGCGCCAGCAAGATTGCGGGACTTACAAAGATTCCCGTGATTGTAAAAAATTATTCCGAGCGTCAGATTAAAGAAATTTCGCTTATCGAGAACTTGCAAAGAGAGGACTTAAATCCCATCGAGGCGGCTAATGCCATGAAGTCTTTGATGAATGATTACGGTCTTACGCAGGAAGACCTCGCGGACAGAATAGGCAAATCGCGGTCGGCGATAGCCAATACTTTGAGGCTTTTAAGTCTTTCGCCGGAAGTGACGAGACTGGTGGAGAGAGGAGACCTTTCGGCGGGGCATGCCCGTGCGCTTGTGTCTGTACCCGATTATGACCAAAAAGTTCTTGCCGATACTGCCATAAAAGAAGGAATGTCGGTTCGTGATGTGGAAAAACTCGTCAAAGATTATTTCACTCCGCCCGAAGATCGCAAGAAAAAGAAAGAACGTCCCGAACTTTCCGCCGAACTTAAAGAACTTATCACAGATATGCAGCGTATTCTTGGGACAAAGGTTAACGCAATTGGTAACGATAACAAGGGGAGAATTTATATAGATTACTATACCCGCGATGACCTTGACAGATTAGGAGAACTGTTAGAATTTCTGAAAAACAGAAAACAGTGATTTAAGTTAATATGTGTTTTGTGATTAGTGTTTTTCCGAAAAGTAAAAGTGCGTATTTTTAAGTGACTTCTACGTTTAATTGTTATAAAAACATATATCATAAATCTTTAATGAATGATACTTTTTCAGTTAAAAAATTTTGTCAGGTTTTTAAAAACGAAATATTCTTCCGGAAAATTTACGAATAATAAATTAAATCAAACTGTACTTTGGTTTTGGTTCGGACGGATAAAATCATTATGAATTCTCAAAGCGTGTAAAAACATTTAAAAGGGAAAAGGAGGGGAAAATGACTTGGCTATATATTTGGCTGGGCGTAACGGCGTTTGCGCTCATATTGGAGTTTATTACCACGGATTTGGTGTCGATATGGTTTGCGGGCGGCGGACTGGTCGCCATGTTACTTGCAGGACTTGGGGTCGAGCTATATATACATCTGCCTGTATTCATCGTCGTATCGTTTGCCATGATGTTGTGTTTCAGAAAAATGGTCATGAGGCGTTTTAATGTCGGCGGAACCGTGTCAAATACCGAAGCGGTTATAGGCAAGGAAGTAAAACTCATAACCGGTATTTCTTTCGGCGAGCCCGGCAGCATAAAGATTAACGACGTGGTCTGGACGGCGATTGCGGATTCGGATAAGGCGGAAATCGCGGCCGGAACCATTGTGAGGATAAAAGACATAAGGGGCAATAAATACATAGTTGAAGAGGCGAACGGGGAAAAGTAAAAGCGTTCGCGGCAAACGGCGTATTTTCGTGCGCTTTCGTCCGCGGACTGAAAAATAAAAAATTCGGGAGGAAAAAGATTTATGGACCCAATTCTGATAGTGTTGATAGTGTTGGCGGCGGTTATATTTTTAATCCTTATATGTTCGATAAGGGTTGTAAGACAGTCTACCGCAATAGTCGTAGAGAGGCTCGGGAAATTTCATAAGGTTTTAAATACCGGTGTGCGCTTTATAGTTCCGTTTATCGACAGGCGCGTGGGAGGCCCCGTTTCTCTGAAAGAAAGAGTCGCGGATTTTGCGCCGCAGGCGGTTATTACGAAAGATAACGTAACAATGCAGATAGATACGGTCGTATATTATCAGGTTACGGACGTCAAGTTGTTTACTTACGGTGTGGAAAATCCCGTGCTTGCGATAGAAAACCTTACGGCGACTACGCTCCGTAATCTTGTCGGCGAACTCGAACTCGACGGAACGCTCACTTCGCGCGATACGGTAAACAATAAAATGCGTACAATTCTCGATGAGGCGACCGACCCTTGGGGAATCAAGGTCAACCGCGTGGAACTTAAAAACATACTTCCGCCCAAAGACATTCAGCAGGCGATGGAAAAGCAGATGCGCGCGGAACGCGAACGCCGCGAGAGCATATTGAAGGCTGAGGGCGAGAAGCGCAGCAATATTCTTGTTGCGGAGGGCGAAAAAGAGGCGATGATTCTCCGTGCGGAAGCAAAGAAAGCGGCGGTAATAGCAGAGGCGGAAGGCACCGCCACGGCTATCAGAATGATAAACGAGGCTAATCCGAACGCGGCATATCTGACCCTTAAAGGATACGAAGCGCTTAAAGTCATGGCTGACGGCAGTGCCACCAAGATAATCGTTCCGAGCGAGATTCAGAACGTTACGGGTTTGCTTGCGAGTCTTAAAGCGGTAATTGAGAAAGAGGAACCGAAGAAGAAAGAATAAATAAAAGCGGCGCTTATGGTGCGCCGCTTTTATCGAATAACACCGTAACATCAGTTTTAACAGCAAATGATATTCAATTTACCTCATTATGGACAATCTGACATTCAAAAGATTTAACGGCGATATTTCAGAGATTTCGGAATACTTTAAAAACCCTCAGATAGAATTCTGCGACATTTCCGTGGGGGCGAAGTATATCTGGCGGGATGAATTTCTTATAGATTACTGCATATCGGATGACACGCTTATAATCAAAGAGAGTTGTCCCGATTATAACGATTATTTTTATTATCCCATGGGCAAAAACGTCGAAAACGCGCTTTTTTTGATAGAGCGATATTGTATTGACCGAGGCTTGCCGCTTACTTTTTGTTGTATAGACAATAAAACGGCGGCGCTTCTGTCGGAAAGATACCCGTTTTCGCGCGTATACAACGACAGAAATTGGAGCGATTATATATACGACGCCGAGAAATTCAAGACTTATTCGGGCAAGAAATTAAGCGGGCAGAGAAACCACGTCAACAAATTCAGAAAAAACAATCCTGATTATAAATTCAAGGCGGTAGACGAGAGCGATTTTCCGCGCATACGCGAATTTTTAACGGAATTCGAACGCGGCGAAGATTTTTCGATGTGGTCGGCGCAGGAAGAAGAAAAAAAGGTTTATGACTATATTCTGAATTTCCGTAAACTCGGCAACGTCGGAGGGCTGATAGAGACGGACGGCAAGGTGGTGGCGATTTCGTTCGGCGAAAGAGTCAACGATACCCTTATAGTGCATGTGGAAAAGGGGCTTAAAAGTTACGAGGGCGTATATCCTACGATGGCGAGCGAGTTTGCAAAAGCTTTTGCGACCGACGGCGTCAAATTCATAAACCGCGAGGAAGATTGCGGGGATATGGGATTGCGCATTTCCAAACTTCAATATCATCCCGTAGAAGTTAAGGAAAAAAATTTTGTAAGGATATATACTCTTTTTGATAAAATCGTTCCGCCCGTGCATATTAAAACCGTGCGGCTTGTCGTGACCGACATAACCGAAAATTTCAAGAATGAATATTTCGCTCTTTACACCGACGCCGAGATAAATCGTTATTACGGATACGATTACAGGGAAGATTTTAAGGGCGATGCGCCCGACCCCGACTATTTTATGGATTTCATGAAAAAACTGAAAGCCCGCCGCGAGGAATATTCTTTGGCAGTTACGTCGGACGGCAAAATGATAGGCGAAATAGTTTTTTATAACTTCGACTTTTACGGCGGTGCGGAAACGGGTTTCAGGTTTTTTAAAGAGCAAAGGGGAAAGGGGTATGCTTTTGAGAGCGTAAGCGCGGCGGCGGAGTATCTGTTTTCATTAAAGGCGCGAGTGATAAGGTGCAGGGCGTTCAAAGAAAACGCACCTTCGATAAAACTGATAGAAAAACTCGGCTTTACAAAGACGGGGGAGAGCGAAACGCAGTATTTTTACGAAAAGCCGCGCGTGTAATATTTTTGCGTAGGCGTAAGAATATGTGGTATAGTCCCTGCTCGATTGTTCCGAAATTGCCGGTGCGATTGCGGTTTTGGTAAATAAATGAATAAAAATATTAAGTAAGTGTGGTTTAAGGAGGGTGTTTATGTCGGTAGAGAAAGAGACTCCGCAGGGGAAAATAAAAATCGAGTATAGTGCGAAAGGCTGTGAACTTGCACTAAAATCTATCAACAAACTGATAAGCAGACTGGAACAGGAAATCAGGGAAGAAAAAGCCAATAAAAAATTATACACGCCTGAAGAGTTTAAAAAATCGGGATTCACAAAAGACGAGAAGGGTAAAATAAAGTTTCCGAAGTTTTTCGATATGTATAAGTGTTTTCATGAAGAAGTTAAAGGAATGCTTAAAATGTATGAAGACCCGAAAGAAACAAGACTTACCTGCGATTTCGGAATTTACAAAATCCTCGTTTATATAGAAGAAAAATATAAAAGAGATTCCGATTCGTATTCAGAGGGTCTTTATTATCTCAGTAAATACTTTTTGTTAAGAAGTTATATGCTTGTTTCGCCAACATACAGTGTGAAAAAATATAATGAATACCGGGGCCTTCTTGAAAAGAGCGGAAAATTCGGAGTAAAACTCACCAAATACCTTGACCGTATCGAGGAAACTTATAAAAACATAAAAAATAACGACGAGAAGTGGAAGATATCCAAACTCATAAGAAGAGCGATGAAAGATAAATATGTAGAGGATTTGGGTAAAAAAGATTACGACCCGAGCGACTATGATTATGACTATGACTATGATTATAGTTCGTCGTACAGTTCTTCATCTTCTGAAAGCAGTTATTCTTCGTCAGACGGCGATTATTCTTCCTCGGACAGCGAGTCCAAGGGTACGGTGTTCACCGATATAATCGGCAGAGAAATCGCCCATACCGACAGCGACGGGTACAGGGTGTATGACGATTGCAATCGCCACATAGGTTTTAAGAGCGGTAATAAAATTTACGATGAGAATTTTGACCCCGTCGGCTTTATAAGCGATAACGGTCAGTTCCATAAATACTGATTGGTTTTTGATTTGCACTTAATATTTGCAGAAATTCTGCGAACATTTTTTACATTCGTATTACTGATTATAAATATTAAATTCTATTTACCATATTTAAATATTTTATGCGTAAATACAAACTATCTTAAATAGAAATATTGCCGCTGAACCCTTATCGGGTTCGGCGGCAATTATGTTTATTTAAAAATTAAAATTTGACTTAATTATCGTCCGTTATTTTTAAATTGTTTTGAAGGGAAAGAAGAAATTATTTACCTTCCCGTTTGTCTTTTAAGTGAATGCATTCGCCCGTCACCGCAGACTGAAACATCATCCAGTAACCGTCCCCGTTCATGTCGAATACCGATACGGGTATGAAAGAGCAGTAAGGCGCGAGTTCTGTCGGCGCGTTGCGCGAATAGGGCGAAGGTATTCCGTAACAGATATACTTCTCTTTGTTTTCTTCCTTTATAAGCCCGACGACATAATATTTATCCGACGAGTATGTAATCCTTGCCCAACGGCTGTCGGGAAAGAGCTTTATAAGCGACTTTTCTTCGGGAAATTTTTCAAAAATATCTTCGAGTTCGCCCTTTACCGTGAGATAGTAGGGGCTTTCGTCCGAATATTTTTCGCCGCCGCCTGCAAATGTTTCATTTTCAAAGCGGTAAGGGAAGCTTTCGCCCTCGCGCGTTTCCTTTTCGTTTCCCTTATAAGACAACTCATCTTTAATCCGTACATGTTCATTGTCGTAATCCTTTATCATGTTGAGTTTGTTTTCGATTTTTTCTTCTATGGCGAAATAGTTTTCGGTGGCGACGGCTTCGTCGTCGTAAAGGACATTTTCCGAATTTTTTCCGTAGGAAAAAGTTTCGGCGCCGCCCTCTGCGCTGTTTTCCGTCACGTTAAAATCAGTGCTTTCCGTGTCAAATCCTGTCGGGCGTTTGTTTGCCGATGCGCCTTTAATGTCGTTAAAATCAGTATTTTCTGCGCGTAAGGGTTTTTCCTGTATCAGTTCTCTCGCGCGGTTTTTTCTGTCCGAAAGACACTTTTCCGCGACCGCACGCTTAAAGTCCGAAATTTCTTTTACGGAATCTTCGCTGCGCTGGAAGGCGACGAGTACGGGTATATCATCAGAGACGTAACATATACCTGCCGCAAAGTCGTGAGATATGTCGGGCAAAAGCTCGGGCGTTTTATGAGTAGAAGAGGGGCGGGTGCCGAGGTCGTAGCAGAAAATCCTGTCCTGTCCGTCCATAAAATAAAAACGATAACTGCCTCCGCTCATTGCGCGGAAATTCAGGAATGAAAGGTAAAAATTCCCCACACCGTTTTCCGTCTCCGTCCGCACTATTGCGCTGACCGGTTTTGTCGATACCGAATACCCTTCGGTAATCTGCCTTAGAACGAGTATTTTTTTGATAAACTGCATAAAAACCTGCTTTTTGGTTATAATTTTAAGATAAATTTAGAACTATGCTTTTTAAATATATATTCTCTGCGCAAGTGAAAAAGAACTTATTTTGACGAATATATGCTCATTGCGTCGAAACTGCGGGGAAAAGGGAAAAAATCTCGTTAAGAAAAAATTATATAACGTACTGTTAAAAAAGTTTACAATTGACAAAAATAGTGCTATTATATATAATAGCGAAGAATAAGGGTTTTTAGGACGGATTAGGGCGTGCAGGGTGAGTCAAGATAACGCCGTTTTTCTGAAAAACAAAACGGAAACGCAGCGTAAACGCCTCGAAATCCCGATTTATGTCCCGAAACAACACTTTTTCGATGTTTATAAAATGATTTCGTTAGCGAATGAAATCAAGAATCAAGGTGCATCTAAAATGTTTGTAAAGCGGGAAGTATAACGTTTAATTATGGTAAAAAGCGCGGCGGAGCGGCGTAAAAGCCTGCGGCGCAAATCTATAAAAAAAGGAGAGCAAAAATGACCAAGAACAAGAAACTGTTGGATTTCATCAAAGAAACTCAGGAACTTTGTAATCCCGAAAACATCGTCTGGATTGACGGAAGCGAAGAGCAACTCGAAGCACTCAGAGCACAGGCGGTAGACGAAAAGATTTTAATAAAACTCAATCAGGAGAAACTTCCCGGCTGCTATCTTCACCGCACGACCGTAAACGACGTCGCAAGGGTGGAGGACAGGACTTTTATCTGCTCTAAAAACAAGGATGACTCCGCGCCCGTAAACAACTGGATGGAAACGGGCGAAGCCATGAAGATGATGAAAGACCTCTTCAAAGGCGTAATGAAAGGCAGAACCATGTACGTTATACCTTATTCTATGGGTGCCGTCGGAAGTAAATTCTCGAAGATTGGCATCGAACTGACCGACTCAATTTACGTCGTTCTCAATATGGCGATAATGACCAGGGTGGGAAATAAAGTGCTCGAAGCGCTGGGAGACGGCGATTTCGTAAAGGGGCTTCATTCGTATGCCGAACTTTCCGAAGAAAAGAGATATATCTGCCATTTCCCCGAAGAAAATACGATTATGTCAATCAACTCAAACTACGGCGGAAACGTGCTTCTCGGCAAGAAATGCTTTGCACTCCGTATCGCGTCTTACCTCGGTAAGACCGAAGGCTGGATGGCTGAGCACATGCTTATTCTCGGAATCGAGAATCCCAAGGGCGAAATTAAATATGTGGCGGCGGCGTTCCCCTCTGCTTGCGGTAAGACCAATCTCGCAATGCTCATACCGCCTGAAATTTATAAGAACAAAGGTTACAAGTGCTGGTGCGTCGGCGACGATATAGCTTGGATAAGGGTTGGCGAGGACGGAAGACTCTGGGCGGTAAACCCCGAGAACGGATTCTTCGGCGTCGCGCCCGGAACCAACATGAAATCCAATCCCAACGCGCTTCTGTCCACAAGAAAGAACACCATTTTTACAAACGTCGTGGAAAATCTGGACGACGAAACGGTGTGGTGGGAAGGTCTCGATAAAAATCCCCCGAAAAATGCGCTTGACTGGAAGGGAAATCCCTGGAACGGCGACATGAAAGATGCCAACGGCAAACCCGTAAAAGGTGCACATCCCAACAGCAGATTCACCGCCCCGACGGTAAATTGTCCTTGTCTATCCGATCAGTTCGAGGCACCCGACGGAGTTCCGCTTTCGGCGATTATTTTCGGCGGCAGACGCGCAAAGACCGCTCCGCTCGTTTATCAGTCAACCGACTGGAACAACGGTGTGTTCGTAGGTTCCATCATGGCAAGCGAAACCACGGCTGCGGCTACCGGTGCGGTAGGCGTTGTAAGACGTGACCCGATGGCGATGAGACCGTTTGTCGGATACAATATGGGCGATTATTTCAAACATTGGATTGATATGGGCAAGAAGATTAAAAATCAGCCCAAGATTTTCAACGTCAACTGGTTCAGAACGGACGACGAAGGCAACTTCATATGGCCGGGCTTCGGCGACAACCTGCGCGTTCTCGACTGGATTCTTTCCCGTTGCGAAGATAAGGTCGACGCTAAAAAGACGGCTATCGGATATGTTCCTTACGCCAAAGACATCAATATCGAAGGACTTGACGGCGTAACGACCGAAACGATCGAAGAACTCACGACGGTCGACGCGGAAACGTGGAAGAAAGAAGCGGACGGCATCGAAAACTTCTATAAGGAACTCGGAGACAGAGTACCGAAAGAACTCTATGACGAGCTCGATAAACTCAAAGCGAATCTCGATAAATAAATCGACAGATTATATTTCGGCTGATTAAATAAAAATTTGCGGCGGGGCGCACATAAATGCGCCCCGCCGTTATTTTAAGTTGCTTTGATTTTTCAAGACTATTATAATTGGTAAATAAGTTGGCGGCTGAATTCTTTTCCCGACGATAAGCATATCTTTCCGATTGTTTTAATGGTTTTCGGAAGCTTCGCCTGCGGATGCGGATGTTTAAGACTGAGGATGTTTAAGAGTAGGGCTTGAAATCGCCGGCGCCGTATTTTATTAAGCTTATAAACCGCCGTGAATGGTTATTTATAACTATAACTCTCTTATGCTTTCGACGGGCGGTTTTTTCGCCGCAAAATATACCGGAATGGCAGTCGCAATCAGAGACACCGTAAATGATATTATAAATACCGCCGCAATCTGCAATATTCCGTAATTCAAAAGTTCCAGCGCGAGCGAAGATTGCAGCGCGCGTTCGTTAAGAACCCCGCACATTATGAAACTTGCTACGGAGGAGAGTATAAAGCAGATAAGAGCGATAAATCCGCCCTCCGCGAAGAAAATTTTAAATACGTCGAGCCCTCTTGCACCGACCGCCCGCAGTATTCCTATTTCTTTTTTCCTGTACGACATGGAAACGGTTATGAAATTAAAGAGCATGAGTGCGGCGAGTACGCCTATCGTGCCGCCGAACGCCAGAAATATGACTTCGAGTTCTTCTATAAGTTGTATTACGAAGCGCGAATCATCGTAAACCTTGTTTTCCATAATGTACGAAGCGCCGTAAAACTTTTCTTCTCCGAGCATAAATTTTGCCTGTTCGAGATTTTTGTCGAAAACCGTCATCACGCTTTCGTACCTTGCGTCCGTCTGCGGCACGTAGTCGGATGAGACTTCCAGCGCTAACTGCAACGGTTTTTCTTCGACGGACAGTTCGCTGACCGCGGAGAGCGGGAGTAAGGTAGAATGACCGCCCGAACCGTATGTCGGGTCAATCAGGAAAAATCCCGCGAGGCGGAATTCTTTTTTCAGACCGCGTTCGTTTATTGCGAAAGCCCTGCTGAACGCGTTTTGAAAATACGGGCTGTAATATCCCTGTTCGCCTTTAAATATAAGACCGTAAACGGCTTTCCAGACGAGCTTCATTTCCTCTTCGGACGGGCTCACGCGATAATAAGGATTCTTTATCATGCTGCCATCTGCGGGATTCTCTATCATTTCTCTGTTGTAATTTGCGATGTGAAACAGCGCGGCGAGAGTTTCGGGCGAAAACTCGTATGAATTTATGATTTTTTCGCCGAAATCTAAAATATTTACCGACGAAAGAGAGAGATAAAACTCGTCATCTGCCATGGAAAAATCGGAACTGTTTATTTTCCCGATGTTTGCGCCGTCGGTTTTATATATCGTAAACCCGTCGGGATAAGCTTTTACCGCCATGTCCGAGAAAGAGTATATACTGTTAACGGAGGACGAAAGCGATAGTTTAAGCGGCTCGCCCGTAGACGTGTCGAACGCGCCCGTGAAATCGAAAAATTTTGCCCCGTCCGCTTTTACGTTTTGAATATAAGGGGTATAATCAAAAGAAGATTGATATTCTGTATTTGCCTCTTTCGCAATATCGAAAAATTTTGGCGAAACAAAGCCTATCGTGTGAAAACTGTTTTCGATATAATTTGAAAACCACTCGACGAGTTCGGTGTATTTCATGGCGTTGCCTATGAGGTCTGTTGAATCGCCCAAAATAGGGTCTTGTACTCTCGCGAACTGTTCGAGACTTCCCGTGTTGACAATCCCCGATATTATGAAAGTTGCGCTTTTATTATCGTCCCATGAAAGCTTTAATTCTTCGTTTAAAAGGTCTTGCGGCGAAGTTATCTCTTTTTTCTGCGTTAAAAAATTATTTTCGTCCGCCACTTTAAGTCCTGACGTTTTAATACATTCGTAAATATATTCGGACAGCATTATTTCGTTTTCGGTTTCGGGATAGTGCCCTGCCACGATATTGAATCCGTTGCGAGATAGATATTCTTCTCCGCAGTCCGAAAAGCCGTAAAGCGCGGTGCGGTAATATTCGTTGTGTACGGAGGAATAAATCGAGTTGTAAAAGGAAAATCCCTGTTTTGCGTTGTTGGACATCAGACGGTTACCTTTACCGAATGCGGAAACGCCCGCAAAATCGAGTCCGAGGGAGGCGGAGCGCGCGTTAAGTTCATTAAGTTCGTTTACGCCGTATTCCGCAGAATATTCCTGACTGAAATTTTTGTCGAATTCCTTCTTGCCGTCAGCGCCGATATAATACTGGTCAAATTTCAAAGAGTAGTTTTTATTTAACTTTACGTTGTCGAAGACGGAGTTAGTCAGCGCGACGCCCACCGAATGAACGGGGTCGAACGCAACGAGGGTGGCTCCGACTCCGAACATTCCGAAAGCGATTACTAAAAGCAGAACGGTCAATATAAGCCTGAACGGCTTGACTTTCATGCTTCCTAGTCCCAGTTTAAGAGCGTGTCTTAAAGGCAGATGAGATTTAATAAATACCGCGCCGTCGGTTTTCTTTTCCGCGTTTTTTGCGGCGGCCGCGATATCGGTATCCTTAAAACTTTCCTTTGTTCCGTCGTCAGTAATCCTGCACGCTTTTTTTACGGCGGGAAGATTCTTTTCTCCCACCGCGATTAAACTTTCGCCCGAGGACGAGCGTAGTTTTTGTATTATGAGTTTGGCGTCCTCGTCAGACAGGGAAGAAGGATTTTTTACGGATATGACGTCATCTCCGATAAAGTTAAGGTTGTCGCTTGCCCGTACGGGTGAAAGTTTGGTTTTTGAGTAATCGTGTATTATTTTTCCGTCTTTAAGCTCTATAATTCTGTCGCCGAACTTTTCCGCGAAGTCGCGGTCGTGAGAAACGACGATAACGAGTTTATTTTCTGAAAGTTTTTTAAGAGTCTCAAAAACCTGATTCCCCGTCTTGCTGTCAAGAGCTCCCGTAGGTTCGTCAGCCATTATAATCTGGGGATTTTTTATTAGTGCTCGCGCGATTGCAATACGCTGTTTCTGCCCGCCCGAAAGGGTGGAGGGTTTCCTTTTTCCCATGTCCGACAAATCGACCTGCGCAAGAATATCTTCGATAGCCTGTTTGTCACTCGGTTTGTTTTGAAGCTGCAAAGCGAGCGCGAGATTTTGCTCGATGTTAAATTCGTTGAGTATATTGTATTCCTGAAATATGAAACCTATATAAGTGTTGCGGTAACTGTCGAAATCGGTCTGCTTAAAGTTTTTGCTCGAAGTACCGTTCAATATTATTTCGCCTTCGTCCGGAATGTCGAGCCCGCCCGCAACGTTTAGTAGCGTGGATTTTCCCGAACCGCTTTTTCCGAGCAGGAAAACCATGCCTTTTTCGGGGAAATCTATGCTTATGCCGTCCAATGCGCGTACTTCTTCTCCGCCTTTGGTCTTATATGTCTTAACGAGATTTTTGAGTGTCAGCATGTTTTTCCTCCGAGAATATCTTGCCGTTTATTGATTTATCATAGCATATATATGACTCTACTTCAAGTCTTTTTCGGAAAAAGGTATAAAAAACGGGAAAAAAAGAAAAAATTTAAGAAAAAAATAATTAGGAGAAAAATTATGGCAAACATGCTTACCACAAAAGAATGCACCCTTATAGGTGATCTTCTTACGCTCGAAGAAAACGCCTGTAAAAAGGCAAGGCTTTATTCGAGAATCATGACCGACCCCGCTCTTGCGGAAAAAATGGGCAAAATAGCAGACAATCACGAAAAGAGATTTAATGCGCTTCTCGAAATGCTGTAAATATAAGGAGAATAAGAAATGGACTATAAAGCGGAAATAACATTAAATGAAAAAGATTCACTCACCGATATGCTTACCGCCGAAAAAAATCTCGTCAAGATTTATGCGACGGTCATGACCGAAAGTTGCAGCAAGGGATTCCGTACTCTCGTCAAAAATCATTTGAGCGGGACGGTTGCGGACCAGACCGACGTGTTTTTCATGCTGACGGACAAGGACTATTACAGGGTAGAGTCCGCACCCGAGGACGCGCTCGCCGCGGTCAAAAAGAAATTCGCGCCCGTAAAAAAACAACTGAACTGACAAGGCGCCGCCTGACCGATAAATAATTCGGTGCGGTATAAAGATGCCGTGGCTACGAATGTCGGGTCGTGAAAAGATTCGTAGGCAAAAAAGAACTCCGTAGAGCGTTTTGCACTGTTATCGAAAGTGCGCCGCCCGCAAATTTTTTTCGGGGCGGCGCACAATCGTTTGCAAAACGAGTTAAATTGTGATAATATATTTTCGGAAGGTTTTCGGTCAACACTTCCATATAAAAAAACCGACAAAAGACGAATATTAGTAAAAGTCCTTTGCGGTTTATCGTTTCGCGGAGGATTTTTTTATGCAGAACACGATAACCAGAAAACTTGCGCGCGCAGGCGTAATAGCGGCTTTATACGTTTCGCTTTCGCTTCTTGTGCTGCCCGTGGCGAGCGGAGCCGTGCAGTTCCGCGTTTCGGAGGCGCTTTGCGTATTGCCGCTTATCTACGCGGAGGCAATACCCGCACTGGCGGTGGGGTGTATTATTTCCAATCTCATAACGGGCTGCGCCGCTTATGACGTAATTTTCGGAAGTATCATAACGCTCGCCGCTGCGGCGGCGACTTACGGCATAGGAAAAACGCCGTTCGGAAAATTTTTCAAAATTTCAGTCGGCGGCCTGTTTCCCGTATTTTTAAACGCATTTCTTTTGCCTGTAATATGGTATTTTTGTTACGGCGAACTCGAATACGTATATATGCTGCAAGTGCTCTTTCTGATAATAAGTCAAAGTGCGGCGGTGTATTTTATCGGAAGTTTATGCTATCTCAGTCTTTTTAAAATGCGGCAAAAAGGCGTGCTGTTTTTACAATAAACGCTTTATAGAAGAGCGGTTAGCCGGGGAAAAGCGTTAAATGTTCTTATAAAAATTATTTATGCCCGACAAACTGTCATCATGCTTTATAAAATATGTCGGCAAAATTATCGGAAAAAGATAAAAAAGTTTTCATGCCGTAAAAGCGGCGGATATTTCTGAGGCTTATCGGTAAGGAAAATTTAAATCAGACAAAATAATTAAATGGCAGTTTGTCGGGCAGTTCAAAGGTTTATGAGCGGCGATTTTATAAGACAGCAAAAAAGCAGGCGGGCGCATACAAAAATCGTATGCGCCCGCCGTTTTTAGCGATTAACGTTTTTATTTTCAGTCAATACGCTTGAAGGGATTGTAGATAATCCAATAGAATATGAGCCACAGCGCCGAAATTCCGACGAGCGAATAAATTATTCTGGACGCTACCGCGTTCGCTCCGCCGCCGAAGATGGCTGCGACGAGATTGAAATCGAATACACCTACGAGACCCCACACTATCGCCCCGATAATAACGAGGCAAAAGGCTATAATACTCGTAATTCTCATAACTACCCCCAAAGTGATTATGCGTAAATCTCGCCGCTTTATGCGGATTAACGAAAATTATTAAAAAAATATAAAAGACGAAGAATCACAACAGCGCGTTTTCGAGGACCAGTTTGTCGAAGTTTATTTTTTCCACGAAGTCCGCCTCGGTGAACTTTACCGTATTGTATTTGGCGTAGTTGAATAAGTGTGTTTTTATTATGACGGGGGTGGGAATATCGAGTTTTTCGCAGATTTCTCTTACATAATCGAAAAAAAGAGAATAGTCTGTCTGACCTTCCCGTTCGTATACCGTCTGCGCGGTTATTCTGCCGTCTTTAATTGTCTTTGCCCAAATTCTTACCATGATTTTATTTCTCCGGTCAAAACCATTCTAACACAAAGAAAAAATAAAAGCAAGTTTTGTAATTGACAAACGGTGTACAATAAATGTATAATATTATATACTGAAAATTATGCGCCGTTCGGGACGGGGCGAAAAAGAGGCGGGTAATTCAATGGAAAAACTCAAAAAGGAAATAATCGGTCTGCTCGTTGAGAACGCTAGATACACATACAGTCAGCTGGCGGATATACTGGGCGTCGAGGAATCGCGTGCTGAGCAGGCGGTCAAAGAACTTGAAAATTCGGGCGTCATAGTTAAGTACGCGGCGATAGTCAATAATGAGGCGCTTGCCGAAAAGAGCGTAGAGGCGCTCATCGAAGTGAAAGTCGCGCCGCAGAAATTAAAGGGATTCGATTCTTACGCCGAAGAAATTTACAGTTTTAAGGAAGTGCAGAGTCTATTTTTGATGAGCGGCGGTTTCGACCTCGCGGTTTTCGTAAAAGGCAGGGACTTATCGGATATTGCGCGGTTTATAGCCGAAAAGTTGTCGGTTATCGACGGTATAACGAGCGTTCAGACGCATTTTATCCTCAAAAAATATAAAATCGAAGGCCAGATAGCGAGCCCGTCGGAAGAACATAAAAGGCAGATAGTTCAGGCGTGAGAAATTTTGTTAGCCGCAGAGCGGCGGATATAAAACCATCGGGAATACGCAAATTTTTCGATTTCGCGTCCGAAAGAAAGGACGTGATATCGTTAGGCGTGGGCGAACCCGATTTCATAACTCCGTGGGCGATACGCGAGGCAGGCATAAAAACAATACAGAAGGGTTATACGCAGTATACGTCAAATAAAGGACTTCTCAGCCTCAGAGAGGAGATATCCTCGTATCTGGCGGCGCGTTTTGGCGTTTTTTTCAATGCGGAAAATATTGTCATTACGCTCGGCGCGAGCGAGGCGATAGATATCACGCTCCGCGCGGTGGTCGACGACGGGGACGAAGTGCTGGTTCCCGACCCGAGTTACGTTTCGTACGGGCCGTGTGTCGCGCTTGCGGGGGGTGTGCCGGTATCCGTGCCCTGTGACGGGGATAACGGTTTTAAACTTACGCCCGAAAATCTCGAAAAGGTCATTACGCCTAAAACAAAGGCGCTCATTTTCCCGTATCCGAATAATCCCACGGGCGGAATAATGGAAAAGGAATATATTGAAAAAATCATTCCGGTGGTACTAAAACACGACCTTCTTTTGATTACCGACGAAATTTACGCCGAACTGACGTACGGAAACGAAAAATACTGTTCGGCTGCGTCGTTTGCGCAACTCAAAGACAGGGTGGTGCTTATAAGCGGATTTTCCAAGTCTTTCGCGATGACGGGCTGGCGCGTCGGGTATGTTTGCGCGCCCGAAGAAATAATGCACGCGCTGTTGAAAATTCATCAGTATACTGCAATATGCGCGCCGATATTTTCGCAGTATGCCGCGCTTTCGGGGCTTTTAAACGGCAAGGAGGACGGGTTTTCCGCCGTCAACGAAATGCGCGAGGAATACGACAGAAGAAGAAAATTTATGTTTAAGACGCTCACGGGCGCAGGTCTTTCCTGTTTTGAGCCGAAAGGTGCGTTTTATATATTTCCCTGCGTTAAGTGCACGGGAATGACGGGCGAAGAATTTGCCATGCGGCTTTTGGAAGAGGAAAAAGTCGCGGTTGTTCCCGGCAACGCTTTCGGCGCGTTCGGGGAATATTATGTCAGAGTGTCGTATGCCTATTCCATGAAAAATCTCGTCGAAGCGACCGAGAAAATCGCGGAGTTTATAAAGAGATATCGCTGAATAGAGCCCGTGCGGCGGGCAACACGTATTTAGGAACAGTACCGTCCGTTTTAGGACGGAGGAGATGTATATGGAAAAATTTATAGTTGTGGGAGCGGGCCTTTCGGGTGCGACCATAGCGCGGCTTCTGGCGGAAGACGGCAACGACGTTACTGTGTTCGACAAACGCGCCACGCTCGGCGGCAACGCTTACGATTATGTTGACAAAAACGGCATAACGGTGCAGCCTTACGGGCCGCATATATTTCACACCGAATATAAGGATGTTTTTGAGTTTTTGTCGCGTTTCACCGAATGGAGGGACTATGAGCATAGAGTGCTCGCCAACGTGAAAGGCAGGCTCGTACCGGTGCCGTTCAATCTGACGTCGCTCGAAAAATGTTTTCCCGCCGCTCGTGCAGACAGGATAAGAAAAATACTTGAACAGGAAGTGGGTGAGGGAAAAAGCGCTTCCATTCTTACTTTGACGGACCATGAGAATCCCGAAATAAGAAGTTTCGCGGAATTTGTCTATAAAAATATTTATTATAAATACACGAAAAAACAGTGGGGGTTGTCTCCCGAATCGCTGGGCGGAACGGTAATGGAAAGAGTTCCCGTATCCGTATCGTACGACGACAGATATTTTACTGACGCATATCAGTGCATGCCGTCGGAAGGGTTTTCGGCGATGGTAAACAATATTTTAAGACACCCGCGCATAAAACTCCGGCTCAAAGCCGACGCCAAAAAACTTCTCTCGCTTTCTGACGGCGTGATTTTCTATAAAAACAAACCGTTCAGGGGTACGCTCATATATACAGGAAGAATTGAAGAGCTTTTCGATTATAAGTTCGGACAGCTCCCGTACAGGACGTTGAAGTTTAAAATAAAGACTAAAAATACGGCGTCATATCAGCCCGCCGCAGTTGTCAATTATACAGCTTCAAAACCTTATACGCGTGTTTCGGAGTTTACTAAATTTGCTTGCGAACAGAAAGATAAGACCGTAATTATGCGGGAATACCCCAAAAAATGCGGCACGAAGGACATGCCCTATTATCCTATACCCACGGAAGAAAATCTCGCGCTTTACGGGAAATACGCGGACGAGGCGAAAAATTATAAAAATCTTTATCTGCTCGGACGTCTCGCCAAATACGAGTATATAAATATGGACGTCGCCGTCAGGCGCGCATTTGAATTATACGAAAATATAGAGTAAAAAGGGAGCGTCGCCGCGGAGGCGTGCGACGGATTGTGCCTATATGGTTGTTGCCGATGAAAATTTAAATAAATCGGGAATAAGAAAAGTTCTGGAATCGGTGCGGCTGGTGCCGTTCGCGTTCCTTTACTCTTTCTTCTGCTGGTTTTTCGAATTGTCTTTTGCGACAGTGGTCGGTTTTACCGTCCTGTGTGTACTTATACTTTTGTTCTGTGAAAACATAAACAATCTTTTCGCGCTTGTTTTTTTTATTGCGTTTTTCATTCGCGACATTTCGGGTATAAATTGGACGGGGTATGTAGTGTGTATCGTCGTTGCGTGCGCCTCGATGATTTTTTACACGGTCAAGACGGCGGTTAAGAGAGGCGGCTTGCGGAAAGGGAAAATGTTTTACGCGCTGCTCGTTGCGGACGTCGCGTTTCTGCTCGGCGGGGCAATAGGCAGGTTCAGTCTTTTGCAGTTCGGAATCGTTTTGGGTTTCGAAGCCGCGGTCATGCTTTTATACATCTTGGCGATAAATTGTACGGAAAATCTCACCGAATATCTTGCGTCTCTGTTTATAGTAGGTGCTCTTTTCATTTCCGCGGAAATCATCTGCGTCAAAATCATGGACGGCGACATTTTCAACGGCAGCCCGATGGGACTGGTATTCTTTTTTTCTGCACATACCATGAATACCGCTGCAATTTTTATTCTTTTGGGAATGACCGGGTGTTACGCTATGGGAGTGAAAAAAAAATACGACCTTTTTTTCCTGTTGCTTGCACTCTTTTTCTTCTTCGCGATATTTTTGAGTTGCTGTCGTACCGTGCTTGCAATTTCGGGCATCGTCCTCGCAATAATATATGTCGTGATGTTTGTAAAAACTCCCGATAAGATAGCATACCTTTGTATGAGTCTTGTAATACTCGGAGCAGCCATAATTTTCGCTATTATCTTTAAGGATTATATTCTCGAGTTTATTCAGATGATTATTGTAAAGCTTAACCGGGGGCTTAACGGCAGAGAGAGCTTGTGGCCGTGGTGCTGGCAAAAATTTACCGAATATCCCGTGCTTGGTTATGGTTTTATATCGAGTGAAGCGGTCCCCACGGTGCGCGTAAATCTCGTCCTCGCGCATAATACTTTGTTGCAGTGGCTCACTTCGCTCGGTGTGCTAGGTGCCGCGATGATGTCTTTATTCTATATATGTAAATATAAAACTCTGTTTAAGGGACACTACACTCAGAAATTATTTGCGGTGCTTTCCGTGCTCGGAATAGAGTTGAGCGGTATGCTGGACCAGGCGGCGGCAATGGATGTGTTTGTATTTTTGCTTCCGCTTGTCATATTGTCGGGAGTGGAACGGGAAACCGCGGCCGAAGTACCGCTCGAAGAATTTGTTTCGATAGGAACCGAACGTAACTTCGCGGAATTGTGTTGACGGGGGGGATTGCGGAGAATAAAACATGTCGGCAAAACTTTTCTTTGAAAAATCGGTATCGGTATTGAAAAAAGCGCTGGAATCGTATTATCCGGTTCCCGTACTTTTTTTGTTTGCCTTTATATGCTGGTTTTTCAAATGGACGCTCCTCGTCGTATATGTTTTTCTTGCCGTGTTTGTTCTGATTCTGCTCATTTGTAAGGATGTTAAAAACATATTTGCGCTAGTTCTATATATATCCTTTTTCATAACCGATATAGGCGCCGAACCGCACTGGGCGGGGTACTTTGTCGCCATCTTCTGCGCAGTCGCGGCGATGATATACTTTGCCGTCCGAAATTTTTTAGCCGACCGTAAAACATTGAAAAAAGGGAAAATGTTCTATCCGCTCGTCGTGGCTTCGGTCGCGTTCTTGCTCGGCGGCGTCGGAAGATTCGACGCACTGTCTTTTTTCATCACGCTCGGCTTTTGCATCGTCAATTATTACCTTTATTTTCTTGCAGTTAATTATACCGTTGATTTAAACAGGTATCTTGCATATCTTTTCATTATAGGCGCGGCTGTGTTGTCGGTGCAGATAATGTTCGTCAACACGTTTATAAAAGATATAAGGCCGTTTGAAACTCCGGTGTTTTTTTCCGCACAGACGGTAAATACCGCTGCCGTGTTTATTTTTCTGGGGTCGGCGGGTTGTTTCGGTATAGGGCACAGGACGAAAGCCGACGCTCTGTATATGCTTTTAAGCGTGTTTTTCACCTTCGCTGTTTTCATCACTTGTTGTCGTACCATGATTTTAATAGCGGTTGCGGCGGAAGTGGCGTTTTATGTCATGTTTATAGGCTACTCTAAGAATCCGTACAGATTTGTGTGGGCAAATCTCGCTCTCTGCGTGGCTATAATATTGCTCGGCGCATTTTACGACGTGCTTTTAAAACCCATCGTCGCGCAGATTATGAGCAAAGATTTACTTAATCTCAACGGAAGAAATGCAATCTGGAACTTCTGTATGGAAAAACTGCGAGAATACCCGCTGTTCGGTTACGGATGGCTGGTGGACGGCGATTATTCTTTTTTAAGGGAAGGCTATCCCGTATTGCTCGCGCATAACACTTTATTGCAGTGGGTCGCTTCGCTCGGCATAGTCGGCGCCGCGCTGATTTCGTATTTTTATATAGTCAAATATAAGATTGTTTTTTCAGAAATGTCCCATAATAAAATCTTCACGCTTTTCGCCGTGCTCGGTATAGCTCTCAGCGGCATGATGGACCAGGCGGCTTCAATGGACTTTTTTGTCTTTCTTACTCCGCTGATTTTACTCGCGGACGCGGAAAAGGAGTTGCGCGGCAGGCGCAGAATAAACAAGTTCCGATTTCTTAAAGGTTCTGAATAACCGAAGGTTTTTTGTTAAACGCTTAAATTGTTTACGCATATTCGGGCTTTATAAACGGCGATTAGCCCGATGTTCATTTATAAGTCATATAATTTTTATAAATTTTCTCAAATTAAAATACGGATTTGTAAAAAACAAATTTAAATACCCCCTTTGCCTTAAACGGTAGCCCGAGGCGAAGGGGGTAATATGTTTATATTGATATTATTAAAAAATGAAGCAAATATTGATTACCGAAAGCACTTTTTATTCGGGTTATATTTCGTCGGACGCCCGGATTTACAATAAGATTTTCAGTCGATTTTTTCCGGCAATTGCAGTTGCGTTTTCTTTTTTCTGTCCGATTTGCGCTTTATGGTCGTAAAGATAAAGCCTATTATAATAAAACTGTAAAAGCTTAACAGTCTCCAAACAATCATCGCCGAGAATCCTCCGCCCGCATAGGTTACGCCCGCCGAGAACAGCACGTAGAAAGACAGGTCTGCGGCGCCCGAATTGCCGGGGGTGGGGATAAATGAAATAGCAGCGTAGAGTATAAGACATAACTGCACTATCTGCAACCATTCCACGAACCCGTTTACGTTAACTATGTCAAACCCGAAAAATCTGAGCGTAAAATAAGCGATTGAGCAAAGGGAAAGTTGTTCGCCGAAACTAATTAAAACGGACAGAGTGAACACCAGCGGTGCGGAAGCAAGTCTTTTAAGACATAGTGCGTTGTGCTGAACGTTTTTTATGGTCTTTTCGGTCGTTGCCTCGGGGTTTCTTACAATGCGCAGTTTTCCGCCGAGTTTTATTACGGCTGTTACCATTTTGGTTCCGATTTTCGGGAGCATGGAAAAAATAAGCACGAGCGACGGCATAAGAAGACAGCACACGAGGCCTATAATCGCGAGTACCGTGAAAGTCGTGGGAAATACGTTAAGAAGAGTTTCCGACGTGCCGAACAGGTTTACGTTATAAGCTACGAGCGCGAATATGCCGAGTATGACGAAGGCAAACTGATTGAGTGAAAATGTCGCAATAGGCAAGGACGCCGCCACCCCTCCCGAAACACCGTGTTTTGCGAGGTGATATATCTCGAACGGCTGACCTCCGACGGCAAGCGGAGTTACATAGTTGTAATAGTGGCCTATGACTGCCGTTTCCATACACGTTTTAAAATGCCATTTTTTTATGGTGGAATAGCACATTAAAGAGAGTTTCAGCCCTTTTAAAAAATAGCATAAGAAAAGCGACAGAAGCGCGAACAATATGTAAAACCAGCATTTGCCGAAAACATCTGCAAGACTGCTCAGCGGCGGCATGCTGTTCGCTCCCTGTATGAAATCGTGGTAGAAAGTAAACGCTAGCACTCCTGCCACCAGAACGATAAATACCGTTGTAAATATTTTTTTGAAAATTTTCTGACGTTTGTTTACCGCTTCGCCGTCGTTTATCCCGAAAATTTTGGTCATTACGAGTTGTTTGCCTTCATTTTTTACGGCATCGTAATTGCTGTCGTAGGCAATTTCTGATTCGGCGGCGGTTACGTCCTTTTCGGATATTTCGTTCTCCGCGCTGACCTCGACGATTTTCGGTTCCAAGGTTTTATCGTCTATCTCTATTTTATTAAGTTTTATTTTTTCTTTGCTTTTACGCATAACAGTGGTATTATACTTAATAAATGCTAAAAAGTCAAATAAAATGCCTGAAAAGTGTGTTTCTGTAAGTTTATGCGGTAAAAATTGCGAAAATTTTGTCGTAAAGTCCTATTTGTCAGGATATTGATTTTTGCGTAAAGGCATGTTATAATTTTTACAAAAGAGAAATGATATGACTGAGCAGAAGAATCAAAAAAACATTGCCGGCGCCGAACAGGCATGTTCTTGCGGCTATGAAGAAACCGTCGGGAAGGTCAGGTCAGCCTATAACGCTGTGTGTAACGAGTGGGACTCGTTCAGGAAAAACTGCGTTATAAACACTTGCATTGCGCAGTTTGAATCGCTTTTAGACCGCGGTTGCCGCGTGCTCGATATAGGCTGCGGCACGGGTTTTCCCGTCGCGAAATATTTTAGCGAAAGAGGTTTTCGCGTAACGGGTATGGACGTGTCGGAAAAAATGATTGAAAAGGCGAATGCGCAGCGCCTTGAAAACGCGGAATTTTTTGTATGCGATTTTATGAAGTTCGACACCTCATGTAAATACGGCGCGGCGATAGCGTTCGACTCCCTTTGGCATATTCCATTTGTTGCACAGGAAAAAATTTACCAAAAGGTTTCAAAACTTTTGGAATGCGGCGGATATTTTCTGTTCACGCACGGCAGACGTGAAAGCGAGATGTGGGGAGAGATGTTCGGGGAAAAGTTTTATTATTCGGCGCTCGGCGGCGAAAAACTGCGTCGGCTGTTGATTGACGGCGGGTTTGATATTATAAGGTATGAAGAAGATTATAAAGAAAAGACGACGGGAAGCAGGGACCTTCTCGTCGTCGTGAGGAAAATCCGAGATAAAACGCCTCTTTAAACGACTCCGACTGCGGCTAAATATCCGAAACGCCGTAGGTGCGTGCGGCAAAAAGAAGCCGTCTGGCGCGGCGGAAAGAAATTGTCGGACCCGCGCCGAGAATTTTACGAAAAAGCAGCCGAAAAACTTTAAGCAAGAGTAACCGGAAGATTTTCTGTAAGAATAACGAAAAAGCCGTCCGCGCCGACGTTCCCGACAGGAAAAGGTGCGCGGACGGCTTTTTAATATCGCATGCGACGCTTAAATGCCGCAGTCCGTATTATACTATGTTTCAGTTTATTATGTTTACGGTGATTTTAGCCGTTTCTTCGGGAGATATCTTTACTGTAACGGGATAGACTCCCGCCGTCTTGATGTTGGATTGCAGGATAATTTTCTTTTTGTCTATATCGTAGCCCATTTCCGAAAGTTTATCGGCGATTTCCTTATTTGTAACGCTGCCGAAGAACTTTCCGCTCGCGCCGCTTTTGACCTGTACGGTGATTTCCGCGCCGTCGATTTTCTCGCGCAGTTCGCGGTTTGCTTTAAGCTGTTCTTTTCTGTGAAATTCCGCCGCGGCTTTTTTAGCCTTGTTTTCGTTGAGGGCGGCGGCGTCGGCAACCTTTGCCAATCCGTTTTTTATGAGAAAATTCTGTGCGAAACCGTCTTTTGCTTCGATTATGTCTCCCGCCTTTCCCGAACCTTTGACGTCTTTTAACAAAATAACTTTCATAGTGGGTCGCTCCTTGTTTTTTAACTATTTTAACAGAAAAACGCGCAAAAAGTCAATTGAACGCGTATAATTTTTGCGCGCCGAGGAAATAATAGAGGTAAAGGAGCGAATTATGAACAGAAACGATTCAATCAGATGCGACGTAAAAAAGTGCAAGCACAATGCCAACGGCTGCAACTGCTGCCTTGACAGCATAAAAGTTACCTGCGGCTGCGGCGACAACTGCACTTGCTGCGGCGATTACTGCGAGAAGGAGTAATCCGCATCTTGTTACGAAAGCAAAAACAAAAGAAGGTTGCCGATATGCAACCTTCTTTTTTCATATATTATTCCGGAAATTCCACGGTGCGCTTATTCACACCAATTTCTGCTCTTTTTTCTTTTACGTTTATATTTTATCACAAAAATTTTATTTGTCAAGCGGTTTTTGAAAAAAAATTTCAAAATTTATTATTTTTTTTCAAAAACCGCCAAAACGGCGTGTCGCAAAGGTAAGTTTCGGGCAAGACCTTTTGATACCATAATGTTGACAAAAATATTTATATATATTATAATATTACAATGCGGGCAGAATGTCCCAAAAAAACAAAAAAACGGCGGAATACGCCTTATAATAACGGAGGACCAATAATGGCGGAAGAAGTATTGCTCACAAAAGAGGGCAAAGAAGAACTTGAAAAAAGACTCGAATACCTCAAAGTTACCAAGCGTGCGGAGATTACCGAACGCATAAAGACGGCGCGTGAATTCGGAGACCTTTCCGAAAATGCCGAATATGACGCCGCGAAAAACGAACAGGCGATGATTGAGGGCGAGATACTTGAAATAGAAAATAAACTCAAATATGCCGTAATAATCAAGGACGGCGCAGTGAAAAAGGGCACGGTGTCGCTCGGAAGCAAAGTGGATTTTACGGACGAAGACACCGGTGAAGCGTTTTCATACGAGATTGTCGGAACGACTGAGGCGGACGTCGAGATGGGAAGAATTTCAAACGAATCCCCGATTGGCAACGCGTTATTGGGACACAAGGCGGGCGATAAGGTCAGAATACCCGTTCCCGCGGGCTACATGAATATAATCGTTAAGAAAGTTTATTAATATAACACTATACTAAAACAGCGGGCGAATTTGTCCGCACCTAATAAAAACACTTTGTCAGGATTTTAAAATGGACGAAAAAAACATAACCGCCGCGGCGGAAGAACAGGATTTAAGCGAAATACTGCAAATACGAAGAAACAAACTCGAAGCATTGAAAGCGGCGGGCAAAAATCCCTTTGAAAAGGTTAAATATGCGCGCACGGCTTTTTCCGCGGACATCAAAGCCGATTACGATAATTACGAAAACAAGGTCGTGGGCATAGCCGGTCGGCTTGTGAGCAAAAGGATAATGGGCAAGGCGTCTTTTGCCGTGATACTCGACGGCAAGGGCACGATTCAGTCGTATCTTTCAGTCAATGATTTAGGCGAGGATTACTCGGCGTTTAAGGAATACGATATTGGCGACATAATCGGAATAACGGGATTTGTGTTCAAGACGAGGACGGGCGAAATTTCCGTGCATGCGCAATCTGTGGAACTGCTCTCAAAATCACTTCTGCCGCTCCCCGAGAAGTTTCACGGCCTTAAAGACGAGGACATGCGTTACCGTCAGAGGGAAGTGGACCTCATAGCTAACCCCGAAGTGAAAAAGACATTTGTCAAACGTTCGGAAATACTTTCCGCGATAAGGGAATATTTAAACGGGATAGCGTATCTCGAAGTGGATACGCCCGTGTTGCAGCCCCTCGAAATCGGCGCGGCGGCAAGACCTTTTAAGACTCACCACAACGCGCTCGATATCGACATGTATTTAAGGATAGAGACCGAACTTTATTTAAAACGGCTCATAATAGGCGGTTTTGACAGAGTATACGAGGTGGGTAGAATTTTCCGTAACGAAGGAATGGACAGGTCGCATAATCCCGAATTCACTACGGTAGAGATGTATCAGGCATACAGCGATTATTTCGAGATGATGGACCTTATCGAGGACATGTACCGCACGATAACGAAAAAGGTATGCGGCACGGACAATATAACCTATCAGGGCGTTGAAATAGACATGGGCGCGAAATGGGAACGTCTCACCATGAAAGAGGCGGTCGAAAAATACGCAGGCGTCAGATACGACGATTGGGCAACCGACGAGGAGGCTCGCGCCGTCGCCGCGAAGAAAGGCGTTGCGGTGGAAGAGGGAGACGCCGCAACCAAAGGGCACGTGCTAATCGCGTTCTTCGACGCGTTTGTGGAAGATAAACTCATTCAGCCCACTATAATCTACGATTATCCCGTGGAAAATTCGCCGCTCGCCAAGAGAAAACCGACCGACCCCGCATTTACCGAGCGGTTCGAATATTTCATGTATGCTCGGGAGATGGGCAATGCTTTTTCCGAACTCAACGACCCGATTGACCAAAGAGAGAGGTTTGTGAAACAAGTCGCTGAGAAACGTGCGAAGGGCGGGAACGACGCGCAGGTGGACGAGGATTTTGTAACCGCCATGGAATACGGCATGCCCCCGACGGGCGGGCTCGGGTTCGGCGTGGACAGGCTCGTCATGCTCTTAACAGACAGCGCGTCCATAAGGGACGTTATACTTTTCCCGACGATGAAACCTTTAAAGAAGGCTTGATTATATAATTATACTCGTTTCGGCGCATGCCGACGAGAGGAAGCGTATGGATAACAGACTTACAAAAAGAAGACTGTCCGATTTTCTGTCCTATGAATGGATAATGATAATAGTGGTTATAATCGCGGCGATAATACTTTGGGAACTCGTCTATACTATGACCGCCGTGAAACTCACTTCCGGACAACAGTTTAAATATTATTACGATCAGAATATGTCGTCGTTAAACGATTCGGAGTTTTATTCAATCATAACGGATAATGACGACCCCACTTTCAGTTACGACGTTTTGAGCGTCGGTTCGGAGGCGCTCACTTCCGAGTATAATGTTCTTAACGTGCGTCTTTCGGTGTATGAGGGCGACGTCATATTCACCGATTCGGTCGAAGAAGAAAACGGTGCGAGCCGCGCAAAGTCCATAATAGACAGTGAGAGGGTATACGTGATGGGCGACCTGCTTACCGACGGCGTTAATTACCTTGCTAAATTTTTAAAAGACGAATTTAAAGACGTTTCCGACGTAAAGAGCGCGGTATTCGATTACGGCAATTTAGACGAAAACAAGATAAGAGCAAACTTTTTAGAAAGAATGAAGAAAGACAACCGTTTCCGTTCGGATGCGCAGAAAGAAGAAGGATTTTCCCTCGAATGCGAGAGAATAAAGAAAGTATGCGCGGAACTTGAAAAATTCGACTATCTTATGTCCGTGGGTGAAGAAAAAGGGCTGTTTTACAGATATACAAAGTATTCGCAGTCGTTTAAAGAATCTCAGGACAACGCGGATTTGCAGGCGGCACTCGACCATGAAATTTCCGAGGGCAGAGAGAACGCCGTATACGGCATAAATCTCGAAAAACTTACGGGCGGAAAACATTCCGTAGCCGAGTATTTCCGACGCGCGGACAAAACCGACGCGGTTGGTGCGGTGTTGCTTGCGTTTGATTTTTATGACGTGGCGGATGCAAAACTTACCGATTTGCAGTTTGAAACGGTGTCTTTCATAAATAAAATAGTCGACGAATTTAGCGATATTTATTCTTCGCGTCAGGGTGAGGCATGATGAGAGGCAAGTTTATTACTTTCGAGGGGTGTGAGGGCGTCGGTAAGTCCAGACAGATAAAGCTTCTCGAAGAATACCTCGTTAAAGAGGGTATAAAATATTATCTGACGCGCGAACCCGGCGGTACGACTATTTCCGAAAAGATAAGGAACATAATACTTGACGGCGCGAACGTGGCGATGAGCGACGAATGCGAGGCGCTTCTTTATGCCGCGGCGCGCGTTCAGCTCTTAAAAGAAACGCTGAAAGGAAGACTTGACGCGGGAGAACTCGTGATTTGCGACAGGTTTGTCGATTCTTCTTTTGCTTATCAGGGTAAAGCCCGCGGGCTCGGCTATGCGTTCATAGAAAAAATAAACGATTACGCCATCAGAAATTTTACCCCCGATTGTACGCTGTTTCTCGACCTTTCGCCCGAACAGGCGTTTATGAGAAAGGGAGGTGCGGACAAGACGGACAGGCTGGAACTTTCGGGCCTGGAATTTCACAAGCGCGTATACGAAGGATATAAGGAACTCGCGGAAAAATATAAAGACCGCATCGTGGCGATAGATTCGTCGGGCACCAAAGAGCAGACTCACGCGAAAATCATTGCCGCGCTTAAAGAGAGAGGAATAATATGACCGACTATGCGTCGCTCGTCGGCGATACGGCAGCTTTTAAAACAATAGAGGGCGACAAAAGAAGCGGAAGGCTTTCGCATGCGTATCTCGTTATTTCCGCGGACGGCAAAATTAAAGAGTACCTTAAAATCTTCGCAAAACTCATGGCCTGCGAGAATCCCGAACCGTGCGGACAATGCCGCGTGTGCAGGCTCATTGACTCGGAGAACTGTCCGGATGTCTGTTTTTATCCCAAAAACGGCACTTCGGTACTGACGGAAGACGTCAACGATATAATCGAAAAGTGTTATCTTAAACCCGTCGAAGGCGATAAAAAAATATTTATAATCTGTCGCGGAGAAACGATGAACGCCTCGGCACAGAATAAACTGTTAAAGACGCTGGAAGAGCCGCCGCGCGGCGTTCATATAATAATCGGCAGCGCGAGCGAATTTCCCTTGCTTCCGACCGTCAGGTCGAGAACGGAGAAACTCGAAATACCGCCTTTTTCTTCGGACAGGCTCTTTGCGGCGCTCTCTGGGGAGTGTCCCGACGCGGAGCGGCTTAAAACCGCGATAGCGTGCGGGGACGGCACCGCGGGAAAGACGCTCGAACTTTACGGCGACGAGAATTTCGCAAGAATTTCCGAACTTGCGGGACGTGTGCTTGCGGAAATGAAGTCGAGCAGACAGGTTTTGAAATTTTCGTCGGAGATAGCCGCCGAAAAAGCCGACCCCGAGGATTTTTTCTCGGCGCTCGAAGTAAGGATAAGGGACTTGCTCGTGGAAAATGAAGGAAGACCCGAACTCGCTTCCGAACGGGAGACCGTCGCGGCGGAAGGGTTTAATACGGCTTCTCTTATATGCGCTCTTGAAAAGATAAACGAGGCGAGAAAGAGAAAAAAATTCAACGGCAACGGGGCAATGCTCACCGAATGGCTGTTGTTCGCGATATTGGAGGGTAAACATAAGTGGCAAAAATCATAGGCGTGAAATTTAAAAACACTGCCAAAATTTATTATTTTTCGCCCGAAGAAGGCGTTGACGATTATAAAGAGGGGGACGGGGTTATTGTCGAAACCGCAAAAGGTCTCGAATATGCGTCCGTCGTTTTCGGCGTAAAAGACCTTCCCGACGAGGAAATAACGCATCCCCTTAAACCCATCGTAAGAAAAGCAACGGAAAAGGATGAGCGCAGGATAAAGGAAAACTCCGAGAAGATTCCCGAGGCGATGAGCTTTGCCGAGGAAAAAATCCGCGAACTCGGTCTCGAAATGAAACTTATCGGCTGCGAATACTCTTTTGACGGCAAAAAACTCAGTTTCTTTTTCTCCGCGGATTCAAGAATAGATTTCCGCGAACTCGTTAAACTACTCGCGGGCAGATTTCATCTCCGCATCGAGTTAAGACAGGTCGGAATCAGGGACGAAACGAAGATTTTAGGCGGCATCGCACCCTGCGGGAGGACTTGTTGCTGCGCGAGCTGTCTTTCGGATTTCGGTAAAGTTACAATAAAAATGGCTAAAAATCAGGGATTGCATCTTAATCCCTCCAAAATAAGCGGGCTTTGCGGCAGACTGATGTGCTGTTTAGAATATGAAAACGATTACTATGCCGAGGCATGTAAAAAAGTGCCGAAGGTGGGGTCGTCGGTCGGAACGCCCGAAGGCGAAGGCACGGTCGTATCCAACGACATGCTGAAAATGATAACTAAGGTGAAAATAGGCAAGGACGGCGGAGAAGTTTATAAGGACTTTCCCGTCGACAGGCTGAAATTCAAGCGCGGCGCTCAAAAAGAGGAAAAAGAAGAAGAAACTCCCGAAGAACTCGGGGAAATTTCCGATTAAATATTTACAAAACCGAAATATTGTGATACAATATATATAGAATATAACAGGGAGGTAAACGAACATGGCATATAAAATCAGCGATCAGTGTATTTCCTGCGGAGCGTGTGCGGACACTTGTCCTTGCGGAGCTATCAGCCAGGGCGAGACGCAGTACAATATAGACCCTGAAACCTGTATGAGTTGCGGTGCTTGCGCGGCAGGTTGCCCCGTAGAGGCTATATCCGAGGAGTAAAAACCGAAAAAACCGTTTAAGGCGCGAAAAGTTTTCGCGCCTTAAATTTTATGTGTCTGTAAATTTATGCGCCTTAAATTTTATTAGTCTGTAAATTTATGCGCCTTAAATTTTATGTGTCTGTAAATTTATGCGCCGGCGCAGACTTTTCCGCTCGCTCTCGCGGGCGGGCGAAAAATGTAAAGATATTAAATTTTGCAATAAAGAACAGAAATTACGGTAAACGACATAAATTACGGTTAAATAGATCTTTGCACAAAACAAAGTTTTTACGGAAATAAAAACCCGAAAAAAATTTTGCGCAGAAGAAAAAATATTATTTGCCGACGGCACAGGCTGTCGGGAGGCGGTAGAAAGTGCTTACGCTCGAAGATTTGGGAATAGGCGGATTGAAAATATATCAGGACGACAAACTTTACAGGTTCACCTCAGACGCGGTGCGCCTTTCGGAGTTTGCCAAAGTCAAGCGTGGCGATGAGGTGGCGGACTTGTGCTCGGGCAGCGGCATAGTGGGATTGCACCTTTACGCTCTGAATAAAGAGGCGATAAAAAGCGTAACGTTTTTCGAAATGCAGACTCCGCTATACGAACTTTCCTTAAAGACGATAGAATATAACGGGCTCGAAAAAAAATTTTCCGCCGTAAACAAGCGATTGCAGGATATAGACAAGAATTTTTACGGTAAATTTTCGCTCGTCGTCTGCAATCCGCCGTATATGCGCGCCGATTCTGGCGAACACGATGCCGACCCGTCGGTAGCCGCATGTAAGAGGGAGATATATCTTTCGCTCGAAGAACTTGTGTTCGCTGCCTCGCGAGTCCTCAAATTCGGCGGCAGAGCCTGCATCGTCCACCGCGCGGACAGGCTCGTAGACCTTTTTTGCGCCATGCGCCGATATAATCTCGAACCAAAACGCCTGCAACTCGTATGCGCCGCCGAAAAAGAGCCTTATCTTTTTATGACGGAGGGAGTAAAAGGCGGAAAAAGCGGATTGAAAATATTAAAAAATATAAATAATTGAGAGGACTGTTATGCTGTATCTCGTTGCGACGCCGATAGGTAATTTAAAAGATATAAGCCTGCGCGCGCTCGAAGTGCTCAAAGCCGCGGATGAAATTGCGTGTGAGGATACGCGTCATTCTGCGACCCTTTTAAATCATTACGGTATAAAAAAACCGCTTGTCAGTTATCATAAGTTTAACGAGCGCGCATCGGGCGAAAAAATAGTGGAAAAACTTAAAGCGGGAAAAAATATCGCACTCATAACCGACGCTGGTATGCCGGTAATTTCCGATCCGGGCGCTACGCTCGTGCGTATGCTCATGGACGAGGGGCTCGAATACACTGTGATTCCGGGCGCGTGCGCGTTTGTTTCCGCTCTCGCCCTGAGCGGGTTGGAGGGGACGAAATTCTGTTTTCTCGGTTTTCTGCCCGATAAGATAGGCGAAAAAAAAGCACTGCTTCAAAAGTACGCGTCGCTCGATATGACGATTGTGTTTTATTCCGCGCCGCACGACGCGGATAAGGATATAGCCTGCTGTTATTCGGTTTTCGGTGAAAGGAACGCCGTTGCCGTAAAGGAAATAACCAAACTGCATGAAAGCGCGGTCCGTTTTAAATTGAGCGAGGGGATAGAGGGCGAAAAACGGGGAGAATACGTCATACTGATAGATAAGCCCGAGAAAGTATCGGAATTGAATTCACTTACAGAAAAAGAACATATAAAATATTATTTGGATATGGGCTACGATAAAAAAGAGGCGCTTAAAGCAGCGGCGAAAGACCGCGGTGTTTCGAAATCCGACCTCTATAAATTTGCTATTGATCTTTAAATGGGAAATTTTGTAAGCAAAGAATATTGTCGAATATTGTCGCCGTAAAATTTAACTAAAATATGAAATTCCCTGACAAGCGATTCGGCGGAAATAAAAGTTTATACTCGCAATAAAATTTAAGTTATCCGGTTTTAACACTTAATCCTTTTATAATGTCAATAACATTTAAATTTAAAAAATTTTAATTGTAATATAAATTTTACAAGGGTTTTTGTAAAGTTTTTTGATTTGATAATAAATTTAAAAAGCCTTGCGCGCGGGAAAATTTCCGCGCGCAAGGCTTTTTAAGCTGAAATATTTATATTTTAAATATTAGAATCATGCTGTTAAAAGTTTTATTATTGAAATTTGAGGTATAAATATCATGCTGTTAAGCGTATCAAGATAGAACTTTGGATAATTTATGTTTATATATGTGTGAATATCTAGTGGTTGCCGTAATTATTCTACGTTTTGTTTTTTATCCGTGCTGCCGAGCCCGCCAGTGCGCGCGCTAACGCAGTCATCGTCGTAAGTTATGCCGTATTCTACGAATACGCCCTGCGCGAAAGCTTTTCCCTTTTCCACTTCGAGGGGCTTGTCGCCGCAGTTGGTCATTTTAATGAAGATGTGTCCCTGGTTATCCGCGTTATAATAGTCGGAATCTATTATGCCGACCGTATTGTCCAGTGTAAGACGGTATTTAAATCCGAGGCTCGACCGCGGGTAGATTTTAAGAACCCAGCCCTCGTCGATTTTTACGCGTACCCCCGTGGGAATTTTCACCGTTTCGCCCGAA
This sequence comes from uncultured Clostridia bacterium, assembly GCA_944367535.1. Lineage (GTDB taxonomy): Bacteria > Bacillota > Clostridia > Christensenellales > Borkfalkiaceae > UBA1259. The sequence goes on from CALVWQ010000003.1 coordinate 90,220, forward strand.
GCAACGCGAAATGCGTAAGGCGCGAAAAAATCGTATCCCGCGCTTCCCGCCGTCGCCCTGCGGGGCAGAATAATGTCGGCGTAAGTTTCTTCGCAAGTTCCCGCCGCAGCGGATTTCGCGTATTCGTCTATGGTAACTTTTTCAAATTTCGCTATTCTTTTCATGTTTTGACCTCGGCAGAGATATTTAAGATTTTTTTGCGCAAAATTATTGTCGCGGCATATGCCGCCATTAAAATTTTGAATATAAACCTTTATAAGTATATAACAAAACGGCGCGATAATCAACCTAAAAGTGAATTTTCCGACAATTTTTTCGCTCTCTTGAAATAGACGGCGGTTGCGCATGCCATTAAGGCAAACATTGCCGCGGCAAAGAAGGGGAAAGCGGAGAGGGAAATGCCCTGTGCGAGAAACCCGAACACGGGCGGCATTATAAGTATGCCTATATTGCAGGCAAGCATGTTGGAACTTATAAGCGATTGAGACACCTCTTTGCCGAAGTAGACGGGTGTCAGGAATATAAGATTTGGGAAAGTGGGGCCGTTGCCGAGTCCTATTATGATAAAGGCTATGCCCTTTACTGTTACCGGCACGGGCAGAAAGAGAAGGAGTATACCTATAAACACAGCCGAGTATCCCGCGCATATAATGGTTTTATTGGAGAGTTTTGAAGCGAGAAGTCCCGACAGGAATCTTCCCGACGTCATACCGACGTAATAAAAAGTCAGAAATCTCGCGGCGACGTCCGCCGTCGCGCCTTCCGCTCCGACGAGATAAGTGCAGCACCAGTGGTCGCAAGTGAATTCCAAAGCACAAGTTGCAAAGAAAGCAAGCCAACCTGCCCTCACTGCGGGCATCTTAATCATCTCGCGATAAGAAAGCGTTCGCGGCGTGAAATTGTCCTCTTTCGGCTGTAAAACCGCCGCTTTTTTCCATAAAGGCAATGCGGCGAGCGTAACCGCCGCGATAAACAGCTGAACGTAAAATACGATGCGGTATCCGAGGCGCCAGTCGCCGTTTTTAAGCGCAAAAGAGAAAATGAAAGGGCTTATCGCGACGCCTATACCGTAAGCGCAGTGCAGAAAACTCATGTGCCGCGACTTAAAATGCACTGCCACATAATTGTTTAGCGCGGCGTCAATCGCGCCCGCGCCGAAGCCCGTGGGCACGGCGAATACGCAAAGCCAAATAAAAGAATCGGCCAGGGCGAAGCCTATGAGTGCGCCTGCGGTCATAAACGTACTTACCGCGGTAACGACGCCCGTGCCGAATCGGTTTATTAGCCTTGCGGAAAAGAAACTGGCGAGCGAAGTAAAAAGAGATATGAGCGCGGTAACGAATCCCGAATATCCTACGGGTATGCCGAGGTCGGGGTATATCGCCGGCCAGGCGGAACCTATCGCGGAATCGGGTGTTCCGAGCCCGATGAAAGTTATGTAGATAATTATAAGAAGCAAAGTAATCAAGATACACCCCGCAGACAGGGCGTGCGCCCCGTCAGCATAATATTGTAACAGATAAAAAGGTCAAAAGCAAACAAGTTGTCCGCGGGAATTATAAAATGTTGACAAAGCGGGTAAAATTATTTAAAATATATAAAAAACAAAATATATAAAAACCGTTAATAGATTTAAGCGCGACGGAAAAGGAGGCGGTAACATGAAAGTTTGTATTTACGGCGCGGCGAGCGCCAAAATCGATAAAAAATATACGGAAGATTGTGAGATACTCGGCAGAATGCTGGGCGAAAGGGGACATTCGATGGTATTCGGCGCGGGTTCTACGGGACTTATGGGCGCTGCGGCACGCGGATTTAAATCGGCAGGCGCGCATGTGTTCGGTGTTATCCCCAAATTTTTTGAGGAAAACGGTTACGAGGCAATTTTTTACGAGGCGGACGAACTGCGCTTTACCGAAACGATGGCTGAGCGTAAGACTATAATGGAGGACACCTGCGACGCGTTCGTTATCGTGCCGGGAGGAATCGGGACGTTCGAGGAGTTTTTTCAGATACTTACATTAAAACAGCTCGGCAGACATAAAAAGGCGATTGCGGTTTATAACTGCAACGGCTATTATGACGGGCTTGACAAAATGATGAAAGGCATTATCGAAAAGGGATTCGTGAACGAGGAGTGTCTTAAACTTTACCGCGTGCTTGACACGAAAGAGGAAGTCATAGATTATATAGAGAATTATTCCCCCGACGACATCGAGTGGAGCATGCTGAAAAAAACCTGAAATACATTCGGCGCGTAAAATGAAAAACGCCTGCGGACAAATTCTTCGGGGCGACGGAATATTCCGCCGCCCCGAGGGCTTTTAAAAACGCGGAAAGCGTGTCGAAAAATGTATTTATTGCGAGTAAAAACAATTGACATATATGCGGGTTTTTGTTAAAATATAACCGTAATTTAGATTCACCGATATAAGTTCGTATAAATGGCACGAACGTTTCTACCGCATCGCCACAGACGCGACTATTGGTAATAAGGATAAGACGGGGAAAATTTTCCGTCGATATTCGGACAGCGGGAACGGGTTTGATTAGTCAGCCTGTTCTTTGATTTTTTCGGGAAAGGTTTTGAATGGAACTTCTTGAACAGGCAATTTTAGAAAAAGGAAAAGTTCTTGCCGGCGACGTGCTGAAAGTCGGCTCAATCATAAATAACCAGATAGACGTAAAACTTCTCGCCGCTCTTGCCGAAGATATCTGCGCGCATTTCAAGGGCAGAGGCATAACCAAGGTGCTGACGGTGGAGGCATCGGGAATAGCGGTCGCGGTTCTCGTCGCGGAAAGACTTGGCGTCAACGCCGTTTTCGCAAAGAAGAGCAAGACAAGCAATGTAGACGGGGAAGTTTATTGCGCCGGTTGTTATTCTTATACCCATCAGAAAAAAAATACTCTCATTGTTCCCAAAGAATACATAGAAAATACGGATAAAATACTTATTGCGGACGATTTTCTCGCCAACGGCGAAGCGGTAACCGCGCTTTCGGAAATTATTCGACAGGCTGGCGCAGAAGCAGTTGGCGCGGCGATAGCGATAGAGAAAGGCTTTCAGGGCGGAGGAGACAGGCTCCGTGCCGCAGGACTCGATGTCTATTCTTGTGCGATAATAGACTCCATGAGCGAAGGAAAGATAGTGTTCAGAAAACTTTGACAGGTCTGTCGGGTCGAAAATGCCTGCAAGAGAGCTGTTAATTGAAATTTAATATAAGTCGTGTTAAAACAAAAAACGGCAATCGGAAACTAAATTCCGAGTTTTATCTGAGGATGTCCTAAAAAGGCGTCTGTGCGTCTGGCGATTAAGGTTAAACGTCAGTATATTCAAGGACAAGCCGTTATAAAAACGGGCTGAATGCGGTGTTCTCTTTTACAGGTTATTGTGCAAACACCCGCTTATTAAATTGGAACAAAACCCGAAAGGGTCAGGAGGTTTTATAATGAAGAAACTGTTAACAATTTTACTCACCGTCGCCATGGCGGCGGCGTGCTGTTTCGGAATGGTCGGCTGTAACGACGAAGAGGAAACCGCTTCGGACGTAAAGGTCGGTCTTATCTGTCTGCACGGAGACAATTCGACTTATGACAAGAACTTTATCGACGCCATGAAAAAGGCTTGCGAGAACATGAACGCCGACCTTGTCATCAAGACGGATATACCCGAGGGTCAGGAATGCTACGAAGCGGCGGTCGACCTCGTCGATCAGGGCTGCGACGTGATATTTGCGGATTCTTTCGGCCATGAAAGTTTTATGCTCAATGCGGCGAAGGAATATCCCGACGTCGAATTCTGCCACGCTACGGGCACGATGGCTCATACCGCTAATCAGGCAAATTTCCACAACGCGTTCGCGGACATTTACGAAGGCAGATATCTCGCGGGTGTTGCCGGCGGATATAAACTTGCAGACATGGAATATAACGGAACAGACCATAAATTGCCGGCTAAAAACTATGATGACGACGGCAACATCAAAATAGGTTATGTCGGAGCGTTTACCTATGCGGAAGTTATTTCTGGATATACTTCTTGGTATCTCGGGGTTAAAGCGGGCTACGATGCTTATTACGGACTCAACAACATAGACGATACCGTTGCCGCCGGCGCGGACAAAATCGTGATGCAGGTTCAGTTCACTGGTTCGTGGTATGACGAAGCGGGCGAAAAGAGCGCCGCGGAGACTCTTATCACTAACGGATGCGCCATAATCTCGCAGCATGCCGACTCGATGGGTGCGCCTAACGCTTGCGAAACGGCTAAGGTCCCCAATGTTTCTTATAACGGAAGCACGGAGGCTTCCTGCCCCGATACGTTCATAATTTCATCGAGAATCAACTGGGTTCCCTATTTCGAATATATGATTGACTGCACGAGAAACGATAAGACCATCGCTGCCGACTGGACCGGCGGACTCGGCGAAATTTACGCGGGCGAGCAGGGCCCCGTTGCTCTTACCACTCTCGGTTCGGCTGCCGTTCAGGCCTCGGATGAAGTTATCGGAACTTCGGAAATTCTTAATTACTGCTTGGGCGTTCTTGAAGTAGGTTTGTTGAAAGTATTCGATTGCGACACATTTACGGTAACCAAGACTGCCGACAAGAACGTCAACGCAACCGTTGACGACAACGGAAAGCTTACCGGATATATGGCTGACGTGAATACCGACGCGGCTTATACTCCCGACACGGAAGTTGTTAAAACCGAAAACGGCGTTACTTATTTTGCAGAATCTGTATTCCGTTCGGCTCCTTATTTCGACATTCAGATAGACGGAATCACGCTTCTTAACACCAAGTTCTGATAACACCGAACTTAAAAGGCTTATACCCAAGGGGAGAACGCTCTCCCCTTGGATATATTTTTTATAGGGATAAAATATTATGACATTATCGACAGCGACTGACTGCGGCAACTGCCGCGAAGTGGCCGTAAAATTCGAAAATATCGTAAAAAGATTCGGAAGCGTCGAGGCAAACCGCGGCGTCAACTTCGAAGTATATAAGGGCGAAATACTTTCCCTTCTCGGCGAGAACGGGAGCGGAAAAACCACACTTATGAACATGCTTTCGGGTATATATTTCCCCGACGAAGGCAAGATTTATATAGACGGGAAAGAGGCGGTCATAGCTTCTCCGAAAGATGCTTTCCGTTACAGAATAGGCATGATTCACCAGCACTTTAAGCTTGTGGACGTTTTTACTGCCGCAGAAAACATTGTTCTCGGCATAAAGGACGGGAAAAGGT
>CALVWQ010000004.1 GCA_944367535.1 uncultured Clostridia bacterium
AGACTATTCCGGCATATCCAATGCAAAGTTTCACCGAGTTTTCCTCCTCTTTCAGTCTTTTAATGTATTGATAATTTTCTGCACATCTAAAAAGAAACGCGACAGATGCCAACCGTCAGCTACGGCATGGTGAATGTTCATAGACAAAGGCAAAACGGTTTTTCCGTTTTCTGTTTCGTATTTACCCCAAGTGACAACCGGAACGAGATATTTCCCCTCGTCGAAAACATGGATGTCAAAGTTCCTGTACTTTACCCACGGCAGACAAGATACGTCGAAAGTGTTTTCGGAATGTTCCGTCAGGTCGAATGCGCGCAAATCTTTATAACGCTCTCTGTCCGCAAGGAAACTGGCATGAAATTTAAACAGATCGTCCGAATATTCCGTGACGAGTTTTACAAACTGTTCATCTTCCTTATGAAAGTCCGCATAATACGGAGAAATATAGTCCCAATGGATCAGATTCCCTTCTTTGTCCCAACCGTATTTGAACTCTTCTCTCTGATTGATGGCTTTCGATACCACCCACATCATTGCGGGATAAAATTTTAAGCCGTGTGCATGCACATATTCTATGAGTGCAGTAACATCTATATCAACTGTCATACTCATGACATTGCGCAAGTTTTCAATATAGAATCGGAAAAGTTTCCCCCTTTTCCAAATTTCCTAGTTTACAATTTCGTATTTCATTTTTAACCTCCTAAAATTTTTATAATTTAGGAGGCAATATCAATCCCCATTTTCATATGAACACCTCCTTGCAGGTAGAATACTTATACTATATCATATTTGATACACTTGAAAACTTTTTTTCTAAATTTTCATTATATTCTTTTAAATCCATTTGTATCTTCTCCAAATTCTAACCATAGAAGATATTTCCCTTCTTATAATCTATCTTCCCTTGTGTTTTTCCTTTTTCTTTTCCTGTCGCAACACATATTGACGTTCTTTTTCTACTTCTTTTATTTCTTTACTTTTTATCTTCCGTTCCTTTTTAAATTGTTCGTGCTGCAATTTCAAGGCTTGTTGTGCTTTTGTACCTATTCCTATATTGTGCAACGAATTTCTTATTTCTCGTTGTAATCTCTTAGGATTTTTGTTTTTTGCTCTTTCCGATTTATTTAAAATAGCAGGACTAAATCGCAGCTCTTGCCATTTATGCAAAATACATTCATATACCTCGAAATCTTTTGGCTCCGCTCCAAATGTAATTTTGCAAACTTCATACTTTCTGTTATCAAATCTTTCAAACACCCCTATCCAGAAAGGTTCTTCAAAAAGAACTTTTAGCATGATCGTTTCCATATTCTTTTTCAAACTCATCAAGCCATTCTATTAGACTTTTTAGCAACTTTTTTTGCTGTGCCATTATAGTCTTTCCTACCAACGGAATTTCCTTATATCGTTTTATACATTCATCGTTTTTCGTTTGAGCAGTTATCAAATTCTCCCGTAGCTTTTCAATATACATTGATGCCTGTGAAAACGAAACTTTATTTAAGTTTGATATAACAAGATTAAAATCAATTGGAATTGCTACACCTTCTGTTGCATACTTGTCCATAAGCGACGTAAAATATTCTCGCCCTTTTTCAGTGATAGAATATACTTCTTTGTCTGCAAATTTTTCTCCCTTTTGAGTTTTGCTTGACAGATAGCCTTGCTCTTTTAATTTTAATACCTTCTTATATACAGAAGAAACGCTTATTTTTGTCCATTTTGTAAAATTATGGTATTCAACATCCTTTTGGATGTCGTATGCACTTTGCTCCTTTTCAGACACGATACCAAGTATTGCTAGATCGATTGACGACATAAAACCCAGCCTCCATTTACTGTAATTTATATTACTATATTTTACAGTAATAGTCAAGCAAAAATAGAATAACCTCCCCATGTTTTCTGGGGAGATTATTATTGACACTATTAGTAATTATATGGGTACTTTATTTGCAATAATTCTTTATAAAATCATACAGTACTTTTCCTGGAATAAACCCGCTTTCAAAATCTGTTTCATTATTTTCTTCAGGGTTTTCTCCTTGTCTGCACATTCCACATACAAAATTATTTTTATCCAATACCACTCCGCCACTCATACCCCAAACAATACGTTGAGACGCTTTATATATTTCTTGTCCAAAAAAAGTTCCTTTTGTTAAGACTCGACCTTCTTCCATACTGATATTTATATCAGCATTTGGATAGGCTACAACTGTTGTCTTTTGACCTTGAACATACCGTTGCCTGTCCTTTATTTCATAACCTTCAATTCCTTTTATTGGCAAAATAGCGATATCCAAGTCTTTGCTGTATTTCATAGAATCCACTTCTATAATATGTTTTTTCCCTTTATAAATATAATAGCAAACAACTTGATTTTCTATAACATGATAACAAGTGGCTATGCCAACATCTTTTATGCAAAATGCTGAACCAACCCCGACACCATCTTTATCAATAATTCTTAAGACTTTTTGTTTTAATTCATAATCTGATTCGCATTTTTCAAAATTAATTCTATTAATCCCCTTAAATAAAATATTGTAGTCCTCACAATATTTTATTAAACTAATTTTAGGGCACACTTGCATCGCAAATAACAACTTACCTTTTAATACTTGAGAAAACCACAATCTAATATAATCCTCATCGTTTCCCAGGTTCCTCTTTCTTCTAGAATATTTATCATTATATATAATTGCTGTATCAACAATAGAATCTTTATGGCAATGATGTAATATGGATCTTATGCTATTTATATATTCTTTTTTAAAATTTACTTTTTCATTTACTACTAACCCTGTAATTTGTTGTCTTCTATTTTTTCCGTTTAAAAACAGTTTTTTTACATTAACAACAAATCCTGACTCCTTAATGATATTTTCAAAATCAGGATTCAATATGATATTATATTCATTGCTTATTGTACATATTTTTTTCGTACATTTTTTTAAATCTGTTGAAAAAGTCATATCATCAACGTATCTAGTATATTCAAGTCTATTACGTTTCGCGTATTTATAGAGATTTTTATCAAGCGAAGCAGTTATAATATTACTTATTAATGGAGAACAAGGCGATCCTTGAGGCAATTCATTATTAAAACATAACAACTGCGCTATTAAAGTACTGACTTCATTTGTAAATTTGAAGTATTTAATAAAAATTCCCCTAACCCGTCCAAAATTTATCGTGGGAAAAAAATCCTTTAAATCTATGTTTATAACATATTTCTTTTTAATATGGGATTTTGCGTTAGTTATAATGCTCTTGTTTTTCACAAAGCCATGAACAACGCTTCTGATTCGATATTTTTCTTCTATCCCTATTTTTATTTTATTTTGGATATTCTTTAATGCTTCACAAGGCGCAAAAATACATCTATCTTTTCCATTTCTTTTTTTTATTTCAAATCTATTATACTTTTTTTGATCAGATAAGCCGTATGCGATAAAAGTTAAGTTCTTCAAATCGTACCCCAAATACGTAGCCAAATCTTTAGTTGTTTTTATATCATAAAAGTTCATAATTAATTTAGACAAGAGATATTTTACTTTTGTTGAATAATCATAAGTTTCTTTGATTATGTAAAGTGTGTAATTCCGGACAAAATGGTTGTCCACTTAATTTTTCATTCATGTAACACGAATAATAAAATAATTTCTCTTGTCGATAATTATTATATCATTAATCTTAAGTTTTGTAAACTTTCTTTTGCCTTTTAATAAATTAAGTTTAAACGAAACGCATTACATAATAACAGTTTTTCATGGCTATTGCTTATTCTAAAATTATTTATTAAATTGGCATTCATGACTATACATAATCTTTTAATTGAATGCAACTTCTTATTATATACTCACGACAGTATTTTGGATTCACTTTGCTTTATGTTTCACAATCTCAGAAACTATTTTGTTTTCTAAATTTACATATTATATAATAATCTATACTATTCTTTCTATATGGTAGAAATATTTCAACTTTATATTTTCAAGTTTTTATTAGTTATTTAAACTTTTATTTTTCTTTTACTTACAATGTCTTTCTCATAACAAGCTCTTCGCCGTTGTCTTGTACAACATCAAAACCTGCTTCCTTATATATCTTTACAGCATAATTTTCTTTTTGGACAGACAGTGAAACGGAATTGAATCCCTCGTCTTTAAGAACTGTAAGAATATCATTCAACAGACGTGTCCCTATCCCCTTTCCTCTGCACTCTTTTGCAACAGCAATAGCAAGCGACGGGGTATCGTCGTCGATATGGGCAAAGTCGTTTACTATCCTCGTCCATACTGCACCAACAATTTTATTATCGCTTTCGGCAACAAGGCAAATATCTCCATTTTTACTACCGAAATCCTGATAATACACGCTCAGTTCGGGCAACTCTACTATGCTTTTTGGAGGCATTTTTACACCTTGTGGAACATAAATTGCAAGATATAAAAACTCTTTTAACAAAAAATATTCGTCTGCCTTCATCCTTCGGATAATAACTTCTTTCATTTTCTCTTTTTCGGCTCCGGCAAATCTTCGTAGATAGCGTTAAATAATCCTCTCAAAAATGATTTGTCTTCAACTTCGTCAACAAGCAGCATTTCCTTTGCTCCTTCATAAGGCAATTCATACGTCGCTGACGGCATATAAGAAATTGCAGTTTTAGCGGGTTTTACAAGCAATCTGTCGTCATAGATTCCACCTACGATTTTCCCCCGATAATAAATAATATACTCACCCATCATCGGACGATATGTAATTTCTTCCAATTCAAACAGCTGTCCTAAAATAAATTGAAGATACTCGTTGCTCGATGCCATAATTTTATCCTCTTTTTTGGTTAATAAGTCAGTTTTTTATACATTTTTTAACTTTTCCGATACACAACAAATGCTTTCAAAATATCGCGGCAGCCCTCTCAGCTGATGTGTTCGGGCAAAACGTAGCGTTGTTCAACTCTGCTCATAGCTTTACCGTTTTCTCGCACAAGGCTTGATCGTCATGGACGGTCGCTATGTATGCGTCAAATATGTCGCAATCCAATACATAGTACCCGATCATATCTTCCATAGTCTACTTCCTTCCTAACGCCTTTCTTAAATCCGCAACAAACTGTGCTTGCTGTTTTCTCAGATATGACTTTACAAACGGTTTCATAAACCACTTCTTTGCTTTCACGCACTCTGTAAAATCTATCTCAGTTTCGTTGCCTCTCTCCGTAAACACGCCGATCCAATGACCTGTTATATTGCTGTTTTCCATCTCAAACTCCCATCGTGCGTATGGCTCGACAATCGTTACCGTAAATTTCGTGGAATAGCCGTCTTTTGTATATTCGATAAACTGCCTATCGTTTATCACTTCTGTTTTGCTCAAATCGCTTCTCCAAGCGCAGTAATCCTCCACCCCCAAAACAAGCTCCCACACTTTATTTATCTCGCACGGAATCACCGCTTTTATACTTGTAATCGCCATGTCTCTCCTCTTTTTTCCATTTTGCCTGTTTTACTTTTTTCGTTTATTTTGATTTCCCGATATACAGCAGGTGATTGCTGTAAGCATAATATTGCGGATTTTCGCACACACGCAGAGAAATGTCAAGATAGGTTTTGCGCACCTCTTCATCGGCGTTTTCAATTTTTGTCAAGCGAGGTCCCGTTAATCCTTCCTGTCCCAATAGAGCGAGTTTCTCAAAACCAAGTCCGTTAAAAAACGGTAATACTTCCACGCAATTTATAAAGGTCGCCTGCGTAAATGCCATACCGCTCCACGACTCATCTCTTTCCATACGATCAAACAAATCCATCCCGGGTTCGTGTATCAACTGTTCGGGAGCCTCATCAAGATAATAGTTCAGCCCCGCCGTAATCGTAATGAACGACGCGAACAAAATGCCGTCTTTTGCAAGATGCTTTTTTGCCTCCAAAACACATTTCTTCCTGTCCTCAACATCAGACAAATGATACAGTGGTCCCATAATAAGTACATTGTCAAAGCTACCTAATGATAAAGAAGATAAATCCCGTGCATCACAAACATAAGCCTTAGCCTGCACCCCGAATTCCTTAAACTTTTGTCTTGCAAGTTTGACATTGCTCTCACTTAAATCTACGAGCGTTACGTCATATCCCTGCTGTGCAAGCCATACGCTATATCTACCGGGACCGCCGCCGATATCCAGAATAGTTTTCCCACGCAGATATTTTTTAAGATAGTGTTTCGTGATCTCAAACTAGAAATGAAAACCTTCCAATCGTTCCCATTCTGCCTGCGCATTCTTATTATAGTTTTCCCTAACGATCTCGACATCATTATTATTGTCTTTTTTCGGCATACACTTTTCTATTAATTTTTTAATCGCTATTTTCATTGTTTTGACATTTTAATCTTTCAATCATTTTTTTCAAATTTGCCTTATTCTGTTCATCGGATATCGTGGGATCTTTGGCAAATCGTTCGCAAGGTAGACAATCACAATTCCCGCAATTTCTCTGTCCTTTCTTATTCACGCAACAGTCATACACCATGCATACATCGCCACCCGTATATTGTAGCCAATACACTTTTCCTTTTATTTTGCGACAACCCTCACATGCCTTGGGAAACAGTCCGCATTCAGCGCATACCGCTCCGCAAGGAGAAGGTTCTACAAATTCATCTTTCCAAAGCCACCAAGGGCATTTTGAAAGATCGGGATTTTCTGAATTTACGAAATATTCGACGGCGCGATATAAATACAATTGACACCGATCGATGAGTTCTCCGCGTAAAGCACACTCCTCTTTATAAAGTTGCTCTGCTGTTTTTCCCTTCAATGATTCTATGGTTCTATATCCCATTTCAATGAGGTCTTTTTCTGTCGTTTTCCCAACGTTAGGTATTTTACGAAGTTCACCCATATTCTTCTCCTATCAGAACCACTTACTTTTCTCATCTCTGAAAATAGGTTTACTTCCTTCTTGATAAGGATTATAGTTATTGATATTGCAACCATATTCTTTCAAAAAACAGATTTTACCGTTTTCCCATTTGATCAAAGAAAGTCCGTCAAACTCCTCTTTTCTTCCGTCTTTCATTTCGTTGCAGAAATACCACTCTACAATTGTCTGTTCGTCCTTGTGAAAAAACTGTTTGATTTTCCACGTCTTAACACTACCGCGTGTATTCCATTCTTCAAACCAATGTCGAATGGCATTTAATCCAATATATTTAGGCCCCCAACTTTCAACATAAATTGCATCTCTACAAAATAATTCTTCTATTCCTTGGCTATTTTGATTTAACCACATTTCTAACCATTTTTGTACCTTTAATTCTTTTTCTTCATTTTTACAAGTCATTTTTTACCTCTTTATCAGTCAGTTTATTTTACCATATCTGATAAAATAAAGCAATGCCACATTTTCCACATATTTGCTTGCACTAAAAATAGAATCGCGACAGCTAAATGTTCCTTACGTATTCAAATCAAATATTATTATAAAGCTATTTATTAACCTACTATTGACCATATTAAATACACTGTAAAAAATCCTCAATAAGCAAGAGTTCGTACTCATCTAAAATTGATTTATCAAACTCTCCACTTTTTAAACTCTCTATTGTTATTTGATTTTCATGTAATTTCATTATCAAATCATTAGAGATTCCGTAATCAATCATCTTTGAATAATCATCAAATATACTCCCATCTTCAAACAACAAAGATATTTTTTTTGCATCAAGTTTACCCAAGTCAACATCTTTTATTCTATTTGTTTTAGTTAAAAACAATTTGAGAACAGAAACAAAATAAGACGTATAGAAAGGAATCTTATATTGTATTATTGAAGAAATAAATTTAAATGTTTCAGAATAAAAAGCCTCAAAATTCAGTTGAAGTTCATTCGTATAATATTTTAAAATCCATTTTAATGATTCCTGCTCAAAATAATACTCTATCATTCTTTTTTGTTTAATATTATGTAATGAATATTTTTCAATAATTTCATTGAATTGTTTTTGAACAAACACGATGTTATTACGAATAACTTTTGAAATACTTCCCGAACAATATACTTTATACAACCTTCCCCATATAAATCCATTTTGATTGTCAAAAGCTCTTATTTCATATGGTTTACAAGGAAATCCTTCAATATCCGTTTGCAGAAATGATTCACGCAATATATTAAAAATAAAGCTTAAAGAATTAATTCTTTTATTTGGCTGAGAGTCAAGCAACTCAATACTTGCATTATAACATTTTTGTAATGTATCATTATTCAGTGAAGAAAAATACTTATACAAGCTAATTTTCCATTTTGTCGAAACATTTAATGACATTTGCATTTCTTGAGATGTTAAGCCTAGAAAATACATTTCTTCTTGTATTCTATTTTTAATATTCTTTTCCTCGTTAGACAAATATTCGTCATCAATCATATCAATCTCATAATCTATTCTAGGAAATAAATTATTGTTATGGTAATTATAGTTCTCTAATTTTATAGCAGCTTCATTTTGCAATTCTAAAACTTTTTGATAAACTTCATGAGTTATACAATAAATATTTCCAATACTGTTTTGAGCAAAACGTCCTGCACGACCCGATACGTTTAGAATATCAATATCAGATAATTTGTTTGTAGTAGGACCATTTAACAAGCTTGTGAAAATTAAATTGCTTGCATTTGTATTGACGCCTTCAGTAAAAGACGTAGTGACAATAAGCGTACCAAGAACATTTTCTTCATATAATTTTATTATTTCCCTTTTAATATAGCGAGGCAAGGGGGAAATATATATTCCCACACCTTTTTTTAGAGCGCTAATAATTTTCCATTCATTTTTATCATCCACAGAATAATTTTTTTCTAAATGAGCTAGAAATTTTATATATCTTTCGCTTTTATTTGCTTTTCTTGTCCAATCCAAAACATCGATGATATCATATGCCTTTGAATATTGAGGAACATAGACAATATTCTTTTGGTCTTGTAAAATACGTAATAATAAATTTGTTTTTTGTGCGACACTTGAATTAGCTGTATAGCCAACAACTTTTATTTTAAAATGTTCTTTAAAACTTTTAGCATCATTAATCTTATATATTTTCCTTTTTACATATTCCATTTTTCTGTCAATTTTATAAATTTCATGTTTTAACAAATACTTTTGCATAGATTGCGTAAGTAAATATGTAAAAGGAGAAAGTAAAATTAATTTTTTTGATGTATTCCCTATTATATCAGCAACTTTTCTAAACCTTACAGACCTAGAGTCAATAAAATCACTTATACGTTCATTTTTAGAATCAACTATCTTATATGTTTCATCCATAACTATTAAATCAAAAGAATTTACATCTATTTCCTCATAAAGTAATAAAAACCTCTCTGGTGTTATAATTAAAAAATTCCTTACATTAGCTTGATAATATGGTTGAGTTGATATAATATAGTTTAAATCATAAGTTTTATTCATAGCAATCATCTTAGTAAAAAGTTCCTCTAATAAAGAATTAGTGGGAACAATAAACAATACATTGCTTAGTTTATCAGAGTTAGTAATTATATACTCGATAATCAAGCTTGTTTTTCCAAAAGATGTTGGTGCCGATAAAAAAACTTTATTATAATGCTCAAGGTCAAACAATAATGATAATTGTCCACTATTGTAAAACTTAATTTTTTTACCGCTATAAGAACCGCTCCTAAGCTTATCCCATTGTAAAAAAAATTTTTGCTCTTCTTCTGTAAGATAAGCTAAAAAACCATACATTTGAGTTGTAGAGATGGCATTAAAAACTAAATTTAAACAAGCTTTATATTCTCCGTTATCAAACAAATCATTCAACAAATCTATAATTTTTTCATCCTCGCCATCAAAAGAATATTTGTTTATCTCATCTAAAAGTTTAATTTTATTCATATGCTTTTTCCATCTCTTTTTTTATTGTCATTGTATCTTTATCTGTAGGTATAAATACAATTTCAATCTTATAATTTGTAATTCCTAAATTTTCCACATTGATTTTGCAATTATTATAAATTTCATTATAATTATCACTTAACTTATTCGGATCTTTTTTTGTACTATTAAAAATAGCAAAAAAGATAAAATTAACGCAAATATTATATTTTATTATAACTGAGATAAAATTGTTTCCATTATCCAACTGTCTATTAAGATCAGACAAAAAAGGACCAAATATATTTTTGTCTGATTCCGATAAATTAGATCCTTTTTCAACGACAAATTGAAAATAATCATTCAAATATTTTTCTGTAATATGTCCTTCTTTTGCATCATTTCCAACAATATCATTAATAAGACAATTTTTCGCCGTTGAAGCACCATTTACAAATTTTGCTTCACATATACAAATATTAATTTTCCCTTCAGTATCGATATAATAAACAATATTGTCTGGTCCAGTCGTTTCATGATTCGAATCAAACGAACGTTTATTTGCATATGTTAGAATTGCCCTTCTGCGTTTTACGATTCTTAAATAAAAATCTAAAAATAATTCTCCATATATGCCATCGGTAGCTATTGTTCTTTGTGGAATAATTGTACTATTTCTTCTTAATGATCGAGATCGGCTAATTAACAAAGCATCTATATCTTCTATTTCATCTAAAGCAATAAAATAATCCTCATTACGAATATAAAAAGGAAGATATTTTAAAAAAGTATCCGAAAAATACTCTAATTCTTTATCATATTCATATTTATACATTAAGTAAAACTCTTGAGTATTTGAAACCAATCTCTTAAAGAATATCTTCGACGAATAATTTTCCGAATAATGCGATATTAATTTTTGATAATTCAAAATAATTCTACCCCACTTTTACTATATTTAATATACTATATAATTGTAAATAATTCAAGCCATAATATGAATCTTACATATTATCTTAATTTGCAAAACAATTAAAAGTGCATGCTTAATATTCGACTTTGTGTAAATACGCTCCACCAAATTAAAATAATCCGAACTTTTTGGCAACCGCCGAATGGTTCGGATTATTTTTTCAAAGCTAAAATAAAAGCAACCGTGCTTGCGAAATATCCGCAAGCACGGTTTCCGTTATTCAAAAATTATGATATTCTATGCCAATTTTCTAAAATACACACAATTTCTCATTTACCAAAATCTATATATTTTTTTCTCTTTCAAGTAACGTATATGCGGCAAAGAGAAGTTCGCAATGCTTACTGTTTTTTTAAGGGCGTTCCTATTTTTTAGATTTTAGATTCCTTACAATATAAACAATCATAGTCAATATAAGCAAAGCCGCCACGCATGAAATGATTATATTTATAACTTTATACACGAAAGCGGTGGCGCTGCTATCAGCGGCCAGTATTTCCACTTTTTCTTCGATTGCCGAATCCTTGGCGTTTAATTCCGTCTGTAAATTTTCCAAGGCTGTTTGTAACTTCCGCAATCCTGCCATAAGTGCGTCATCCGCCAATTTATATGCATCTTCGAGCGCACTAAGGCGTTCCTCGATGACTAGGTCCTGCGCTTGCAGTTTGTGTAACTCACTCTTCAAAATTACGTCTGCCGCCTTATACTCCGCATCCAGATTATTTAAGGCGGATTGCAATGTCTCGACAGTTGTTCTGTCGGCGTCGCTCATTTCGACGCGGAGAACCTCGATAGCGTTATCCAACTCGGCTTGAACGCCTATAATCGTCTGCGATAACGAGGATTTCACGCCTTCGATAAGCGCGGTGAGTTTTTCTTCGAGAAAACTGTCGGCGGCAATAAAGTCATTGCGAAGCAAGATGTCGGCTGCCGCAAATTTTTCCGTCAGGTCGGCGATATTCTGTTCGAGTTCGGACTTATCCGCCTTCAATGCGATTGCGTTGTTTAATATCTTCACAGACTCTTCAAGGTCTACTTCCACTCCGTCAATCAACTGCATAATGTCGCTTTGAAGTTCCGCAGTTTTTCTTTCCATAAGGGTTGTAAGTGAGGCTTCGAGGTTTCCTATTTCGGTTTTAAGAGCGGCGTCCGCGGCCTTATATGCCTGTTCCAATTCGGCGAGTTTTTCCGTCACGTCCGACGCGTCGGCTTTCGTATTCAACGCGGCTTGAAGTTCCCGAACAGCAGCATCCAACTGCGCCTCCAAAGCTGTACTAACATCTTGCGTTACTTTTTCCATTTTGGCTGTGAGTGAGGTTTTAAGCTCTCCTATTTCGGTTTTAATAGCGGCGTCCGCGGCCTTATATGCCTGTTCCAATGCGGCAATGTTTTCAATTACAGTTGCCGAATCCGCCTTTAATTCAATCATAGAAATGAGTTCTGCCGCCTTTAATTCCAGTTCTGTGCTCAATTCTTCTATTGACACTTTTAATTCGTCTTTTGCCGACTCTATCAGATCGGTAAGTTCCTGTTTTACTGCTTCGAGCTCCGCATCTGTGGCATACGTATCATCCAACGAATTTATAACGTTCTGCGCCGCCGACAAACTTTCGCCAAGAATTGCAATATTTGCGGCATTGTTCTGCGTATCGCCTTGCAGGCTGTTCAATGAACTTTCCAAATCCGCCAGCACCGCTTCCATCTGCGCTATCTGTTCCTGCAAAGTATCCCCTGCCTGCCATACGGCGTAAAGTATCTTACCGCCTTCGGGCATGACAAAATATTCAATCGTAAAAATACCGTCGGCATATGGGTAATCCGCCACTGTATCGCGCGGAGAATCACTCCAACCGATAAAGATATAACCGTAACGTTCCGGTATCACGGAGGGGAAATATACGTTTTCACCCTGATAGTATAAATTTTGGTCTGTCGGCACGCCGTTACCGCCGTTTGCGTCATAATTTACTCCAAACACGGGATTATCCGCAAACACCGCGTATAAGTATACCTCCGCGCCGTCGGTTTTAGCAAGACTGTTTTCTATAAGCTGACCGTCATTATATACTGCCGACAAACTGCCGGGATAAACTGCCCATCCCTCAAAATACTTGTTTGCGGGAGGAACGATACCCAATTCGTTTACGGTATTCAAAAAAAACGGAGTACCGTATTCAACAATATGCGGCTCGCCGATTTCGGCGGCGCCGTTTACATAAATTACTGAATAGGTAATCGGAGCCCAAGACGCAAAGAGAGACACACTTCGTTCGTTTATATCCCAATCATTTGGCAGGAATTCCATATTCTCGTCGAATATTCTTCTACCCTCGCCTCCGTCCTCGGTATAATATCCGCAGAATATATATCCAGTGCGAACGGGAGCGACTAACAACGCGGTTTCGGGCATTCCTCCGAACTCCACCGAAAACCCGCCCGCATTCTCGCTTTCGCTAATAAGTCGGACGGACGATACAGTTTTT
Source organism: uncultured Clostridia bacterium (assembly GCA_944367535.1). Taxonomy (GTDB): domain Bacteria; phylum Bacillota; class Clostridia; order Christensenellales; family Borkfalkiaceae; genus UBA1259. The sequence continues at coordinate 13,360 of CALVWQ010000004.1, forward strand.
TCCCAGACGGCATATAAAGTTATCACCTGACTTTCTTCTGCCGTGAGATTAATTACTTCCGCCTTATCGACGTAAACCACCTTTCCATTCCTTTCCGTTGCCCAGCCGACAAAGGAACATCCCGTTTTGGTAAAGGTGTTTTCCGAAAGCGTGCTTACCGTGCCGAATATGTGCGTACTGTCCGCCATGGTTGAAGTGCCTCCGTTCGCGTCATACGCGACGGTATAGGAATGCGCCTTCCACACGGCGTACAAGACGATATCGCCGTCGTCAAACAAGATATTATCGCCCGCAGAATATTGTGCCGAACTTGCGTCGTCTGAGGTTGCCCAGCCTAGGAAAGTATATCCCGTGCGGGAAGGTTCCTGCGAAGATACGGTAGCCGAGGAGCCCTGTTCATAACTGTTCCCGTCCGCAGGCTGACCGCTTCCGCCGTTTGCGTCATATATCAGTGAAAGCTTGCTTTCGTCGCTGACCATAACTACGGTATTCCCCGTTACGGTGAATGAATACGCTCCTCCGCTTTCAAATATCAAATCGCCGTTGACATATACTTTCGGGGAGATTCCGCCAGTTACGGTAAACTGCGCCGTATCCTCGTATTCGTATTTCGGATTTAAACCTTCGATAATATATCCGTCGGCTGCGGAGTAACTTACGGAATATTTTTCTTTTTCCCAGACGGCATAAAGCACTATACCCTCACTTTGTTCGGGCATGACGAACATTCCGCCTGCAACATACTCGGCTTCCGCCGCGTCGAAATTCGTCGACCAACCGAGAAACACATATCCCGTCATATACGGCTTAACGACCGTTAAAGTTACGTTTTCTCCGACAGCCGGATATACGACCGGGATTCCGTCAGCGAAAGAGCCGCCGTTAGCATTATATGACAGCGAAAAGTTATGTTTCCATACGGCATATAGCGTAACCGACTCGGCATTCATGGTAAATTCGCCGCCCGCCAAGTACTCTACCGTTTGAGAGGCCGCCGTAGATGTCCACCCGAGGAATGTATAATCTGCGCGCAAGGGCAATTCCGAGGAAAGCAAAATCGTCTCCTCCTCGTGTACCTGAATCATTGCCGGCGAACCGATTCCACCGTTCGCATCGTAAATCAGCCAATGCAAAGGTTTTTCCTGCCACGCCGCATACAGAACCACGACGCCGCCCTGTTCACCCGTAAGACCTATCGAATAAGAAGTACCGGCGCGATACATTGCCCAATTCTGCTCATCATACATGTTCCATCCGACAAAATCAAAGTTTGTGCGGGTAAGAGAAAGAGACTGAGCCGAAGGTAAAGAAAGTTTACCGAATTCCACTTCGTTAATTACCTTTATATACCTGTCCTCGCTGTAAAGTTCAACACTGTAAGTAACGGGAGACCACTGCGCATACAGAACGATATTTTCGTCTACCGTAAGAGTCTTATCGTTAGCTGTTTTACCGTCCGTGCCGAAATATTTCGTACCGCCCGTTTCCGCATCGAAATATCCGAGAAAATTGTATCCGTATCGCGCAGGCACAGCGGCAATATCGGGCAATATCCTGTCGTAAGTTGCCGTTAACTTGCCCGAGTTACTGCCGCCCGCCGAATTTAAGGTTATTGTATACGTGTTCGCTTCCCACACGGCGTAAAGAGTTATGGAGCCGTCACTCTGAGTTACAAGAGTACTTATAATCGATTGGTCGTTATACTCCTTTTCGCCGACGGCGGACGTTGCCCAACCTTTAAAAGTCCAACCCGTGAGAACATATCCGTTTGCCTTCAAAGGACTCGCCGTATCGTATGTATGCGAAGAATTACTCATCGCTCCTTCTATCGTGCCGCTCGCGGTTGACGGCTTATTTGAGTTATAAATTACCGTATATGTATTCGCCACCCACACTGCGTAAAGAGTAACGATGGCGTTATTTTCAAACGCCAAATTCTTTATGGATTGAGAGTCCGTGTATTTAACGCCGCCTTCAGAAGTTTCCGCCCAGTCTTTGAACGTCCAGCCCGTGAGAGTATATCCGTTTGCAGTAAACGCGCCAGACGTGTCATAAGTATGCAAAGACGAACCTGTGGTCCCCTCAACCGTTCCGCTCGCGGTTGACGGCTTATTTGAGTTGTAAATTACAGTATACGTGTTCGCCAGCCAGTACGCATATAGCGTAAATGTTTCGTCAAAATCGCAATTTATTAAACCTTTTCCCGACGCGTCGTAATATTTTGTGCCGCCTCCTCCGACGTGCATATAATATCCCTGAAAAGTATACCCCGTGCGAGAAGGCACACTTATTGCGGGCATTAAAGAGTCATAAATCACCGTTTCGGAATCCGTTCCGCCCGAACCCTTCTGCTTATCAAAAAATACCGTGCTGTGCTTCGCATCTCCCGCCGCTTTTATCGAAATATTTCCCGTAATGTTCGAACCGTAAACCGTAATTGTTCCGCTGACGGAATCATATTGATACCTTTCGCCCGATATCGATACGCCTCCGACCCAAACGGAAACAGACGACGGAAGATTATAGTCCTTATCCGCGCTTAAAATCGCCGTATAGTCGGCGCCGTATTGCGCGGTATTTTCACCGCTCATTTGAAGGTGAGAAAGTTCCGTAGTTACAGACATCGTGCCGTAATAATTCAACGTTTCCAAAGAAGGAGAACCGTTATATATGAACTGATTTCCCGCCTCGTCTTGCACAATCAATCCCAAAACGGACAATGCGAGTTTGCCGCTACTGTAACTTTGCGGCAAAACGAACGTATACTCGACCGATGCTTTACCGCTATTATCAAGAGTTGTCGTTGTATTAGAAGTATCTAACTGCTGTCCGTTCAAATTGAGATACGCCGTACCGCTTTCCGCAACAGAAATTTTCTCGCTGAAATTCAAATAGTATTTTACGGTGTCGCCCTCAATTGCGATATTGTTTACGGTGTCGGTAATCTGCGAATAGTCCGATGTCGCGTTCTCAAAAGACGGAGAAGTTTTGTCGGTAAGATATGCTTCCATTTCCGCGACCCATGGTCTTTGCGAACCGTTTGTTACCGCAGACCAACGGAATGTTATGTTTACCGTTCCGGCAGGAATTGATATTGAAGAAAGGGTAAGTTGCTCTGTCCCCGAACTGGCACCTGCTATACTTTTATTATACTGTTGCTGATGTTCGGTTCCTAAGGCGCCATTGTTGGCATCATAAAAAGATACATTTAATGATATATATGTTCTCTGCGACCAACTTGCTATATAATACCATGAAGATGCCGATAACGAAAGTTCTCCGGCAGCCGCTTTAATCCGGTCTGTTTCCGATAAAGTGTATGTATAATACATTCCGCCTTCATAAGATGAGCCGTCCCCTATATCGTCATAGTCATCAGTCGGACGAATTCCATACGAGCCTCTTCCCGTAAGATGTATTTGATATGTATGGTTATGGGAAAAAGTAAACCCAAGCCCCGCAATATCGCTGTCTGCAGACAAAACGGGAAGAAAATTCTTGCTTGTCTGCGTGCCGGACCAGATAGAATTTTCGGTTTGCGCAGTTGCACGCAGCGGAACCGTACCGCCATAAAACAACGCCGCGGTTAAAAGGCAAAATGCCGAAACAACCGACAATATCAGACAGACATATCTTTTCTTTTTCGTCATAAAAGGGACCTCTTTTTTCTTCGCGTGACTCAATTCCGCGAACAGATATTTCATTATTTTATTCTATCATATGCGATTTCATGTAAAAAGAATAATTAAACATAGGACAATAATCTTAACAATTCTTTACAAGTGTATTGCAATGATTGTATTTGTAAAATTGCATTATATTCGATATAAAAACACAAAAATAGTATTAGTGTGGCTATCGCAGGATTTCTTTGTATCAAACTCCATTTAAATTAAAAACAATGATATGCCGACAACCTTAATTGTTCATACGACACAAAATCTCATAAACAAAAAATCCTAATACCAAGACGTAAAAAGAACTATTGCTGTTCAGGCAGTATAATTCAGATTGCAACAGATGTATCAATTAAATAATTCCGAACTGTTAAAAATGAAAATCAGACGTAAAAAAACGCTGAATCCAAAATAAATCGGATTCAGCGTCAAACTGGTCGGAGTGACGGGACTTGAACCCATGACCTCCTGGTCCCGAACCAGGCGCGCTACCAACTGCGCTACACCCCGTTTTGCGTCGGTTTTTACCGACGCTTTATTATTATATAATTTTCTAAACGAAAAAGCAAGGTTTTACGCGGCCTTTTTTATCGAAAATTACGCCTTCCGCTTCCAGAAGCACGCGCTGACGATTGGCGCCGCCGAAAGCAAACGCCGAGCTTACTTCTCCGAACCTGTTCACCACGCGGTAGCACGGTATCGTATCGGGCGATGGGTTCATGTGAAGTGCCCACCCCACTTGCCGCGACATACGCGGATTTCCCGCAAGCGCCGCGACTTTTCCATACGTTATAACCCTGCCTTTCGGAACGGACTTAACTATTTCATAGACCTTCCCGAAAAAACCGTCAGACATGTCAGATTCTGTTTACTCCCGTCTTTTCAGCCGCTTCTCTTACCGCTTTAGCCACGGCGGGGGCGACGCGTTTATCGAACGGCGAAGGTATTATATAATCGGGTCGAAGTTCTTCTTCGGTTATAAGCGAAGCTATCGCATAAGCAGCCGCTTTTTTCATTTCTTCGTTAATTACGGTAGCCCTGCAATCGAGCGCGCCGCGGAAAATCCCCGGGAATGCGAGAACGTTATTTATCTGATTGGGATAATCGCTCCTGCCCGTACCGACCACCGCCGCACCTGCCGCAAGAGCTTCTTCCGGCATGATTTCGGGAACGGGATTCGCCATAGGCATGACTATGGCGCCTTGATTCATGGTCTTTACCATCTCCTGCGTCAGAACTCCAGGCGAACTCACGCCGACGAACATATCGGCACCTTTTATCGCATCGGCAAGCGAACCTTTACGGCATGATTTATTGGTAAATTCCGCAATCTTTTCCTTTTCGGGATTCATACCCTCGGTTCTGCCCTTATAAATTATGCCGCGCCTGTCGCACATTATGACGTCTTTTGCGCCCATGGAAAGCATAAGTTTTGCTATCGCCTCTCCTGCGGCACCCGCACCGCTGAATACAACCGTAATATCTTCCCATTTCTTTCCGACGAGTTTCAACGCGTTTATAGCCGCCGCCACACACACAACCGCCGTACCGTGCTGGTCGTCATGGAAAACGGGAATATCCACTTCGGGGTCGTCGATAAGACGTTTTTCGATCTCAAAACATCTAGGCGCGGAAATATCTTCGAGGTTGATGCCTCCGAAACTACCCGATATCAGTTTTATCGTTTTAACTATGTCGTAAACATCCTTGCTTCTTATACAGAGGGGAACGGCGTCTACGCCGCCGAACGTCTTAAATAACACGCACTTACCTTCCATGACGGGCATTCCCGCCTCGGGGCCTATATCGCCGAGTCCGAGTACAGCCGTGCCGTCCGTTACAACGGCAACGAGATTGCCTCTCCCTGTCAATTCAAAAGATTTATTATAATCTTTGTTTATTTCAAGACAAGGTGCCGCGACCCCCGGCGTATAAGCTAGTGATAAGTCCTCCTTGTTTTCCACCTTTACTTTCGGAATGGTTTCGAGTTTTCCCTTCCATTCCCCGTGTAAACGCAATGATTCTTTTGCATAATCCATAATAATCTATTTCACTCCTTTTAAGAAAATTTTAAACGATTTATATGCCATCTTTCAAAGTTTGATGACGTAAAACCCGATTTTAAAAAATACGATTTTTACGTCAGACAAAAACGGTTTCAGACGAAAGCATTATATATAGCGCGTATACATTTTTCGTAATCGTCGTTTGCGACACCGACAATTATATTCAGTTCGCTCGACCCCTGGTCGATCATACGAACGTTAATGCCGCTGTCGGCAAGTGCTTTAAAAAGCGTCGCCGCGGTACCGGTACGCCGCGCCATTCCGTGGCCGACCGTGGCTATTATAGAAATATTCTCAATGACGTGTACATAATCGGGACTGACGTTTTCCCTTATTTCATTTATAATATCGTTAAGCACTCCGCCTTTTAACTGTTCCGAGCCCAATACGACGGACAGCGTGTCTATACCCGAAGGAAGATGTTCGACGCATACTCCGTGATGTTCTAAAACGGACAAAACGCGCCGTATAAACCCGACCTCCGAATTCATGTTCGACTTTTCGATGAAAATAACGGTAAAATTCTTTTTTCCCGCTATACCGGTTATAACCGATTCCGAATCGCCGACAACATACTGTTCGTTCGGAACAATCATTGTACCCTTATCCTCGGGGCGAAAAGTATTGCGTATATTTATGGGTATTTTGACTTTCATTACGGGAAAAATCGCGTCTGCATGCAATACGGAAGCGCCCATATAGGAAAGCTCGCGCAGTTCTTTATAGGTTATTTGGTTTATGGTTTTCGCCTCGGGAACGATTCTCGGGTCGCAAACCAAAAATCCGCTGACGTCCGTCCAGTTTTCATACACTTTTGCGTTCACTCCGCGAGCGATAATCGAACCCGTAATATCGCTGCCGCCTCGCGAAAAAGTCTTGATTTTACCGCTGTAATCTTTGCCGTAAAATCCGGGAATGACCGCGTTTTTCACGTTCGCAAGACGCGTCTTGACCATATCGTCAGTATAATCGGCGTTTAATTTACCCTTGCTGTCAAAAAGTATCATGTCTTTCGCGTCTACAAACTCAAAACCGAGAAATTCCGCCATTACGACAGCCGAAAGATATTCGCCTCTTGAAGCGGCGAAATCGGCGCTCTTATACTCCGCTATCTCGCGTTCCGTCCTGTCGAGAACCGCGTCGATATCGAGAGAAAGCCCGAGTTCTTCGACAATACCTTTGAATCTTTCGCGTATAAGCGCAAACTTCTCCTTACATGCCCCCGTTTTTTTAACTTCGTCGTAACACGCATAAAGAGTGTCTGTGATTTTAATGTCGTTTTTGTCGCGTTTTCCCGGCGCTGAAACAACTACATAAGCGCGGGATTTATCGCTTAAAATTATATCTTTGACATTTCTTATTGTCCCGGCGTCAGCCATGGAAGTTCCGCCGAATTTGCATACTTTAACCATTTTTTATTCTTCTTCCTTCGAGATAATATCTTTTTTCCACGCCCTCGCCCATCGAAAATGTCTTTCTCGGCAAAGAGCCTTTTTCAGAAACGTATTTAAATAAATATGATTTATCAAGCTTATCGAACATTATGCCGACCGAGTTGACGTCGTTTTTTACGAGCGTTCTCAAATTCTCGTCTCCATGAATATAGTCGACATTGCCGCCGTTGTCGGCAATATAACGCTTAATATACTCATCTGCCGCGATTATAGATGAAGGCAAATCGCTTCCGTCTTCTTTACGAGCCGCCTCTTTTCCGTCTTCAATCACGAAATTACCGCGCACTTTTCTCAGTCCTTCCGCAAATTTACTTCTGTCAACGCCGGTCACCAGCCTGTGAATGGGCTCAAAATAGATTCCCTCGTCGTATATGTTTACAAACTCCGCCAAAGCGAACCTCGCGGGATGATTTTTGCATTCGTCGGGAGAAAGCGTCTTTTTTACCTCGTTCCAATGTGCTTTCGCCGTCGCAAGCGAGTGATTACCGTCGCCAACGGCAAACGCAAACCTATCTGCCCTGCCGTATTTTGCTATAAGTCGTTTTTGGTCCAGCAATTCGGCAAAAGACTCCGTCACCGCGGCGATTTCGGGCACAAAATAGCCTTCGACGTGTCCGCCGCCCATATTCAGTTCGAAATCGTAAAGTTTTTTTAAGTTCCCGCGGTCAGCGTACAATTTTTCGGTAATTTCTCTGCGTTCGTCGTCGAACAGAATCATAATGTGCGGAAATTCCATGGCGACGTTTTTACGTATCGCGAGCCGCGGCGGAATTCGCGATTCTATCGTCCCTTCCGTTGAACGCACGAGAGCGGAAGATTTCTTAGCATACTCGTATTTTTCTAAATCAACTGCCCCTATAAGCCCTATTCTCCGCCCGACAAACGGCGTCGAACGCACGGTAAGCACAAAACCTTCGGGAAGTTCGCGGAATACTCCGCGGTTAATATAAGATTTAATATTGTTATTTATTTTTTCAATGCGCTCTTCCTGACCTTCGCCAAGATAAATTTCGGGGAGTACAAGGTCAAGAGTCGTGAGTTTTCCTTTAACTTTCTTTTCAAGTTCTTCCCAATAACTTTTCTCGCTGGTGAATTGGTCGCACGCAACGGTTGCCCACGCGGTCATATCGGATGTCTCGGGAAGCATTATCCGCGCAGGTACTATTCCTGTTTCGGTCATGTCGTTCTCCGTCATAAATTAATTATCAATACCGTAAAGACCGCAAGCAGCACGGAGAGCGCGCCGAGGCCTATACCCATCCATACTTTTTTAGCTTTATTCTCGTTGATTTCCGCGGGCGACTGGTTATTTTTGTTATCCATCTCTCTCTCCTTATTTTCTGGCGCTTTCGAGTTCCTGCCAATAATACTTATTCAAAGTTTTTCTGAGAATATCGGCATCGGCATAGCGAGTTATCTTACCTTCTCTCGCAATTGATATAATTCCCGTTTCTTCCGAAACTATCAAAGACATGACGTCAATCGTTTCCGTTATGCCTATGCCAGCCCTGTGTCGCGTCCCGAGGTCTTTCGGGATATTATCGTTATGAGATAACGGAAGAAAACAGCCCGCCGCGAGAATTTTTGTGCCGCTTATTATCATAGCCCCGTCGTGCAGAGGCGTTTTTGGGACGAAAACACTCTCGATAAGTTCGCTCGATATATCGCTTTCGAGCTTTATTCCGCTGTCGAGAATCTGCCCGGGTACCTCGCCGGCCGCAAGCACTATTATCGCGCCCGTATTCTTTTTAGCCATATTCTGTAATGCTTTTATTATTTCCGAAATACAGTTTTCCGTCTTTTCCTCGTCTATCGACCTGCCCGCACTGTGTTTTACGTCGAGAAGTTTGAGATTTTTATACGCCCAAATCATTCGCTTGATTTCCGTCGCATAAAGAATTATCACCAAAAGCACGAAAACCGCAGGCACAATCACGAACACGGAACCGCTCATTCCCGGCGTCAGTCCAACGACCGCACCGCCCAAAAGCACTGCAAATACAAAAATCACTACAAGCCACGCGGCATTGTTGTTGATTAAAAATCTCAAAAGGAAAAAATAAAGTACGGAAAATACGATAACACACGTCAGCATTGCAATCGTACATTCCGGAACGTTCACGAAATTAGTCCATACATTCGATACTCTCGATGCTATGTTCATAAAAATTATCTCCTGAAAAAACGGCGGCTTACAGCGGCTCCCGAGCACCGCGCACATGCACATTTTAGTTTTAACGAGCACCGCGCCCGTACGCGTTTTAGTTTTGATAAAAAATCGGTTTTTAATTTTTGTCAATCAGAATTAACACGCCGACCCGTTATCCGTCATTATCTTAAACAGCGCAATAAAAAACTGTTCGTTTTCCTCAGCCATACCGCTTTTTATTCTGTAATCCGAATCGGCAAGGACGTCTACCGCGCTTTTAAGCGCGCGCTTTTTAAACATCTTCGACTGTTCGGCGATTTTCCGAGCCGCATATTCCTTAACGCCGAGCCTTTCCGCAATTTCCGAGAGTGAACCCTCCGCTATCGCGACGTGCAGAAGACGCCTGAAATAATTATAAAGGGTGCCGAGAAGTCTCTGCGGAGTCTCTCCCTTTAACAATAAATCCCTTACTATTTCCAAAGCATCCGCAAACTTTCTCTTGCCGATTGCTTCGGTCATCTCGTACACTTTGTATTCCGAACCGCGCGACACATTCGCATCGATATCTTCTATGCCGAGCGTGCCGCCCTCGCCCGCAAAGGCGATAAGTTTATCGGTTTCGTTCTCTACCCGCGACATATCGTAAAGACAATACTCGCCGAGGGTTTTTGCGCATTTATCGTCGATAAACACTCCGCCCGCGGCACACCTGGCCTTTATCCACCTCGCGATAAGATTGGCGTCCGCCTTGCCGCAATCCACGACGCAAAGCGATTTGAATTTCTTCAACGTCTCGCACGGTTTTTCGTTGGATATAATAAATAATGCGTCCGAAGGCGGATTTTCCGAAAATCCTTTCAGCCATTTTTTGATGAAGTCGGGTTTGGGATAAAATTCGCGTATCAACGTGAGCCTTTTTCTGCTCATGAACGGATAGGCGGTCAGAGAAGACAAAAGTTCCGCCGCATCGAAATCGGCACCGTCGAAATTGGCGGCGTTCACTTCGGGTTCCGAAATAAACCTTTCTTTTAAAAGCGAAAGCGCATTTTCCCTGAAATACGCGTCCTCTCCCTCCAAAAGATATACGGAAAACTCTTCCCCGCGGTCCAGCCTGTTTTTAAACTCCAAGTATCTCAAACCAAAACTCCCTCTTATACATTTTAACACCTTTTATCTAATTTTGCAACAAAATAAAAATTTCTTTATTGCAGATTAAGAAAATATTTTTTGCATAAATAAAGTTTCCTTTTTTAAGAAAATTATATAAGGTTATCAAATAAGAAAAAAATCGAGAAAAAAATAATCCGCACGTTTAGGTATCGGATTACTCGGTAAATTGCAAATTATAAATATGAACTGTCAGAAAAAGAAAAAACTTATTTTATACTTATCGGCGACATACTATAAGTTATCGACTCCATGGCTAAACATTCCCGAAAATTCATGGCAATTTAAGCAATATATTGCCTTCCTTTTCGGCGTTCTCGCAAAAAGAGTTAAATCTGAACGAATAAATTTTATCGGTAGAATAAAGCGCATAAATTCGTTCGGGAAATTCGGTCGCAATAATTACGTCATAATTTCCGGAAACGCCTTGAAAACCTTGCTCGCCCGCCCTGCCGAAAACGGCAAAAGATATTCCCGAGATATGACATTCCATAACGTTCCCGCCCGAAACATACGCATACTCTCCTCCCGACACACAGACCTCTCCGTCTTTTTCTACGGGATAGTATTTTATTTCGGGAAAAGATTGCTCCATTACGTTTACCACTGCCGAATCCTTTTCTCCGTAACAGAAGATATTATCGAAATCAAAAACAAGAGAAAGTCTTGTGGCAATAACCTGAACATCGCGAAAATCTGCCGAATTAAGTATTATTACACTGTCAAGATTATCGACTCCGCTCCGCAATGCGATTCTCCGCAGCCCCGAAAGCGAAAACGCCCTCTCGCAGTCGGCGACAATCAGAACGTTGCCTTCGGGATTTTTTATAAGAACCGAACAAAACTTATCCGAGCCGCACGCATAAAATCTGACCTTTTCACCCTGTATGGCGTTGAAAATCCACACTCCCGCGACGAATACGGTGCAAAGCGAAATTAGCGAGACGGTCTTTGCGATTTTCCTAATGCTTATTATTCCGCTCCCGACAAGACACGCCGCATAATAGAAAACGGCAAACACCCCGAACGTTATCCCGCCGATTATAAATATGTCGTAATCGATTGCCGATATGCACATATTTACAAATTTTAATATATAACCGTGAATAAACAGCAACTCATTGCATAATCCCGTAATTCCGGCAAACACGGTAAGAATTAACAAAGAAACGTATATTATCCCGACAAACGGTAAAAGCAGGAGATTTGCAATTACCGCAATTAAGGAAAACCGACCGAAAGCCCATAAGGATATGGGTATGCTCGCAATTTGAGCGGAAATTACCGTTCCTATCATCTTCGCAAATTTTGCGGGAAGAAATGATATAACCGAAGCCAACGGACGCGCCAAAAGAATAATGCCCGCAACAACTCCGAACGAAAGCAAAAATCCAATGCAATAAAGTTCTGCGGGGTTGAATAAAATTATCGCGGCGGCTGCAACACCCGTCGACGACAGACCGTCGTATCGTTCACCAAATAACGCAGCGAAATACGTTGCCGCGCACATTATCGTCGCCCTTATCGAAGATGATGAAAAGTTACATATCCCCGAATAGAATATACAACACAAAATAACCGCCACTGCCGACAACCAGCCGTTGACACGCAGTTTTTTCAGAATAAACCCGAGCGCAATCGCGAAAAAGCCGATGTGAAGTCCCGAGACGGCGAATATATGCGCCACACCCGCGTTACGGTAATCCGAAAGAATTTCTTCACTCATAAATTCCGAATTGCCCGTAAGAAGCGCATACGCCACACCGAATTCCTCATCGCCAAGCCCTGATAAAAGCGAGTCCCTTATAAAAAGATTGGCTCGCTGAAATATATCGGGAGTGCTCTTTATAGTTTTTATTTCTTCGGCGTCTAAAGAGGCGGTATATTTTATTTTTTCGGATATGTATGATGCGGAAAATCTGTCTTCATATCTTATGTCTCTGTCAAGCAAAAAGGAATAAAAGGTGATTTCGTCGCCTATATCCGCAGAGGTATCCCCGTAAACATACAGCGCAATTTTATATTTTGTATTTCCTCCCGAAACGCCTTCGGTACATACATTATCCAATAGAATAACACTGCCGTAGTCCGTAAAACTTTTTTCCGCCACTTTACCTTTTACGGTATAATAATGATTGTTTAAGTCGGCGTTTTTATAAGAAGAAATCTGTAAAAATGCCGCCAAAAGACCTGTTACAAAGAACAGTACGCCTAAACCGCATATAAAAAGATGCTTTCTTAATCTTTCCTTATCTGTATAAAATATAAGAAGTATCGCAGAAAACAACACAACGGGACAGATAAACGCTATCGCCGACAGCACGTTATTCATGGCAAAATTTATTGCGCTCGCCACGCCGAGCGCAATCGCCGAAGCGACATATACCGATAGTCGGAAATTTATAGGCGGTTTATTTATCCGCTCATTTTCTACCGAAAACTTCAAAAAACGCTTTCCTTTACTTTTTATTATGAATTATTTTAAAACAATCGACTTAAATTGTCAATAATAACCGTTGCAAATATCTTCAAAATCTGTTAAAATGAAAATAAGCCTTCGCGGTGCGATAGGGAAGGTCAAAAAAATCCACAATAATAAAATAAATGGAGCCGCGTCCTTCGTAGCAGAGCGGAGCCCTTGGTCGGCGTTTTTCCCGACCGTCAATAAAGGGATGCAGACGCGCGAGGCAGGTTCTTGCCCGTTAACATACCGGGTTATTATTTCTTTCCCGTCGGCCGATGCAGGTTTTTTAAGTAATTTCAACCGTATTATTCCTTTTAAAACAGTTAAAACGGTTTTTTTAATATATTTTGCTATTTTTGTTGCCAATATAAAATTTTTATGGTAAAATAATTAGGCTGAAATGACGGCCTCATGGTCAAGCGGTTAAGACGCAGCCCTCTCAAGGCTGAATCCGGAGTTCGATTCTCCGTGGGGCTACCAATTGAAAAACTCGGTTTATTCCGTTAATAAGCGGTTAGACCGAGTTTTTTATTTTTATTAAAATTTTATAATATAAAACTTTTAATATATGTTATAGATATGAGCGGTTGTATCCTAATAAGTAAATTTTTATTTAAACATTTTTGAAAGTTAACCGACAATTTTTAAACTTTCTCATATTTAAAAAGCTTTTTACCACAGTATTTGTCACAAAAATATCATATATCGAAAGATAAAATTATATAATAATAATTTAATTTATTATTTTTTAAGAGATTTTAAATACCTGATTTATCCCATGTACTGCTTCAGCCGACAAGAAATTTCTTGTCGGCTGAATGAATTAAATAAATTTTACAGCACATTATAACCTTAATTTTAATTATTATATTTTATAAGCTTATGTCTTGATTCTATAAATATACTTGTTTGCAACTTGACAAAACTTACTTTTATCAATAATTTTCCGCGTGAATTTCAAAATAACTCTGCGGATGACTGCAAGTAGGACAGATTTCGGGCGCATTTTTGCCTATGACAATATGACCGCAATTCCTGCACTCCCATACTTTTACTTCACTCTTTGCAAATACTTCCGCCGTCTCTACGTTTTTAAGCAGCGCGCGGTACCTTTCTTCATGATGCTTTTCTATCGCCGCGACGAGTCTGAACCTTGCCGCAAGTTCGTGAAACCCTTCTTCGTCAGCGGTTTTTGCAAAGCCTTCATACATGTCAGTCCATTCATAATTTTCACCCTCTGCGGCAGAAAGCAGATTTGCCGCGGTATCGCCTATACCACCGAGTTCTTTAAACCATAATTTTGCGTGCTCTTTTTCGTTGGCAGCTGTCTTTTCAAACAAAGCCGCTATCTGTTCGAAACCTTCCTTTTTTGCCTTGGACGCAAAATACGTATATTTGTTTCTCGCTTCGGATTCTCCCGCGAAAGCAGCTTTAAGATTTTTTTCCGTCTGCGTTCCCGCATACTTATTGGACTTTTCGGCGGAAATAAGCTGTAACTTATCTCCTTTCGCGCCACACTGCGGACATACGGGTTCTTTCCCGTCCTCCACGTCAAAAACTTTTCCGCACACAAGACATTTGTAAGTTTTCATATTTTTCACCTCTTTATTTTCATTATTCGGTATCATGTTTATTAATTTTTCCGCAACTTCGACGGGGAAATCGGGCGAAGGCGGATTATCCGCCAGTTCCTTTAAGAGAGCATGAGTATTTCCGCTCTGAGGAAGCATATATCCCGCCTCTCTCATAATATCTTCGGCAACAAGTCTTTCAGATTTAGCGACCGCGCTCATAAGACGATAAAGTCCGTCTTTTTCGGCATTCAGCGCCAGAGTACGGGCAATATTTTCCTGCTCCGTCTTGCTTTGCGCCATAGCCTGCATCCGGATAGCCACTTCGGCGGTTTTAGGCTGCTGAGGCGGGTACTCCGTCGGAACCATGCTTATCGCGCCCGAAGGGCATGCACCCGCGCATACTCCGCACCCAATACATTTTGAAACGTCTATAATACTGTTTTCCGTATCAGTCGCCCCCGTCGGGCAGACATACAGACAAAGACAGTCTTTTGTGCAAAGACGCAGATTTCTTACCGCAATTTTTTTCATTTCACAGCCCTCCCCGAAATTTTATCGAACTTCCACGAAGGAACCTTACATACGGGACAAAGTTCGGGCGGAGTTTCCCCGATATACACAAATCCGCATACACTGCAAACCCATATTTCGGTATCTGCCAAAAACTTTTCCCCCTCTTTAAGATAACGCTGTACAAGTGAAGATAAAATACGCGTTACCTTTTCGCCCCACACGCAGGCTCTCGCTGCGCCGCGGTCATGCGCCTCGTCCACAGTTGCTCTAAGCGACGCATAATCATCTATGTTATTTTGCAGCGCCGCGGCGAGTTTATCGACTGTTTCGCCTTCCGCCACGGGCGCGACGCCGGTAAAATATTCCGCAAGACGATTGAATAGTCCCGCCTCTTCGGGCTTATACTGTTTCTCGCATCCTCTCGCAAGATTGGAGCACAATGCCGCAAGATTTCCCGCAGAAAGCCTTACAGGCATATGCGCGGATTTATAATCTCTTACTGTTTTGCTCCCGTTTTTATTTTTCGCCGAAAAATCCGACTGCTTTTCCTCCGCCGCCTTGAATTCAGATTTTGGCGCGCCGCAAAGAGGACATTTCCAATCCTCAGGAAGTTTATCGAACAAAACTCCCTCTTTTTCTTCGTCGTATATGTACCCGCATATACTGCAAACATACTTCATGCTACTATCTCCCTTTCCTCCACTTTCTTTTTATATGGTTCGGCGTTTGCCTCACCGGCATTATTCGATGCTTTAAGAAAAGCCTCAGCCGCCCTTTGAAACTTTAAGACATTCGGGACAAATCCCGGAAAACATAACACTGTGGCCTAAAAACACAAAGCCGTTTTTATTTACGATTTTACTATCCATATCGGAAATAAACGGCATATCCACATCAAAAATCCGCCCACATTCTCTGCACTTCACATGATAATGATTATCGAGTAAATGGTCGTATCTGTCCGCACCATCGGGCACTTCCACTTTTTTTATATCTCCGGCTTCGGAGAGTTTTTGCAAATTCCTGTAAACCGTGCCCCTGCCAATATTGGGGTGCTCTTTTACAATCTCTTCATAAATCTCATCCGCCGTCGCATGATTTTTTAATTTATTTACGGTTTCGTATACCAACGAACACTGAATTGTTTTTCTATGAATCATTTTAGGCTTCTCTAATTTTTATTATTAAGATTATATTACAATAAGGACACAGTGTCAATAAGATTTTAAAATTTATTTAAAATTGTTTACGCGCCGAAATATTTCGGCGCGTAAAACATAAAATTTATGAATTTATTGACGTTTTGGCATAAATATGCAAGTAGCGTTATAGTAAATATCTTTTATTTTATTTTGCTTTATATATTATCTTTCCCGCACGCACGGTCATAATCACATTGAATTCTTCATCCAGAACGGCAAAATCCGCATCTTTTCCCTTTTTAATACTTCCTTTCTTATCAAAAATACCGAGAGATTTTGCGGGGTTTGCGGTTGCAAAGTCGACGGCCTTTAATAAAGGAACCCCTACTTTTTCAACCATATTTTTAACGGCGATATTCATTTTGAGAACACTTCCCGCGAGAGTGCCGTCGGCAAGGCGCGCCTCGCCGTTTTTGGCGAAAACTTTCTGTCCGCCGAGTTCGCTCTCGCCGTCGGGAAGACCCTTTGCGCGCATGGCGTCCGTTATAAGATTTATCTTGTCATCGGGTTTATTTTTAACGAGAAGTTTTAAAGCGGGAACGGACACGTGAATGGTGTCGGCGATTACTTCTGTCTGCAAACAGTCAAGTAGCAGCGCGGCGCCCACGGTACCGATGTCCCTGTGATGCAAAGGCGTCTGGGCGTTATATGTATGAGTTACGTTAGTCGCGCCCGCGGCAACCGCTTTTTCGATGTCCGCAAACTTAGCGGACGTATGACCTATCGACGCAATGACACCGTCTGCGGCAAGTGCGGAAATAAATTTTTCGGCGCCCTCGTTTTCGGGTGCGAGAGTAACTATTTTAATTGCGCCGCCGCTTGCATTCTGATACTTAAAAAACACTTCCGCGTCGGGCGCGGCGATGTATTCGAGAGGCTGCGCTCCCTTATATTTTTCGGCAATAAAAGGACCTTCCAAATGCACGCCCAAAACTTCGGCTCCCTTTTCCGAACCTGCCGCCATATAATCCTTAACCGCGGAAAGCGCGCGCGTGATATTTTCCACGCTCTGCGTCATGGTCGTCGCGAGAAAAGAAGCCGTCCCTTCTTTTGCGAGCGTTTCGGCGATTACAGAAAGCGCGGACACATTACCGTCCATAGCGTCTGCCCCGCCAGCCCCGTGCACATGCGTGTCTATAAATGCAGGATACACGGTCGCGCCCGACGGAATCTCTATTTTTTCCGCCGCCGTTTCATCCTCAAATCCCAAAATTTTCTCACCGAATACAAGGTCTGTATTTATAATTCCTTTACCTTCTGCATATACTTTTACGTCGCAAAATTTCCTCATATTTTTTACCTTCGTATTTTTTTATTTATGATAACACATTTTTATTTTTAAGTCAAATTTTTAATCTCAAACACGAAACTTACACATTAAAAACTGCGGGCGGTTTATCAGATAAACCGCCCGCAGTAAAATATATGTTTACTTTTCCCTGATTACACATTTTTTCTTTTGAACCGACTGCAAAAATCGATTGCCTTTTCCGCTCTCATCATTCCGCTTACAGCATCTGGCGCTCTTAAAGAAACAGCCGCGCAGCACGAAGCAAGGTTTAAAATCTCGGCGTCGCTCACTCCCCTGTAAATTCCGCACAGAGCGCCCGCGCAGAACGCGTCACCCGCGCCCGTCGAGCCTTTGATATAATTTTCCGGCAAATCGAACGAAGCGAGTTCCGCGTATCCTCTCTCCGATAAGCATACAGATAAATCAGGCATATGAATTATTACGCGTTCTCTTACGCCAGCTTTTTTGAGTTTTTCGCATATTTCGCGCAGATTTCCCCGCGTCGCCGCAATGCCCGCGAGTTTTCCCGCCTCTATCTCGTTTACTATAAGATTGTCGACATAACGCAGGCACGGCAGAATAAGCGAATATCTGTCCGAATTTTCGCTCACAATGTCAATAGAGGTTTTAATCCCTTTTTCTTTGGCGGCTTTAAGTATTTCGAGCCCGTCGCCCTCGTCGACCTTTTTTAAAAGGAGAAAATATCCCAGGTGCAACATACAAATATCGTTACGGTCTAAGTTTACGTCCGTCTTTCCGAACAAAGCGCTCGCGCCTGCGAAAGTGAAGAAAGTCCTTTCTCCGCCCCTGACGCTCATCACGTCCGTGAAACTTGTCTTATCCGAAGGAGAAACAGAAATATCGTCCGAAATTACGCCGTATTTTCCGAGTTCGTTTCTGACGAACGAGCCCTCTTCGTCCGCGCCCGTTTTCCCGCACGCGTAAACGGGAACCGTACCGTCTATGACTTTAAGGTCGACGGCAACGTTAGGCACGCAGCCGCCGACTGCCATATCGGTAGAGAGTATCTGTGTCAGTTCCCCCGCTTTCGGAAAAGCCGATATCTCGTTGATTTTGTCGACGAGAATACTGCCCGCGACCATTATCCCCTTTTTCATGATTTACACCCGTATATCGCGGTTATTCATCGCGTCGCACATTTTAACCAATGCCGAAAGCGTTTTTCCGCGTTTAAGTTCGGAATAAAATTTAGAAATGACGGAAACATATCGCCCCGAATAATCGGAATATTTTTCGAGCGCGGCCGCCGCACCGTTCATAGAAGCAAACTCCGAAAGTTCGGCGCTCGAATCGTCGCCTTCGGGATTGAAAAGCATGCCTGCCGCAACGCCTATACATATATAACCCGCATCGACGCCGTGTTTTTCGGCGAGTTTAAGAGCACCTATAAGGCGGTCGTTTCCGCCGAGTTTGCGCTTTGTATCCTTACCCACTCGCGCCACGGTATCCGCAAGCGCGGTATTGGTAAAACGGTATAAAAGGTTATCCGCATGATCGAGAAGCATTTTTATATCGGTCGAGTTCTCCTCCGAAACCGCGACCGCCATGGCCGTCAAGGCTTTATACGCGACGTATTTTATATCGAAATCGGCCACCGCCTCGTAAATATAAGTATAGTCGCGCAGAAATCCGAGATAAGCGCATATTGCATGACTCATGTTATGCATGAAAAGTTTACGCTGAATAAACAGATTAAACGGCGAAAAAGGATACAGGTTTGAGACATCGTTTACCATTTCGCCTTTGAATGCCGTCTTATCCACGGGCAGAATATTATAAGGCTCAACGTATACCCGAAGCGGATTTCCTTTCTTTTTTTCTTCGGTCATGACGGGAACCATTCTTCCTATACTTGCCTCGATAAACCCTACGTTCACACGGATATACTCCGTAAGTTCGGGAATTTCCTTTTCAATGAGTCCGCGAAGATATTCGTCTGCGCCTATCAGATTCTCACAGATGATTATATTGAGCGGCGCGGCGCCTGATGCCGCACGCTTTTTTATTCCTTCCGCTATGGGTTTTGCGATAAATTTCAGTACGTTAACGCCTATTGCCGTCGCCATGAGCTCGCATGACGCGATTTCGTCAGACACCTTTTCCAGGTCAGCGCCGTCTATACCGTATACGTTTTTAACCGTCAGTTCGGTATTTTCACCGCTTGTTACCACGTTTACGGGATACTCGCCGTCAAGATTGAGCCTTTCTATGACTTCTTTATTTATATCGACAAACCCCACTCTGTAACCGGCGTCCGAGAAAACCTGTCCGATAAAACCTCGGCCGATATTACCCGCGCCGTACATAATAAACTTTTTCATAGATTTTTTATCACCTTTGCGGGATTGCCCGCCAAAACCACATTGTCGCCGAAACTCTTGGTAACCACAGCACCCGCACCTACGACCACGTTGTCGCCGAGCGTTACCCCGGGACATATTACCGCCCCGCCGCCTATCCAGCAGTTATCGCCTATCGTAACGGGAAAACCGAGCTCTACGCCGTTATATCTTTCCTCCGCGCGGACGGGATGCGTCGCCGAATATATTGCCACATTCGGTGCAAGCATGCAGTTTTTTCCTATCTTCACTTTGTTGACGTCTAAAATTATACAGCCGTAGTTGGCGAAAAAATTGTCTCCGACCTCTATATTACAACCGTAATCGCAGAAAAACGGAGTTTCGACCTGAATATTTTCACCCGTACTGCCGAACAGTTTCTTTATGAGTTTTTTACGTTTTTTAACGTCTTTACAAGACGTCTTGTTATATTTTTCGAACAGACGCTCGGCACGTATATGCATGGCGTGCAGTTCGGGGTCGAGCGGTGCATAGAGTTCGCCCGCCAGCATTTTTTCTTTTTCGGTCATAATATTTAATTCATGTCAGGGGTAAGCGGTCCCGCAAGTTCCTTTAAGAAGAAGAGTTTACCGGGAATTGTGGGAATAAACGATGAGGGTACGCTCCTGTTGGGTCCGTATCTTAAAGTCATCCACAAAGACATGCCCTGCCACTGCATCCCGCGCGAAAGCGCTCCGTCCGCACCGCCTATCGCATAATCCGCGGCAAACATGAGTTTGGGGCCTATAGTGTTGGCTCTGCAAGGAACGAGCGAAGTCCTCGATTTAAATGAGGTTATTGCATTTTGTTCAACGGTGAGCGGATGAAGTTTAACGGCTATTCTGTAAGGCTGATCCATCCATTCCGCGTCGCTTTTGAATTCCGCGCCTATCGTAGGCTCCCAGAAAGCAATATGGCACATCCTGCCTATGCCGTACACGAGCACAAGTTTCGCCCCCTCTTTTTTGAGCGCGGCTATCTTTTCGGGATATTTAGGAAGATTCTCTTTGGTCGCAAAATTTCTGTGGTCCTCGGGAACGGTGAGTTCCCCGAGCGGGTTGTAAAACGCGGTCTCCATTGCGTTTTGGAAAGACGCTTCTCCCGTTATTGTATTGCCCTCTGCGTCCGCCCATTCGTCCATATTGAAGCACCACACGTTCTTACACGACACATTCCATTCCTTTAAGAAATATACCGCCCATTTATACATTCCCATTGGGCCGACGGGCAGAATGAAAACGAGTTTTCTGCCTTCTTCCGCCGACTTTTTAATCTCGTTCGCTATTTCGTGTCCCATCTTGACGTCGAATTCCGAGACGTCACCGCATTCCACCACGCCGAAATTTTTATTCCAGAAAGATTGTCTTTCGGAAATTTTTTCGGGCGCGTGCGCACAGCACGCGTCGATTTTTTTAAAATCCCAGCCCTCGGGATAAAACCCTTCCAAGTAACTTCCTTTTACCGTTGAATTGAAATCCATGATTTTCTCCTTTATTTTTGAAATTTAAATATATCTATAATTTTGATTTTTCAATTTATTTTACCCCGTGCGGCGAAAACCGACATCAAGGAAGAAGCCTTTTTGAGGTGCCTTTCAGATACGCCTGACACTGACGGAAGCCCTCCGCGTATTCCGCGCCGCACTGATATCCGCGATAGCGCGAACAGGTTTTCACCATGTCGGGGAAATCTATATGGTCGTGGTCGCGCATCCAGACTATCTGACTTTCATGACAGTTGAGCATTTTGATTTTAAGGTCTATTTCTTCCGTTATGTCTACAAAGTCAGTAGGGATAAAGTTCACGCCCGCAAGCGTGTCCATATAATATATCGGAACAAGTTTTGCCGCCTTTTTTTCCCTGCTCTTGTAGTTGGGCAGCGTCGCCGTAAAACTCGCGTCGAACACAAGTCTCGAAACCGCCGTATGGTCAGGCATGTAATCGTCGGGATTATGAGTGATTATAAGGTCCGGGTCGGCATATTTAATGACGTCCACCATTTTATCCCTTGACTGCTTATTGTTGTCGAAAATATCGAGGTCATTAAACCCCCCGTAAATAACCTCAATTCCCGCGAGGGCTCCCGCCCTTCTCGCCTCTTCGGCACGTATTACTTTAAGTTCGTCGGGAGGTATGATTACATGTCCGAGATCTCCGCTCGAAGCATGACACACTATGACCTTGTCGCCTCTCTTGACGCATTTGGCGAGTGTACCCGCACAGGCGATTTCCACGTCGTCGGGATGACAACCTACCGCAAGAATTCTCATATATGTTCTCCTCGTTCTTGGCGGAAGCAGGCGGCACCGCACGCTCCCGCCGTTAATGTGTTTTAATATATATTATTATATAACTTCCAATCTCTCGGGACAATGTTTTTCAGTATGCAAAAAAGGTAAAATAATCCGCTCAAAATAATTTTAAATAATTTGACATATCTTGCGCAGAATGGTATCATTAAAATATGGCGAAAAAATATTATAAGCACAAAATCGAAAAACTGCTAGTCGTCGAGGACATAGTTACCATACACTATCTCGAACCTGAAAAAGATTTTTCGTTTCGGGAGGAAGCGCACGATTTCTGGGAAATAGTTTACGCTGACAAAGAATCGGTGATAATCACGGCAGACGATAAAAAAATCGTGCTTTTCGAGGGTGAAATGATATTTCATAAACCTAACGAACGCCATTCTCTCGCGGCGGACGGCAAAAAGGCGCCGAGCGTGTTCATCGTAACTTTCGTATGCAAGAGCCGCGCAATGCGTTTTTTCGAAAACAAAAAAATAAAACTGAACAAAAAATTTCTGAATTTTGTCTATTTTATCGCCGAGGAGGGCAAAAAAACCTTTAATCTCCCTT
Organism: uncultured Clostridia bacterium; assembly: GCA_944367535.1. Lineage (GTDB taxonomy): Bacteria > Bacillota > Clostridia > Christensenellales > Borkfalkiaceae > UBA1259. The sequence goes on from CALVWQ010000004.1 coordinate 36,138, forward strand.
ACTTTAATCCCGAACTCACAAAAATGGAGCTCATGCCTCACCCCGCGCTCGGCGGCGAGCAACTTATAAAAAACTATCTTGAAATCCTGCTCATAAATATAATGCGCGGCGAAACGGCAAAGAAAGATTCGGACACGGTTTTTCTTTTTAAAGACGAAGGCAAAAGAATTACCGGACAGATTATCGATTTACTTAAAAGCAATCTCGGAGAAAAACTCACGATTAACGACGTATGCGAGAAAATCAACTACAACAAATCATACGTTTTCAGCCGATTTAAAAAGGATACGGGCGTCACGGTGATGACTTACTTTACACGGCTTAAAATCGACCGTGCCAAACAACTTCTCCGCGAGGGCAATCTGAATATCGCGCAAATTGCGGCGGAACTCGCTTTCGACACACCCAACTATTTTACCAAGACTTTCAAAAAAATTACGGGGTTTTCCCCGTTGCAATACAAAAAAATTTATCTTTCGGCGCCGTCATGAAAAACTTTCAGGCGCACCGACAAAAGGAGTTTCAATGATTGATCCTTTCGACTACAAAGAGCCGCACTGCGCGCTGTGCGGCGGGAAAGAATTCTATAACCCCAAATCAGACGACCCGTCAGGAAGAATTCCAGTAAAGCGCATTATAGAGAAACTCGACGGTTTTTTCGCACGCGACGACATGTCCGAAGCGGGCAAGCTGTTAGAATACTGGCAGACCGAGGCGAAAGAACTCGGCGATAAAAACGGAGAGCTTTCCGTCGTAAACGAACTCATAGGTTATTACAGAAAAATGGGAGAAAAAGAAAAAGGGCTCGCCGCCGCGGAAAGAGGGCTTTTTCTTCTCGACGCTCTCGGGCTTTCTGAAAGCGTTTCGGGTGCGACCGTGATACTTAACGCGGCGACGACCTGTAAAGCCTTCGGAGACCCCGCACGCGCTCTCGCGCTGTACGATAAGACTTATATCGTTTTTTCCCGCGACCTCGATGCAGAAGACCGTCTGTTCGGCGGATTTTACAACAACAAGGCACTCGCGCTTGAAGATATGGGACAATATGAAGAAGCGGAAAAATGCTATAAAGCGGCTAAAAACGTAATGAGCAAATTTAAAGACGGTTTAGCCGACTTGGCGATAACCTGCGTCAACATGGCACACCTTTACGAAAAGAGTAAAAGGGCAAAAAGCATGATAACCGACTGCCTTTTCGAGGCGTATAAATATTTAAACGACGAAGAACTGTCGCATGACGGATACTATGCTTTCGTATGTGCAAAGTGCGCACCGTCATTCGCGCATTTCGGTTACGGGCGAATTGCGGCCGAACTTGAAGAGGAATCCGATAAAATATATGAAAGGACTTGAAATATGCGAAAAATATTACAGACTTTACGGCGAAAGTCTGTTTGAAAAATACCCCGAACTAATGCGCCGCGCGGCGACGGGACTTGTCGGAGAGGGCTCGGAATGTTTAGGCTTCGACGACGAAATTTCGCGCGACCACGATTTCGATTTTGGTTTTTGCATCTGGCTTACGGACGAGGATGAACGCGATTACGGTTTTGCCCTTTCACGCGCATACGCTTCGCTCCCGAAAGAATTTATGGGCCTTAAACGCGCGGCGGATTCCCCCGTCGGCGGAAGCCGCCGCGGCGTGATGACGATTGGCGGATTTTATCAAAAATTTCTCGGCGGAAAAACGGTCCCTGACGAACTGCACCGCTGGCTGTATATTCCGTCTTACGCGCTCTCCGCCGCGACTAACGGCAAAGTCTTTTACGACGGTCTCGGCTCTTTTTCCCAAATTCGCGAACAACTTAAAAAAGGATATCCCGAGGACATAAGGAGAAAAAAAATCGCCTCGAACCTCGTCATGATGGCACAGACAGGACAGTATAACTACGTTCGGTGCGTAAAGCGCGGAGAAACGGGAGCGGCGGGAATCGCAATCGCCCAATTCGTGAGACACGCCCTTTCGGTCATTTATCTTTTGAACGGAGTTTACGAGCCATTTTACAAATGGGCTTACAGAGGGCTGAGAGACCTGCCTATTCTTTCCGACCTCGAACTGACTCTCACGGGTCTGACCGAACTCGGCAACTCGAAAACCGAAGCGGCGGAAAAATCAGAGATAATAGACGACACTGCAAATTTAATATCTCGTGTGTTAAAAGAACAGGGACTTATTACGGAAACAGGAATCGACCTTGAATCTTTTTCTTATCGCGTAAACGACAGAATAAGCGACTGCAATATAAGGAACATGCACATAATGGAGGGATTATAAATAAAAATAACCGATACAGACTAAAATTTTTTACAAAAACAAATCGGTACAAGAAAGAAATTGTACGCTATGCACGCTTTTTTTACGTCTTTTATGCTGTACTTCGTAAAATATTATTAAAAAGTCGGGCGTTTTGAGAAATTACGTTTTAAGACGTGGATTTTTGTAAAATTACATATGATATAAATAAGATTTCAGGTAAAATGCAAAAATAAAAAATTTGTATAAATAATAAAACCGAAGGTCAACGCAATATTAATACGATAAGAGTAATTTTATAATATTTTATTTAAAACAATCCCCGCCGCCAGTCGATTCAAGCAACTGGCGGCGGGGTTTTTAATCCGAACATTCAGCATTATTTATTATACGTCTGATATTGATATGGTGCGCCATATGGCAAAAGGTTCTAAAAAAAACCGTATATTCACCGTCATTCGCTGCGCAACGCGACAACGGGGTCTTTCTTTGCCGCTATACTCGAAGGAATAAGTCCCGCGACGAGCGTCAATGTGATACTTATAAGCACTAAAATCAATGCCGCAAGCGGGTCAAGCACGGCAAGCCTTCCGACATCGGGTATAAGTTTTGCGAGAATGATATTTATCGGTATCGAGAACAGATACGTTATACCGACGCCTATAAGTCCCGCGAAAAGACCGATAAGGAAAGTTTCCGCGTTAAAGACGTTGCCTATCTCGCCCTTTGCCGCGCCGAGCGCACGCAAAACGCCTATTTCCTTAGTTCTTTCAACAACCGAAATATATGTTATTATTCCGATCATGACGCTCGAAACTATAAGAGAAATCGATGTAAAGGCAATAAGCACATAAGTTACTGCGTCAACCATGGTATTCAGCATTCCGAACATCATACTCATCATGTCGGAATAAGTTATCTGCAAACCTTCATTATCTTTAACTTCGGAACGCGCGTTCCATTCGTCAATGTATGCCTTAATGCGTTCTTTGCTCGTAAAGTCGCGCGCATAAATGCTGATTGTGGAAGGAGTATCGACGCCTGCGAGCTGTCTTAATGTAAGTGTTTCATAAAGTATGGGCCTTGGCGGAGTTGCAGAACTGTCCATACCGCTGTATATCGAAACCATACCGTTCGAATCCGCCGCATTTAAAATCGCACTGTCTTTATTGATTTCGAGGGCATGTTCCGTCAGCGCGGGAGTATAAGCAAAACCCGTCGAAAGTATGCCGTTTACATTTTCCTTAGCGCGGATTATTCCCACTATTTCGAGCGCTTCGAGCCCCTCGGTATCTTCCTGCACGTCATTAAGGAAGTAATACCCGCCGAGATTCTGATACATAATATCGTTGTTTGCAAAATATATTTTCTTGCCGACAATATCCTCTATGGATATATATTTTTTTTTGTCACAAGTTACGTCCGTTCCCGTTTGGGGGAAATTGATGCCCACATATCCCAAAAGTGCGAGGGTGATGTCGCTAATCCCGTTATATTCATCTACAACGAGCACAATCTGATTATAATCCGATTTTTCAAAAGAAGGCATCTTTCCGTAAAGCACGTCGTATTGTTCTTCAATAAGTTCCTTGCTGTTCGGCATTTCCTGAATGGTCGGGATATACTGCCTTACAAAACTCGTACTAAGTCCCATTGCAGCTTCGAGTTGTGCATTATACATATCTTCTATACTATTAACGAGCATGTCAATCGCCATAAACGTCGGTTCGCCGTTAATAGTTATGTCGGTATAAAAATAATCGTTCATATCGAACCCGTAAGAATATGCGATGTCGTAATACAAGCCGGGGTCGGCATTATCGAGATAATGTAAAAATCCGTCTTCTGACGTATCCGAAAGGTCGTTATGTTCGAGCATGCCCGTAAGGTTATCGAACGCTTCTTCGACTATGACGTTGTCGAGTTCGGGATATTTGTCCTTGCTGATGCTGTCGAACACGTCGGAAAACGTGGACAGGTCGACAGAACTTTCGCTAATCGTAAGCGGGTAAGTGGCGAGCGTATCTGTCTGCATACGCTCCATATACGCGTTAAACCCGTTTGAAAGAGCGAGAACGAGCGCGACGCCCGTAATACCGATACTTCCCGCGATAGATGTAAGAACGGTGCGCGTCTTTTTTGAATAAAGGTTTTTTATGGAAAGCGCGAATGCTGTTTTAAAACCCATTTTGGGTTTGCGCATTTTCTTGGGCTGATTATTGTCTGTTGCCTCGAACGGGTCCGAATCGCCCACCTTTTCCCCGTCGAGAAGGTTGATAATACGAGTAGAATATTTCTGCGCGAGGTCGGGATTATGAGTAACCATGATGACCAGCCTGTCTTTCGCGACCTCTTTTAAAAGGTCCATGACCTGAACGCTGGTTTCGGTATCTAACGCGCCCGTAGGCTCGTCGGCGAGGATTATTTCGGGGTCGTTGACAAGTGCGCGCGCAATCGCAACGCGCTGCATCTGTCCGCCCGAAAGCTGATTCGGTTTTTTATACGCCTGCCCTTCAAGACCGACTTTCTTTAAAATATCGAGAGCGCGGCGCCGCCTCTCGCGCTTGTTCACCCCCGAAAGTTCTAGCGCGAGTTCGACGTTGGCAAGCACGCTCTGATGCGGTATAAGGTTATATGATTGGAACACGAAACCTATACAGTTATTCCTGTAAGCATCCCAATCCTTGTCATTATAATTCTTGGTGGAGCGTCCCTCTATCACAAGGTCTCCCGAAGTGTATCTGTCAAGACCGCCTATGATATTCAAAAGCGTAGTCTTGCCGCAACCCGAAGGCCCGAGTATCGATACGAATTCGTTCTTACGGAAACTAAGGTTAATACCTTTGAGCGCCTGAACCTTGAAATCTCCCTCTCCGTAAACTTTGACAATGTCAGTCAATCTCAACGCACATTCTCCCTGCCTTTTTGGGGTCTTCATAACGGGAACTCCTTTTATGAAATTATTATTCTATATTCACATTATACCGTAATCGACTTAAATGTTCCTTGAAAAACCGAAAATATTATCTTTAATTTTTTCAGATAATATCCGACAGAGCGGACACGAATTCGCCCGCGTCGTCGAGCGCGAGACCTTCTAAAAGTCTCGCCTGTTCGTAAAGGACGAGAGCGTACTTTTTGAGTTTTTCCTTATCGGTTTCAAAAAGCGTTTTCAGCGTATTGAGAATTTTATGTTCGGCGCTTATTTCGAGAATCTTATCCGCTTTTACCTTGCCGTCCGAATTCGGCATGGAATTAAAGACTTTCTCCATTTCTATCGATATATCGCCGCCCGAAATGAGGCATACGGGATAGGTTTTGAGGTTTGAGGTTAGCCTTACTTCCTTTACCTTGTCGCCGAGGTCGTTTTTAATTTCTGCGAGTAAATCTTTCAGACTCTCACTCTTTTCTTTTAGTTGCTCCTTTTCGGCGTCCGAATCTATCGAGAAATCGGCTTCGGAAACGGATTTGAACTTCTTTCCGTCGTAATCCATAAGGATTTTGGCAACGAATTCATCTACCCCGTCTTTGAAGAAAAGTATTTCGTATCCTTTTTCTTTCGCCTTTTCAATTTGCGGAAGCGCGGCTATCTTCTCGTAACTTTCGCCCGAGGCATAGTAAATCGCGTCCTGACCTTCGAGCATTCCATCTACATATTCTTTCAGGGAAACGAGTTTTTCCTTTTTCGACGAATAGAACATAAGGAAATCTTTTAATTTATCCTTATTCATGCCGAATCCCGCATAAACACCGAATTTTATCGCGAGTCCGAACTCTGCAAACAGTTTTTCGTAAGTTTCGCGCTCCTCGTCCATCATCTTTTTAAGTTCGGAGGAAATTTTCTTTTCTATGCTGTTTGCAATGGCCTTGACCTGTCTGTCCTGTTGCAGTATTTCACGCGAAATATTTAAGGAAAGGTCTGCGGAATCCACTATGCCGCGCACAAACCCGAAATAATCGGGCAGAAGTTCCTCGCACTTTTCCATTATCATGACGCCGTTACAATAAAGTTTGAGTCCCTTTTTATAATCTTTCGAATAATAATCGAAAGGCGCGCGAGACGGGAAGAACAAAAGCGTGTCATAAGTTACACTGCCCTCGATTTTGGCGTAAACGCTCTTCAACGGGTCGGTATAGTCGTGAAACTCGTTCTTATAAAACTCGTTTAAGTTTTGTTCGGTAACATCTTTCTTGGGTTTTTTCCAAACAGGCACCATGCTGTTCAGCGTTTCGGTCTTTTCCACCTGTTCGTACTCGGGTTTATCGTCGGGCGAACCCTCCTTTCTCTCCGAACGCGTAACTTTCATCGTTATAGGATAACGTATATAGTCCGAATACTGCTTCACGAGCGAAGAAATTCTATATTCTTTGAGAAAATCCGAATATTTGAAATCGTCCGTATCGGCTTTAAGCGTCAGCACAACCTTCGTGCCGAGTCCTTCTTTTTCCGTCTCCTCGACGGTATATCCCTCGACGCCCGCGCTCGTCCACTTAAAAGCCTTGTCCGCTCCGTACGCTCTCGAATAAACCTCTATTTTGTCCGCGACCATGAACGCCGAATAAAATCCCACGCCGAACTGACCTATCAGTTCGTTCTCGTTCTTTTCCGCGTTTTCTTTCTTGAACGCAAGAGTGCCGGACTCGGCTATCGTCCCGAGATTCTTTTCGAGTTCAGCCGCCGTCATGCCTATCCCGTTATCCTCGATGGTCAGAGTCCTTGCCGCCTCGTCCCGCGTTATGGTTATCTTAAAATCCGAATCGACGCTCGTATCCGTCAAAGATATGAATTTCAGTTTGTCTATCGCGTCGGACGCGTTGGATATAAGTTCGCGCAGAAATATCTCTTTATTGGTATAAATCGAGTTTATCATTAAGTCGAGTATTCTTTTGGATTCCGTTTTAAATTGTTTCATAACTGTGTATCTCCGTAAGTTTTTTGGCACTCTCTATCGTTAAGTGCTAATTATATTATATACCGCCGAAATTATTTGTCAACTTAATTGACAGGTTTTTCGCAAAAAAAGAATCGCGGGTTAAGATTTGCCGTAAAACATTGACAAACGCCGTCAAAAATGCTAAACTTTTTTGTGATTACAAAAGGAGACGAGAAAAATGGAAAACAAACTGGTCTGCAACTGCAAAAAAGTCTATATGTCGGATATCGAAAAAGCGGTTTATGCGACGAACAACATCACCGACCTCGAAAAGAAATTCGAAGAAGTGCAGAAAATCACGAAATGCTCTACGGGCTGCGGCGGCTGCCACGATAAAATCATGGATATAATCGCCGATTTCATGAATGCTTAAACCATAGAAAAATTTACGATGAAGAACCGAATTGTTTCGGCGGTTTTCGGAGTATTTCTTTTCTTTTTGATACTCACCGTTTCGATAGGTTTGCCGATATATTTCAGATTTTTCTATTACATACAGATTCGCACGTTGGGACTCGAAAGCACCGGATACAGTTACGCCGAGATAAAGGCGGCTTACGACGAAGTGCTTAATTTTCTTACGCTCCCTTTCAGCGAGTTCGGAACGGGAATTTTGCGACACTCGGAAGAGGGTGCGGCGCATTTTTACGACTGCAAGGTACTCTTCAATCTCAATGCGGCAGTTATGATAATTTCGGCGACGATATGTATCGTTATAGGCATTCTCAATAAAAAAGGTTACGTCAGCCTCGCCCGCCCGCACGGATTTTCCGTGGCTTTCTATTCGGCGGTATGCGCGATAGCCCTGCCCGTAATCATAGGCGCGCTCGCGGCGACAGATTTTAACAACGCTTTCGTGATTTTCCATAAAATATTCTTCCCGGGAAAAGACAATTGGATTTTCGACGAATACGAGGACGAAATCATAAAAATACTCCCTCAGAAATTTTTCATGAATTGCGCAATACTCATCGGGGCGGGACTTATTGCGATATGCGCGGCGATTATTGTCGCCGACATAATTAAAAGAAAACGCCGCAAAAAGCAAAGCGCTCTCGGCGAGGACCGCGACAAAGCCTCAAAAAACGAAAGCGAAAATCTAATACAATAAAAATAAAAAGAAATTGCAAATATATAATTTGTAAGAAAAAATTTAAAAAAAGTTATAAGCAAAAATACCCCGCCTCGGGCGATTTCGCCCGAGGCGGGGTATTTTTAAAGATTTGCGGTTTTACCGATTTGAATTCTGTCCTTTCGGCTTCGGATTTATACGGATTATAATTCCATAATCATTCTATTAAAATATTCCCCGAATTATTCTGTGTCTCTTCTTTTTTCGGCACACAGAGCAAAAGCACTCCGTTTTCGTATTTCGCTTTCACGTCGGATTCGGTTATTCCCTCGCCCACATAATAACTGCGGGAACAGGAATAACTTCTTTCACGCCTTACATAGTTCTTTTCGTCTTCCTGTTTTTCTTCGCGCTTGGCTTCCACGGTAAGATATCCGTTTTTAAGCGTTACGCTTATGTCTTTTTTGTCAAAACCCGGTACCTCGACGGCAAGTTCGTACCCCTTTTCCGTCTCCTTTACATCCGTTTTCATATTGCCTTTCTTCTGCCCGTAAAACATGGGTTTAAAGAAACTTTCAAACGGGTCTTCCCAGAAATTGAACCCCAATCCTTCTTCGTTTTTTCTAGATAAATAGTTTTTCATAATATTTCTCTCCTTTAATTTTATTAGCAGTCTTTGGAATTGATTGTTAGCACTCTCTTTTCCTGATTGCTAACTACAATTATACTCGCGCTTTTTTATTTGTCAAGAGTTTTTTTAAAAAAAATAAAAAAAGATTGCAAAAATTTTCCGCAATCTTTTTATTGCCTTTTTAAGATTTAATATACCCGATTAATTAATTTATTTGAATGACCCTAAAATATATTCCGCATATTTTGCCGCGACGTTAACGCCCGTAGCCGCCTCTATTCCCTCAAAAAACGCGTTGGAGTTAACCTCGCATATCACGGGTTCGCCGTTTTTGCCGAATAATATATCGACGCCGCAATAATCCATTCCGAGAACTCTTGCCGCTCTCTCCGCCTCGCTTATAAAATCGGCGAAAAACGCGTCTTTTAATTCTATTTTTTCACCTTTGCCGCCAAGCGCGATATTTGAACGGAAATCATTTTTATTGCTTCTCAGCATTGCTGCTTCCGCCTTACCGCCTATGACTATGACGCGCACGTCCTGTCCCACCCTGCCGTCTATATACCGCTGATAAATATGCGGGACGGTTTTGAGTCTTTGCATCAGAGCAGTCAGTTCTGACATATTGTCCGCCTTATGCACTCCTTTGCCCATGGAGCCGAAACTCTCTTTAACCACGACGGGGAATCCGAGCCTTTCTGCAATGTTTCGGGCATCCTCATGAAAAAGAGGTGCTCCCGCGTCGTAGCAAAGCGGCGCGAATACCGTGTCCGGAAGATTGAAACCGTGTCCCGAGAGGGCTATTACCGTCTCACCCTTATCGTCGCATACTCTTATTTTATCGTGTCTGTTAAAAAGTCTTATACCTTTTTTTTCGAGTATAGCGGAAAGATATTTATCTTTATCGAGGTAAACGACAAAATCACAAAAAAAAGACGAGGCTTCGGACATCTCGCCGAATACACCCGTTCCGAGATAGCCGTCGGAAATTATTTCCGTATCCACTCCCCTTGCCGCAAATTCCGACATGAGCCTTTCCGCCTGACGAAGGCTCTGCCCAGGCACACCGAAACGATTGACTATAATTTTACCCGTAAGTCCCATAAATTTTATTATACTACCTGTTTTATGTTTCGTCAAGGAGGTTTGAAAATATTTTCAGACATAAAATTTTCGGATTCGGTATTGACAAAATACAGTCAGCATATTATAATATAGTTGAAAAAGGTAAAGCACCCGCAGGGTGTACCGATTACAGCAATTTAAGGGAGGGCAGACCAATGTACTTCGATGCAACAGACTCACAAATGTCTGCCGGATGCGTGTAAGACCGTAGAGAAGAAAACCCGAAAATGTCGTAAAGAAGGCAAGATGGGTTTAGCGACAAAACGTCGGAGAGAAAATCGGAAAGCACACGCGTCGCGGCAAAAAAATTCGAACGGGATTCAAAACTGAATATATTACCGCCCGCGGCGAATACGTCGCGGGCGGTATGTCTTTAAATTCCTTAAATTCTTTTCGGCAATATGTTCCTAAAAATTTTAACGCTTTATATTAAAGAAATCTTCTATTCGTTAAAAATATCTTTCGATATTTCCTAATACTTTACAAAATTTACCGTCAATAAAGATTTTTATTATTAAGTATTAAACCGAAAATAATTTTTTTATTAAAACAATTATTCTTTGTAGAAAACCGACACCTTACTTTTTCCATGTGCGCGGGGTAAAAAGTATGATTATAGGAAATAATTCAAGTCTTCCCGCCAGCATGGCAAAGGAAAGCGAAAGCTTAGAAAACCAATTGTATCCCGCGTAAGACGAGGCAGGTCCCACAAGATTAAGTCCGGGTCCGACGTTGCCTATACAGGCGAGAGTCGCGGAAAAGTTACTTAGAATATCTCCGCCGGAATAAGCGTCGAGCGATACGAGAAGCGTTACCGCCACAACGAACAGCATGTACAGAATAAAGTAAGAACGGACGTTCTGCTCCGTCTCGGAAGTGAGCGCGCTTCCCTCGTTTTTAACAGTTATTACCGCGCGCGGATTTATCATTCTCTTTATATCTGCAGCGCCCGACTTACACAGTACTATAACTCTAGAAACTTTCATTCCGCCACCCGTGGAACCGCCGCATGCGCCTACTACGGTCAAAACAAGAAGAATACCCTTTGAGAGCGCTGGCCACGTATTGAAGTCCGCCGTGGCAAAACCTGTCGTGGAACTTATAGACGTAACTTGGAAGAAAGAATAGCGTAGCGCAGCGGAAAAGTCTGCGCACATACCGAGAATGTTTATCGCAATAATGAGCGTGGAAACGACGACTATCGCAAAATAAGTGAGAAATTCCCTGTTTCTGAATGCTTTGGAAAAATTTCCTATTATAAAAAGATAATATACGTTGAAATTCACGCCGAATAAAAACATAAATACTGCGATGACCATCTCGACGTAAACGCTGTTATAGTAAGCGATACTCCCGTTATGAGTACCGAAACCGCCCGTACCTGCGGTGGAAAAAGAATTTAAAAGACTTTCGTAAAGATTCAGTCCGCCCGTACAAAGAAGGATTGTTTCAATCAATGTCATTATAACGTAAATACCGTAAAGAATCTGTGCGGTATTGCGTATTTTCCCGACGAGTTTACTCGACGAAGGGCCCGGGGACTCCGCCTTAAAAATATGCATTGCGCCCGACCCGCTCGCGGGTATCACCGCGAGCACGAATACGAGCACGCCCATGCCGCCTATCCAGTGTGTGAAAAGCCGCCAGAACATTCCGCTTTTAGAGAGCGTCTCGACGTTATTGAGTATACTCGCCCCGGTCGTCGTGAAACCCGAAACCGTCTCGAAAAAGGCGTCGATATAATTAGGTATTTCTCCGCCTATCACAAAACATGTCGCACCCACAAGCGACATGATTATCCATGCTAGAGCGACGATGACGAATCCTTCTTTTGCATAAATGGACCTGTCTTTTATTTTGATTAAAGAAAGCGCCGTCCCTGCCGCCGTCAGCCCCGCCATGGGCAAAAGGTAGTTTAAATAGGTATTTTCCCTATAATAAATTCCCACAAATAGAGGGAATATCATGAGCAAGGCCTCTATAAGCATGACCTTACCGAGAACGTTTGCGACCAGCCTGTGATTCATATCATATCAACATATCGTTAAGCGCGGAAATTTTGCGTTCCGCCGCCACTACGATTACCCTGTCCCCCAACAAAAACCGTGTTTCACCGACGGGCAGAATAAATTCCCCGTCCCTGACGATGCCGCCGATGAGCGTGTCTTTCTTTATTTTGAGTTCGCTCAACTTCTTATTTATACCGGAGAAATCTCCGCCGACCGTAAATTCCACCGCCTCGACTTTGTCGTGCAGTTTATACAGCGCATTCATTCCCTCCGACTTTTCAGACAATTCTTTTCTGACAAACCTGATTATGTGATTTGCAATGGAATTACGAGGCGATACAACCGTATCCAAGCCGAATTTTTTCACCATATCGGTAACGGTCGGTCTGTCCACCTTGGTAACCACTTTGCCCACGCCGAGCATTTTGGCGTATAGCGATATAATAACGTTTTCCTCGTCAACGCCCGTGAGCGTAACGCACGCGTCGCTGGTTTTAAGTCCTTCTTCGCGCAATATATTCTGGTCTGTGCCGTCGCCGAAAAGAATAGTCGCCTCCGGTATTCTCTCGCTGAGTTCCTTGCAGCGGGTTTTATCGTTTTCGATAATCTTTACCGCGACTCCGTTTTTTACAAGTTCGGACGTAAGATAATATGCTATTTTACTTCCGCCGATAATAAAAACCGAACGCACGGGAGATTTGAAAATTTTAAGTTTTTTGCAGAACGCTTTCAATTCGGATTCGGTGGCGATTATATATACGCTGTCGTTTTCGTGAATCACAAAATCGCCGCGCGGAATAAAGACTTTATCCTCTCTTTTTACCATGCAGAACAAAAATTTGCATTTATATTGCGCCGCGACCTCCATAAGCGGTTTATCTTTTATGGAATTAGCCGCTGAAATATAAAACTCGACGAGCAGCGCCTTCCCGCCCGCGAAACTTTCCACACTCTTTGCCGAAGGAAAATCCAAAACGTTTATGATATCCATTGCCGCGCGGTATTCGGGATTAAAAGCGAGGTCAAGACCGAGATATTCGCGGAGACTTTCCATTTCCTTAAAATACTGCGGGTCGCGAACTCGCGCTATCGTTCTCTTTGCGCCGAGTTTTTTTGCGAGCACGCAACAGAGGACGTTAGTCTCGTCGCGGGAAGTGCAGGCAATGAAAAAGTCGGCGGACTCCACACCTGCGTCGCTTAAAACGCTGCGCTCCAATCCGCCGCCTATTATACCGTTGACGTCATATTTGTTCACGGCGTTCGCAACCTTGGTCTCGCTGAGGTCCACCACGACTATGTCGTGCCCCTCTTTGACGAAACTCTCGATTAAAGTAGTACCTACTTTTCCCACGCCTATGATTATAATTCTCATAATTTTCCCATAAGCCGCGCCGCAAATGCGCTGTCGGCGCGGCAATCAACTACCGATATAATTTTTCAAAGCCCGTCAATTTTGTTTGTCAAGCGCTGACACGGCTTCGAGAATGGTTTTTTCCTTTGCTTTGAGCCCGAACTGGTCGACGGCAATTTTATTTTTTTCGCCGTGCGTAAGACAGCCCGCGCCGCCCACGCAACCGCCTACACACGCCATCCCCTCTATAAAATTGGCATCCGAAAGATTTTTGCTCTTTTTAATGAGTGCTACTTTGCAAGCCTCTATACCGTCGCAGGAAACGGGCTTTAAATTAAAGTCCGTAAGTCCCTGTTCTTTAAGCCCCTCGGCGACGGCATCCGCAAGTCCGCCGCAACGCGCAAAAATTCTGCCGAAATAAGAGGCATTGTCAAGACTGCTTTCGGGGAGAGTGGTAATATCAATATCTTTGCTGTCGAAAAGAGCCTGCAATTCTTCGAATGTCATCGCCACGTCCACATAATCCTTGACTTCTTCCCTGCGCACTTCCGCTTTTTTTGCGGTGCAAGGTCCTATGAATACTACCTTTGCGCCTTTGAATTTATCCTTAATATATTTCGCGATAGTCGCCATAGGCGAAAGATTGTGCGAAATATACGGAACTAGTTCCGGAAAACTTTTCTTTACGTAATCAACAAAAGCGGGACAGCAAGAACTAGTTAAAAAACCCTTTTCGGCGAGCTCTTTGGATTCCGCCTTTGCCACCATATCTGCGCCGAGAGCGGCTTCCATCACCGTATCGAATCCGAGTTCTTTAATGCCAGACACGACCTGCCCGAGTTTCGCATAAGAAAACTGGCTTGAAATCGACGGTGCCACAACCGCGTACATTTTATATGCCGTGTTGTTTTTGCTGTTTTTAAGCAGTTCTATTACGTTTACGATAAAAGATTTATCTGTTATCGCCCCGAACGGACACTGATACACACACGCGCCGCATGATATACATTTGGAATCGTCTATTTTAGCGGCTTTATTCTCGTCCATCGATATGGCTTTTATTTTACAAGCCGTCTGACATGGTCTTTTGAAATTATGAATTGCGCTGTAAGGACAGACTTTTGCGCAAGCGCCGCACTCCACGCATTTATTCTTGTCGATATGCGCTTTCTGGTGCTCGTCGAATGTTATTGCGCCCATGCGGCAGACATCCTCACAGCGGTGCGCAAGACAACCCCTGCAAGCGTCGGTAACTTCGAATCCGCCCATAGGACACTCATCGCAAGCTATGTCTATAACCTGAATGACGTTGCCATCTTCATTGCAATCGCTCATGGCGAGTTTTACCCTTTCCGTGAGAATTGCTCGCTCCTTATACACGCAGCAGCGCATCGTGGGCACTTTGCCGGGTACGATTATCCTGGGAATGTCGATAGCTGTTTGCGGAAGTCTGCCCGCCCAAGCCTCGCGCGCCACCTCTCGCAGGACTTTATATTTAAGATGCTGAACTTTGGTATCGAATTTTCTCATAATACCCCGATTTGACATGCGGTCCGCCCCGCATGGTTATTACATATTCTCAATATTTAATTTACTTTTTCAGTAGGTTTTTCGGTGTGGTCAATTTCTATATAATATATATTCCCCGCAATATTACGAGTTTATAATCAGTCGCGCCGCGAATTTATCGCGGCGCGGACAATTACATTAAAATAACGAGGAACTGCGATACTAAAACGACCGCAACCAGCGCTATCGGATAAGTCGCCGCATAAGCGGAGGCGACGTCGTCCGTCCCCGAAACGTTTATTAAGGTTCCGAGCGCCGGAGTACTCGTCATACCGCCCGTAATGGATCCGAGATTGTTCAAAAGACCGATTTTCAATACGTGCTTTGCGAAGAAGAAACCGATGAACATCGGCACAATCGTCATGACCGCGCCGCCGATAAACCCGTAAAGCACGAGCATGCCGCCGAGTTCCGATTTACTGATTTCACTGACGAGGCTTACTCCTCCCGACACGCCTGCGCCGATAAGGAATAACATGAGCCCGAATTCACGGAATACTTTAATGGTCTTTTCGGGTACGTCGAGCGAAAGTTTGCCTATCTTACCGAAATGCCCGAATATTAAGCACATTATGAGCACGCCGCCCGTATTACCGAGCGAGAAACACGCGCCGTCATAACCTTTGCCCGTAAGCGGAATGGTTATTGAGCCCACCGCTATCCCGCAGACGACTGCGAGTGCAAAAGGCATAAGCCCGAACGGGTCGCATTCTAAAAGTCCTTCTCTTTTCACATGCAGTTCTTTTGCGCCCGCAGTGAGAATGAGTCTTTCCTTGCTCATGTCGGCTTTCATAATCTTGGGGACGAGTTGCACGAAAAGCACGACCCCCACGACGCCGAACGGATACGCCACCGCGTGTCCGAGCGTCACGGAATTTCTCAAAGAGGCATCCGCCGCTTCTTTTGCCGCCGAAAAGCCCGGCGTGGTCGTCAGCGCGCCCGAAAGCACGCCTGCGGAAAACTCGGGGCTTATTCCCGGAATAAGCGTAAATAAAGCCGCAACCGCGCCGCCCGCGACGATTATGAGCACGCCGAGAAGCACATACGATTTTGCGTTCTTTTTAAGATTTTTGAAAAAACTCGGACCTGCGATGAATCCTACCGCAGCGACAAACAGAATAAGTCCGATATTCTGCACAATGTTCTCAAAATAGCCGTTGAGCGTGGATTCGGTGTCCTGCATATAAAAGACGTCGAATATAGGCGCGTCTTTAAGCCACGGAAGCGTACATAGATAACCGAACAAAATAGCGACGAGGAACACGCCCGCAGTACCGAGCGAGACGCCCTTTATGGTTATTCTGCCGAGCAGATACCCTATCAGCGCGACGAGGAAAAGTCCCGTGAGAAGCGCTATGACCTGACTGACGTTGAATACTTCCTCTACGCCGTTATCGACTTTAAGCGCGTTTACGATACACCATGCCGCAATTCCGCCGGCAATCAAAACCGCTAAGGTTATCCAAAGCCACTTTAAGTTGCGTTTTTTCTCGGGCGCGCCGTTAGAATTCCCCGCGCCCTCTGTCACGACGGAAGCTTCGGCGCCGCCGTTTTCGGAAGCTACTGCTTCGGAAACCTCCGTTTTTTCAATTTCTTTTTCCATTTTTAACTCCTTATAACTGAAACGACTTTAAACCGCTGTCTATTACATATCCTTTCTTCTGTAATCGGGAAGAATACGTGGCGAACTCACTTTGGGCGAAATCTTTGCTGCGGCAAGTTCTTTCTCGAACGCGTCGACGTGCGAAAGCGAAAGTTTTCCGACTTTCACGGTCTTTGCTTTTTCGCAGGCGTTACTGCCCGCATTTCTGCCGAATACTATTATATCGAGAAGCGAATTGCCCATGAGCCTGTTCCTGCCGTGTATGCCTCCCACCGCTTCGCCCGCGACAAACAGATTTTCGACGCCGCTCTGCCCGTCCGCCGAAATATCGATACCGCCGTTCTGATAATGGAGCGTCGGATAAACAAGAATAGGTTCTTTTCTTATATCGATACCGTATTTGCCGAACATTCTCATCATTGCGGGGATACGTTTTTCGATTGTCCCCTCGCCGCCGAGCTGTTCAATCATCGGAGTATCGAGCCATACGCCTACGCCGTCGGTAGTCTTTACTCCTTTATTTCTCTTATTACATTCTCTTATTATCGTAGAGGCGGTTACGTCCCTTGTTTCAAGAGAATAAACGAACGCGTTTCCGTCCGCATTGACGAGCTGCGCACCGAGAGAGCGCACCTTTTCCGTCACGAGCGCGCCGAAAATCTGGGTAGGTTCGGCAACGCCGGTGGGGTGATACTGCAAGGTATCCGCGTAAAGAAGTTTCGCTCCCGCACGATAAGCGAGAATAAGTCCGTCCGCCGTCGCGCCGTAGTGGTTGGAGGTCGGGAAGCCCTGATAGTGAAGCCTGCCCGCGCCGCCCGTGGCGATTATGACCGTCTTGGCTTTGGCGATGAGAATCTCCTTCGTCTCCATGTTGAGAAGAACCGCGCCGCAAGCCTGACCTTTATCGTCCTTTATTATCTCTATCGCCGCGGTGAAATCGACGACGGGGATATTTCTGTTCAATACTTCGTCGCGCAGAGTTCTCATTATTTCCGCGCCCGAATAGTCTTTGCATGCGTGCATTCTTTTTCTCGACGTGCCGCCGCCGTGCGTGGTTATCATGGTGCCGTCGGGGGCTTTGTCGAACATTACCCCGAGGTCGTTAAGCCACTTTATGGCGTCGGGCGCCTCGTTAACGAGTTTATATAAAAGTTCGTGTTTTGCCGCAAAATGGCCGCCGCCGAACGCGTCGAGATAGTGTATTGCGGGGCTGTCGTTTTCTTTATCCGCCGCCTGTATTCCGCCTTCCGCCATCATGGTATTGGCGTCACCTATGCGGAGTTTTGTTACCATCATGACGTTTGCGCCGCCCATGTGCGCCGTAATCGCCGCGGAAGAACCCGCGCCGCCGCCGCCTATCACCAGCACGTCCACGTCGTAATCGGGTTTATCGAGATTGATTTGATAATCTCTAATCCTCGGTCTGCCCTGCAAGAGGTCGGCAAGTTCGTGCAGAACCTTATCGCCTTTATTGGGTCCGACTTTAAGCGTCTCGTATGCGCTCTCTATATAGTCGGGATGGTTTTCTTTTAATACGGTATCCTTTTCTTCGGCAGACATTCTGGGGAAAAGATTTTTAAGCCTTTCCGCCCTCGTCGCCTCAACTTTTTTCATCGACTGCAACTGTTCTTCGGTATAATGATACATAATGCGTCTCCTTATTTCTCGATATCTCTCTTATTGTAGAGTTCTTTGAGTTCTTCCACGGGCTTGTTCATCACGTCTTCTATAAGTTTCACGAAGTCGCCGTTGTTTATCTCCGCGACCCTCTTTTCGAGGTGTTCGGACTTGGGCGCGATATACTTCCCGTAAAGTCTTCTCGCGAGTTCGGCAACCTGCGGATGCGATATGCCCGCGGGGCAACGAGCCGAACATACACCGCACATCACGCAGTCAAAACTCTCGTCCGCACACTTTTTATATTCGCCGCGCTGTGCGTAAGCGATATATTGCATTACGTTGAGTCCCTGCGTACAGCTCTTTGTACAGGCATTGCAGCCTATGCAGGAATAAATCTCGGGATAAAGCTGCATCATTATCTGTTCGGTGGGTTTGATTTTCTCTATATCGTAAACCTGTTTTACGAGCGGGAAGAAAGGAAGCGTCGCGACGTACATTCCCTCTTCGACCTGCGTCTGACATGCAAGGCACGTTTTGAGTTCCTGTTTTCCCTGAATACGGTATATGGTCGCGCAGGCGCCGCAGAACCCGTTTCTGCACCCGCAGCCGCGGACGAGCTGATATCCCGCATATTCCATCGCCTTCATTATGGTAAGACTTTCGGGAACGCGGTATTTCTTACCGAAAAAATAAACATTTACAAAGTTTTCCATGAGTAATCTCCTTAAAAATCAATATTCGTCGGGGAGTTCGTCCAACTCGTCCATTCTGAAAACGGGTCCGTCCTTACAGACAAACTTATCTCCCACGTTGCACCTGCCGCACTTGCCTATTCCGCATTTCATTCTTAGTTCAAGCGTGGTGTAGACTCTCGACTTATCGAAACCGAGTTCCAAAAGTCCCTGTAAAGTGAATTTAATCATTATCGGGGGTCCGCAGAGCACTGCCGTCATGGTGGGGTCGAGTCCCAATTCCTTGACGTACGCGGGAACGAATCCCACGTGTCCGTCCCAGCCTTCCTGAGGTCTGTCTATCGTGAGATAGACGTTGAAGTCGGGTTCATTCATCCATTCGGTCTTGATTTCGTTTATGTCCACGAGGTCGTCCATACTCCTCGCGCCGTAAACTATAACCACTTTACCGTAATTTTTTCTGTAATGACGTACATAGTTTATTACGCTCCTTAAAGGCGCAAGTCCTATGCCGCCCGCGATAAAGAGAAGGTCTTTGCCCTTGAATTCGCCTTCCACGGGGAAATTCTTGCCGTAAGGTCCTCTGACCGTAACCTGCTGTCCCACTTCAAGCGAATGCAGGACTTCCGTAAGACAGCCGCATTTCTTTATCGAAAATTCCATAAACTCCTCGTTTGTCGGCGACGAGGTTATGGAAAACATGGCTTCGCCCACTCCCGGCACGGAGAGCATGGCGCATTGTCCGGGCTTATGTTCGAAGGGCTTTTTCCCGTCGAGTCCGAGCACTCTGAAAGTTTTGACGTCTGGCGTGTCGCGCCTTATATCCGTAATGACGCCTATGCTCGGTATGAGATGTTCGTTAATCATTCTCTTTATCTCCTAAACGTTTGATGACTTTTACGATATTGAGCCTCTGTGGGCATTTGTTCACGCACCTGCCGCATCCCACGCAAGAATACGTTCCGCCGTACTGCGAGGGATAATACACGAGTTTATGCATGAATCTCTGACGGTATCTTTGCAGTTGGGTCGTCCTGCTGTTTGCCGCCGCCATCTGCGTGAAATCGGAATACATGCAGGAATCCCAGCAACGGAATCTTATCACTCCGTCGTTGGTCTTAAAATCTCTTATATCGAAACACTGACACGTGGGGCACACGAAAGTACACGTACCGCAGCCGAGACACGCTTCCGAGAGAGATGCCCATTCCTCCGAAGCAAAAAGTTTATTGAGGTTTTCGGGCTTAAATACCGACAAATCAAGGTGCGTAAACGGAAGTTTTTCCATAATCTCGCGGGTATTCTTCTTTTGAGCTTCCACTTCCTTTTCGCCGCCTTCCGTACCGAAAGCGCCGATAATTTCCATAAGTTTGGCACCCTTATCGGTATTCGACTTAAAATACAGATATTTGTCGTCCGCATAGCAGGTAACGTCGCCTTTCGGGTCGGCGGAATCTATTCCGAACACGCTGCAAAAACAGCTCTCCTCGGGTTTTGCGCACGCCATGGTAACTATCACCGCGGCGTCGCGCCTTTCCTTATAATAAGTGTCCACGGGTTCTTGCAAAAACACTTTATCCAAAATATCGAACGACCTGTAATCGCAGCCGCGCACGCCGAAAATCACGAAGGGCGCGACTTCCTTCCTGTCGTCTATAATCTCGATTTTCTTGCCTTCCGCCTTAAAGCGCATCATCGTTTCGCTCTGCGGGAAGAAAAAATCTTTTGCGGACTTAACCGTTTTTAAGGTATCCAAAGAAACATCCGCGCCCTTTTCCCACGGCGCGTAATTCACTTCTCCCGCCGATTTCACGGGAATAAAAAGCGGCATCTTTTCGGATATGGCGGCATACATGCCGTCAGCCTTTGTTCTATCTACTTTAATCATTTGCGCACCCCCGCATTGAAAACATCGTTAGGCTCGACATCGCCGACTGTATAATCGGTGAGCGGAGTTTTTCCGTCAGCCGCCTCGCCCGCCTGATATTCGCCGTAACAGGTATTGATGTCTTTGATGAATTTTCTGTTCAAAAGGTGAAGCGGAATGCGCTGCGGGCACACCCTGCTGCATTCGCCGCAGTCGGTGCACCTGCCCGAAACGTGGAACGCACGGATGATATGGAAAAGTTGTTCTTCGAATTCATCGTCGTTGGCTTTCGCCGCCACTCCCGACTGCGGATTGTCGAACACGCATTTCACGCACGAACACGCGGGACAAACGTTACGGCACGCGTTACAGCGTATACACTTCGAAAGCTGGCTTTTCCAGAAGGCAAAGCGTTCCGCCTCGGTCATTTTTTCGAGTTTTTCGACCTCTTCAAACCTGTCGCTCGGTGCTTCTTCCATTTCGCCCAATACTATCGTTTCGTCCACACCCACGAGTTTTTTGCTCTTGCATGTAAGACATTTGATAAGAAGAATATCTTCCTTATTCATTACCGACTTTCCGTAAAGAGAAGAAACGGTAACTTCTTTTCCTGTTTCAGAAGCCTCGGTAACCGCCGAAACGCCCTTTTCCTTAATCTTTTCTATATCGAGCTTTCCGTTGCACTCTATGCCTATCGCGATTATGTTGTCGCGATTGACACGGTGCTCCTTTACGAGCTGATTTAAACTGAAAGTATCGCAGGGTTTAAGAAACACCGCGGTCTTGCCGGGTTTTTTACTTACCTGAATGAGATACTTTGAAAGATTTGCGCCGCAGAAACCGTTATATACGAAATCACGTAGCTGTTCTTTGCTGTCGAATTCGGCGGGAGAAGGGTCGAAATAAAACTCCCCTTTTTTCCAGCCCACGACGCGTGCCGCTTCTCCGCTTTCGAGCAGATTTTCCGCTCTCTCGATGATTTTATTTTCCAAGTCAGTCATTATTTATTTCTCCTTGACCCTGAGGTCGGTTATACGCCTGTTTTCACCGAGTTCAGTAATTTTTTTAACAAAATCGTTCATTACCTGCGAAAAACGTGCGCCTTCGGCCGCGGAAACCCATTCTACGCGCGTACGTTCTTTTTCGATTCCCATATAGTTAAGGAAATCGAAGAGCATAGCCATTCTGCGCCTCGTATAATAGTTACCCGTAACGTAATGGCAGTCGCCGGGATGACAACCGCACAGAATCACGCCGTCCGCACCGCGCTGAAAGGCTTTCAGAATAAACATGGGATTAACTCTGCAAGAGCAGGGCACCCTTATTATTTTAACGTTTGCGGGA
Source organism: uncultured Clostridia bacterium (assembly GCA_944367535.1). Taxonomy (GTDB): domain Bacteria; phylum Bacillota; class Clostridia; order Christensenellales; family Borkfalkiaceae; genus UBA1259. Next base: position 58,209 of record CALVWQ010000004.1, read on the forward strand.
TAGGAAAGTCTGCCCGAACCCGCGAGGTCGGCACCCGCATACGAGCACCAGTTGCAACAAAAAGCCACGATATTCGGCACGAATTCTTTTATCTCTTGCATATCGCTTCAACCTCCGACATAATCTGTTTGGAAGAAAATCCCGACAAATCCATCGCGCCGGAAGGACAGGTTACGGTGCACGCGCCGCAACCCTGACAGACCGCGGGATTGACCGAGGCGACTCTTCTTACTTCCGTCTTGCCGCCGCCTATGCGGAATTCCTTGTCTACATAAGTTATCGCGCCGTAAGCGCAGACATTCGCGCACTGACTGCAACCGTTACACATCATTTCGTTGCAGTGCGCCACGCACGGATTGGTCTTTAATTTATCTTTTACGAGAAGCCCTATGACCTTCGCCGCGCAAGCAGAGGCCTGCGAGACGGTCTCGGGAATATCTTTCGGACCCTGACACATACCCGCGAGGTATACGCCCGCCGTCGGGCTCTCCACGGGACGGAGTTTGGGATGAGATTCGTTCATGAAATTATTTGTGTCTATGCTCGCGGTAAGAAGGGTTGCAATCTTTCTTACCGAAGGTTCGGGCTCGATTGCCGTCGCAAGCACGACGAGATCGGACGGAATAATCACCTGTTCGTTATCGATGAGGTTGGAGCCCTGCACCATGAGTTTACCGTTCTCGTTATATACTTTACCGACCATACCCTTGATGTAATCGACGCCGTACTGTTCTACCGCGCGACGGTAGAACTCATCGTAATTCTTGCCGGGAGTACGCACGTCAATATAAAAGACGTGGACTTCGGTATCGGGATACTTTTCTCTTATAAGCATGGCGTGTTTTGCCGTATACATGCAGCATACTTTGGAGCAATACGGTTTTCCGCAGCCCGAAACGTCACGCGAGCCGACGCACTGAATAAAGGTTATGACCTTGGGGTGCGTCTTGTCGGACGGGCGCAGAAGCACTCCGTTCGTCGGACCTGCGGCATTCATAAGCCTTTCAAGTTCAAGAGAGGTGATAACGTCGGCGTTATCGCTGTATCCGTATTCATTGAATGCGTCTATATTAATGGGTCTGAAACCCGTGGCGACGACTATCGCGCCGTATTCGCGGTCGACGAACTCGTCTTTCATTTCGTAATTTATCGCACCCGCACCGCAGAATTTCTGACAGATACCGCACTTGCCCGTTTTAAGTTTTATACACTGTTCGGGGTCTATTACCGCCACGTTGGGTATAGCCTGCGCAAACGGAATATATATTGCGGTACGGTTATTGAGATTCATGTTGAATTCGTTGAGGCCCTTTTTGGATGGACATTTTTCCATACAGACCTTACAGCCCGTACACTTCTTTTCGTCAACGTATCTCGCCTTCTTACGTATCTTAACTTTGAAGTTTCCTACAAAACCCTTAACTTCTTCCACTTCCGAATAAGATAAAATGTCAATCTTATCGCTCTGCGCGCAATCTACCATTTTGGGCGTAAGTATACAAGCCGAGCAGTCAAGCGTCGGGAACGTCTTGTCGAGTTGCGCCATTCTGCCGCCGATAGTGGCGTTCTTTTCCACGATATCGACTTCGAATCCCGCCTCGGCTATATCGAGCGCCGCCTGAATACCAGCGATACCTCCGCCTATTACGAGCGCGCGCTTGGTTACGGGGCTTTCGCCTTCCTGAAGGGGAGTATTCAACCGCACTTTGGCGATGGCGGTACGGATAAGTATCAGCGCCTTTTCTGTCGCCTCATCCATATCTTTGTGAATCCAAGAGCACTGCTCTCTTATGTTGGCGACTTCAAGCATATACGGGTTAAGCCCTGCCTCCGCCGCCGCCCTTCTGAAAGTAGCTTCGTGCATTCTCGGAGAACACGAGCCTATGACGACGCCCGTAAGATTATGCTCTTTTATCGCGTTCTTTAACAGCTGCTGTCCGTTTTCCGAACACATGTATTGGTAATCCGCGGAATAAACCACGCCGGGTTCCGCCTTTATCGCTTCGGCGACGCGCTTTACGTCTACCGTCGCGGCGATATTACTTCCGCACCAACAAATAAAAACACCTATTCTCTGCATCTTATATTCTCACTTTTCAACTCATTTGTTGTATTTTCTGTATGCGCTGACGAGTAACTGCTGCGGAATCAACTCGTCTACTATCGGCGGGATATCCTCCGCGGCGAGTCCGTTATTGTTCTGCGCGCGGGTAAACGTGGTTCTCACCGCCTCTATAACCTGCGCGGGAGCAACTCCTCTCGGACAGCGTTCAACGCAAGCCATGCATGAAAAACAGTTCCATATTGCCGAACAATTAAGAAGTTCTTCCACTTTTCCCTTTTCCAGCATGGTTACAAACTGATGCGGTTTTATGTCCATATCCTTATACGCGGGACAACGCCCCGAGCATTTGCCGCATTTCATACATTTTCTGACGTCGGTACCGGAAATTTCTTTCATGATTTCGGTCATTTCGGTTTTATCCATTATTTCACCCCCAACGCTTCCGCGAGCAGTTCGGTAAAGTAACGCGCGGGAAGAATCCCGGCTCCGTTTACCTGTAAATTATAAAGGCACAGGGGACATGCGGTAATAACTTCTTCCGCGCCCTTTTCTTTTGCGGAATTAAGAATTTTCGCGCTTCTTTCTTTCGGAAGCGTCTGATTTTTCAGCGAAACGTACGCTCCGCAGCACTCGTTTCTGAACGGGTAAATGACGGGCGTTCCGCCGATTGCGCGGATAAAATCCTCGATAATAGAAGGATTTTCCGGATTATCGAATGCGAGCACTCCGCTCGGTCTTAAAAGAAGACATCCGTAATAGGCTCCCACTTTCCTGTTAAGGGGTTTTACGACTTTTTTTGCTATCTCGTCGAAACTGACCTCGTTTTTCAGCATTTCGAGATAATGTATGACCTGTGTTTCGCCGTTGTAACTTTCTTCGAGTGCGAGATAGTTGTTTGCCTTCGTCCTGATGTTTTCGTCGTTTTTCATGTCGTCGTTGACGCGCTTAATTACGTTATGGCAAGCCGAACAGAGCGTAAGAAGTTTTCCGCCGTTATGCTTGGCGTAATCGAGAGCGCGGACTGCCGAAAGTTTAGTGGCAATCTCGTTTTTCGCCATGGGATAGACAGCGCCGCAACACTGCCAGTCCTTTACTTCCTCCATCTCCACGCCGAGCGCTTCCGCCGCTTTACGCGCGTAAGCGTCGAGTTCTTTGGCTTTCGTCTTTAACGTACAGCCGGGATAATAACAAATCTTCATATATTGCACCTTGTAAAAATTTAATAGTCGGTATAATACTTATATCAATCAGTCCTGCGGATAAGCCATTTTTTCGGGTTGGAACACCTCATCGAATTTTTCCGCAGTCAAAAACCCGAGTTTTACGCAGGCTTCCTTCAAGGAAATATTTTCTTTATAAGCGGTCTTTGCAGTCTTTGCCGCGTTTTCGTATCCGATATAGGGATTGAGAACGGTAACCAACATCAAAGAATTGTAAAGATTATGTTTCATCTTTTCCTTGTTTGCACGGATTCCCGTAGCGCAGTTTTTCTCGAAAGAGGTGATGCTGTCCGCGAGAAGTCTTGCCGATTGCAGGAAATTATACGCTATTACGGGCATGAACACATTCAGCTCGAAATTCCCCTGCGAAGCACCCATTCCGACAGCCACGTCGTTTGCGATGACCTGAACGGCAACCATAGTCATGGATTCGCACTGCGTGGGATTGACCTTACCGGGCATGATTGACGAGCCGGGTTCGTTTTCGGGTATAAATATTTCCCCGAGTCCGTCGCGGGGTCCCGAAGCGAGCCAACGCACGTCGTTGGCTATCTTCATGAGGTTAGCCGCGAGCGCTTTAAATGCCCCGTGCGCAAACACCATGGCATCTTTTGAAGTAAGCGAATGAAATTTATTCTCCGCGGTAACGAAAGTTTTTCCCGTCAGTGCGCTCACCTGTGCCGCGACTTCGACGTCGAAACCTTTGGGAGCGTTCAGCCCCGTCCCCACTGCAGTTCCTCCGAGCGCAAGCTCTTTTAAACCTGCAAGGGAAAGCGTAATCTGCTTTTTCGTAGCTTGGAGCATGACCCGCCAGCCGCTTATTTCCTGTGAAAAAGCAATCGGCACAGCATCCTGTAAATGCGTTCTGCCGCTTTTTACTATACCCTCATTTTCTTTTTCCAGACGAAGGAAAGTATTGATAAGTTTATCCATGGCGGGGAAAAGCCCGTCCTCTATTGCCAGAACCGCCGCTATATGCATCGCAGTCGGAAAAGTATCGTTAGAACTCTGACTCTTGTTTATATCATCGTTCGGGTGAAGAAGTTTTTTGCCCGCAATCTCGTTGCCGCGATTGGCAATAACCTCGTTGGCGTTCATATTGGACTGCGTTCCGCTGCCCGTCTGCCATACGACGAGCGGGAAATTGTCGTTAAGTTCACCGGAAATGACCTCGTCGCACGCGGCGCATATCGCCACACGCTTTTCGTCGGAAAGTTTCCCGAGATTGAAATTGGCAATCGCCGCAGCCTTTTTCAGGATACCGAACGCGTGAGTGATTTCTCTCGGCATGATTTCCGTGCCGATTTTGAAATTCTCGAAACTGCGCTCGGTCTGCGCCGCCCAATACTTATCGGCGGGGACCTTCATTTCGCCCATTGTGTCTTTTTCGATACGATACTCCATAAAATACGCTCCGTAATTTATTTAAGGCTCTTTGAGACTTGACATCCTAAGCCTTTATTCATAATTTACCGTGCCACCTTATGCGCACGGCATTTTTGCGGAAACGCGGCATGTCCGCTGTCCGAAAAAATAAAAAAAGCCCCCCTTGCGGAGTAGCCCTAATAAACGCGTCTTTCGTTTTGCGGCGTACCCCAAATAAAGACGTATCGGCCGCACGATTTACGTTACGGCGCCACTGCGGGTTAAGCCCCCTTCTCCCCGCAGAGAAAATATTATGAATGTAGTCTTGTAAAACCCTATTTAACGAAACAATCAACCAGCCAAAACACATTATAACACAAACATTCCTTTAATGCAAACAAATTTTCTCCGTAAATTTTTCTATTTTTCCTCTTTTAGGCTCTATTTTCTTTTTAGGCAGTTTTTGAAAAACTTTTACCAAACTATTTATTCCATAAATCGCAGCACGCGATTATGTTATAAAACAGCGAATCTAAACGAAAAAATAAATTTTATAGGGCATGAAAATGGGAAAATACTTTTAAAAGTAAATAACAGAAATTAAAAAAGCAATTATAAAGTTTTGAAAGTTTTTATCAGTGTTTCTGATAAAAAATTAACATATATGAAAAAACAAATAGTCGAATATTTTTGCTAAGATTTTAGCATCAAACAAAAATATTATGAAAGATATATTAAAGAATATTAAAATTTTCAGCTATTATCGAAAGTATAACGCATAAACTGTGCATCAAGGATAATATAAATACAATAAAGCAAAATAATTTTATTAAATGCAATTAAATTAAAAATTGATTTATTTGATATTAAAAAACCGCGAGCTGAACTTTATCCGTTCAGCTCGCGGTTTTAATGGTACTCCCTGCGGGAATCGAACCCACAACTGCCCCTTAGGAGTTTTGCGAGGTTGTAAAAGTATCTTTTTTGATGTTAAAAACATTAAAAAACGTGCATTTTGTGCATTATTTTGCGTCTATTTTAAGCGTTTTTATTCAAAATTTCAAATTTTTTTCGTGTTTTGCAACAACTTTTATTTGAAATTTATACTTTTTTTATACTTTTTTTGATTAGAAAATGATTTAATTTTTATCGAAAAAAAGCCGTATCCCTTCGTGAGAGCACCTATATTTATTTGCATATATTATAGCAGATTATTAAAGTTATGACAAGTTGTGGGGGGGGGTACAGCCTTTTTATTTATAAAAATTCGCAACCTTGTTTTTCTCCTTTCGCTACGTTACCGTAAATGAACACGGTTGCATACAGCGTGGGAAACGCAGTAGAAACGTCGTACATAAGTCCTTCGCTTACGACCGCGCCCGATAGCGACGCGCCCTCTTTTTTCATAAGATATACCACCGCGGCCGAATTGCTTAACACTTGTTTCATAGTGGCTATCCATACCACGCCGCCGATAAGGCTCGGCAACAGGTATATGACGCGGCAAACGTAATGCCCGAAAACCCTTCTGAAAAGCACGTAGGTCGTGCAAAGCGAAATGGAAAATACTATTCCGTTGGATATAAGCCACAGAGTGAACGAGCGCAAAATCATCGTTAAGATATTCGTTCCGTACTCGTCCGCGTGCGTAAGCCCGTGCCACACCTGTTTATACGCCCGAATTTATATGTAAACACTCAAAATTTCTTATAATTTATTGTATTCGTCAGTTCAAACCTGACAGGTTATTAAAAAATATCGGTTCGCGCCGATATAAAAAATGATGGTCTATAAGAAAAGACTTATAATGCCGTCAATTATCTTCGCCCGAAGAAGTTGTCGTTTAAGCCCCGAATTCGCCTTGTATAGCCTTTCAAAAACTTGCTTTTAGTTGTTTTAGTCCCTTTCGCTTTTACGGTTTTCATAACGGGTACGAGTTCTCCGTCAACGAATTCCACCTGCGTTAATACTACCCCGTTAGGAGTAGTAATCGTTATAGGTTCTTGCTTATCCCGAACGGGTTTTAATTTCTCGTCCACCGTTATTTCTTTTTCTTGCTTTTTAAGTCGCGGCTTCGTCCACCGCGTAGTATGCGGTATCGCTATATAATGCGATCCGTTGGAATATATCTTTGCTTTCTCATATATCACGTTTAACTCCTTTGTCGTATAAAGTGGCGCAAGGGGTAGTTTCCTCGTCGCATTTATACAACGAATTTATGAAATAACTGTTCTGAACCTTTAATTCGGCTATTATTTTTATTTTTTGTTACTTACACATTCTCTTTACTTCTCCCAAATTTTTTTAAGATGCTTTTCATTATAATCAAGTCTTTCACGGATAGACTTAACGATAATCTTAAAAGTAACTCATATTGCTCGGAGTCGAGTTTTTCAAGCAAATCTATTCTTGCGCTATCAACCACATGAACTCCTCCGCCTGTACCTTTCGTGGTGTAAATCGGATATTCGAGCGAAAGCCAATAGATATCGTATTCTATTGTCCGACGACTAACGTGATATTGAAATGCAAGATTAGAAATTTTTTTATCGTCTTACACTCAAGTCTCTTATGATAGCCCTGTGTCTTTCGCTCGCCGTCAACCGATTTTCACCTCCTCGCATCTTTGTGTCTTAAGTGTAAACCACCAATACGCAATATCCTTGCGTATTGAAAAAAATAATTTTTAAAAACTTAAATTTTTATAATAAAAAACCCGACAAACAACCAAAACTATACGTTTCAAGTCGTCTATCAGGTTTTATAATCTTTGATAACAATTTTTATTCTGTAATATACATTCTCTTTCGCAAATAATTATTTACGACACACTTGCCATACCAATAGGTGAAACGACCTAATTGCCAAATATTTATATATGTTAAAAAATAAGTTTACAAAGCAAGTTTTTATGACTCTATCTGTATTTCATTCGGAGCGGTTATGCGCGTTTTAATTTTCCCATCCGCTTGCCGCTTACTTACTACCCGTGTTTCGCCGTAAGGCGTGGGATACGTGCCGCATACTTCATTAAGTCGTTCTAAATTCGGTTTTACCGAATATTTGTTTTCACCTACTTTTTTACGCATAAAATATTCTCAGACATATAAGCAAGCACTCCACTCGCCCAGCCATGACAAAGACTGTGCCAATAACCCATGTGCAAAACCTGCCATAATCGCCGTGTTTGCCGAATTTATCGAGCGCGCCGAATATAAAATAATTCAAAAACGTAATTAAACCTTTAGCCACACCGCTAAGCATTACTTTTTCGTTCTCTTCCGTTATCTCACCGGCGTAAACGCCCAAAGCCGCTATTTGCTTATACTCTTTAACCTCTTTTCCGTCCTTTATTCCACACAAAACGATATGATCCTTGTTATTCTAAGCCTTGAATTTATCCAAATTACCGAACAGTATTTCTGCCGAATACTTGCAGTTACCCTCTTTATTTAGCGTATCTAAATACGCGTCGGCAAAAGTTCTTAAAAAATATCCCCTCGCCTAATTGCAATAATTTAATCATATTTTCCGTTAAACCTCTTTCTTTTTCGGCAATATCCCTTTATTTATCGCGAATATCGTCGATAGCGGATAAAATCGTGGCTATAAGCACTATTCCGCCGCCTAAAAACAAATTAAGAGAAGGCGCGTCGGTTTTGATCAGAACCGAAACTATCCCCGTTACCACGGCGGAAAACGGCATCATAACCGCAACTACCGACGCGTTGACGAATTTCATAGCGTGGGTACGCACTATCCAACACAAAGTGGACGATACGAGCGTCAACGCGCCCACGAACGCCAAAGCCTTTATATCCCAAGAAAAAACGAACGGCGACACGGCTGCGCCGTTTATTTTTACGCAGTTGAGTATTACCGCCGTAAGTAAACTTACGAAAACGTTTATCCAAGTTTGCAGCATAACATACAGGGGCGCGTACAATTTTTTAGCGTACACCCCCGTACCCGCTATATTTACCCCGTAAAAAACGCCCGCCAACGCGCAAAGTATTTCGCCTTTTCCGACGGCTAATCCGTACGCCGAAAAATTTATTCCGCTTAACACGAAGCACCCTGCCAGACACGACGCGCTTGCGATAACGGTGAGCGCGCTCGGTTTCTTCCTTATAAAAACGAACAATAATATCGGCACTACCACGCACGATAAATTTTCTAAAAACGCGTAATGCGTAGGCGTGGTATACGGCAAACCTATTTTTTGCAAAAGATTTGCAAGCGCGTTGAAAAGTCCCGTAGGCACGGCGACCTTATAATACGAGAAATTCAGTTCTTTAATACGTGGCAAACATATAAGCAACAAAGCCACGCCCGAAATTATCGCTCCGACGAGCGAATAAGCCGTCGCGCTGTAATAATTCAGCGCGTAAGAAGTCAACAGCGGCGATACGCCCCACACGAAAACGACGAATATTATAGCCGCATAGGCAAAAACTCGTTTTCGGTTAGTTTTTTCTTCGGATATTTCAGTTTTTTCCGTATTCATAATCGTTTTGGTTTTTATTTTTTGTGCGAGCGGAGTTTATTGCTTGCCAAACGACGTCCTTACACCACCAATGAGCTTTATCGGTTACGATCAATTCGCAATTTTGCGGCGCGCCTATCCTTTCGTAAATTTTCTCGACGGTAGCGTAGGAATCCTTTACGCCCTTCAATAAAAAGTAAGGATCGTCCTTTCCTGCAATTATAATTAACTTTCTCGGTGCGATAAGCCCCGCAAGGTCGCCCATATCAAAGTATTCGCGCGCACCGGGAATATAGTTGCAAGTACAATGGTAAACTTTCATAATAGACTCGTCGTAAGAACAGAACGCGCAACTCGGCGCGGAAAGTTTAATTCTTTCGTCTATGCAGGCGGCGTAAAAGGAAGTCGTTCCGCCGCCCGAATTTCCCGTTATAAACACGTCTTCGAAATCGACCTCGGCAAACTCGTGGAGCAAGTCCACGGCGCGCATAACGTCCCACACTCTTTCGCCTATTACCGTTCTGCCAAGCATAATCGCCGTCATCGACTGGAAAAGGCACATCTGCTCGCGGAAGGTATGCCTTGAAGTTACCCTTTCGCCCATAGCGCGTTGTTCTATGCACAATGCGGCGTAACCGTTTTTTACCGCCTGCCTGCCGAAATCTCCGCGCGTTAAGTAATCGTCGTTCGGATTGCCGTAGTTTTCGCCTATCGAATAGCGAAAACCCGACGAATGTCCTTGCAAAGTTATAGCGACGGGATATTTTTTCTTTTCCCCGCGCGGAATCAAAAGGTAACAAGGCACGAACGAGCCTTTTTCGCTCTCGAATACAAGCCTTATTCTTCTGTAATCGTCAACGACGGTATCTTCTTCGATTTTCGAATCGGGGGCGCAAGCGTTAGCCGCTATTTTGTCAAGTCCGAGTTTTTTCATCAACTCTTCGCGAAGGTTTTTACGCCAAACCTCAAAATCGCAGTCATCGCGATAGGCAAACTTTTTAACCGTGTTTTCGGTAAGCAATTCGTGGCACGAGTCGCCGTTTATTATAGTTTTTTCAGTCATGTTAAACCTCAGTATATCTTTAAATTTTCAATGTCGTCGAAGGCGAAGGCGTTTCTCTCGTCTTTTTCCGTCGTTTGTACAGTTACGCCGTTTAAAGTCAAACCTTTAACGTGCCTGAAATACATTCCGTATACGGGGAATTTATCCCCGAATTGATAATTTTCGGGATATAATTTCGTAATCTCGGGTAATATAACGCTCTTATCCTCGGTTTTTCCGCCGCCCGCGGTCGTTATGAAAATATTGCTGAAAGATACGTTTTCTATCTTTCCGTCGGGTTGCCCGGTTATCGTAGACGGCATAACCTGCGACGACCACAAACTTTCGCCTTTTTCCCACAAAGCCGTTATTCTCGGCGCGAGCCACGGCGTGAACGGTCCGCTTGCGGTTATATTGCTTACGGTTATATTTTTCATACTGCCGAGCGAAGTGCCTTTCGGACCTCTCAACCGCCCCGACAATATGATAAAAAACGGATAACCCACGTTTTTCATAACTATATTCGATACGGATATACCGTCTACTTCGCCGCCGTCGGTGCTTTCAATCGAAATCGCACCGTAATAAGTGTCGTAAATCGCGCAGTTGCTTATCGCCACATTTTTAAATCCGCCGTTCGATTCCGTGCCGAGTTTTATCGCACTGCATCGCGAAGTTACGGTACAGTTGCTTATCACTACGTTTTCGCAATCTTTGATTTTATTGAGCGTATAAGAACTTTTTAAAACTATTCCGTCGTCGCCGCTGCGAATTATACAGTCGGTAATAATCACGCTTTTACAACAGTCGGGACTTATTCCGTCTATGTTCACGTCGATAGTAAGACCTCTTACTTTAACGCGTTCACACCCAGCGAAATACAACGCGAGGTCGGTTGAATGAAGCAGCGTTAAATCGGTAACCGAAATATCTTTACACTCCTTGAAAGAAAATATTTTTACCGCTCGCTGAGCGTTCCATTCGCTCTCGCCCTCAACGGGTTCGTTTTCCCACACTTCGCGCATATCTATCGTTCCGAAACCGGAAAAAGTTATATTGCTTTTGTTTTTGGCAACGAACATACTTCTGTCGAAATAACTGTGAGAAGCGTCCTGATAGAGCGGATATTCGGGTTTTTCTCTCGGCGCGAAATCCTCGAGATTTTCGCTGCCGAGTATTTTTGCGCCCGCCTCGAAAACGAAGTGAACGTTATCGCATAAAAATACCGTGCCTATGACGAACTCGCCAAAAGGTACGAAAATAGTACCTCCGCCCTGTTTTTCGCACGCGTCTACGGCGTTTTGAAAAGCCACCGTGGAAACCGCGTTTATATCGGCTTTCGCGCCGAAATCAATCAAGTTAAACATTTTTAAATTTTTCCTTTAATTCCGCAACACAATTTTCCCACGTTTTGCGTTTAAGCGGATATGGCAGTTTATGTTTTATCCGCGTATATTCGTCAATCAATCTATCTCGTTCGGCGGCAGATAATTCGTCTCCGTAAAGATACACGAGGGCGAACTTGCAAAACTGACTTTCGGTATCAACCCTGTCTTTATATCTATCGTACTCGCCATAGGCAGCACGACTTAAATTATCGTGGGCGCGCGTTATTATTTCGTTCATTTTAACAAGCGTGGATTTATGCCAAATTTCGCGCTTTAACAAATCGTCGTAAATTCCGCATTTAAATTCGGGATTATTCTTCATAAACTCATCGAACGATTTTTTATACAGGTCGTAATACTCGCGAATATCGCTCGCCGCCTCGCCGTAATAGTTATCTATAAAGTCGTCGGCAAGCGCGTCTTCGCTTCGACTAGTATTCCACAACAATTTCGAGCGAACGTAATCGTCCAACCTACCGAACACCCTGTCGTTGTACGGCACTGCGCTTTGGCTTAAAACGTCTAACACGTCCATATTTTTATAGTCGATATAATTGCGCTTAACCGCTCTATATGTCGGTAAAGGCACTATTCCGCAATAAAACGTGAAAGAATAATCCCACACCGCAAACTTTTCGGCAACGCTCTTCCACCCCTCGAACATAGCGTAGGAAACGGCGTTGTGCGCCTCGTCGGTAAACGGGTAATAATGGTCGGACAGCATAGGAGCAAGGCGTATAACCACGTTGTCCTCGACTACGACTTCTTTGCAAATCGGCTCGAATTTTCCGTCAGGTAATTTCTTCGCGGGCGGTAATTGAGTGGACAAATAGGCGAACACGACCAAATATATTTGTCTGTCGGGGCAATTTTCCGATTGCCATTTTTTAACCCTTTTCGCAACCGCGTTGACGAATTTAATCGTCGCGCCAGAGGCGGTATATTTCTCTCTGTCTGCGGCGCATCGCTCGCAATCGCAAACGAACTCGTTGTCCGATAAACCAAGCATAAAAAACCTTTTTTCTTTTTCCGCCGCTATATATCGGTTTATAAGGTTGGAAACAAAAGTTTCAAACGCGTCGCCCGCAACCCCTTGCGAGTTTAACAGTTCGGCGTAGCATAACTGCACGTTTTCCTTAACGAACTTCCACACGGGGTCGAGATACTTTATCTCGACTTCTTCGGCGAGTATTTTTTCCGCCTCGGCTTTTTTATCCTCTGGCAAATAATACCAATTTTTATGCTCGCGGTAATACTCGCTCGCATTAAGAATTTGCATAGTCATAGACTGATCGGTAAGCGACGACCAAAAACCGCTCGTTCCATACTCGGGCAGTTGCCCCGTGCGTTGATTGTTATTTCTTAAAAACAGCCTGTTTTCGGCATTGTTCACGACCTCGGTAGAAAACGAAATTCTCCCCTCGAAATCGGGAATGAATTTCTCGTCGATTATTTTAAACCTTACGCTTTTTAACTCGGGAATTTTTTCGCAATCGGCGGCGTAATACTCGTATCCTATCGTTTTTGAAGCGAACTCCGTCGCGGCGTAAATAACTGCTCTGTCCTCTTTCGCCGCCAAGAATACGCCGCTGCCGACGGTTTTTATTATAAAGCCGTCGTAATTCAAATCCACGCGCGAAAGGTCTGTTCCGCTGTCGCGCAGTAAAGCCGTATTGCCCACGGAAATATATTTATTTTTCGAGTCGAAAGTCTTACCTTCGTCGGTTTCCACGGGGATATTTACACCGGTAGAAGTTTTAAATATGCGTGCCAACTGCCCCGCCGCGTATTTTTCGGGAGGAGTCGCTAACGCGCCTACGATTATTTTATAATCGCTTTTACCGTCGTCACAGATAAAATCAAACGAGCAACCGTTAGCGCGGATTTCCTTTGCGAATTGAATTTCGGTCGTTACGTATTCCGCTTCGACTTTTTTCCCGCTGTACTCTACGGCAAAACGAGTTGCGTCCTTTAATGAACCGCCGCGCAGCAAACCGTAACACAAACCCGCATTAAAGCAATCGCCCGCGCCAGTAGTGTTTTTTACTTTTACCTTTTCGGCAGGAATATCCGTCGCCTTTCCGTTTTCTATAATCCGCGCGCCTTTCGCGCCGAGAGTTACGACCGCGCGGGCGGGATTAAAAGTCCTGAATAAAACCCCGCTTTCCTGTTCGTTAGGCGTCAACAGATAAGCGCGTTTTAAAATATCGGCGGAAACATTCCTCGCGGGGGCGGGATTAAGTATAACTTTAACGCCATACTTATCAGCAATCTCGAAAGCGGCGAATAACGCGTCGTCGTTAAATTCGAGTTGCAAAAGCAAATATTCGCTTTCGGAAATTTCTTTCTCGAAAGAATAAATATCCTCTTTGGTAACCGACGCGGACGCGCCCGCGTACACTATAACGCGATTTTCGCCCGTTTTATCGGTTATTATAGAACCATAATCAGTGCTTGCGCCCTTTTTTCTTACGGTCTTATAATTTACCCCTTCCCGTCTTAAATACGCCTCGCATTTATCCGCTTCCTCGTCGTCGCCGAGAACGGTGAAATAGTTTACGCTTACACCGAGCCTTGCAAGCGCGACGGCTTGATTTATACCCTTGCCGCCTGTCTCCGAGTGCATTTTTTCCGCCATTACCGTTTCGCCGTTTTCGTTGAATTTATTTACCTTTAAAAACACCGACCAGCCGCAAAGCCCTATGACGGAAACCGTATTCTTTTTAAAGCACATCTATTCGCCCCTTATACTTATTTATAATTTCTCTATTGTATTCCGCGCCGCCTTGCACGTTGCCGCTTGCGAAAATCGACGGTTTTACACCCTCGCTTAAAGCGATTTCTTCCGCTTTTAAAGTTATTGCCTGCATAACCGAGCAAGACGCGGCGGTAGACACCGCGCCCGCCGCGACGCAGCCTTTGAATTTTATCACCGCGTCGCCGTGCGGCACGCAATTATCCACGGCGACGGTCGCAATTTCGCATAACTTTTTCCCCGAAGAATGTCTTGACTTTTCCCCCGAATACGCCGACGAATACACTGCGACGATGGGCAAACCTTTGCTTGCCGCTTGCAACGCCGCGTCTATCGGAACGCCGTTTATACCCGAAGTGGAAATAACGACGAAACAATCGTTGGGTGTAAAATTATATTTATCGAGCAGTCCCACTGCGTTTTTCTCGTCTTTTTCGAGAACGCTGCTTTTGCTCGCGTTTTCGTGCAACATAAGTCCGGGTCGAAAAACGGGATAAACGTTGGCAAGTCCGCCCGCCCTATAAAAAGCGTCCTCGGCGACTATATGCGAATGTCCGCACCCGAAAATATAAACGAGTCCGTCGTTTTTTATCGTTTCGGCCACTATCCGAGCGGCGGCGTTTATATTTTCGGTCTGCGTTTTTTCTATCTCGCTTAAAAGTTCTCGCACGATAGCAAAATAACTTTTATTCATACGAAATATCCGTACTCCACTTTGATTGATGCCAATGGCAACCGTCGTAATTTCTTATTCCGACGGCGAATTTTAATTTATCCGTCCTTCTGAGCAGTTTAATTTCGATTTTATTTTTACCTTTTTTAAGTTCGGCAAGGCAGAAATTATTTTGCGGAGTCCACAACCTTATTTCGTCCATTTTAAGTACTTCCTTTCCGTTTATCTTAATCGAAAAACCGTCGTTGTTGCCCACTACGAACCAAACCTTTCTGTCGTCGGGACAAACGACCGTGGTCTCGGCAAAACAACAATACTGCCCTTCCATAGTGATTACGGAATCTGCGTCGATAAAATCGTCGTAAGCCTCTATTTTTTCGTACTCGTCGCCTTTTTCGTATTCCTTATCGAGAAACACCTCGTTGTTTACCATACACACGAGGTCGGGAAGAGGACTCCCTTCGGGATGCGGACTCGGGAAATTCGGGTTCATAGGCAAATCGAGTTGTTGAAAGTACGGTCCGTATATCTTCCATGGTATCGGCTTTAACTTGGCGATTTCGGCTTTTAAACCTTCCTCGGTCGCGTATTCGGGCTCGGTAACGAGTTTACCGCGTTTTTCAACGGACGGCGCGTTTACGAATTCGACTTCCTCGTTCGTAACGCCAACCGCAAATTCCGCCACGTCTTTCGCAAGGTCGAAAATTTCGCCCGAAGGACGGTTTGCGTTTATGCCGCACACAAATCTGCCGTTAACTGCCTTGGTTACTTCTCCGAGCGCGGAATAGCCTTTAAGTATACCCACTACGGACGCCGCCGACGCACAGGTGCAGTCGGTATCGTAACCGCATTTAAGGGCGATATTGAGTACGCTGCGCATATCGCAATTACCGTACAAAAGCGCAATCGTTATAAACGCGAGGTTTTGCACTACGTTGGTAAAATCTTCGTGTCCGAACTTTGCCAAAACGGCGCGACGAACGGCTATCCACTCCTTTCCCTCTTCGTAACTCTTTAAGACGAAACGAATACATTTACTTAACTTGCTATACTCTGGCACGTATTTTAAGCCGTCGGATATGAGTTCTCGTATATCCGATTTGAAAAACGCCTGACTTTCGATTGCCGCCAAAAACCTTTCGGCGTTTACCGCCTCGTCGGCGTGGTCTATGCAACCATCTATATAAGCGTACTTAACGGCGACGTCGGGATTGCCCGCCGCTATTACCGCCCATATTTCGGAGCGAATGGCGCAACCCATACCGTTTTTATAAAAACCGTTGTTGATAATCCCCGTATAAGGCGGTTTTACGCCGCGCATATAGTTTTTCATAAAATATCCGTATTCGGAAAAGGGATACCAACATCTTTCGACGAACGCCTTTGCCAAGTCATTCGAAGTTATATCCGCGCCTTTTTCTTCAAGCACGAATAACCACAACAACTGTATGTCGAGGTCGTCGTTAGGCAGTTCGGGGCTGCAAACTTCCGTAAAATCGTCGATCGGTATTATCTTTTTTACGCCCTCGTTAGACGCGCCCGCCGCGCCGCCGAGGCATTTACCGAACCAACAACCGTGAACTTTGTCTAAAAATTCTTCGTAACCGATTTTTTTCATATTCTGTCCTCACAGCATTTTAATTCTCGAACGATATTTATCGAGATATTTCTTATTCTTTTCATCGCCGCCGAGCGCGTTCGCGCTCGACCAGCACGGCGGAGTTATTCCTCTTTTAACGCACTCTTCCACCGTCTTTATTTCAAGTAAGTGCGCTATATAAAAATCGACTATATTCGATATGGGCGCAATGGGCGTATCAAAACCTTCCACCTTTACAACCGCGTCGCCCACGGGATTGTAGTCGTTTATCTTCACGTCGGCGTAATCGAACAGGTTTTTGCCGTTGGGGTGGCGTATAAAATGGTCTTTGGGCATTTTTTCCTGCCACTCGCTACTCGCCACGGCTATTATTTTTACGCCTCGCTTTTTTGCCTCTTCCGCCGCGTCTATCGTGGCGGGGTTTATTCCGATGTTATGGAATATGATAAGCACGTCGTCTTTTTTCAAATCGTAATATTTGAGTATAGCCGAGCCGTAGTTTACAGTCCTTTCGAGTTCGAGATATTTGAGCGCCTGATTAAACACCGACAAACCCGTTTCCATTATAGGGTTGATATTGGCAAGTCCGCCCGCGCGGAAAAACGTTTCGCCCATGCAAAGCGTGGTATGTCCGCCGCCCGCGTATACGTTTATGAGTTTATCACTCTCTATCGCGTCCGCCATAAGCAAAGCTGCTTTTTCGATATTTTCCGTTTGTTTTGAGTTTACCTTTTCGAGATTTTCGATTATAGCGTCGTAATAACTTTTTGCATAATCCATATTTTTTCTCCGTTTAATTTTATATTTCTATTATTTCGCCGCTCGATACGCTTTCGTAAGAGCGGTTAATAAACTTCATTACGTTGCCGTAGTCCTTAAAAAATTCCCTCGTCGTGTCGGGAATTTCCCCGCGAATCATCGCAACCACGCGTTTCATCATAGCCAACCTGTCGTCGTCGAAGGCGGGGTGCGCTTCCCATATCTTAAAATCTTCGCTGCCTTTAAGCGCGAATGACAACGCGTCAGAGCCGTAAACGTCGGCAATAACACTTCCCTTTTCGCCGTGAACGCAAAGCCCGACCTCTACGGGGCGCGGAAATTTTGAAAAATCCTCGTCCATTGCGACCACGACGTCGCTTTTTTCCTTATTTGCGTAGGACGGATCGAGCGAAAAAATAACGCCGTTTTCCATTTCGCCTATAACGTAAATCATATCTTCCACGCATTGTTCCTTGCGCATATTCGGCGCGACGTCGGCGTATACCCGTTTTACGTTGCAATCGAATATAAAGCGTATAAGGTCGAAAATATGCGGATGGTCGGTAAGCGCGCCGCCGCGATATCTTTTTTCACCCGTCTTTATAGGCACAACCCTACCGTAACTGCCGTCGGGGTCGGTCATCCATCGTACCCAAGTAGGAAAATGCGAGTAATTATACGCGTTGAACGATAAAACTTTGCCTATCGCGCCGCTTTGCACAAGATCTTTTACGCGCAACACTTCGCAATGCCAACGCATTTCGAGTTCTATCGCGCAACACAACTTCTTTTCTTCTAATCCACGGCAAATTTCGGCGTATTCCCGCTCGTTTAAAGTAGGAATTTTCATCGAAAGCATATTCGCGCCGTGCTCTATACACAGTTTGAACTGCTCGTAATGCTCTTTATTCGTTCCGCCGAGCAAAGCAAAGTCTACGCTATGATTTTTAAAGACTTCTTCGTCGTTATCGTAAATGGGAATTTTATCGAAACGATTGCCGAAATAACTGTAAAAAGTATGCACGGACTCGGGCGAAAGCGACACCGCGACGACGTTGAAATCGTCATTGGCGAGTATGGATTCTATTATATAATGGGTATGCCCGTTATCTATTTTGAGTATAGCCGTGTTTAATTTTTTCATAACCCGCCCCCTGCGCTCTTGCCGAAAATCTCGTCGGCAACGGCGTTTAATCTCGATAATTTTTCGCAAAAATCGTCTGTTCGGGTTTTACCCGTGAGAACGGAATATATAGCTGACACCCGCGTCAACTCGTCCTCCGAAAAACCGTACAAATTGCAGGAATAATCCGAAAAAGTTTCGTGTTTACCCTGCGCGAACAAATGCACCGCCTCGTTTTTTAAAAGTTGCGCGGGAACTTTGTCGCTGACGAAGCCGTTTCTCGCAAAAACCGTCTGAACGCCCTGCTCGGTCGAATTTTCGTCCAGACACCCCGACAACTCGAAAACCGCGAGCGCGCCGCTATCCAACTTTGCTATCGCGTTAGCCGTTCTGCCGTTGGAAAAGGATTTTATTTCGGTTATCTGCGCGCCCGAAATATACTCCGCCAAGTCGCATTTTTGCACGGCGAGTCTTTTCATAGGCACTTCCCTGCCCACGCACGCGTTTATTTTAACCGACACTATTTTGCCTATTCTTAAAGACACCGATTTCATTTTGTTTATCGACGCTTTTTTTCGCCAATACGGCAGCGGGTACTTTTTGCCGTTTAAAACTATAAATTCGTCTATAGTTTTTTCGGGGTCTATTCCGTACCCGTAACTATCGTAAACCGATTTCGTACCGTATAGCGAAAAAATCTTTTCTACGCCCGATAACACCTTATCGCAATCTATCATACGCTCCTCCGTTTATATAACGCCGTACTTTTCCCTCCATAATTTTACGCAGGACTGCGGCGTAACCGTAGTTTTATACACGAAAGTTATGGGATTTTTTATCGCCGCAAACTCGTCTATTTCGTTTTTCAATTCGCTTTCGGTAAATAAATGTCTGCCGTAATATTCGATAAGTTGATACCTGTAAAACTGACTTTCGGTATCCACTCTGTCTTTTATAACTTCGCGCCGATCTTCGGGCAGTTCGGATATTTTCTCGTAAGCCCTTTGGAAAATGCTCTTTATATTGAGCAAAACTTCCTGCGGCCAGTAGACGGACGATTGCAAATTATCATAAGGCAAACACGAAAATCCCGACTGCTTTTCTATAAAAGTCTTATAGTGAAGTTGCAGATAATCGTAGTATTCGGCTATATACGGCGCGGCTTCGCCGTAATAATTATCTATAAAATCGTATGCGAGCGACTCGTAATTCAAAGAACTGTCCCACAGCAGTTTCGAGCGGACGTAATCATCGAGTTTACCGAAACATCTGTTTGCCGTAGGCACGTCGCTTTGCGACAACACGTCTACTACGCCCATTTCTTTATACGCCGCGTAATTCGGCGCAACGGCGTTCCAAGACGGAAACGGCGCGATACGATAAGTAAAGTTGAAAGAATAATCCCATATTGCAAACTTGCTTGCGCAAACTTTCCAACCTCCTATCATACGAGCCGAAGCGGCGTTATGCTCTTTATCCTCAAACTCGTAATAATGGTCGGACTCTATCGGCGCAATCCTTATAACCACGTTGTTCTTCGCCACCACTTCGGCGGAAACGGGTTGATACGAACCGTCTTTAAGTCTGTTTACGGGCGGATCTTGCGTGGAAAGATATGCGAAAACAACTAAATCTATTTCGCGGTCGGGGCAATTTTCGGTTCTCCATTTTTCCACGCGCTCGGCAACGGCGTTTATGAACCTTATGGTCGCGCCCGAAGTCGTGTATTTTTCGTTATCTGCTACGCACCCCGCGCAATCGCATATGTTTTTATTGTCCGCCAAACCGAGCATAAAAAATCTTTTATCGGTTTCTACGGCAATATACCTATCTATAAGGTTAGTAACGAAAGTTTCAAACGCGCCGCCGCTTTTACCTATCGACTCCATAGCGGTGTGGTAGCATATCTGCATATTCTCTTTTATAAACCGCCAAATCGCGCCCTCGTAGGTAATTTCAGTTTTCTCTTTGAGTTTATCCGCAGCCTCGCTGCGTTTTTCCTGCGGAACGAAATACCACTCGGGATGAGCCGCATAATATTCGGTTGCATCAAGTATCTGCATAGGCATAGACTGATCCGAAAGCGACGACCAGTAACTGCTCGTTCCGTATTCCTCTTTCCAACCCGTGCCTTGATTGTTGTTTCTTAAAAACAGTCTGTTTCTCGCGTCGTTTACGACTTCGGCGGAAAAAGATATTCTGCCCTGAAAATCGGGAACGCTGACGAGATCGAATTTTTTAAGTCTTATTTCGTCGCTTTGCACGAATTTCTCGCAATCGGCGGCGTAATATTCGTAGCCGAGATTTTGCGAGCAAAATTCAAGTGCCGCGTAAATCTTCGCTCGTTCTTCTTTAGCGTTAAGTAAAACGGTGTTGCCTATCGTCTTAATCATAAAGCCGTCGTAATTAAAATCCGTACTGTTTAAATCGACGCCGCTCGTTTTAAAAATATTACCGTCGCCGACGGAAATAAATTTATTTTGCTCGTTAAAAGCCTTATCGCCGTCATTTATTACGGGTAATTCCGCGCCCGTAGTGCGGTAAAAAATCCTGACGAGTTCTTCCGCGGCGAACTTTTCGGGTTCGGTGGCGTTTTCGCTTATCACTACGGAATATTCACTCTTTCCGTCCTTAAAAAGGTAAGCGTCGGCGTACTCGAAAACGTTAGATTGAGTTTTTTTGCGGCAACCCGCAAACGACGAAAGGCATATCGCCGCAAGGATAAAAGCAAATAATCTTTTTAATTTATTCATTCTTTCACCTCTATCGGAACTTTCTTTATTCTGTAAGAGAACGAACTTTCGTCATAAGCGTAATAAAACAGATAATGCACGCCCGTTTTTTCAAACTTAAAACTGCCCGATTCGGTTATATCCGTAAGCCGTCCGTCGGACGATTTCACGAATATCGAAACTTTATACCCCTTGCCGAGCGTCGGCGCGCTCACCTCTATCGTTTGCCCTACTTTTACCGTTTCGGGTATTTCCCCTATCGCAAAGTCGGCTATAGAGTCCGAGTGGACGACTACGGAATAACTCGACGAAAAAGCGTTCCCCTTTATATCCGTAGCGGTAAATAAAATATAGTACACGCCGCATTTTTCGGCGACGAATTTAAAACCGTCGGCGGCGTTTTCAATCGCGAAAGAATTGCCGTCGGGGTCGATAACGCCCACCGAAATATTCGCCTCACTGCTTAACACGTCTACCGCGAACGCCGCGGGAACAACTATCGTTTCGCCTACTTTCGCCGATTTTTTCATGTCTCCTTTTACCCCGACGAAAGGTCCTGTCGTATCTTCGGTATCCTTATTTATTATCTGATTGTTTACTTTTAAAATTCTTATCGAAGACTCACCTTTAACCCCGTTAAACCCGATTGACAAATATACCGTATCGCTTGAAAAGCTTTTAAACGGCTTACCGTTTTTATAGTTGTTTACGGCTATGAGTTTAGCGTCGCCCGACTTTATCCACCCGCTCGAATAGGATAAATTCATTATGGTTTTAACCGAAAACGCCGACGAGGAAAATTCCTTTTCGTTTGCGCCGTTTACGGATATTTTGCAGGTGGTATCGCTCCCGCGTGAAATCGTCACGTCAACCTCTTCGCCTACCGTTTTCGAGTCGCGAAGAGTGATAGTCAGGCTATCAAAAGCGGACTTTGCGGGGTCTATGAAAAAGTTGAATACGAGCGGCGCGGCGGACAATTCGTTTACAAAACTCAACTTTGCCCCGTCCGTACTCGTCGTGTACGCCGTTTCGTTTGTTTTTGCGGGGTATTCCGTAGTTATATCGCCGCTTTCGGCGGTAAAATAATCTCCCGTGCGAATAGGCGCAAGCACTTTTACGGAATAAATTTTTTCCGCCGCCTCGCCGTCTATAACGTTACGAGCAAGCAATTTAACGCGGATATCGCCTTCCGTTTCGGGTACGAAGCCGCCGTTTACTTTTTTCCACTCGCTCCCGCCGACGGAAACGAATATCTCTACGGGAACTTCCACGCGCGAACGGTAAGAATAAAAATCGTAAGCCGTCGCTTCGGGCAATACGAGTTTTTTACCCTTAACCGCGAATTTAGGCATAACGACCCCTTCTATCAAGGGCGTCCTGCGCCCCGCGACCGTTATTTCGCGCGAGAAAGTCCGCTCGTTGCCTATATAATCGGTTATAGCGTATTTAAGCGTATACCGCCCCTCTTTTTCTAGCGCGATATTGCCGTCGGTAATTTCAATCTCTTCGCCGTATTCGTCAATAAGCGCAACGCTCGAAGAATATAAGCCGCTGCCGCCGCTTATTTTTATTTCGGGCAAAGTAAACGTTTCGCCTATGACGAACTCGGTTTTTTCGTCGGGATTTTTAAATTCCGCTTCTATTACGAGTTCGGCGAAAACCTTAACTTTAAACTCTATAACCGCGCTATTGCCCGATTTATCCGTTACGATATACCTTACGGTATAGTTGCCCGTTTCTTCGGGAACGAACGCGCCGTTTAAAACCGAAAATTGCTTTTCGCCCGCCTCTTCATAGGCGTAATATACTTCCGCGTTCGGAATAAAATTCGGCGTTTTACCGTCGAAATTATCGTACACGGTAACCGAGGGCAACGGGTACGCGGTATAAGATTTGCCATAAGGCACGCCGTTTTCGGTAAACTTTTCTTCGATTTCCGCCACGGGCGCGACTTCGTCTTTTACCTCGCCGCTAATCCGCGTTCCGTTTACGGAAAAAATCGTAAGACTTGCGCCCGCGCGCGAAACGCTTTCCATTCGCACGCTCAACGAAACCTCGTCGGAAGAAAATCCTTCCCAAACTTCGTCGTCGCCCGTAATATCGGCGGAAGAATCGAGGTCGCGAACCGTAGCAAGCCCCGAAACGCCCGACGCTCTGCTCGCCTTTACGACTGCCGTTTGCGGATCAAAATAGAAACTCGCAGTTTCGTAAATCCCTTCGCCATGACCGTAGCCGCAAAAGTTAGTTTGCATAATAAGCCCGTAGGCGTTATCTAATTTCCCGTCCTGCCGCCTGCCGTAAGAACCTTGTTTCGCGCTGCGCGCCCTTGCGCAGGTTTGCGTGGAAGTTTCCAAATGGGGCGTCAAAGTCATCTCTATAAAATTATTTTCGTCGCGGGCGTCGGTTAAAACCACCGTCAATTTATTAAAATCGTAAGTTTTACCCGTCGCGCCTTTTTCCGCTGGCGTTGCCAAAAATTCTATTAACGGGTAATCGTCGCAAAGGGTTTTAAGCGACAGTTTTTTTGCATATTCCGCCGTTACCGTTTTCACGTCGGCGTTCGCTTTGATTTCCACACCCGAAATATCAGATCTCGGCGAAACGATCCCGTCGTAAGTCTTTACTTGTTCCACGTAGGACGGCAGAGCGTTCGCCGTGAAAATTTCTCCGCCCGTAACCGAGAACAGTTCGGCAGTAACTACGCCGTCAGCCGAAACGTTCGGCTTAACGCTTCGCAAAGGAATAAGCGCGCAAGTCGCAATAGCCGCGCACGATACCGCTATAAGCAAGGGTTTTAGTTTTCGACCTATCATCCTTTAAGCCCTCCGAAATTCAAATTTTCAAACATTTGCTTTTTAAACGCTATAAACAGTACGAATATGGGCAAGCAGAATATTATGGAAGAAGCGAGTATAAACGGAACTCCTCCTTCCGCAATGACATTGTTAGTGCTGTTCTGGAAGTAGTAAAGACTATACGCCGCAACCGGCCACGAAGGCAGGTAAACCACGTTTACGCTCCAATCGTTCCAAAAAGTTATGAACGAAGTAAGCGAGAATATGGCGATAGTCGCTTTGCCCATAGGCAGCATTATGCTCATCATAATTTTAAACGGTCCTGCTCCGTCCACCAGTGCCGCCTCCGCGTACTCCCAGGAAACGCCCTTGTATACGGTATAGAATATAAGAAAGTCCATACCGCCGAAACCCGCTTTCATCACCATAAGCGCAAACGCGTTATCGTAAATGTTCAAAAATTTCATTATGGACAATTCCGAAGCCAACGCGCCTATAACGGGCAAAATCATTACGACCATAGCAAGGTTAAACAAGAATTTTTTCATCTTGAAATTATAGTGCGCGAAAACGTAGCCGCATACCGCTTTGGGGAATATCGAAAAGAAAGTACACCCCACGGCGTATATAAGCGAATTGATAAACATACTTAAAAAGTCGTACCTTATCATTCCCACGCCGACTTTAAGCACGTCGATATACAAAACCGAAAACACCTTGGAATAATTCTCGAATTTAAGTTGTTTAGGCAATGCCATAGGGTAAAAGTTAAATTCTTCCTTGGTCTTTAAAGAGTTAAGCACCGTCCAGGCGAGCATTATAATAAATAATATCGAAAACACCGCGAGAACGGTAAATATTATTACTTTAAACGCCGCCTCGGACGCTTTTTGTTTTTTTCTCATATTTCCACCTCTTAAAACGATACGTCGGACGGTCCGAGTTTGGTAAGCGCCCACCTTGCGCCTAAACACAAAGGAGTCGCTATTATCGTGAATATCAAGCCCGCAGCCGAGGCATAGGGATATTGATAGGACGAACCCGTTTTAACTACTTCTCTGAAAAGATAATAGCCTATGGTCTGAAATTCCGTCGGCGCGCTCGCCCCGAAGAACGTATACAACGCGCCCTGCCCCGAAAAAATACCTACTATACTTACAGCCATTTGTATGGACACGGTAGGCCATACGAGCGGCAAAGTGATATACCAAAATTCCTTTAAGGCGGTAATGCCGTCGAGCCTTGCCGCCTCTACGAGATGATCGGGTATTCTCGACATTAAGCCGACGTATAAGACTATTCCCGAGCCGAAACCCGCCCACACGCAATACGCTATCTGCGTGCCGAACCCATATTTGAGCGAGCCGATGAGATCGGGAAAACTCGCGCCGAACAAGGCGGGCAAACCGAGCGTTACCATATACTTGAACATAGTTGTAAGTATAATGGACGACAATATGGTGGGCAAAAACAGCAACACGCTGAACGTTTTATAACCGAAATATTTTTTGTAAATATAGTACGAATTTATAAGGTGCAACGGGAATGAAAATATACCCGTGAATAAGTACAGTATAAGCGAATTTTTTAAAGCCGTAATCATAAAATATTCGCCCGACACCTGCTTAAATATCTTCGTAAAATTTGAAAACAAATTCGGCAATCCGAGGAAGTAGAAACTTTTAGTTTCGGAATCGTAATATTCAAACGCAAGAAGAACGGAGTTTATTCCTCTTACAAAGTAAAATATTACGAAAATAAGCAGCGGCAGAAACAAGCAGGCACAAACGAAAAAAGCGTTCTGTCTTTTAATTCCGTTAGCCGTTTTCGGTTTTTTATTTTTGAAAAAGGTTTTATGAAAAAGTACGTTTACCCCGTACAAGCCGTCCTTTATTCTACCCCAAACGGACTTTAAAACGGCGGTCGCTTTATTCTCCCTTTCAATTTTTTGTTTTTTATTCATCTTGCAGTCCGCCCCGAATTTTACTTACTTAATTGATATTGCCCCGCCCAATAGGACGCCGTATATTTCCTCTCGGACGCCTTCATATAGGCGTATGCGTCCAGATTACGGGCTTGCATATCGCTTATAATGCTCGACACGCCGACTTGCATTCCGTCGCTTAAAACGTGAGTGCCCAACCACAAAAGATTATATCTTTCGGTATATTCCGTGTTGTTTTGGTAGAAAGTGGTTTTTGCAAGTCCCGACACTTTGTCAACCTTATCCGACGACATTATTTCGGAAGAAATCCTGTAAAAATACGGCATATCCGCGTATTGCTCGTCGGAAAGTTCGTAATTATAGAACATCGACATACCCGATTGAACGGCGGTCGTTTTAATGTTTTCGGTCGTGAGAGTGTATTGCAAAAACTTCTTCGCAAGGTCCTTTTGATCCGCGTTCTTCCTCACGAACGCGCCGAAGTTTGCCGAAGAAATCATTATCGTGGATTTTTCGTTTTCCGAAGTATCGAATTTCGGGAACGGCATTATGGAAAATCTCCTTCCGTTGGCGGCATATTCGGGATAGTTCGTCGCAGTATAACTCCTATCGTAAGCCTTGATTTCGTTATACCAATGTCCTCCGTCAATCAAAAACGCGATGCGGTTATACGCAGGGTTCGTTTTGGCGTATTTTTTGGATTCGACATAGAAACTTTGCGCCTGCATAAAGGTAGTCGTGCCGAGATCCGAACGCGTATCGTACCAACCGTTGTCGAGTACGTCGCGCATAAGTTTAAGCGCGGCGGCTTTGCCTTTCATTTGCGAAATATAATAGCCAGTTTTATCCGTTAAAACTTCTTTTCTGTCATTACTTGCCATAGCCTCTTCGTAAGTCGATTTGGAAGTATCGAAAAGAGTTACTTCCGCACCCTCCATAGCGTAAGCCTCGTCTATAACTGACTTACCCTCGTAATCCGCCATAAGCGATTGCATAAAATAGGAATGGTATCCGTTTTGCTTATTTGCCCATATAAACGGCGTTATGGATTTTTGAGCCATTCGCAGCATAAGCGCGTAAAAATCCTCGTAAGTCGTGGGGCAACCGTCGTCGTAAGTACCCGCAACGCCGTCGCGACCGACCGATTTCGCGGGTTGCCCGACAAGTCCGCTCGTCCAAGTTATATTATCGCCGCTCCCGTCCGACTCCGATATGAAAAGGCTTTCCTCTTCAAACAAATCGTAATCGTAATTTAAGCCCCAAAAACCGCCGCCGAGCGGAACTGCGTAATACGCGGGGGCGCTTTCCGTACCCATATTAAAATAGTTTTTAAAATCGGACATCATTCTGCTTTCGATAGACGAATCCTTAACCCCGTTTAAATCAATTGCCTGAGTTACCGCGTCGGTTATATCCAACGCGAAATCTTCTTCTATCATTTGCAGGTAAGATATAGGCGCGTAGTAAAGGTCTATACCGAGTTCGTCGATAGTATCTTTAAGTTTGCTCGTTTCGTATTCGTCTTTTTTCTGCATTAAAACCACGTCTACTTCGTGGTATAATTCCTCGAAACCTCTCTCGGCTTCTTCGAGCCACGACATACCGTAACCGCCGTTATAAACGCCTACGTAGAGTTGCGTTTTGTCTTTTTCGAAACTCTGTATAGTCTTTCCGCAACTCGCACTCGCGAGCGTCGCAAGCGACAAAAAAGTCACCGTCAAAATCTTTTTTACCTTCATTTTACCTACCTTCCTTTTTTGATTTTTTTATTATCATCGCTGCCGCGCACGTTATACAGAGCGTGATAAGCATCCTATCCACCGACAAACGGCAATTACAACCTTTTTGGGCGGGTTTAGTCCCGTCGCCTACGGTTATTTTATATTTTTCCGATACGCTCGCGTTTCCGCTGCCGTCCGCAGCCTCGTAAATAACGAACCATTCGCCCGCTTTATCGGGTACGAAACTTCCGCTTATAACCTCGAACCTTTCGCCGTCGTGTTCTACGAAAATTTTCAGTTTCGGCGTTATATCGAAGTTATCCTTAACTTCGGGTTCGATAAGGAATATCGTTTCGCCTATCGTCGCCGTTTCGGGTAAAGAAACTTTACCTATCACGGGCGCGATGGTGTCTTGTGAAATCGTACTTACGGTAATATAAGCCGTTTCGCCATCTTTTTCAGCCGTACAGGTAATCGCGTACACGCCTGTAAACGCGGGTCTGAACTTTCCGTTTACCGCAGATTGAGCAGTCGTGCCGTCAGTTACGAACGAGAACGAAAGCGTATAACCTTGCGTCGCAGAACCGTCCACGTTTTTCACGGTAAAATAATCTTTTAAATCGAGTTCTTCGCCGACTTCCACCGTCGCCGGTACGCCGTTTGCCTCGACCGTCAGCCAAAAATCTTTAACTTCAACGCTTATAAACAGTAAACTTTCGTTCGTTCCGTCGCTGACCGCGAATTTAAGTATATAAGTCCCGTTTTCTTCGGGCAAAACCGTAATTCCGCCGTCTTTATCGTAAGCAACACCGTCGGTAACCACGCTTGCGTTTTTCACGAGCGTATATTTAACTCGCTCGGTCAAATCTTCGCCGTCGTCGAGCGCGGTTATTCCTTTAACCGAAAAAGCCTGCCCCTTGACCGCCTTATAAAAGAAAGTCCCTTCTGCGGTTTTATCGGCGTTTTCATACAGACCCGAAACCGTTTTTGCAAAATTTATTACGGGTTTGGTCAAGTCCTTGACGGAGATTTTCCGACTGACGGACAAGGTCTTTTCCTCCGCGCCCTGCACTGCCTCGTAAGTTGCGGTATACCTTATCTCGTACTCGCCTATCTTCAATTTTTCGCCGTCGTATTTTTTAAACGCGCCGCCGTTTTCGGAAATTTCCACGACTATATTCACGCGATACGGCTTGCCGCCTTCGCTCGCGTAATCCCATACGATTACGTCGTCCGCTTTAACGCTTATTTCGGAATTGCGGTCCGCCGTCGATTTTTCGGAAATGCCGTCGGCAAAACGAATATCCGAATACACTACGGAAAATTTAACCGTTTTTACCGTTACCCTTTCAAGCGCGTCGCGAACCGTCCATTCGAGTTCGTATTCGCCCTCGTCGAATGCTTTTTCGCCGTTCGTGTTAAAGTCGTACTCGCAAAGGAATAGTCCGTTCTTATAAATTTTCAAATCCACGGGCAACTCGGTTGGCTTTATATAAATACCCGAATCGGCGTCGGCGGAAACGTCTAACGAGCAATAACCGTAGTATTTGCGGTTATATTCGCCTACGTTTAAGTTCAGCGCGGGAGCAACGGAAGCGTCGTCTACGCGAATTACGGTATCCGTGCGATAAGTCTTACCGCTTATCGCGGCGTAGTATTCGCACCTGTAATCGCCCGCTTTATCTGGCAGAAACTTGCCGTCTTCCACTTTATATTCCTTGCCGTCGGCGACGAAAAACACCCGCCTTACGAGCGACACGTCCTCAACCGCTACGCGATCCCTTGCGGAAGGATCGTAACAATCGTCTATAGTCGGCAAAGGATAATATAAGTCTTTTACTCCCGTTGCTATCGGCGTTATCGTATGCGGCGCGCCGAAATCGACCCCGCCGAGCGACAACACCGACAAATTGCCGACTTTACCGCCGATCGTTTGCGCGCTTATCTCTACGCCTACTTCTTCGTCTGAAAAGCCTTGCCATACGCCGTCTACGCAATCGACTTTACTTTCCCTTATCGGCATTTCAGTTTCATTAAGCGAAAAATCTCTTATAAGCCCTTTGGTTTTAGAGTTGTTTTTATCCGCGACGGGCGTGGCGTAAAGTTGTTTGGTCGAATTATCGTAGTAAAATGTAATCGGCAAATAACCGTTAGAACCGACTGGCTTTCCGTAAAGACTTTGCGTCGCCTGCGAGGGGAAGTCAACGGAATATTTTTCAAGCGCGAGGAAATACCCCAACGCGTTTTGCGTTACGGTTTTTCCGCTCGATTCGTCGTACCAACTCGCGTAAGCGGTCATCTTGGTAAACTGTTTGTCGTTCGCCTGCGATATAAGCAGGTTTATGCAGTTTCTGCCGTCGTTTAAGTCGTAAAACTTAATTTTTATACTTGCAAACTCTTCGCCGCCCGACTTATCCTCTTCGGGTGCAATAAACAATTCTATAAGTTTATCGTCGGCGGTTTTGCCCGCGAGATTGACCTTACCTTTATAGGAAATTTTCGCGCCGTTATTCAGTTTAAACCCTACGCCGCTATATTCCGACGAGCCGCTCACGCTCGAAAGTATCGCGGAATTGCTCGCAAAACTTCCGTCGCACACCTCGAAATATTCGTCTGCGGAATTATAAAAATAATTTTCCGCGTCCACGCCGTCGGAACTTTCGGGAATATAAACCGTAGCGCGCTTTAAACGAGTTAAAAGCGGATAATTATCGTAAACGACGTACCCGTCGGGCGTTTCGCTCGGTTGAGGTTGGCGTTTAACCGCGCCGAGTAAACAATCGTCGCTCGTCGCGCTCGCCCTGATATACGCTCCGTCCTTAGTTAAAATCGTTTCACGCTTACCTCCCACGGGAGTAAAGTCCGTTCCGTCGATATTCGTAATTATAATCTTTGCCGACTTGTCCGTTTTAAGCGCGGATTTCGTAAGCGTGTTGAAATTATTTAAAACAGTACTTTTGCCATAAATATCCGTATAAGAGTTTTGGTTTTTAAGATTTTTAATCGTCCTTACGGTGATTTTTGCGGACTCTATCTTGTCTACGCCCAAGGCGGTCAAATCGAAAACCGCGTTTTGGGCGTCGTTATAGTCGCCGACTTTAAGTTTATTCCCGCTATAATCGTAGAAAAACGAAAACTCGCGGTTGTTATACTCCGTCGAAAAACTCGCGCCGCTTATAAAACGGTATACGTCTACTTTGCCCGCGTTCATAGCGGGAGTTCTTACGAAAACGTAAGAGCAACCTATTTGAGTTTCGGAGTAACTGCTTTGTTGATATACAGTTATTACGAAATACTTTTCACTATTCTTTGCGTCTTTTACGGTTATATCCAACACGTCAAAGTTCCGCGAATTGAAAACCTTACCTTCGTAAGCGTAGGAAAAACTTTCGTTTCCGTCGTTCGGCACGGCTAATTTTATTAGCGGAACGCTAAAATCATTGTCCGTCAGTTTACAGGTTTTAGCGTATTCGACCTGCGTAATTTCGTTTAGCGCGGCGTTGCCGTCCGTCTTTACTCTGTCGATATAAACGCCGCCGACTTTCTTTTGTCCTTGCGAAGATAACCTCGAAACGACGGTTTCCCCGTTGGAAATCGCGTTATAAACGCTCGTTCTTAATTCAGCCTCGGCAAAATACACGCTTGCCTCTTTTATCGCGTTTTTTCCGTCGGTTACGACGAAAAGCGACCTCAAACGACTCTCGTCGGCGTCCGCCGCCTTTACCTCTTTCTTTCCGCCGCCGTAAAAAGCAGCCGCCAAAACGAGCGAAAGCGTAAAAATTAAGATAAATACTGCTCTTATCTTTCTCATATTCCCTCCGAATATTTTATTTCGGTTAAATTTTGCTAGTTAAATGAAACGGTATAAAATGCGTGGTTAAATTATCGTAGTCGCCGTTAATCCTCGAAATCAGCAGTCCGACGGACTTTTTAGCCATATCTTTAAAAGAGTAAGCAACGGAAGAATATACCCCCGCGTTATCGAAAATAGGAAGATTATCAAAGCCTATAACGTAACTTTTTTCGAGTATATTCCTGCCGTGCGCCTGACAAATATCCAAAATGGATTTAAGCACGAGATCGTGATAGCAAAAAACTCCGAGGCGACCTTCTTTTATGAACTCGTCGGCTTTTTTCAAAAATTTAACTTTCAACTCGGCATCGGTGGAAAACGAAATAAAGTTTTCGTCGCCGATTTGCTCGTTCATCCTTTCAAGTTCGTATTTAAAACCGCTTTTTCGCGTGTTCTCTTCGTCGTTCATCTCGGGCGAAACCATTAAAAACTTATAGCATTTTTCGCTCATCAATTTTTGCGCGACTATTCTGCCCGCACCGAAACCGTCTACCTGAACGCCGTCGAAATACCCGTCCTCACCCGACGCGCCTATCGCGACGAGCGGAATACGATATCGTCTGAAATAATCGCCGTAATCTTTATGCGAACACATAAACAATACCCCACGGGTTACTTCCGACAATACGTTCATACCCACGATTGCGTCGGCAGGGTCGTTCGCATCGCAATAATACGAAATCACTTCGTAACCCTTTTCCTTCGCGGCGGCTTTTACCGCCTTTGACATAAGTATATAAAACTTGTTGTCTATATCGGGATAAAGCATACCTATAAGGCGTTTATCGTTATTTTTGTAAAGTTCCGTTCCGCGTCTTATCAACGCGTATGTCAAATAGTAATTTTTACCTTTAAGCGATATTAACCCGTTTTCTTTCAAAACGCCGTAAATCTTTATCGCGGTACTCGACGAAACGTTTTCTTTGCTTTTAAATTCCCTTATCGACGGAAACTTACCGCCCGAAACCCCGTATTCGCCGTTTAATATCCGCCGTTCGACCTCGTTTGCGATTGCAAGATATTTCAAACTCTTTTTCCCTCCGATCAAAAAGCAGCCGCCGCTATCACGGCGGCCGATAAACTTTTTATATTTTTATTTCTTAAACTTGCCAATCGGAGAAATGGCCGTAATTTTCATCCGATGCGGTTAATACGTCCGTTTTTGCGTAAATCGTTTCTATTATGGGTTTCAAATAAATTTTCTTCATAAATTCAAACTCCCTTATTTACTGTATTTTGCCGCTATTTCGGCTATATATTCAAGTTGCGCCGCATCGTAGCCTTCTTTATAGAATTTGCCGTTAAATTCTACGGTATACTCGCCTTCCGCCGCGTCTTTACAATCGTTGATAGCGGTGTCCGCTATTTGCGCTATGGAACGGGTTACGGTCGAATCAGACTCTATTTTAAGACTTCCGTTTTCAAAGGTTATTACCGCGTAAGCCTTTGCCGTAAATTCGTAATTATAATAATCGTAAGTTTCGCCAAATCCCGTTAAAACCGCGGAATACGCAGCGTACACGCCGTCCGTCGTATCGAGTATCTCGCCGTACTGATTTGCTCCATCCGTCCAATCGCCCTCGCGCCATACTTCCGTCTTTATATTGAGATATCCTTGCTTTTGGGCAGAAGTAACGCGAGTTCCGTATTCTACGGAAAGTATTTTACCCAAATCGCCGAACGATTGCTCGTTTGCAATCATCGCCTCTATTGCAACTTTATCTTCTTTAAGTACTACGGTCTGAAATCTCAAACCCTGCCTGCCGTTTGCTTTAATCGACGCTTTATTTAGCGTTTTCAACTCTAACTTTATCGCGTAAACGCCGTACTCGGCAACTTCGGCGGTACAAGCCTCGTCCGAATAATATTTTACGGAGTAAGTCGCGGTGGAATTATCAGTCTTTACGGTTGCGTTTTCAGTCCACTTGCCCGACTCTAAACCCGACACGGTTATTTCTTGGTCGCCCTTAAACGCCTTTACGAAATAGTTTGCCGAAATTATTTCGTTTTCGTTTATGCCGTCGAACAAGTTATGCGTAGAAAGAGTTGCTACGGTTACGCTTTCGCCTGCCGCTACCACCGTATCTTTCGCCGCCCAAATGCCCGCGTCGTTAGCCGTATCGTAACTCAAACTCGCGCCTTGACGGTCGATTACCAACGGGAAATTATCGTAAACGGTGTAATGCGAATCCACGCCCTCGGGTTGCGGGTCTCGCTTTACCGCGCCGTATAAATAATTGCTGCTCGTCCTTGCCCCGTATACGCCCGCTCCGCTTTCTTTTACGAGCGAAACGTTTTTAGTTCCGTTAGAAGCGGCAAGCGAAACGCCGTCAATATTCGTTATTACGAGTTTTGCCGATTTATCGGTTTTAAGCGCAGCGCCGGTTATCGCGTTGAAATTTTGTAAAGTAGTGTTTTTACCGTATATATCCGTATACGAAGAGGCGTTTTTTAAATTTTTGATAGTTCTTATCGTCAATTTCGCCGTTTTTATCGCTGTAGTACCGTCAAGCACGAAAGTATCGTTAGCCGTATCGTTATAGTTGCCGACTTTTAACGAATTAGTTTCGTAATCGTAATAAAAGGCGTATTCTTGATTCCTGAAATCCGCACAAACGCTTGTGTTCGTAACGTATTTATAGGGTGAATTACTATAACTCGGCGTGTTAAAACCTAGCGTCCGTCCCGCAGTTCTTATTGAAATAAACGAACCCGTAGGTTGAGATTCTCCGTAGTTGTTATGCGGATAAATGGTAATAACGAAATAATTATTCGCGTTTTCCGTATCTTCTACCGCTATATCTATAACGTCGTAATTTCTTGCGTTATAACTTTTAGTAGTTTCGTTAAATTTCAACGCCGTCCAAGTTTCGTTTCCGTCGTTGGGTACCGCAAATTTTATAAACGGCGTAGTCAACGCGTTATCCGCCAAATAAATCGGCTTTGCGTAATTTATCTGCATTATTTCGCCGTTTGCATCGTTTCCCGCCGTAGTAACTCTGTCGATATATACGCCGTTGGCTTTATACGCGCCTTCCCAAGAGCCACCCGCCTCGGTCGCCGGAATTTTCGACGTTCTGATTTCCGCCTCGGCGAACTTAACGACCGCCTCGTCTATCGCGTTTTTTCCGTCCGTTACCTTAAACAAGCCCGCCAAATCCGCTTCGGTTACGGTGCGCGTTTCGGCAAGAGCCTTAACGGGGAGTCTTACGACGCCTATCATCGTAGCCGCTAGCGCACATACGACGAACAACGACGCCACTTTGTTTCTAATCCTTTTCATACTCTTCTCCTTTCAGAAAAATATTTCGGCGTAAAAGCGAACGCCGACGCTGAAATTACTTGCAGGAAAGTCATTTACGGCAATTTAAGCGACTTGACCCCACATAATTTCTTCTCAATTATATAACAAAAAAGCCGCCGTGTCGATAGTTACTAAAAAAATAAAAACGGAACGATGAAGCGTTCGTTCTATTACCGTTGCGCAACGCGAATTTGCTTACGACAAACGAATTTAGTTATTTCGTCTTTTTAAAAAATTCATCTATAAAATCATTGCCATTTACAAAAAAAGTTTGATATAATCTTACGCAGAAAATTATTACATCCACTGCAAAAGACGGATAATTAGGAAAAGTATTTATTTTGGGGGATAGTTATTCGACTTTTAAAGGGAACAATCCTGAAAGTTACCCTCATTATTACGACGAAAACAGTCTGGATTTATTCGGTTTTAACGCTAAAGAATATACTTGGTGGAGTTTGTTTTAAAAAGATCGGACGGCGTTTTAACGTTGAACGACAGTTGTTCTGGCAGCACAATTTGCTATACAGGCTACGACGGTTCAAACGCAAAAAAAACGTCTTTACTATTCCGTATGAAAAATTATATCGAAAACGGATATTTTAACAAAAATAAAATAGATACGATATTCGTTTTCGGCGGCACTAACGACAGTTGGGCAAATTCGCCGTTGGGTATCGACGCCAACGAAAGCGATTTTTATAGTTTCCGCCCCGCCACAAGAGAATTGTACGCACCCTAACGATAAAAAGTTTAGGTGCTTATATTTCTTTTCTCACGAATATTTCGGGATTATTATCAACAGATGAATACACACGCAGCACATTGCCGGGCGAATAAGATCGCTCGGCTTTTTTATTACTATCTTCTATTACTCCATATTTTTGCCTTTCGTCTTGGTCGTTGTAGCACAGTATCACTATGGAAATAGATGGATTATCAATTATAATCAAATTGAATCCGTTATAACCGAATACTTCAAGAAAACTAACTACAAAATAAAAAGATTAAAACGTAAAAAAGTCAGTAAATAAAAGGCTTTCAACGATTTTTTGAAGTATAAATTAGGTATAAATGTAAACAAGATTTAATATCAAAACCAACCACAAAATATAGTAAAAATAAAGAAAAAGACCACAATATTTAGTGGTCTTTGGCGTCCCCACAGGGAATCGAACCCCGAACTAGCCCTTAGGAGTCGTTCCTTATCATTAAAATAAAGGTAAAAACTGTGAGTTGTTTTCAAAATCGCTACTAAAATCGCC
>CALVWQ010000005.1 GCA_944367535.1 uncultured Clostridia bacterium
GGGAGTAAAACGTGTCCTGAAGAATTTTACTCCGAGGCGTTTGTAATACTCCCTTGCGATTGAGGCATCAATCGTTATTGTAAACAGTGGTTTTTCAGGCGAAAAGCCATTAGCCCCTCGGGTGTTTAATGTTCGCCTGTGGTGGGCTATTATTGGGGTAAAGCGGTTTTGTTTATAGTCTGTCGTCAGTATCACAATGAAACCACTATATCTTGTGTTTTGACGGCAGACAAACACTATATGTATTCCACAATAAAGGCATCGTTCGATAACCTTTCCATATATCAATTTTAACTTCCAATTCTTCTTTTTATTCTTCGATTATAGCGTGTTTTTGCCATTATTTAAGTTTACAATTGCTATTATGGGCAAAAAGATTTCTTGTAATCATCCACCCTTCAACAAGCAATATAAAATACGTTTGCGTTTTTTGAGATAGAATTTTCGAATCTTCACTCTCATCAAGATCTGAAAATTGTTTGAATTTTTCATCCCAATACATCAATATTGTTAATTAAGGCTCTTAGCAATGCCGTATTCCAAGTATTTTTCATATAACACTCTTTAGACTGCAAACATTCTTTTAGGAATATCACGAATGCCTCCTTCCCTAATTTCTTATATTTAAGTTCCCATAAAATAATATTTTCAGCTATTTCGGTTGACGCCTGTATCGCATACGCTTGTCCTAAACGATATGTTTTGAAATGTTTTTTTAATCTGCTGTAACCACTTCTTTGACAAAAAGAAAGCCCCTCACTCTCGTAAGGGGCAAAATCTTCAAGCGGGATTTCTTTTTAAGGTGTTCCCCTCGCACTATATCTTCATCCGGAATTTCTTTAAAGTGCCTTCCTCGCACTTATCATCTTTTCATTCTTTCTTGAAAAGACAACCTTTTATTATTCAAAAAACATTAAAAATACGGCTTTAACATCTCAATCAGTTCATAAACTTTTGTTCCCGGTTTAGAATTTGAAGGTAATTGATCTTTGTTTTGTTCCTGCAAATGAGTAGCATTTTTTATCGCATCATTCATATACGGCTCAAGAACTGAAAACATATCCGTTCGATTTTTTTCATATTTCCCGGAGCTAATGCTTTTCAACCACCTATCGAGTTTCGGAAAATAATCGTTTCTATGCAGATCCGAATGATAGTAACCAAAATGTAGCAGAAACCAAAGTTCTATGCATTGATTCGACCATATTGCATGATATCGTCAATCCGAAGTGCTATTTTTCTTACACAACTCCGGAACGCTATCTATTTTATCTTTCGGGAAATCGTCTGTATCATATACAATCCAAACGTGTCTGAAACTAAATTGCCTTTGATTGCTTTCGACGATTCTTTTTGCGTCCTCGAAAAGCCCGACAGTATTATTGCCGTCACCTCTTATCTCTAAACTTATACGATTTTTATATTTTTCGTTAATTCTAAGTTTTATCGCTTCAAAATAGTTTGGCTCTGTTTTTGTTCCCTCTGTAACAATTAAATGATACTCCGGAAATATATTTATTTTTTTTCGTTTCTCTTCTTTAGCCAATCTTTCTCTTGGTCAGATTTTTTAACAGGTTTTAAACTCATGCCCAATCCCCCCAATCAAGCATTTTCTTGAAATAAGGATCGGCACCGTATCGGCCCTCTAAATACTGCTTGTTGTAAGAAGCCGTCGCGTTTACCCTTTTCCCGTCTTCTTTCCGGATTTCATATAGCGAATACAGCTCGCTACTATGTTCATCATCCAGAGCGGCAAACCAAATTTCATCTCTACGAAATACTTCATTACTCATTGTTGACATATCGTGCGAAGTGAACAACAATTGCGCTCCGAATTTATTTATTTTCGGATCTGTAAACAAAGAAATGATGTATCTTAAAAGTTTCGGATGAAGTTTTGCATCGAGTTCGTCTATAATCGCCAGTCGCCCGGTCTGCAAAGCGATCATTAAAATCGGAAGCGATCCGAAAAGTTTTCTCGTTCCGGCAGATTCTTTGCTCAATAATAATGAATAATCAACGTTATTTACTTTACGCGTCAACAAAAAATCTTCTTTTTCGCTATCATAGCGATAGTCGCAAACATCTATGCCCATTTCATTTAACAGATTAAGAAAAGGTTTCTTAAACGATTCGTTTTCGTTAATCATGATTTTTAGATCTGTAATCGGATTTGCATAATTTCTGATCACACAAGATTCAAACCATTCTTGAACCTCAACTATTACAGATATATTGTAATTTATCGCTAAAAAAGATAAGAACAACATCTTCGGGTTAACGTCCGTATTAATACCGCTTTTCCCTATGCTTGCGCCTAAGTCTATATTGTTTTCTTCGCGTGTAAAAATGACTGCTGTCTTTTTTGCTCCGATTCCTCTTCTGAATAACGATTCTGATACAACAATGTCGTTTTTTATAGCCACATAATATCTGTATTCATTATTATTTTTTCTGAAATACAGATTAAATTCAGTAGGTTCGTTTTTTGATTTTTCGTCGTATAAAAACGGCTCACAATTAACTCTTTGCTGTACTATCAAATTCATTCGATTCTTTTTTAATTCATGGATCGGAAAAACAACCATTGTTATTAAGCATGATAAAGCCTGCAATAACGTTGTTTTCCCTCCGCCATTGGGACCGTACACAACGCTGACCGGCAATAGCGGCGTTGCCTTATCGTCTTTAATTAAGGATTCTTTGAATTCGCTTAATTCTCCCGCTTGAAAATCAAATATCGTTTCATTCTTATAAGACTTAAAATTTTTAAAACCGAACTGGCACAACATGATTTCTTGCCTCCATACACAGCATTATACCTTTATAATAGCCATTTGTCACGTTTTATATGCCTGTTTTGGAAAAATATTTTTCCAAACACCAATATAAAACGACGATTTATGCCCTTTTATCTTTATATTACACATATACTCTCACTAAAAGATCGTGCCACTGCGTAGGGCGAAGAAGCGAATTTACCTCGGTCCGATACGACTTTGCTTCCTGAAATTCTATAGGAAATTCCCAAACCATTTTCTTTTCTTCATTCGGCTTATCGATAGTATAAAGTAGCAATATTTAACAACTTCATATTCATTATCACCAGGATTCATTTTTCCGTGAATAAGATTAATCCATTCATTGTTTTTCTCATAAGTTTAATTCTACCACATTTAATACGACAACTTCCGTCACTTTTATAAAATTTCTTAGATTTTTTCTACTCTAACGTAATATGTTGCACGGCTTGCGCCTTTCTTTTCGATAAAACCTTCTTTAGCAAGCTTTTTGAGTGAACTTTCTACCGAACTATTGCTAAGCGACGGACACATAGCCACGATATCCATTTTGGTAAACTTGCCGATTTTATTCGCTACGGCTTTTTTAACCATATCAAGCGCAGACTCGCTCTCGCTTACAATTTCCATTCTATCTTCAAAATCTCTATATGCCGAAATAATCGTGCTAAGCAAATATTTAATAAACGGAACGGGGTCTTCTTTTCCTTCATCCCAACCGGCTTGCGCCTTTTCTAACGCATCGTAATATGCGTTTTTATTTTTCGCAATTTTAGATTCCAAGGAAATATACTTACCTACCATATAGCCGTTTCTATATAAGAGCAATGTCGTAAGCAAACGGCTCATTCTACCATTACCGTCCGAAAACGGATGTATGCACAAGAAATCGTGAATAAAAATCGGTATCAAGATAAGCGGGTCTACTTCGCATTTAGAAATCGCTATATTAAACTCATTGCAAATCTTTTCTATCGCATCGGGCGTTTCGTAAGGCGCAGGCGGCGTAAACAAAATACTTTCCTTGCCGTTTTCGGTTAAAGTAATATAATTTTGAACGTTCTTAAACTTACCGCCGATACTCTTGCTTGAATAACTATATAAAATCTTATGAAGTTGCAAGATATAGTTTGAAGTCATAGGAATATATTCAAAACTTTCGTGAATAACGTTAAGCACGTCCCTATACCCTGCGATTTCTTCTTCGTCACGGTTTTTAGGCGTAGTCTTATCCGTTAAAAGTTGTTTTAATCTCGTATTCGTCGTTCTTATACCTTCAATATCGTTGGACGATTCCGCACTTTGAACTTTTGCTATTTCCACGAGTTTATTAAGTTTTTCGGGTTGTTGTTTTAAGTAAAGTTCTTGCTTACCCTTCGCTTCGTGGATGGCAGTAAGATAACTTACGATTTCGAAATCCCATTTTAGGTCTTTTAGTAAAGAG
The DNA here is from genome assembly GCA_944367535.1 of uncultured Clostridia bacterium. Lineage (GTDB taxonomy): Bacteria > Bacillota > Clostridia > Christensenellales > Borkfalkiaceae > UBA1259. The sequence goes on from CALVWQ010000005.1 coordinate 4,246, forward strand.
TAGTTAAAATCTCTCATAAAATACACCTCTTACGTTTACTTTCTCCTAAATTATAAAACTTTTTACGAGAAAAGTCAATAGATTTTCTCTTAAAATAAAAAGGTTTCTCGCAAATATTGTTAGTTTTTACGAGAAAGTTTCTTTTTCTAATAGGATTTGCTCCAAATAATGCTTATAAAGGCCGCCAAAGTGTATTTCAAGACCGCCAACCACTTTGGCGGTCTTGATTACCTTATAAATAAAGGCTTTTAGCGTCAAGCACGCCAAGATCGCCAAGGTTTTTGATACTCTATAAGAGTACCCACCTTTGGCGTTCTTCTTTTTTATTCAACTATATCTTCTGCGGGTCTAAGCGCATTTTTTTGCACCACAAAACAAGCTTTTCCCAAGCCTCCCGCATGGTAAGCATTCTCTTCCCTTTTGCCAAGTAAGAAGCTTCCCACGCAAACGAATACGCTTTTTTCATCGTTTCCGTCAATTGAAAGTGAAATTTAGAATTGGTCCTATACATCTTAAACATCTTGAAAAACTGCGATTTGCCGTAAGGTTTTTGCCCCGCCGCCAAAGTTCTTTTATAATATCTGCGCCACATAACAAAAATCGTGAGTTTTCTCTTCTTTTTATCCTTTTCCAACTCATAAAAATTCGGCACTGCGTATTCCTCTTTGCGCACGCGTTTCGGATAAAGTTTTTTCAGCAAGTCGTAATCGGACGTTTTATCGAACAAAGGCAATTTGAGACCGCACTGTTTAGCCCTTTTAATCGTTTTCAAAACGGTAGTACGAGAACATTCGCAAAGTTTAGCGATTTGCGTTGTCGTATTTCCTTTATGATAATATCCTAAAATAGCCTTATAATTGGTCATTACTGCAGTTTTCCGCCTTTTTATCCGAATTTAATTATATGAATAGTATGCCATATCGAATTTCAAAAGTAAAGTGTTCAACTTCGGTGGAATAAAACTTTTTTCAGCGATTTTTTGGCTTATTTTTTGCCGTAAAAAGATAAAAAAAGAGCCTCCGCCCACCACCATATACTCACGGAACAGCGTTTCGTATTTTTCATTTAGCGCAAAAGGAACTTTTTCTTTTTTATCAAAAAGTTCTTTCAGGTAAGAAATTCCGCTTTCGTACCCTTCCGCCCAAAGAAATTCCTCGAAATCAAGCGAATACATCGTAAGAAACGTTTCGAATCCGGTAGGAACAGATTCGGGTTCTTCCGTATTTTCGTCGGCGTCTTCCCCGTATGTCAATCCTAAAAGGCTTCCGGAAGTAATAACGTCGAATCTCCCGTCCTCCGCAAGAAATTTCAACGCGGTACGCGCGCTTCCGCACGCCTGAATTTCGTCTAAAAATATCAGTGTATCGCCTTTAACAAGATTTACTCCGTTTATCATAGCCGTCATTCTTTTATAAACGGATTCGGCGTCCAACGTTCCCGCAAAAATCTGTTTTAATTCCTGATTTTTGATAAAATTGATTTCGACAAAACTTTTATACTCTTTTTTCCCGAGCTCGCGGATAAGATAAGTTTTTCCGACCTGCCTTGCCCCTTTCACCATCAAGCAGTTATTCCGATGCGTATTTTTCCACTCGACAAGTTTCTGATATGCTTTTCTTTTTAACATAACGTTTCTCCGAAATCAAGTTTTATTACCGATATTATACTTCGTTTTTTGTATTTGTCAATAAAAAAGGAATAAAATCCGATATTCGTTTCTTTGAAAAAAGAATAAAATCGGAATATCGTAAACCCGAAATCTTTTTATTAGTCTGAAAGCATCAAAAAACGCCGCCCTCCGCAAAAGCAAAGGACGGCGTTTTTCTGTCTGCCGATAAAGTTACATAAACACTCTTACCGTCAGGTCGTGCCATTGATTTTGCCTGAGCATTCCGTCCCGTTCTTTCCGGTAAGATTTTGCCTCTTTATAATCTATCGTATTAGTAAAAACTGCTTGTCCATGAGATTGTTGCCCCTTGACTTTTATATGGCTCATTTTTTCCGCTATAGCCTCAACTTCTTTACGGCTATTACGAACCAAGACATTGCTATCAAAAACATAATAAGTAACCTCACAATAATTTCAAAAATCATAAAACCGAGATCTCATCGAATCGACAAAATCTCGGTTTTCAACTTTTTTACGGTTATTTTTTAATCGCTTTTTTGAGTTTTATAAACAAGCCGATAAACGATTATTAAATGCGGATACGTTGTTTTCACCCTATTACCGCTACAAACACTCCCTCGCCCGCTTCGATTTCTATCGTGACGGCTCCGTTAACGACGTTTTTCACGACTTTTTCGCCGTTAGCACCGTACACGAGAACGTACGCGCCGCCTGATAACTTCAACGTAACCGTACACTTTGCTCCGTTCGTCGGGGCGGAATAATTAGTTATCATATATCCGTCTCCGTACTCGCCCGAATAATAGCCGCAAATCGTGTTTTCCGTCGCGGAAAAAGACGTAAGCTTGCCGCGCGCGTTATCCGCAAGCGTGGTTTCCCCGCCAAGCTTTGATAGCGCGTCGTTTCCGCTTTTTGCAAAGAACGAAAGCCCCTGCCACTCGTACGCGCCAAGAACCTTTGCAAGCTGCAAATATTTTTGGTTGGCGACTTTAACAGCCTCGTACGCCGCCTCGTTCCCCGCAAAACCCTCTATATTCCACGTTCCGCCTATGGCGTTTCCGTATCCGAAATACTCGAAAAGCTCCGCGCCGACAGCCATTCCCGTCAAAAGCTGAAAGGAAATTTCTTTATACGACGTCGGAAGATTATATTCTTCGTTCTCGGCGAACGACTGAACGCACATACCCATCGTAACGCTATGTCCCGAATCGTTCAGCGATTTAACAACGTTCGCGATATGCAGAAGATCCTTTATGTAAACGCCATTATCAAACGCCTTCGTACTGCTACCGAAGGGATAGCAATCCACGCACAGAGTTTTTTTGCCGTTTACTTTTGTAAGCACCTCGCTTATATAGCGCTCAACGTATTCCTCCCACGAATAATAAGTCGTCGTGATACTCGTATACCCCTGCCTTTTTACGCCGAAATTCGTTTTATCGGCATAGCTCGGAAAAAGATTTATATGAAAAAGCTTTTCATTCGCCGCGTAGTTCGCGTTGAAAAATTCGACGAGCGAAGTAAGCGCGGAAAATTCGTCCGCGGTAGGTTCGTCGTTGAAATAGAAGCCGGAAACGCCTTCTGCCCACGATTCGTTGAATTCCCCCGAAATATTATCGAAAAAATTTCCGCCGTCGGTCTGATTTCTGATATAAATCTTAACGCCTGCGCCTTTTAGCGTGGATATTGCGGCTTTAAGCTCTTCCGTCACGGTAAGCTTGCCGCCCTCTATCGCCTGCGCAAGCTCCGCCGCGTCGAACGTCAGATTGAAATCGGTAAAGCCCGCCGCAAGATATTTGCTAAGCTCTTCTTCCGAAAACACGGAGGGAGAAAGGTCGGTGAAAACTATAAACCTCCCGTTAGAAGAAATGGAATCCGTAATCGGATTCCATTTACCTGCTTCGCTGTCAAACCTGAACGCTACGTCGCTCGCAAAAGTAATTTCAAGGCGTTTGCCGTTATACTCGACAATGAGCTTCGCGCCTTTCTTTATCGTTATTACCTGTGCCGTATAAGCATTAAGTCCTGATATACTTATTTTGTTATTACCCTCGACGCCGCTTACGTTCTCGTAATAAATCACGGTTAAGCCCGTTATCGCATTGCCGCTTTCGTCTGTCACGATAAAGCCGTTTGTATTCGCGCTCACGCCGTTTTCGTTACCTATGCCGTAAGAAGGAAGACGTATCTGCAAGGTATCGTCGTTCGACCAGTCGTTGTTCGCTTCCGAATAATCGACGGTAGCGCGCGTAATTTCGAACCATTTTCCGTCAACCCACTCGGCTGTCCAGTCGCTACTTATGCGGTAAGCGTTTCTGTCCTCGTAAAATATCGAACCCGCTTTGATTTCGACGGGATAGTCGGTCGAAAAACCGCCCGTTTCCGCACTCGTTGCAATGTGCTGCCCGATGGCGAGAGTCTTTTCACCGATGTAATAGCTGACAAACGGATTTATTTCCGCGCCATTCTGATAAATACCTTTATATTGCTGCAATTGAACGCTCGATTTTGTAAAGCCCGCAAAATCCACGTTCTTTATTTGTATTACATTTTGGTTATTATGCCCGACGCCGTCAAGTTCGACTTCGCCCAAAAGGTACATCCAGCAGCTACCGTCCTCTCCCGAATAGACAAAGGATTTATCTTCCGTCGTTCTGTATGCGTTTTTATCGTATGTGAATCCCGAACCGGCCTTTATGGTAAACACCGTTCCGAGACCGTTTGCCGCCGCGCCGCCAAGCCCGTTAAACATAAGCTTTCCCGCGCTCGAATACCAGTATGCCGACACGCCGGAATAACTATTGCCGTTTACCGTCGCAACGAAGTTATTCAAGGCAAGATTGCCTTCGGCGGAAATATCCGACATACCCGTCGTTACGACCTGAACGCCGTCTGCAGGCGACCAGTCTGCCGTAGTCCAGTTTATTTCGTTATAACCCCACCATTGAGACCCCGACCAGATAAACGAACGGTCGGCGGTGATTTTATACGCCGCGTCCGCTTTGAAAAACACCGAACCCGCCTTAAAAGTGAATACCGCGTTTTCCGTCTGCGGAAATTTACCGTATACGCAGAGTTTGGTATCGTTGCCTTCGGTTATGTTCGTAACCTTTACGGTTTTGCCGCCGTACTCTACGATCACGTTTGCGGTATCGACGTACGTGCCGCTCGAAAACGCGCTTTCGTTGAACTCTAACTGAATCATATTATCTTCGGGCTGCTGCCAGCTTTGCGTTTTGATGCTGACCTCGGTCACGGGAACGGATTTAACCGTTTTCGTTACCGAAAGCGCGCCGTCGTAACCTGAAACCTTAACGCTTCCGGCTCCCGTTGCCGTCGCCGTAAGAGAACTTCCGTTTGCGACTACCGCACCTTCCGCAGAAAGAATCGCACCGCCCTCCGAAAGCCAGCCGAGCTGCCGTGAAAGGTCAAGCACCTGTCCTTCGTACATATACGAGTCTATCGAAGCCTCAACCGATTTGGCGATTATTCTGATTATTTCGGCTTTTAACGCTTCCGTGTCCTCGCCCGAAACGTCGCCGTAACCTCTGTCAGCCACGAACGCTATACTTCTTTTCGCACTCTTTTCCGAATAAACGTAGCTATCGCCGTCTTTATAATAGCAGACGGCCTGATATTCGAGATTAAAGTTTTCGTCCCTTATTCCGACTATCGCGCCGTTTATTTTGCCGCTGCCTTTCTGCGCCGCCGTAAATACGGTGGAAATCTCCGAAAGCGCCACGCCGCGACTTTCAAAATAGTTGACGTAATCGTCGTTTACCCCGTCCAAAATATACGCGGGAACGACTATCATTCCCACCTCTTTTTCCACAAGGGCTTCGGGAACGTTTGCCGTGAACCGTATTCCGCTCGTATTGTTTTCCTCGGATGTATCTATTCTTATGCTCGCGCCGTCGTCAAAGGTTATAGTTTCCTCCGCAAACGCCGCACGCGCCGTGAAAAATACCCCGAGAGCAAGAAACAGAATTGCAAACGCCGCAAAAAACGGCAGAATAATTTTCTTTTTCATCTCTCTTCACCCCTTAAAAGTCGAACCCCGACCAGTCTCTGTCGCCTATCGTTCCGTCCGAACAGGCGATAACGTTTTGCTCCGAAATATTGACTATTTCGAGTAGCGGTTTTGTATATAGATTCATTCTCCGTCCTCCTCTGCGATTAGAATATTTTTTAGCAATAAAGGGGTATGCCCCCATTGATTTTCCACCCTTCGACGTAATAAAGTATGTAGCTTTTCGGGGATGTTTTCTATACTTTTTTTGACGGCTTTCTTACTCTGTATTGATATTTTACCGTCAAACTTGCTTTAATAGAGAAGTTTATTTTTAACGAAGTCTATTTCTTCCTTTTTAACGCCGCGTTCCAAAAGAAACGTTTCGGCGTTTTTTTGAAGGCTTTTATCGGAAAAACTCTTGATATAATTGAGAGTATTAGCGAAAATAGACAACATCGTTGTTATGGGCGTTTTATCTCTCGAACCCGACTCCGAAAGAGCGGAAAGCTCGTAATCGAGCAATATATCCTCTTCCGAAACCCCGCACACCGCGAGAATTATCATTGAAAGACAGCCCGTTCTGTCGCGCCCGATGGCGCAATGAAAATATGCGGGATAACTGTCTTCCTCCGTAAAAAAGCGGAAGGATTCCGCAAGTCTCTCGGCGTTCTTCGGATCGGTAAAGGACGTATCGCCGTCCGTATAATAACCGCCTGAAACCTGACGATATTTTACGTCGTTTCCGAACGGACTGCCTCCCGCAAGCGGCTTTTCGCGAAGATCGAGTTCGGCCTTTATTCCGTAAACCTCTTTCGCCTTTTTTACGGCGGCATCCGACGCGCCGTCTACGTTCGCGCCGCGGTAAATTAAGCCCTCCCTTATCCTCTTGCCGTTTTCCGCCGCATAACCGCCTATATCGCGGGTGTTGGATATACCGTCAAGAGCAATCGTTCTCGGCGTTTTATCCGTCTCGAATCCGTACACGCGGGACGTTTTCTCCGTTCCGTCCTTCTCGGCGGAAATAGTCCAGTAATACTTTGCGCCCGTATAAAGGTCGTAAAGTTCGAGTTCGCCGTTTTCCGTACGATATTCCTCAGCCTCCGACATATCCGGGTTAAGCGACAGCTTAACCGTATACGGCGCGGGATTGCCCTTCACCGCAAAACGTAGTTTTATCGATTTGCCCGCGTATTTGTCCGTACCGTCCTGATACTCCGCAAATGCGCCCACTTCGTAGTTCTTTGTCACGCGGGCAACTACGTCGTTCGCGATATTTAAGGTTTTGCCGTCCTCGGGACTGACAGCCGTTACGTTCAGCATATTATCATTCGTAGCCCCGTCTTTTCCTCCGCAGGCGACGGTGGATAACGCCGTTAATACCGCAAAAATCGTCGCAAACGCGGAGAATATTTTTTTATTCATAAATTCTTACCGCCTTTCATAATACGTTCAATCAAGAATTTTGTCATGCCTTTACCCACGCCGAACCGTTCCAACTAAGAACGACGTCTTCGGTAAACGTTATCGCCGTAAAACGCAGCATCGCGACAGAACCCGCTTTTATAACGAGCGTAGGAGTTTCGTAACCCTCCGCGCTTTCCGTGGAAAACGTGCCGTAAAGGTGAATATGCTTTTCGCTGTCCGCGACGACCTTTAAATCTTTCACCTCTTTTCCGTTCACGGTAACGACGAACGCCGAAGTATCAAGCGTTTCGCCCGTAACGAGCTTACAATCTTCAGTTAAAATCAGCTGAACGGAACCGACGTTTTCGCTACAAGAAACCCTTTCCGCCTCCGCTTTATGCACGAGACTCCAACGACCGTAAACTTCACCGTACACAAGAGCGCAAGATTCCTCGAAAATATAGGCTTTTCGGCTTTCGGAAGAAAAGATGACCGAACCTTTTTCTATAACGATAGTCGGCGCGGGATAAGCCGCCGTCGCCGCGGGCTGATTAAACTCGAACGCAAGCTTTTTAGGAGAGGCGTGCCATCTTATTTCGTTAACCTTAAACGCTTCGCCGTTAGCGGTGACGTTCATAAGCGAAAGATTAAAGGTTTGCTGGTCGGCTTCGTTAAAGCCTTCGGGAATCAAAAACTGTATCACTCCCGTTGCCGAATAGTCCGTCGTATCGAATTTCAACGCGCCGGCGTTTTCGTACCAGTGAATACTGTCGTCCGCTGACTTCGCAACGAAAATCGCTTCGTAGCTTTCGGACAGTTTATAGGTATCGCCGCTTTCCGAAACAAAAAGCGTACCCGCATTTACGGTTAGCTTCGCACCGACCGTCGTCGCCGAAAGGTCGCACGAAATATTGATTTTGGTGCTTACGCTCGTCCACAACGCGCCCGTTACCGCAAGTTTTTCGCCGTTCAGAATTATATTCAAGCCTTCCGTTAAAATTCTCGCGTTCTCCGCAAAATCCGTGGTCTCGTTTAATTCAAGCTGTAAAAGCCCGTCCGTGGAATACGCCACCTTTTTAACCGAAACAATCCCCTTTATCGTCACCCATACGTCGCCCGAAAGAGTGATTTCCGCATAAGCGATTTCGCCGTCGGTAAACCTTCCGCTACCTTCCGCGTACACTCCGAGAGAATTGAACGCGCCGAGCGAGGAACAGTCATAAGAAAGCCCCGTCACCGAAGCTATCTTTTCGCCGTCTTTTACGACTGCGTATGAAACGGCGTTTTCCACCGCGTTCCAGTAAATAGTTCTCTTTGCGTTATCGGCGGTTATTTCCGTTTTACCGAGCCGCGTTGCGGGCGCGATATAATCGAAGGTAAATTCGAGAACGTTTTCGCCCATATCAGCGATTTTACCGTCCGCAAGCTTATTCACGTACACGAACTGAATACCGGAAAGGCTCTTTACACCTATGCCCGAAATATCCAAAGCGTATTCGGTTTTACCGTCTTCAACGGTCAGCTCGCCGAGTTTATATTTATAATCCGAAGTAAATACCATAACGGTTTTACATTCGCTGCCGATACTTGCCGTCATTCCGAAACAGAGCGAAGATACGCCGCTATCAACCGTCACCGCCTGCGGGAAACGCACCTGAACCGCGCTACACACACCCCACGCGCCCTTGCCGACGGTAATCTTTATCCTCCCGTCCTCGAAAGTGCTGTTTACGAAGCTCGGTTTATAGCCCTCCGTCTCCGAACCGACGTTCACCGCGCCGTCTATAAGGCGGGTATAAAGCTCGTCGTCGAAAGAAGCATATTCGCCGTCCTTCGCGTAAAGTCCGTATGCGGAAACGTTTGCTTCCGAATCGAGGTTCAAAAATCCGTCGCCGTTCGCAGAGACCTTTATATACCCTTTTCCGTCGGGAAGAGTTATAAAATTATCCGTTACGGTAGAAATTTCGCCGTTTAAGTCTACGGTATAAGAAATCGCGTTTTGCACGGCGTTCCAGCAGAACTTGCCTTTTTCCGTCCTTAAATTTTCGGGCGCGGGCAGCTTTTCCGCAACGCTTACGCCGTCTATATACAGGTTTACGCTCTTCGTTCTGTTGTTCATTCTTCCGAACGCGAATTGCAGTTCCTTTATCGGGCTTACGGGCGAATCTTTATCGTCGTTTTCATCCGAATACATACGCAAAGCCTTCGCACGTTCGTAATCGAGATAATAAGTCGTCCATTTGCCCGTTATGAGCGGCGTTTTTCTTTCGGTCGCCGCCGAATACTCTGTTTCAAATTGTATTTTCTGATTGCCGGCGAACGCGAAGAAATCCTGCAAGCCTTCGCCTTCCACAAACACTCTTACCGCTATATATTTGCCGCGAAGCTCGTCCCAGCTTATCGGCTTTGAAAGCCTTATTCTTATCGCCGTAAAGTTCCAACCCGTAAAAGGAAGTCCCAACTTTACCACGCCGCCGGCGCCCTCGTAGCTTTCGAGCCACTCCTGCGAATATTCGGGCGCGTTCCAGTATACGTTCACGTCTGCCGAACGCACAGTGTTAAGATAGCCTTCCTCGCCGAAGTCCGAATGATAGCCGTTTTCAAGGCTTTCGTCCGTCCATTCCGGATCTTTCACTAGCCATGAAACCGAATTTTCCGCGCTGTTACCGCTTTCATCCTCCGCCTTGACGGTAAAGGTGAATACTCCCGCTTCCGTAACGGCATAGCTGTCGTTCATTTTGTTATAGAAAACCTCTTTGCTTTCCCCGCCGTACGGCGCGAAATGCAAACGTTTTTCCGTGCTTACCTCCGAAGCGTCTTCAATCTCTACCGTCGGCAAAAAGCCGCCGTCGGTTTCACCCAAAAACACGTCGTTCGGCACGTTAGTGAATTTTATAACGGGATTTTCGGAATCTATTACCGTAAACTCGATTTCGAGTTTAAGCTTTTCGGAATAAACGTATTCCGCAGTATATTTTGCCGGCGCGAGAGAAAACGAAGAATATTCGCTCTCCTCTGCAAAACCGTTTTCACCCGTCACGCGGTACGTTATCGCGTAAGACACCGTTTCGCCTTCCGCGTTTTCGACGTGTGCGGACGGAAGTTCTATCTCCTCCGCGTAATTTATAACGTTCCCCTCGGGAAAAGCCCTGTCGAGAACTATTTTATACCCCGCTTCGTCGTTCTTATTTCCGCACGCCGCCATTCCGGCCGCAGCGAAAATCGCCGCAAACGCGAACAATAACGCGGTTATTATCGTTTTTAACGCTTTCATATCGGATTTTCCTCCTTTATTTCCTTTTAGGTCACTCGCCGAATTTCAGGCAGACGGTTTTCCGTTGTATTTATCCTATGACGACCTTTTTTATAGATTCTCGCGCCGCCGGTTGGCGACGCGCCTTCCCGTTTCGTTTAATCGCCTATTATCTCGCGACGTACGCGTCGTAGCTCTTTATATAGCTTTCCCAGCCGCGCGAGTAATAATCGTAGGTCGCTTGCGCTATGTCCGAAACCGCCGTATACGAGCCGCCGAAAATATCCTTTGCTATTTCCTTATTCGGATTTTTGCTGTCATAATACCAGTTAAAGCCCGAAACCTGCACGAGCGGATCGTTAAGGTGAGACGTATCAACGACTACTACGCTTTCTTTATCCGCTACCTTTCTGAAACTTTTTATAAGATCGCTTATGGTAAAGCCCATATCCTCGTCCGTGGGGATATACCCGAACGGAAGCACGGAAGAACCCGAAGCGGCCTGCGCCGCTATTTTCTGCGCCCTGTCCGAGCAAAGGTAGGTTATAAATTTCTTTATGGCGTCTTTGTTTTTTGCGGATTTCGGAATAACGAGCTGATTACATTGATTTTCCACCACGACGTTGCGCGCTTCTCTCACTATCGCAACGTCCTTTTCGGTAACGCCCGCGGGAAGCTCTCCCTTTCCGTCAACGTAATCCACGACCTTTGCAAGCGTCGCATCGTCGTTGATACTCTCCGTACGGGAGGTTATCGCGCTTATAACGGGCATTTTCATCGCGAGTATGCCTTGGTCGCGGTCTTTAAGCACGCCCTGCTCGAAAAAGACGGAAACCTCTCTTTCCAACCATTCGCCGATATACGCAAACGCAAAACGCTGTGTTTCGTTCTTTTTGAACTTTCCGCCGTAGAACACCTGATCGAGGTCCTTATACCCCATAGAGCCGCTTTCTTTATGCAGATACTGCATATCCACGCCGCGCTTACAAAGCTTTTCCGCAAGCGCGTAAACGGCTTCTATCGCTGCCTCGTTATCTTTAACCATTTTGGGCGAAGTACGGCAAAACTCCCATTCGCCTGCGTCGTTTAACGCATAGCCGTCGAAATATCTCTGATTCGTCTCGTAGCCCAGCATTTGCGCAAACCAACCGTGGAATGCGTAAACGAGATATTCGCCGCCCTGCTTATCGTTCAGAGCGCCCGCAGTAAGATATACGCCCTTATTATACAGTTCTTCGCCGAGCGCGAAAAATTCGTCGGTAGTTCTCGGGAGCGTATAGTTGCCTTTGCCGAGAGTTGCGTCTAAAACGGAGGAATTGTAAACCCAGTTCCAGCCCGTTCTTCTGTTCAGAGAAAGTTGATAGAATTTTCCTTTTTCATTATAGAAATCTATCATTTCGGGATTTATTTTATCCCTTACCTTAACGTTTTCCCCGTAAACGGTCATATCGTAAACGTCCGAAATATCTTCGAGAGAGGATGCCATATTGAACATTCCTATTTCTATCTGATGCAAATCGCTCGCACCGACGCCTGCGGAAATATTGCCCTGAGCGGTCGGATTTGAAGAGCTTGAACGAAGCTTTATATATACGTCCTTATCCACGTTGTCCATATAATCTTTGGTAACGGCTTCCAGCCATTCTTTGCCGAAGCCGCCCGCGTAATAGCTGAACTCGAACTTAATCGGTCTGTCCGCATATTCACCCGCGGAAGGATCTTTGCCTCCGCAACCGCAACAAAAACCTATCGCAAGAAGCGACGCAAGTATAACTCCTAAAAGCTTTTTCATTTTCGAAAATTCTCCTTTTCATATTTACAGAAGGGAAAAGACTTCTCTTCTCGTTTTCGTTTTTTTTAATTACCGCCACTATTTTTCAAGACTTTTAACCGTTTCTCTTTTTACGATTTCGGTTAAGGCGCGTTTTTTGTTTCCTCGGCATATTTTATTTTGCCGCAGAACCTATCACCCTTTAAGTCCGCCGCCCATCTGAATATCCATAAGACTTCTCTGGAATATCGCGTACAGCGTGACCGTCGGGATCATACACGTTATAAGCCCCGCGAAAAACACCGGATATTGCAGAGTTTTTCTCACTACGTCCTGATAAAGATACAAGCCGTATGCAAGAGTCGGCAAATGCGGAAAGAAAATCAGCGGCGTATCCGCGTCGGTCCACATTACTATGAACTCCGAAAGCACGAGCGCGCACATAGGCGAAATCACCTGTGGAAGCATTATGGAAAAGAACGTTCTAAAATGCCCCGCGCCGTCTATCATTGCGGCTTCCGCATAACCCCAGCTTAACGTTTTGAAAGTACTGTAAAGTATTATGAAGCCGCCGCTCAACGTCGTCGCGTTCAATATAACGTAGGTAGGCGAATCGTATGTGCCTATCGCCTTGCTGAATTTAAGCGCGCTCGCCATCGAACCCATTATCGGGAGCATCATCGTAACTATCGCGAACGTGTATACGAAATTCCGCCCGAAAAATTTGTATTTGGCTATAACGTACGCCGCCATCGCGGAAAACAGTATTCCGAGAACGCTTCTGCCGCAAGAATACCAGATACTGTTTAAAAGCATTGTCGGCACGCTCGTTTCCTCTGCGGCAAGCTCCGTCCAGGCGTCCGCATAATTCTTTATAAGAAAGCGCGAGGGCAGCGACAAAACGTATTCGTTATTGTATTCCGCCCACGATTTTAGCGAGGCAAGCACCGCCCATATATAAGGCACGGCTATCACTATCGCGTATACGACGAATATTATAAACACCGCGATGCGTACGGGCGAGGTGGTAAATTTCTTCTTCGCTTTCATCAGTAGTCCACCTCCGGATTGATTTTACTCATTAAAAATCTTATTCCGAAAACTATCGGTAACGCGGCTACCGTAAAGAATATGCCGACCGCGGAAGGATAGTTATACATTCCGCCCCTTACCTCGTTGAATATCCAGAACGAAAGAGTGAACGTGTTCGCCGCGCCGTTCGTGAAATAAAGAATAGGTCCGCTCGCCATAAAAAGCTGCGTAAAATGCAGGACGAGAAGAGTGGAAAGAGTTTCCCACACGAGCGGGGAAATTATGCTCCAAAACTCACGCCAAGGACTGCACCCGTCAAGAGCCGCCGCCTCGAAATACTCGATCGGAATTCTGTTCATCGCGCCCATAAGTATAAGGTAGTTCATTCCGAAGCCCGAAAGCGCGACGTAAACGAGTATATAGTTGGTTGCGGTGGCGGGGTTTGTGACGAATTCCTCGTAGCCCGATCCCGTAAGTAGCTTTAACACCTCCCAAAGCGGTCCGTAAACCTCCGTTACCGCAATGAAAATCGTTACCGATATAACGGGAGCTATTACGCTCGGAAGAAAAAAGAAAAATCTGAAAAACTTATAACCCGCGAGCTTCTTAAACAGGAAAAACGCGATGAGGTATGAAACGAATATCTTCGCAAGTCCTAACAGAAAATATTTCAGCGTGTTAAGAAGCGAAGCGTAGATCGTGCTGTCCGCAAACGCAAGCTCTGTAAAAAGTCGCTCGAAATTATTGAACGTGAGCGGCGAAGATACTATTTCTCCGTCCGCGAACGCAAGAAGTATCGAACCCGCGTTTACTATGAAATATTTTATTATTTCCCAAGCGGCGGGAATAAGCATAACGTAGCAGAAAATAAGCGCCGCCCTCTTCCCCTTATTCGCTTTTATTTTCGGTTTTTCCTTATCCATTTTCCGTAATTCCTTTTTTTACATTAAGGTTTTCGCGTGCGTTTACCGCGCTCTCAATGAGTCTTATCCCGTAAATATCGCCCGCGTAAAACGCGTATAACGAAACGCGTCAGGCAGGGATAACGAACGCGCCCTCGCCCGCGCCGAGGTTTAAGCGAAGAGTTCCTTCCGCAAGCTTAACCTTTTCCGCTTTCATTCCGTTCGCACCGCCCGTATACACGAGAGCTTCCGAACAGCCGGTAAAACGAAGGGTAAGCGTATTGCTTCTGCCCCTCATCGGCACGGAATAGTTTACGAACATATAGCCGTCTCTGTCGCCTTTTTTAAAGCACCCCGCAATCGCGTCTAACCTCGCGGAGCTTTTTTCCGCGTCGAGTACGCCCGTATTTCTTATGGTGATATCGGATACCGTCTCGAAGGCTTCGGCATTTTCGGAATTCGTTTCGTCTGCCGCCGAGAAGGTTTTTACTCCCTGCCACTCGAAAGCGTTCAGCACTTCATAAAAGCCGAGATACGCGTCGTTTGCAGCCTTAACGTGCTCATAAATGCGCTTTTCGCCGTCGTTCATAATTCCGTAAATACCCACGGACGGCGCGGAATTATATGCGAAATACTCAAAAAGTTTCGCGCCCATAGCCATGCCCGTAACAAGCTGAAAGGAAACCATTTCTTTACTGCTTATATCCGTCTGCGTGGGATTCGAGAAGGTCTGCACACATATCCCGTAAACTCCCTCGTCGCCCGCCGCCGCGGCTTCGTTATACGCCTTGTTCGCCTGAGCCACGAGAAGAAGGTCGGATAAATACGAATATCTGATTTCGTTCGGCTGTTGCTCCGTAAACGGATAGTTGTCGAGACAAACGCTCTTTCTGCCCTTCACGTTCTTCACTATTTTATCAATAAACTCTTCGACGTATTCGCCGTAGTTATGATATGAAAGCATTTTCGGAGTAGCGTAACTCGGCAATAAGTTCATATGAAAATAACTCGTTTCCGAATAGTAGGTATTATACCATTCTATAAGCTTGCCGTAGTCCTTTATATTGTCGTAAACGGGTTCGTCCGCCATATAAAACCCCTTTACCTCGGGCATTTCGCCAAATTCCGTCGTGATGTTACGCTTCGGAATAGTATAGTAATTGCCTATCGATTCGCCCGCGTTGTATTTATCACGCTTTGTCGTATCGTCTTCGTTCACGAAATAATCGGGATCGTTATAATGATTTCGTATATACACGTCAAGCCCCGCCTTTCCCGCGTTCTTTATCGCTTCCTTATATTTTTCGGTTATCTTGCCGTTTTCTGTAAAATCGCAATAATCCTGCGTTAAAATATACCCCGAAAACCCGAGCGAGGCGTATTCTTCGAGGCTGTCGAACGGATTCGGAGGGAGGTCTGCCATAGTAATGAATTTCTGTGCCGAAACGTAGTCCTTGGGATCGAGCGAATTCGTTTTGTTCCCGCCGTTTCCGCTGCCCGTGCAGCCCGCGGAAAACAGTAACAGTCCCGCAAGCGACAAGCCAACCAGCGTTTTTCTCTTATTTTTCATATATTTTTCTCTCCTCTACGGTAGTATTCTGTATTTTAAAATATTTTAACTATGATTTCCGCACTTTCGGTAATGCTAATAACGTTTTCATCGCGCCTTATTCCTCTGCCGCGCAAAAACCTTTTCTCTTCCGTTCCCGCCGCAAGCAGTATATCCGCCCCGACTCCCGCAGGCAGCTTTATTTTAAGTCTTCCTTCCTCGCGGGATTTTTTCCATTCCACGCTTATTTTGCCGAAAATAGAGGTTTTCTCCGTTTTCGCGCTATTCAAGTATTTTAGCACTTCGGTACGAACCAAGATTTTACCTTTATACAGCTCCGAAATATCCAGCCCGCCCGCATACGAAAAGGCAAATCCGGCAACGCTTCCGAACATAGGGTGACAATGTGAAACGTCGCCGCCTCCTTTAACGACCTCGCTGTCAGGACCGAACTTATAATCGGGCCACTTTTTTGCCCAGTGTTCGGATAAGGTCGTTTCGTTTTCGAGCAAAAATTCGTAAGACGGGTACTCTTTCCTTTTCAGAATTTTCAGCGCGACGTCAGCCATACCGTTATCCGCAAGCGTTTTGAAAAGAAGCCCCGTAATCACTATCCCCGTATCTATCGCGTAATCGCTTTTTTCATAGCTCGCGCGCACGCCGCGGATCAGCTTTTCCTTTACGGTCTCGGGAACTATTCCGAGATACAGCGGAAAAATATTTTCGCCTTGCACGCCGCTGCCGTAAATCGCGCGTTCTCTATCGAGATATTTTTCGTTGATAGCCGCGGCGATTTTTTTCTTTTGCTCCGCGAATTTTTTATTAAGCTCCGTTTCTCCTTTTATTTTTGCAAACCGTTCGGCCGCCGCGACCGAATAGTAATACCAACAGGCGTTCATAAGCGAGAGCTCGAAGGCGCAAACCTCGGGCGAGAGCCAGTCGCCGAGCTGCCAACTTTCCTCCGAACGGGCGGGAAGGTGGTTTTCCGAATGCGCTTCGCAGTACCCTATCCATTTTACAAGCGCGGGAAACGCGAGGTCGATAAAACGCGCGTCGCCCGTAATATTATACAACCTTTCGGGAACGACCGCAATCGCGCTGCTCCAAGCGTACCCGCCGCCTCCGCCCATATACGGAGCGGAATACGGCACGAACCCGTCGTTTCTCGCCGAGCCCGCTATGTCCGCAAGCCATTTTTCGTAAAATGCGGCGGTGTTAAACATATCGGTCATAGCTTCCGCAACTATCTGTCCGTCGCCTGTGTACGGACGTTTTTCTCTGTGCGGGCAATCGCTCAACACTCCGCAATGCAGGTTATCGAAAAAAGTAAGTCGCGCCGCACGATAAAACCTTTTTAAATTTTCTTCCGAACAGTCGAATTTTCCGTCCTCTTTTACGTCGGTATGAATAAACTCCGCGCGCATTGCAAATATTTTAGCATTTTTAACGCCGTAAAGCTTTACGAACCTGAAACACCGCCAGCAAAACAGCGGCTTTATTTCGTCCTTGCCGCCGCTCAAAATATACTCGGCGCGCTGAATTATAACGTGTTCTTTTTTCGCCTCGCAGTCGAAATCCTCCCACGACGACGTGCCGAGATTAAGACTTCCATCCGCGTTCAAACACTCCGCAAACTCCGCGGTTATCTTCTGTCCCTTTTCTCCTATGATATAAAAGCGCAACCCGCCCGAAAGGTTTATGCCGAAATCATATAAGATTCCGTCCTTCTCCGTTTTTACGGAAACAGGTGAAATCCTTGCGCATACGGAATCCGCGGGAACGGGCGAAAAAAAGAAATTTCCGCCGACGGGGCGAGCCTTTACCACGGGAACGAATTTTCCGTCGCTTTTTCCGAAATCGAAATAATCGCCGTTAAAAAGCGCGGAACGCATTGCTTTTTCTCTTGCAAGCGAGGTACAATCCGAAAAAACGCGTTCTTCCCCGTCCGCATAAGTTATTTTCAACTCGAAAACGACCTTTCTTTCTCCGAATGAGACGAAAGGCTCTTCTTTTTTGTCCTCGTTTTTGTAATATCCGTCGCCGAGAAGCACCGAAAGCGAGTTTTCGCCCTTTTTAAGAAGCTTTCCGCAATTGAAAATGTATGCGGCGACTCTGTGAAAATCGCTCTGCGGTATAGAAGAATTTTTTGTTATATCGCGCTGCTCGTAATCGGTGAAAAGCGGTTTGAAATATCCGTCGTCCGTTCTTTTACCGTTGATTTTCGATTCAAAAAATCCGAGCCCGCAAATGAAAAGCCGAGCGGCAACGGGGCGTTTTTTCAACGAAAACGATTTATAAATTTCGATAACGTTTTCCGTATCGAACGGCGCGCCTATCCACTCGCCTTTTTCGGGGATAAAAGCCGTTTTGAATTTCGCCCGCGCAAAACCTGCTTTTTTCCCCCTATAAAACGCAGTAACACTCCATAAATACTCCGCATCATGCCGCAAACAGGATAAATCGACGCGTTGCGGCAAAAATCTTTCCGAAACGATTTTACGCTCTTCTATAACGCGGTCCCTATCAAAAATACGGAACAAAAACGCGTCCGCCTTTCCGTCTGACGCTTCCGCGGTAAAAAGCACGGCGTTTCCGAAAACGTTATCGGGATTATTAAGATAATTGCACAAAAGTTTAAGTCGCACGGTCGTTCCTATTTTCGCTTACGCTTGCCGCTCATTTTTTTTACGAGCCGCGTCCGTTTTTATTTTCTCGATTATAGTATATACGAGTTCGCCGCGCGGCTCTATACTATTTTTGACCAAATACTTACTCCGTATTGATATCTTATTTCTGATTTAGGCTTGACAAATAGCGCGGGATATATTATATTTAAGATATGAAAACACCGCTTTGCCATTTAAACGACTGGCTGACTACTCCTGAATTTCCGTTTTACTCTAAATTGACTTCGAGCGCGGACGACGTTCTGCACGACCACACCTTTTTCGAGATATTTTATATGCTTGACGGGGATATTTATCACGAGCTTAACGGCAATATTCAGCTTCTGCATCAGGGGGACCTTTTGTTTTTATTGCCCGAGGACAGACATATTTTTCTGCGCGACGAAAAAAATCGCTGTCGGCACAGAGACGTTATTCTGCGTAAGGAATTTTTTAAGTCTATTTGCGATTTTCTGAACGCGGATTTATACAAGGCTTTCGTCTCATCCCAAACATGCAAAAAGTTTTCGCTTTCGGAAGAAAAAATCGCCGAATTCGAGAAAAGTTTTCTTAACGTCACAAAGGCTTCCGCGCTGAAAAACAATGCGAACATCGCGCTTTCGTTCGCAAAGGTGCTATGCGCGGAGCTTCTCGGAATGCTACTGCCCCATGGCGGCAACGACGAAAAAGAAGAGCCCGACTGGCTGACTTCATTAATCAACAGATTGAGCGACCCCGCCTACGTTTCGAGAAGTTGGGAAGAAATTCTTTCGCCGTTTTTCTATTCACGCGAACATATTTGCAGGGTTTTTAAGGCGAAAACCGGCAAAACGCCCACGGAATATCTCAACGAACAGAGAATGATTTTGGCTATCGACCGCCTTACCCATTCGCGGGACACGGTTCTTTCGGTGTGTATGGGCTTAGGCTTTTCCTCGGTCGCGTATTTCAACTCGTTATTTAAGAACAAATACGGTTTATCACCCTCCGCGTTCAGAAAAAAAATTCAATCGGGCGACAAAATCTGACGCGGAGAATTTTTATTTATAACACACTGCTTATATAATATTGAAATACGGAGATTCAAGTCCGTACAGAATTAAAAAGCATCTACAAAATCAGCCTTTTATTTTTTGCGTTTCAATTAAAAACCGAGCAACGAAAAAATCGCTGCTCGGCAAACGGTTTTGTTATAAAGACTTTTAATATCAAATCGCAAAACCCGCCGCGTTTTGAGTTATCGGACGCTTTCAAGCGTCTTTTTAAGACTGTTTAAGTTAAGCAACTTTTCCAGAAGGTTGGCGGGCGCATAATAGTAATGATTAGTCATTTCAAAACCGATTTTCGCGTCCTGCGCCATAAGTGCGTAAAGACCGACCGCGTTTTCGTATTCTGCGTTGATAATCTCCGAAAGCCTTCTTTCGTTCGCTTTTACGTCCTTTTTTAACTTTACGAATTCCGCGTGCAAAAACGCGCTGTTAAGGTGAAGATAACTTGCTTTCGCCATTCTTACGTATTCCGAAAAAAGCGCGTTTCCTTCCGCTTTTTCCAAAATTTCAAGGCCCTTTTCCCATCCCTCGCAAAGTTTACGGTATTGATTTATATAGACATCCAAACCGTACGGCGCAGACCAGACTTCGTAGTCGTCAAAGGAAAAACATACCATGGTGGATTTTTTTCCGTCTTCTTTAAGCGACCACAAGTTTGCCGCGCCAAGCGTTTGCGCGCCCTCGTAAAGGCTGTTCACGCTAAACGGATATTCGCGGAACGCTTTGCAGAACAATTCCGAAGCGGCTGCGACCGAATCCGCCGCTTTTCCGTATTGTTTGCGGTAGAAGCTTCTGCAATCGAAGTCGCCGATTTTGCAGGCGTCGGAACACGCGGTAAGCGCGCCGCCCGTATACCCACCGAGACTCCAACCGAGCATAACGCCCGATACACCGAGTTTTTTCACGTTCTCGATATGTTCCGTCATCAGCTCGAACACGGGAAGATACGGCACGGCGGAACATTCCCAACTGTTATTGACCTGCACCTTCGCCCAGATTCTGTGCCCCGCTTTCTTTGCCCTTTCAAGACAGGCGACGGTGTATTCGCCGGGACCTACCACCGAAATGGAATAATCTATGATTCGCGAAGTCACTCCGCCGCGGGTAAATTCTTTATCGAATTCGCTCACACTCAAAACGTCAGCGTAGGGATCGAGCAAATCTATACAAGAAAACGTGTCATCCATAGACCAGCCCATATATTCCGCCCAACCCCAGATATTAGAAATATACGCCGTTTCGGGGTTTGCGTCTTTAACCGCTTTGCACATCACGTTGTTTATCTCGGCAACGACTTCGTAAGGTTTTCTCTTTGCGCAGACGGGACAATCCGTATGCCCCGTAACGCCGTTCCAACTCCTCGAATAGCAATGAGTGGGATTTTCGCTCATCGTTATAGTGAAAATACCTTTAAGAAGCGGCGCGCTCTCTACCACAGATTTAACCGCGTCGTAAACATATTTTCTCACCTTTTCGGAAGAAGTGCAAAGACAATATTCGTCGTCGGAAATCTTTTGCCCTTTCATTTCGGGATACTTATCAAAAAAAGATGCGGGCAAACTTCTCGGTTCGTTAAGATAAAGGTATATTCCCACCCCGTATTTTGCTGCGCGTTCGGTAAGTTTTTTTAGATTCTTTATTCTGATTTCGTAGTCCGAAGAAAAACTTTCGACAAACGGAAACGCCGCAAGGTTTCTTAAAGTTTCGTGCAGCCACAATCCGTTTACGCCCGTTTTTTTCAGGCGTTTTAAATATTCTTCGGAATAATCCGCAAGCTCGTCGTCTAAAAGCACGCCCGTATACCGCGCGCAGTAGTTAGAAATAAACCTGTCCTTCACGACGTATTCGCCCTCAGAAAACCCCGTTCCTTCTTCCTCGGGTTCTTCTCCCGCATAAAAATCGAACGGCATAACTTTGGGTTTCACATACGTTTCGTCAACGATTTTTTTAATCTCCGCAAGTCTTGCTTCGTTCGATTTGGGATTGCCGTAAACGGGCGTTTCGATTTTCGGTTTTTCGCCGAGTTTAACGTACAAAAAATCGTAGTCGGACAAAATCGCCTCTAATTCTTTTCCCGTAACACCGATAAAACGCGCTATCGCGTCGTTGGAAAGCAAATCCCAGTTATTTCTTATAATGGTTACGAATCCCTTTTTTTGCCACGCGGAATTAAATTCAAATTTATCGAGTCCGGTCGCCCTCGCAAAACTTTCCACCTCTTCTTCCGTGGCGGAAATCGCTTCCGCAATTTTAGAACTTTCTACGTAAGAATAGTTCCTGAAAATAACCTTTTCCCATGCGTACATATAGTTTTCGTTTGCGTCTTTAATCATTATCATGCGTTCCTTTTATTTTTTCACCTTGAAAAGCGCGCTTCCGTGCGGAGGGAAAAACCGCCGAAATCCCGCCCGAACAAACCTTTTCTCCCGTCCAGATATTCTCGTACTCTCTTTCGCCGAAAAGACCTATGTCAGCGCTTTTAAACGAAATTTTCTTTTCCGTTTCGGTCGCGTTGAAAATCCCTACCGTTTTATACCCGTCGTCCGCACAGAACGCCTCTTCCGAAAGAATAATTTTTTTATAAATTCGCTCATAATCACCAGTAAAATTTTGGCGTCGCCGCTTGTTACGATTATTCCGTACCCCCGCCTGCAACGCCGATTAAAGTACAAATTAAATATTTCCAAAAGTCAACTGCAATTCGCCTATATTATTTCGGTAAATACGGAACTTACCTGCGAGTTCACCCCGCCGATCGAAAACTCTACGTTGACGTAATACCCCTTTACGTCTTCGGGGATACTGCCGGTAAGCCTTCCGTCCTCCGTAACCGTAACGGCGGTCGAAGAAGTCTGCCACGTTTGGGTAAGAAAAGGATATGCGTTACCCCAACCGAATTTATCGAACACGGTATAGGTCATTTTTTCGGTAATATAATATACGGTTGCACCCGTAACGACAGCCCCTTCCGGAACGACGAGCGCGCAGTTTATCTCTCTGCCGCTCGGCTGATTGCCAAACCTGACGAACCCCGCGCCGCCCTTTACCACGGAATCCGCAAACACCGCGCTGTATTCGTTTTCGTAATAGAACACGGAACCGTGACTGTGCGACCAATTTCCGAGCATAACCAAAACGTCTTTTTCGTTGTTGCGCACCGAATGAACGTAAGAGTTTACGTACGCGGGCACGGCGAAGTTGTTGTCGTCGTTATAAGCCCACCACATTACGGGGTTTTTAAAGTTATCGAGTCTGTCTTCCGCTGCCCACAAAGCATGGACGTATTCGTTGCCGAACTTATCGAAAGAATGCATTTCTCCGCCGAGGTACGCCGTTCCGTACACGGGCACGGCAAACGCGTATCTCGTGTCGTAGCCTATCGCCAAAGACGCAGTGACTCCGCCCCACGATACGCCCGTAATGCCTATTTTTTCGCTGTCGACTCTTTCGTCCGCGCGAAGAATATTGTGCGCGTATTCCACGCAGGTAAGCCCGTATATTGCCCAATGCTTATCTATTTCCGCGTAACTTACGGGGAACTCGCGACGGAGAGAATCCACGTACCCGTCTTCCTGAAAATCTGGATTAGAACCTAACCCGTAAACGAAATTGTCGTTGTCGCTTTCGTTTATGCATACGGTCCCTTTTTTGGGAAAACAACCCGTCGTTTCCATCGCTATCGCGGCGTAACCTCTGTCGTTCCACGCCTTAACCCATTGCAGGTAAGGGTGTCCGCCCCCGCCGTGGACGAGAACCATAGCCGGCACGGGCGAATCTTTGCTTGCGCCGAGGGGAAAACCGATGTAGGCAAATACCTTCGTCCTGCCGTTCCCGAAAGAGATTCCGTCGTAAGTAATCGCCTTTATATGCTCGTACCCCGCGAGAGAAGAAGGGCTGTATTCCGTTTCCTCTTTCGTTTCGACTTTTTTATAAAGCGCGGCGTCTAAAATATTTTCGATCTGTCTTTTCTGCTGTACGATCGTCTTTTGCTCTTCAAACAAGTTTCCGTAAACGTTGTCGGTCAAAACTATGCTGTCTAAAGTGTAATAAATATACTCCTCGCCCGCATTTCCGCCAAAAGTCACGCTCGACAATTCGGTTACGCCTTCGGGAATCACCCACGCCAGATAGCCTTCAAATCCCGCAAAAACGGAATCGGCGGTTTTTCCTTCTTTGTCGGTAATTACGGGTCTGATATCAAAGTCTGATTCGTTAATCCCTGTCAAAGAAAAATCTAATACGCTTAACCCGGAATTTCTTATGAAGATTCTTAAATAAGCCTTGCCCGACCTGTCGGTTTTACCGAAATTCACGGTGACGGAATGTTTTTTTCCTGCGGACAACGGCGTTACTCGTAATCCGTTGCCAATATCGGAGGCAACCTTTTCCGTCGATACGCGCACTTCACCCGTAAAGGCGTAGTCGGGCGCGTATTCGTCAAAGTCTTCGAGCGTTATATCCCCCGAAGCTTTGGCAAGAATCCCTTTTAAGAGTTGCCTTTCCCGTTCGGTACACTCGCCGCTTTCCAGCGCACGCTCAGCCACGTAAGAAACGCTTCTCGTTACGGCGGCGGAATAACTTACGACTTCGATATCAGAATTCAATCTCTTATAAACCACGTAAGCTCTCGCCGTTATGTCTTCGTTATATCTCGATTCTGGTATTTTGGTTAAAACTCCGGTAAAGCAACGCGTTGCGCTCGCTTCGTCACCGTAATAATAATTTTTTGCGGGGATATCCAGAACATCCGCAGTAAATAAAGTCAATTCTTCGTTTAACAAACGCTGCGGCATTATCAAGGTTCCTTCGCGAACGATTTCGATTTTATCGTTTTTGCTTACAACCGTCTGAAATCGCATTCCCATCTCTCCGCAAAGCCTTATAGATGCGCCCGTCATTTCAAAATCGACCTTATACTCGACGGGATTTTCGCCGCAGAACTCAACGTTATCGATGCTGGTCGTTGCCGTAGAAGACTCCAACGCAAGATAGATATATTCCGTCCCGTCCGTTTTGTATCCGTCAAAAACCTTGTCGGTATAAAGCGCGGCGCCGTCTATCGCGTAAGAAATTACTCCGTCTTTTACCTTTATAACGAGGTTGTGTTCCTGCCCGTCGCAAAAATTCACGTCGGCGGAAGCCTGCCACGTTGTCTGCGAAAGCGAGCCGCGATAAACGTAAGTGCTTTTATTTGTCGGGTTAAACACCAGCGAATAGTCTACATCGTGATTCGCGGCGTTTACGTCCTTTAAGAACCCTACGAGGAAATACGCGTCGTTTTGCACGCAGAAATCGAGAGATATATATTTCTCTCCCGCGGTGGGAACGGCGATATTAAGCGCGGTTTTTGCCCACGAGTCAGAACAGAATTTCCCTTCTTTAACGCTCCACTCTTTACTCGCGCCGAGTGCTTTCACAAAGTAATCTTTATCGTTTTCTATTTCAAAGGTAATCGACTGCGAGCCCGCTATCTCTACCGAAGGAGCGAGTTTAGAGAATTTTACGTTATCGATGCTGGTCGTTACCGTAGTAGACTCCAACGCAAGATAGATATATTCCGTCCCGTCCGTTTTGTATCCGTCAAAAACCTTGTCGGTATAAAGCGCGGCGCCGTCTATCGCGTAAGAAATTACTCCGTCTTTTACCTTTATAACGAGGTTGTGTTCCCGTCCGTCGCAAAAATTCACGGCGGCGGAAGCCTGCCACGTTGTCTGCGAAAGCGAGCCGCGATAAACGTAAGTGCTTTTATTTGACGGGTTAAACACCAGCGAATAGTCCACTCCGTGATTCGCGGCGTTTACGTCCTTTAAGAACCCTACGACGAAATACGCGTCGTTTTGCACGCAGAAATCGAAAGATATATATTTCTCCCCCGCGGTGGGAACGGCGATATTAAGCGCGGTTTTTGCCCACGAGTCAGAATAGAATTTCCCTTCTTTAACGCTCCACTCTTTACTCGCGCCGAGTGCTTTCACAAAGTAATCTTTATCGTTTTCGATTTCAAAGGTAATTACCTTTTCACCGAAAGCTTCTGCGGCTTCGGTCTTTGCGGACAAACAGAAAAACAGCGACAAAGATAAAAACAACAAGCAAAACAATATGCCGGAAAGTATCTTTTTCGTTTTCATATCATATCCTTCTCCTGCTTACAACCACTTATATTCGCCGTCATTATCAATTCCGGCAGACGCTTCCAGCAAATTTACGGCAATCGGCAATTCGATAATGTCAATTGTTATTCTTTCATAACGTTTTTTCACAACTAAACCTAACCTTGTAATATTATTCCGTATAAAAATGCTCTATATACTGTCCACTTTTACCACGGTCATATTTTCCCGTGCTTCGTCCGCCGCGTAAACGCAAAGATGCCCGTTCACGGAATCCGCTATAGAAGTATACGCGGGCGATGGTTTTTTACCCTGAACCATTTTCAAAAAGTCGTCTACGAGCCTGCCGTCGCCACCCATATGTCCGAAGTTGACGCCGTCTTCGCCGCTTAAATCGAAAACTTGCTCGGTACAGTAATTCGTTTCCTCGAATTTTCTCAGAACTATTCTGCTGTCCTCGAACGTTCCCTCTATTTCGCCCGCCGTGCCGACTATGTGAATATCGCGCTTGGGCTTCATCGCGCCGAGCATCAGCGCGAGAGAAGCGGTGCTTCCGTTGGCAAACTGAATTATCAGCATCTGATTGTCTACCATATCTTTGTCCGTTTTATACGCGCAAACACCGTGAACGTTGTCAGTTTTAAGCGATTTAATGCGTTCCTCGATGGTAATCTCATCGTAAGGCTTATCTATCGTTTCAAACGCATAATAACTGAAAAGGGTGCTTTTTATATAATCGCGATAAGCCGACCATTGACAGGTTTCTTGGTGAGGACAGCCGTCCATGCAGCGCAAAGGCGCGTCTTCGGGCGCTTTTTCGGGAGCAAGAAAGTTTCTCGACCCGAACGAAGAAACGTACGCGGGTTTCGTTGCGTTATTAAGCCAGCAAAGATAGTCGAGGTCGTGACAACACTTTGCCATTAAAAGCGTAGAACCGTCCGTTTTGCTGTTCCTCCACTTGCCCCTAATAAACGCGCTCGAAGCGTGAATAACGCCCACGTTTTCGCTCGCCTCAATCGTCATAATCTCGCCGACCTCGCCGTCGTCGATAAGCTTTTTGATATTTGAATAGAAAGGCGTATACCGTAAAAGGTGACAAATCATAAGAACTACGTGGTTTCTCTCTGCCGTTTCTTTAAGTTTTAACAATTCTGTTTTATCCGAGGTAACGGGCTTTTCCAAAAGAACGTGATAGCCGTGTTCGAGGAGAGGCATCGTCGTCTGATAATGGAACTGATCCATCGTTCCGTTAATGGCGCAATCCGCGATTTTACCCGCAGCCATGGCTTCATCCACCGACTTAAAACACATTTCTTCTTTAATATTAAACCTTTCTTTCGCAAGGTTTCTTCTGAAGTCGTTGGGTTCGACGACCGCCGATATCTCCACACCGTCCGTTTCCGCCGCAAATCCAGAATACAGTTGACATCTGAAACCATAAGACACAAGTAATACTTTTAACATTTTTTCTCCTTATTGCTCGATTGAAAGTTAATTTTTGTTTTATTCATAATCGGGAATCCATTTCCCGTGTGCTTCAAAAAGTTCGTCGCAAAGCGATTTTATTTCGTCTAAATTAAGTTCCGCCGCCGTGTGCGGGTCTAAATACGCCGCCATGTATACAAGTTCCTTTTTGCGCTCTCTCGCCGCAAGAATAGTCATATTCTGCACGTTGACGTTAGTTCTGTTAAGCGCGGCAAGCTGCTCCGGAAGCTCGCCGAAAACGCAAGGCGTAACGCCGCTTTTGTCTACCAGACACTTAACTTCCACGCACGCGTTTTGTGGCAGGTTCGTTATCAGCCCCGCGTTAAGAACATTGGCGTTTATCTCGTACGGTTTGCCCGTTACGACTGCTTCTATTATGCGGGAAGCGTATTCCCGACTGCGTTTATGCTCTATCTCTTCCGACAACACTTTTCCGCGCATTTCTTCCCATTCGCGTATCTGCTTTATGCAACGGCGCGGATATTCGTCGAGAGGTATGTTATATTTTTCTATAAGCTCCGGATATTTCGATTTTATGTAATAAGGCGAATATTCCGAGGTATGCTCGCTGGATTCCGTGTTGTAGTACCCGAATCTTTTCATTATATCGAGCCTTATGCGGTCGTTTTTCGTGCTGTCCCGATATTCTTCAAGCTCCGCCCTTCTCTTTATTTCGGGATAAAGATCGTTGCCCGCCTCGTCACGAATTTCGGTAAGCCACGCCTGATGATTTATTCCCGCTATTTCGTACTTTGCCCCCGCGATTTTATCCTTCATTCCGAGTTCGGTCAGAAGGTCGGGAACGCAAACCTGCACGCTGTGACAAAGTCCCGCCGTTTTCACGCCGAGATATCTTTGCGCATACCCCGAAATCATAGCCATAGGATTAGAATAATTCAGAAACAGCGCGTCGGGACAAACTTCGCGCATATCTTCGGCAATGTCTTCTATGACCGGAATAGTCCTGATCGCCCTGAAAATTCCGCCTATGCCCAGCGTATCGCCTATCGTCTGACGGAGTCCGTATTTTTTAGGAATTTCAAAGTCCGTCACCGTACACGGCTCGTACCCTCCTACCTGTATCGCGTTGATTACGAAGTCGGAAGAAGCAAGTGCGGCTTTTCTGTCCGAATAAGCCCTGATTGTCGCTTTGCCGTTATACTTTTTGTTTATGTTTTCCAGCATCAGGCGCGAGTCGTTAAGTCGCTTTTCGTCTATATCGTAAAGGGATATTTCAAACTTGCCGAGTTTTTCCGTCAAGATGCAGTCGCCGAGTACGTTTTTTGCAAACACGGTACTGCCCGCGCCTATGAGAGTTATTTTAGTCATTTTATTCAAGTTACACCTTTTCTATCTTCATTTTTTACCAGTCGTAAATATAATCGTCCTCTTTATCGAAACCTATCGTTCCGGGCGCACTCATTACTATCGCATCCGATTCAAAATCGTTTATTATTTCTGCATAAGGTGCGTTATACTTTTTCTTTTCCATAATGATTCCTCCTTTTCGGAACTTTTGCCCGCTCTTTAAGCGTTAGCCAAAGCATTTATTTCGGCAAGAATTTCTTCCGTAAACGCGGAATACCCGTTTCCCGTTTGGGTGGCGTACAAGTCTGTTCTGACCGCGCAAACGTTTTCGAGCGCGGCTTTCGCTACGTCTGAAACGGAACGCTCGTTATCCGTAACTCCGGCGTATAAAGTTTTTTCCGTTTCGTCCGCATAAGTTATCGTCATAAATCCGCGCGCCGCGAATTTTACCGCAGCGTTCGCAACGCCTACCACCGCGGCGTTAAAGGTCAAAAACTTCCCGTCTTTTGAGCAAACCGTTTTATACAATGCTTTCAGGTTGCGCGATTCGAGATTTTCGAGCGTAAGAAGGCTTAAATCCGTTTTTCCTTCAACCGCTATATCGGCAGAGTGCGCGAGAATCGTACCGAGGCGTAAGTTTTCTTCGCCGATAACGCTCACGGCGTTTTCGTCGATAAAGTTCGTAAATCTTATACCTTTCGGCGAATTGATTCTTATCGAAGCGCCGTTGAAAGTCGTAAACCTTGCAAAAACCGCAGTCACGCTTTTACCCGCGAGCGTATCCGCCGCATAACCTGCGGGATAAAGTTCTCCGTCTATCTTATACCCCACGAAAACGTGTCCGCTCTTAAAGAGTTCGGGCAACGCGCCCGTAATCGCGCTTTCGCTTTTTATAGCGACGTCTCCGTAATTGTCGTATATAATTACCGAATTCTTTGCAAATTTCGCTATGGCAACGTTCGTTCCGTCAACGGTATCGCCGGCGGCATAGTGCGTTCCGCCTATATCGTAACCGATAAAAGTACAGCCCTCTTTTCTGATTGCGGGAAGAACGCCGTTCTCTTTGCACGCTTTAATCGTATAAAGCGTAGTGCCGTCTTCCTCTCGTATCGTGAGCGTATTTACGTAATAACCGGAGAAATCCGCGCTTTTCGGGAAATAATACCCGAAAGTAAACCCGTTATAATTTTTGATTTCCGACGGAGTGCCGTCGTAATTTTTACCGTTGTAACCGGCTTTCAGGATTGCGGCGAGCGCGTCTTTCTTTTTCCATACGAGCGAATATTCCGCAAGCGTTTCACCGTTCGCCGTAACCTTACCTCCGTAATTTTCCAGCGATCTCCCGCACCAAGTCTCCTTTACGGCATAGAATATAAGGGTAATTTTATCGCCTTCGTTCACGTTAAACTTACCGAGAGAGTTGAACTTAAACTCTTCGTTCGCGACAAAGGAAGCAAATTCCCCACCCGAAGGATATATCTTTCTCGTAGTTCCGTCCGTCGCTTTCGTTAAATAAAGACCGATAAAGTAGTCTTCGTCCGCTACGAAAGAAGCTCCGTCCGCAAACTCAAAAATTCCCGTTTTATCCACGTCGAGAGTAACGGCCTTGATTGCCCAACCCGTACCTATTCTCTGTCCGTGCGGCTGCCAGTACAAGTCTTTTCTGTCGTCGTAAATAGTTCCGTCATCGGCCGTAGTCGCGTAAGGCTTAATATCGGGGAGAAGATATATTTCTCTCTCGTCCGTTTCGGGCTTTTCCGCACCGCAGAACGCCGATTCGTCAAGTTCGACCGTAAACTGATTTACGCTTCTGAACAGTTTTCCCTCCGAGGGCGAGTAGTAGTTGACGCTTACGGTTTTGCCGTCCGCCGCGAAACGCATAAACGCCATAACGCCCGTCTGACGACTGCCCGTAAATTCCATTGCGGAAGAATCTATCATAAATGTTAAAACCTTGCTACCGTCCGCACGTACGAATTCGTTACGTATTATATCCACGCCGTCGGCGTGACCGCATAGCACCATAACCACGTTAGGGCAAACGTTTACGAGTTTCTCCCATATCTTCGCGCCGCTGTTGTTCGTTGCGGGGTTGCCCATATTAGAAGAGTTAAGCTCCGCCTTCCTCGTCATATAGACGTGGGTGGATATTATAACCCGCGTATCCGCGTTTGCGTCTATAACGTTTTTAGCCCACACCAAATCCTCGTCCGTCGGTTCAAGGTCAAGAACGACGAGCATATATTTTATTCCGCCGACTTCAAAACGATAGTACGCGTTACGCATCTCGTTTAGTCTTCCGTCCGCAATTGCCCCGTATTTTTCCGCAGAATAAGCGGAATCCCATTTTGCAAGTCTTTCTGCGGTGAAACCGCCGTCGTGGTTGCCGCGGTTAATCGCGAAACGCACTCCGCCTTCGGTGAGATAATCCATATAGGACAGCCCTTTTTCAAGCTCTCTTACCCCTTTGGTTTCCCACTCGGGATAATTCATAAAGTCGGTAAGGTCGCCCATATGCGCAACGAGCTGCAGGTTCAACATATTCTTGTTTTCCACAAGCCAACGCGCGTTTTTGTAGAGAAGGTTATCTTCGTCTATATAATCCTCGTTGTAAATTACGTTACCGTTTCTGTCCTTCGCTGTAGACAAAAGCATTTGCGTATCGCCCATAACGGCAAGTGTGAATTCACCGTCTTTTGCGGCGAGTTCTTCTTTATCTATACTCCTCCACCCGAAAGCGTCCTTTGCGTTTTCGCCCGCGTAGTCGTAATAATCGCCCTTTTCTCCGCTGATAAAGTCTACCGCACCCAGAGTCCCGCCTCTCTTTCCGCCGTTCGCGATATCCTTTATTTCGGCTGCGGTAAGAATATCAGAATAAACTCTTGCCTGTGCGATATATCCGTTAAAATCAGGCGTAAAACTCAATGCGAGTATTTCTTCGTCGGTATAATCGCTGCCTATCATAACCGGCTTTGAAAAACTTATATCCGCCAAAGCCTTACCTGATATCCCCGTTTTTTTTGCCGCAAGTTCGCCGTTGACGTAGCAGGAAATTTCACCCGCCGCCGCGTTCACCGTAAACGCTACGTTAAGCCATCTGCCCGTTCTCACGTCAACGTTCTTAACGATAAAAACCGCCTTTTCCGTTCTCGAAACGCGCCATTCTAATTTCGGATTGCCGTTCGTGGTCACTTCCATGGAAAAAACGTTGTCCGCATCGTATAAAGACGAACCGAACATATCCCTGCGCATATTGCCTATAATCGTACCGATATGCACGTTATCGCCTATGTTTCTGCTCGTTTTTATCCACGCGGCAATCGTCTTCGGAGAAGCCTCGAAAACTTTTCCGAATGCGACGCCGTCGTTACCCGTAAAGTCTTTTCCGTCGGAATATAGCGAAGAACCGAAGCTCAAACCATTAAATGCTTCTTCCGCCGCGGTAAGCGTGTCGATGTTAGTTACTTTAACCTGCTCCGAGGAGGAAAGTTTTTCGTACTGCGCTCTTGCGAACGCTATCTGTTTTTCGCTGCCGACGGTCACGTTGCCGATACGTTCGATAGCGGTTATAACTCTGTTTGCCGAGTTTGCAACGCGAGGAATATACGCGCCGTAAACGAACGGATCTCCAAACGAGAACGTTCCCTCGTTTGCAGAAGAATCCGCCGCAAAATAGTATACATCGAGCCACGCCGCCTTTTCGAGATTGAAAGCGTTGGCGTCGTCGGTGAATTTATCGTAATCGGCGTTGTTGGCATCCCAGTCGAGAATTTCAAAAGACTCTATCGGAATAATAACGTTTCCTATAAAGTTTGCGGGAACTTTTGCATAGCCTTTATTTAAGTTAAAAGTTTGTTTCATCAAGCCGGAAACTACGCTTCCGTCTTCGCTTTCGAGATAGTATTCGAGTTTTTCCGCCGCCGTCCACCATCTGCCATGATCGGCAACTGCCGCCGAAGCGCCCTCTTTTAGATCCGCACAAACACCCGTAGAAAACGCCGTTTCGTTCCTTACGGGAATCGCTACGTATTCCGCTCCGACGATATTATATCCCGCCGACCAGAAAGTATCGCGCTCCGCCATTCTTGTAGTTTTAAGCTCCTCGTTCGTAATTCTGAATTTGGAAACGGGGTTGTTCGCGTTAAGATTCGTAAATTTATCGAGTTTGGTAAAATTCGCGTCCGAAACGAAAAGCGCGTCCTCGTTTACCTCTCTGTATACTCTGAAATTTTCTATATACGAGCCCTGCATCGCGCGAAACGCCACACGGAAATTTTGAGGTACGGCATATTCCGTTTGAGAGTTGTCCGTGCTTTCAAGCACCGTGTCGTCGATTATAAAGGTAGCCTTTCCTTCTCTTATAGCGACTACCACCTTATGAGGCGCGTCGACCGCGATATTCTGCTTTACGTTGCCTACCCACGCCTCCGCGCCTACGTTGTTCGCAAAGTACGAAGAGGTCGCGCCAACTCTCATTTTAATGCCGATGGCTTCTATACCGGCTACGTTATGCGTGGTAACGTCTTTATCCGCAAGCACGAAATCGAAAAAGTCGTTCGCGTTCGCTTCGTCCATATATCCGCTGCTGCTCGAACCGTACATATCGAATTCCACGTAGGTAACGTAAGCGTCTTTGAAAGAAGAAATATCGAACGAATCCTTCGTAACCATCGTCGAGTAGTTTTTGGCGTGGAATTTTCCGTCGGAAATCGTCCACGCGCCGTTACCGCTCTCGTAAATGAAGTTGTTTGCATCGGAAGGGCTGTTAAAGTCCACCGATATACCGAACTCCCCTTCCGCTTCGACGAGCGTTTTGGTAAACGCGAATATTATCGCCGCCATAAAGCACAGAACCGCCGCAACCAAAAGCGCGGTTATAGTTTTAATTTTTTTCGTCATTTTTCATCCTCCTTACTGTTTTTTTGGTTATAACGACAATCGTTACGAACGCAGCAGCAAACACCGCCGTCAACGCCCCTAATATTATCGCGATAACAACCTTCGTGCGGTCGGGCGTTTCCTTTGCCGATCCCGCAAGTTCTTCCGGCAGCTTCGGCTCGTTGCCGATCGTCACGCCGCCGTAGGATATATCTCCTCTTCCGTCGGGAAATTTAAGCGACTCGGCTTTATTATTTATTGAAAGCGATTGTATCTTCGTATCCGTCGAAGTCGATTGTACGGTAAGATATCCCGCCTCCGCGTTTACGGCGACGTTCTTAAAAATAACTTCGTTATCTATCGCTACCGAAACACGACCGTCCTTGATTACGATTTTGACCGAATGTATTTGTCCGTCGAAAAAGTTCCTGACGGAACTGTCCACTGTCGTTTCAAACGGGTTACCGAACCAGTAACTTATGTTAAACTGCACGCTCTGCGGTTTATACAAGTGCAACGTTACGCCCGAACTCGGTACTACTCCCCCGCTCGACTTTTCTTTCACCAGCCCTACGTTAAACTGAGAGCCGTTTCCGTCCTCTTTTGCGGAGAAATCGAATTTTATAGTCTTTTCTCCGCCGAGCGGAATTATTTCGGAGTATTGCGCGGTTGCCCACGGGCTTGCGGGAGAAAAAGCCCCGTCCTTCGCAATCCAGCCGCCGTTGCCGCACGCAACGAACCCGTTATCGTCCCGAAATTCCGTTTCAAACTCTTCGAAATCCGCGTACGGAGCGGGAGCGGTATAGGCTACGTCGCTTTCACTTACGGTAAAGTTGTCTATGCAACTCATCGTTTCGGTACTCTGAAACGCGAGATAAACCTCTTTTTCGCTTACGGGAATATCGAATTCCGTTCTGCCGTCCGCGAAGGTAATAATAGTTCCGTCAATATAATACGAAACTTTTCCCTCGCCTACTTTGATTTTAAGATTATGTTCTTTGCCGTCGTCCCAGGAAAAAAAACAGTCCGCAAGCCACTTGTTGCGAGAAAGACTTTCGTTGGCGGTGATAACGGGCGTTTCTCCGGAATAGTATGCGTGTATTCCGAATCCGTCCTGCGAATCGAAGTCGGGCAAAAACGCCACATTGAACTGTGATTCGGCTTTATTTTTATTGTTTATCGCCGCAAAGAAATCAAAGGCGATATAGGTGGTCTTTTCAAGGTTTATCGGCTGAATGGTTTTAACCGTCGCCCACGACGCCGCAGGATAAAATTTCCCGCCGTCCGCGCGCCAGCCCGCAGATTCAAATTCGGGCTCAAAATACTGATTAGGCGCAACATCCGAAAAGTCTACGAACAGCTCCGTGTACTCGTTACTCGGCTGAACGGGCGCAACGTACGGTATATCCGTTGCGGATACGATAAAGTTGTCTATATAACTCCTTTCGCTCGCCGCGCGGAATACTATTTCCGCTTTACCCGAAAGCGTTTCTATATCGAGAGGAAAACTCGTAACCGCCCCGCCGTTAAAAGCAAGCGGCGTTTCGCTTCCGTCCATATAGAACGAGATAAAAGAATCGGCGATTTTGATTTTAAGATTATGCGCTCTGCCGTCTGCAAAGTTC
The DNA here is from genome assembly GCA_944367535.1 of uncultured Clostridia bacterium. Lineage (GTDB taxonomy): Bacteria > Bacillota > Clostridia > Christensenellales > Borkfalkiaceae > UBA1259. Next base: position 38,920 of record CALVWQ010000005.1, read on the forward strand.
CCCATGTAATCGCCTAGCCACTCGTTTTGGTCAAGGTTTTTGTTCACGGTAAACACCCCGCCAACATTCGAATACAGGTGCGCGCCTATTCCGCGCCACGAAGTATTGAGATTTTCGGTAAAAAATACGTCGAACGGAAAAGCGTCCGTGCAAAAATCGAAAGATATAAACCGCGTTGCGCCGAGATCGATTGTGTTTTTTGTTTTGGTTATCGCGCCGCTTTGCTTCGGACGATAAACTCCGTTCTCGGCTATCCAGCCGCCGAACGAATGCTCCGCAAACGCTCCGCCGTCGTTCTCGTCGAAGTCGAGGCGTAACTCGACAATACTTTCCGCAAAAACCGTTCTTAAGCCCGTAAACGCCGCAAAAAACAACGCCGCCGCAAGCAAAACGAAAAGTATTGCGCCCGCCCATTTTCTGTTTACTCCCGTCATTCTGTCCTCCCTCCTGTCAAGCTTATTTTTCGGCGAGGAATTCGTCGAATTTCGCCTGTTTTTCCGCAAGTATTTTGTCAAGACCGTTGGTTTTTAATTTTTCGTTAAGACCGTTGACAAACTCTTCTGCGGTAATTCCGCTGCGGAACGTACCGTTCAGAAGTTGTTTTATTGCAATATCTATTTCTCTGCCGCAATCGGACTGATATTTCGCAACCGATTTGCTCGGAACGAACGCAAAGCCGTTACCGACGGATACGAACGCCTCTCTGTTGATTTTTCTTATCTGTTCCGCCATATCCGCCGGCTGATAAATTTTTCTGTAAGCGTTGAACATCGTGGGAAAAGCCCAGTCCGAATAAATACTGTAACCGTTTCCGGGAATGTACTCTATATAATCGTACTCTTCCATAACGCCTTCTGCGTTTTCCATTTCGCCCTTCGTCCAGTTGTATTCCGCCCTTTCTTCGCCCATCGCAAGAAGGTTGTAAAGAGTTTTATCCGTATACAAAAGGTTTAAAAGTTTAAGGCATTTATCCGTGTTTTTACTGTTTACGCTTATCGCCGTAACCGAAGAGGTAACGTTGTTTGTAGTAAGCATAGGCGTCCCGAAACGGAACAACTCGAACTCTCTGCCTACCTGCGTATATAAATCCGATTCGCACCCCGGCTGATACGTTCCCGTAAGCCTTACGCGCTGATTTTCGGTTATATCCACCGTTTTTCCGTCCGGAATATATCCTTTTTCGTGCATGGACATGCAGAACGTCACAAACTCTTTGAACTCTTCCGTTTCGTACTGATTTATAACCGCAGAAACATTTTCTTTCGCGCGGGCGCGAATAACGCCGGGGTATGCGGAAGACGTGCCGAGACTGTCGAAAGAATAGTTCTGCATAAAGATATCGTCGTAAGCGTTTCCGAGAATAAGCGTGCTTTGCGGAACTTTGCCGTTCGGCGAAATTTCGGGGTTGCCCTTTATATATTCCATCGCTTTATTGATGACCTCTATATAAGTAACGCCGTTTTCGTCTATGTTTTTCTGCGAAAGGTCGTATCCGCCGTCACGCAGAGCCTTTACCACCTCTTTGTCTATCGCAACGCCCGTACTCCGCGCAAAAATCTGTTCGTTTACCACGCCGTAAATTTTGCCGTTTACCTTTGCTGCCTGCCACACGTCCGCCGAAAGCGAATTGTAAATATCGGGTGCGTATTTCGGCAGATCGTCCGTTATATCCTTAAAATACCCCTCACTCGCGCGGAGAGAATACGGATTGCCGGTTAACAGCGAACCGATATAACACATATCGAAATACTCGTTGGTATTAAGCATTAATCCGAGTTTTGTAGAATATTCGGTATACGGAAGATAGTTAAGCTCCACGTGAAAACCGAGTTTTTCGTAAACGTACTCGTCAACTTTGTTTTTTATGCGAACCGCCCCGTCAAGGCTGCCGCCGCCCGTATATACTATATACCGCACGGTATCGGAAGAACCGCTCCCGCCGGAACAAGCCGCCATTCCGAGCACCCCGCTCGCCGCAATAAGTCCGGCGATAATCACCGCAGCTAATCTTTTCATTGTAGTATCCTCCTGAAATGTGTTTGTATCGGGAATTTTTCCCGTAATTTTTTGTTGTATCAGCCCTTAACCGCCCCGACGGTCATTCCTTTTACGATATACTTCTGAAGAGCCATAAACACGCCCATTATGGGGAGTGTTCCGAGTATACATGTCGCCATAACTATAGAATCGGAACTTTGATTTCCCGCAAGCTGACCAAGGTTTTTCTTCCATTCCTGCGCCTGCTGAACGAGGTTTATCATAAGCATCTGTACGTTCCACATACGATTGTCGTCTACGTAAAGATACGCCGTCCCCCAATCATTCCAGTAAGACAAAGCAACGAGAATAGAACAGGTTGCGAGCGCGGGAAGAGAAAGCGGCACGGTAATCGTTAAAAATTCGCGAAACGCGGAACAGCCGTCCATCTTTGCGCTTTCGCCTATTTCTTTGGGGATATCGGAAAAAAACGTGCGTAAAAGGATAATATAAAAAGTCATTCCGATTTGCGGAATTATCATAACCGCAAAGGTGTTCTTCCATTTAAGGTACTGCGTTATAAGGATATAGGTCGGCACCATTCCCGGCGAAAAAAGCATGGTTATCAAAAGCATTATCGTCACCGCGTTTTTAAACTTAAAATGCGGTTTTGATAAGGGATACGCAATCAACGCCGTTAAAAACACGTTAATAAGAGTTCCTCCGCCCGTCACCACGATACTTACCCCGTAAGCGCGTAACAGCGGATTTACGTTGGCAAACACCACTTTATACGCGTTAATGCTCCAGTCTTTTACGAACAGAGTATAACCGTAATTTTGCAAGGCTTCGTCCGAAGAAAAAGACGCCGAAATCATTATCACGAGAGGAACAAGACAAAACAGCGCGAAAAGAACCATCCATAAAACATTGAAAAAATCGAAGGCAAAAGACGCGCCTATTTTATTTTTGCTTTTCATTCTCTTTCGCCCCCTTAAATAAACGCCGAATCTTTGTCTATTTTTTTGACTATTTTGTTAGACAGCAGCAACACCACCATACCCACGACTGACTGAACCAAACCTATCGCAGTACCCGCGCTGTAATCCGTTTCCCTTATTGAAAGTTGATAAATATAGGTATCAAGCACTTCTGTAGTTTCCAAAAGCGCACGATCCGAATCGTTTTTAGGGATAAACCAGAACAAGCCGAAGTCCGAACGGAATATTCCGCCGAGCGACATAATAAGAAGTATTGCGATGATTTTTCTTAAATGCGGCAAAGATATATACCACATTCTCTGTCCTCTGTTCGCGCCGTCGAGTTCCGCCGCCTCGAAAAGTTCGGTGTCCATTCCGCTCAAACTCGCGTAGTCCATAATAAGCGCGTAGCCCTGGCCTTTCCAAATATTGCAGATAAGCAAAATCCACGGCCATGCGTGCGCGTTGGAAGCGTCGTAAAACTTTATCGTTTCGAGATTCAGGCTCGAAAGCACGGAGTTTATCAATCCGTTAGAACCGAGTATCCCCTCCACGCAATACTGCGCCACCGTCCACGAAATAAGGTAAGGTATAAAGTATATCGTCTGAAAAAACTTGGTCGCAAACCTGTTTTTCATTTCGAACATAAGCATTGCCATGAGCGCGGTGGTCGGCGTTCCCACGATAATGAACAAAAAGTTGAGCGCAATCGTGTTGCGAATAACGTGCCAGATTATTTCCGTTCTGAAAAAATATTCAAAATTCTTAAACCATACCCATTCGCTGCCGAATATGCCCTGAAAACCTTTATAGTTTTCAAACGCCATAACGATCCATAAGAGGGGCAGTATTGAAAATATAAGAGTTTTTATTACGACGGGCAAACACATAAGAACGTAGGAAACGTTTTCTTTTGCGTAAAGATCCCTCGTCTTTTTCTCTTTCGGCGCTGTTTTTTTCGTCATTTTGTCTCCTTAAACCGTCTCAATCTTTTACGCTTTCGGCGGAACGAGCATAACGTCCGCTATGCAAAGGAAGTGGTCCGCAGGGGTAGATTCCGTCTTTTTCACCTTTACGGAATATATAAACCGTCCTTCTGCTTCCGTCCCCGCAAGGTCTATAACGAATATTCCGTTCGCGGAATAGTTATCTTCTTCGGTAACGTTTTTAACGACTATTTCTTCAAATTCCGTCGCGGACTTTTTAACCGTTACGATTACGGTAAGATTTTTTCTGCTCTCCGCGTCGCCGCCGCCGTCGTTACGCGCGCCGAGTATTATTTTTTCTATTTTTTTGCCTTCGACCGTTATTTCCACCCATGGATCGGAATCGTTCACCGCGTCGCTCGCCCAGATAGATGCGGTGTTACCGTCGAGTACGTTGGAAGCGGAAAACGCACCGAGAGTACTGCTCGCTTTAACCTTACTCTTATGTACGGCGATTCTTTGCGTCTGCAAGTCCCTGACTATTCCGGAAAGCCCGCCCCATTTTTCAAACTGCCCGCTCATACAGAATTTTCTGTCTACGTTAAGCGTCGCTACGACTGCGTTTGAAACGTTCCCTTCCGCGTCCGTTACGAAAACTTCTCCCGAACGATAATCGGAGGTTCTGAATCTTATGCAGGTATCCGTCCATTCGATAATGTCTTTCGCCGCGAGTTGAACTTTTTTACCGTTTTTATCGGTGAGTATAAGCGCTGCTGTTTTTTTGGTTTTCAATCCGTTGCCGTATACTGCGGAAACCGTTGCGCTTTCCGTGTGCGCTCCCCATAGCAAGAACCCTTCGGGAATAAGCGTAAACCCTTCCTCTTTAACGCCGGAAGCCTCGTATACCTCTTGCTTTTTATTTTCGGGCGCGTCGTTTATAACGTAATAAAAAAGGTCTTTGCCGTTTTCGTCTTTCAAAGGTTTCTTTCTTGCGTTCACCGTCTGATACGCCTGATCGAGAGTGTCTTTTGCAACGTAGTTGTTTTCCACAACGAAGCCCGTGCCGTCGCCGACCGCGCCGCCGCTCGTATTATCAAGGTAAATTCCACAACAAGCATAGTATTTACCGGAAGAATCTCCCACGTCGTCGGGATAGGTATATACCGAACTGTAATTTTCGCCGATGTAGTTGTCGTGTATGCGCGCGCCTTGCTGAACGCCGACGGTATATATCGCGCCGCCGTCCGCAAGAAGATTCATCACGCCCGTTATTCTGTTATGTCCTATCTCGATCCCCTTACAAAAATCGTAAGCGGTGGCGGTGGTATCCCAGCCCCAACCGGAACTTATCGCTGTATAACGAACGTTGTTTATCGTATTGTAATTTATTTTACTGTTCACGGAATAGGTGTATATAACCGCGCACGAGCCGTATTCCTGCCAGCCTATATCGGTCATATAATTGTTTTCCGTATATACGTTTACATTAAATTCTCTTTCGTCGTCGTGCGGGACCACCCACGTTTTGTTACCGTTTTCGTCCTCGCTGTACATTCCCGTAACGGTAGGTCCTACCAACACGCCGTTACCGCCAACTCCGCGGAAAAGATTTTTTTCTATTATTATATCCTTAACGCCCGAAACGCAGTCTATCGCGCCGCCGCCGAGACAATAGAAGATATTACCCGAAAAGCGCACGTTTTTCGCGTCGGATACCGCAATCGCGGCAATAGGTCTCGCATCGTTCGGACCGCCCGAAAAACGTTGAATAAAGGGATTGTCGTTTCTGTTCCCCTGCCCACCGATTTTGCCGTCTACGTAAGTATTCGCGGTGTACGCAAAGTTTACGCCTTCAAAAATAACGTTCTCTATTTTCTCCTCTTTTTCCCCGCTTGCGGTAACAAGCACTTCCGAATACGGTATTCTTATTATCGAATTTTCAAGCGTTTCGAGTACCCGCGGGAGATAATAAACGGTCTTTTCGCCTTCGTCGTAGTACCATTCGCCTTCCGTACTTAAAAACGCCTTTGAGTTTTCAAAGTGGAACGCGCAACGCGAGGTTTCGTTTATTCTTAATCCCTCTCTTGCAAAAACGCGCGAGTCTTCGCCCTTTATGCGTACTCTGCCGAGCGTTCTTTCCGCACCGCCTGCCGATAACTCGAGTCTGACCTTTTCCGTTCGGAGCGATTCTACGCGCAAATACGACTCCGCCCACATAACGTTAACCGTCATAATCGCGTCCTTAAAATCGTTTTCGGTAAACTGCGCTATCGCGTCGCCGTCGATAAGAATATCCTTATACACCTGATCGGTGGTCATTGCGCGAAATTCTTCTCCCGCGTCCGGAAAGCGCGCGCGTACAGCGTAATTTTCACCAACGTATAATTGATTGATCTTTTTGTCACAAGGAATTTTCCATACCCTGCCGAGTTTTGCGTCGTTCATTTCGGTAATCGTTGCGGGATCCACGCGTTTAGCTCCGCTTATCGTAGCCCCGTTAGGAGTTTCCGAGCGGATATAAAGTTTTCCGCCCGCCGTATCCTCTGCGGTAAGCTCCATCGGCTTATCGAAATAATATTCACCGTCTGCAAGAATTATCGCCGCGTCTCCCGAACCGCCGTTACCGAAGAAATTTCTTACTAATATCTGCGCCCTTTTTAAGGTACGCACCGCATTTCCCTTGCTTTCGCCGCCGTTTGAATCGTCCCCGTCCGGCGATACGAATACGCCGAATTTTACCTCCGCATCGGAGTACGGCACGTTTATGCGAGAAGAAAAAACCGCCGCACTGCTTGCGGAAGCAGCTATCAAAGACTCGTCTAATTTCAAAGTTTTGTCGTTTAACGCCAAAACGCTCGTCACGGCGGTCGCCGCAAGAGCGGTAAGCGTGAGTATCGCCGTGAAAGGCTTCCAGAATTTCTTCATCAATCCCACTCCGAGTTTTTATTTTCGTATAAATTTTAACACCGAAAAATGTGTATGGCAATAGCTAAACATTGCATAAAATTGTTGATTTGTTGCGCAAAACTCGTACCGCGTTCCCAGAAAAGTAAGATAAACTCTATCGGAACGAATTTTTTTGTAAAAAAATAAAAATCACCCGAAAAATTCTGAAAGTTTTCACTTTTTTTCAGGGAGATTTAAATAAAACCTATTATATTGCTTTTTTTAATCTTGTTTATCGTTTTTGTCGTGCTTTTTTGCTTATTAGTCGTATTTCGGGGGAAAAACCTTGTCTTTATCATACCGATTCGGCAATAACCGACAATGTTTAATCCGATAACCCGCACGAAATCTTCTTAAACATTTTTGCAACGAATACGCAATTTTTTTCCTGCACAATCGCCGAATCCGGTATAGTTTTTATAATGTTTTCGCCTTTTTATCGTAGGACTGCCCGCCCGTAAAGTTTTTTCGGAAATTTTTTGGAGTTTCCAGAAAAAAAGACTTGAATTGTCTACAAAAGTGCGGATAATCGGGCATGCCCACGCGGTTTGCCACCTCGTATACGGGCAAATCCGTGTTGCACAAAAGATTCGCCGCCATATCCATTCTGAGATTCTGAACGTACTGCCACACCGAAACGTTCAATTCCTCCTTAAACAACCGAAACAAATTCGAGCGGTGCATGTTAACGTATTTCGCCACGTTTTCTACTTCCAGCTCCTCAAAGTAGTGTTCTTTAATATAGTCGATAGCCTTATTAAGCACGGCTTTACGCTCGTTTTCCTCCGCGTAAACGGCACACCCGCCGTTTTTTATCAGTTCCGCGAACAAAAGGTATAGTTCGCCTATCAGCTGATAATTGCCTCCGCCCGATTTATTCAGTTCGTCGTCCTTTATTTTTACCATTGAATTCATAATCCTGCGGATTCTCGCGTAATTTTCGGGCGTAACGACGTAGCCGTCCTCCCATGCGACCGAACCGACCAGCTCTTCCGCAAGTATACCGTTAAACGCCACGAATTCGTATTCCCAAGGCGTTCTCTCGTCGGCGCGATAGTACGTTTCCTCGTTGGGACGAATAATAAAACCCTGATTTTTAGATAACTCAAAACTTTTTCCGTCAACGTAGTAAACTCCCTTACCGCTTTTTATAAAATGGAAAAGGTAATATCCGCGCTTTGCCGGCCCGAACTCTCCGCAAGCATTCACCTGATGCGAACCGTAGTGGCAAACGTATAGCTCGTTATTAACCTTATTTTTGGGAAAAACCAGTTTCGCGTATTTCATCATAGACCTCCGTTATATTTTATGATATCATGTTGTAACGATAAAGTAAAGCGTACCCAGGAATTTATTCCGATAACTTGTGGGATTACAATACGTATGAGACAAAAGCAATAAAAAAAGATAGCGAAAAGATGCTTTATCCCGGTCAAAGAGTTCAAATCGACGTTAAAATCGTACCTAAATCTTGTATAGTTCCGAACGCCGACGGATTACAAGAACGTTTCTTTCAATATACGGCTATTGACGAATAGTCAAGATTTCGGTTAATTATGGCTTTTAAGGAACAGTCTACTTATTCGTCTGTTCAGTTTCTTAACACCCTGATTCAAGCGTTTCCTTTTATAATTCTTCATTCATCACCACCTTTGTTAAGAATAAAAAATTGCCGGAACTTCTCCCGACAATCGCATACAAAAAGGAAGTCGGACGTTTTATCCGGCTTCCTTTTCATTTTTTATGTAACTGTATATTTTAGCAAATTTTAATATTTTTCTCCGTCGCTGTTCGTTTTCACTTCAAGCGCGGGCTTGTCGTTTGCATTAAGCGGAGAAATTACCGATTGTCCCAACTGACTTTCGATGTCCGTTCTTGCATTTTCTGCTACTTTTCCGCCGCGTTTCGCAATTGTCTTGCTTTCTGCAAACGTATCGGGCTGTTCCCGTTTCGATATCGCCGTCGTCGTAACCTCCGCAAGCATATTCAGAACGAGTTCGATATTCGTCATATTATCGCGCAGATTTTCTTTTTTCAGCCCTTTGAGTTCTTTATATTCTTTAACGGATAATCCGCTCCACGCCTTTGTCATTTCGTTCGTTAAAATCGCGTAATCTTTTTCCTGCTCTATTCCGCGTTCTTTCCACTCGTCGGTCAGTTCTTTATGCATTTCTATCGTTTGAAGCCGTTGATTGATCCACCCCTCCGTATAACCTTTGGCACGGTAAAAATCCGCGCCGCGAAGTATCGCCTTTTCGGGATCGACTATTTCGTCAAGCCGTTCGCTTCCAACCTGCGCCAGCCACATTTTGAACGGTTCAGCTTTCGGCGACGGAATCGACTGCACAAGCCGCAAAACGCCCTTCGTATCAAGGCAATCGGTTTCTCGCATTTTACCGTCGGAAGCCTGCATTTTCAATCCGTGACAATTTGTCACGACTTCACTTCCTTCGTTTTTTAAGCGCTGTTTCAGTTTGCGCCAGTATGCGCCAGGATCTTTACTTGCCGAATCCGCCAGAACGTTGCATATGTCTACGACGGAAAAATACCATTCTTCTTCGTCTGCGTTCCATAAAGTCCGCACCTGCTTATTTTCAAACACTTTAATTTTGTTTTGCATTTTAATGTTCCTCCTGACTGCAAAAAAGTTTTACACCTATCAAGCGAATAAAACGCCGAAAATATTCCGGAATATAAAAAATTTTTTAAATTATTTTTTCTTGCGGAATTTTCACTTCGATATCCGCTCCCGTCAATACGGCAATTATTTTTTCTTTGCACTCAATAGTGGTCGTCGGAAGGCGTAAAATCTTAATTCCAGCCGCCGTCAGCAAACGGTCTTTTCTCTTGTCGCGCGCGGTCTGCACATCTTCCTTATGTTGACTTCCGTCAACCTCTACCACCATTTCGATTTCCTTGTTCAATTTATTGTATATAAGAAAATCGCAATGAGTATTTATATTGGAAACAAATTTTATATCTTCTGCATCGCTGAGCGAAGCGGTTTTTATAACGTATTTCAAAGGGTAATTGAATTTGTACCCGAGCGTTCCGTATTCCCCGCTTCGGCAAATCTCGTCTATCACCGTCGCAATTATATTTTCGCTTGCAAAAGAAGATATATTCAAAAGTTCTTTCTTTGTTTTTTCAAGTATAGGCGCGTAATCGTCATACATCAAATCAAATACAGAAAATACATTTGTTTTAAATTTTTTCGTTTCGCTACAATAATATTCGTAATATTTGGATAAATCTCTCAGTATAGAACCTTCTTGCCCGAGCACTTCTTCGCTCGCAAGAATATACAGTCTCTTTTTCGCCCGCGATATTGCGACGTTTATAAGATTAGGATTGTTCAAAAAATCAATCTGTTCTTCGTCTTCATAAAATTTAATTTTATTAGCGACCGTAGACAATACAATATAATCCTTCTCTTTTCCTTGAAATTTATGTATTGTATCGATTACATAGCCGCCATCGCCGAATCGTTCATTCAATAATGCAATCTGATTATTATATGGAGCGATAATTCCGGTTTTATCCGCGGGTAATTCTTTTATAATCTCTTTTTCGATAATATCGACTTCCCTCTCGTTGGACCTGCTCCTCTCAAAGTGGGAGCCGTGAGTAATAATCGTTACGCCGTTTCCTTCGATATGCGGTATGCGAATTACCAGTTCGCCGTTATAGAATCTTTTATTGCAAAAACCTATAATCTGAGGATCGCACCTATAATGTTCGTTCAACAACGTCGAAATGATCTTTTTCTCTTTCTTCAACACACAATGTAATACACTGTTTTTAGCGTAATCAAAGTATTCAGGTAACTTGTATTCAGCAAAAATATTGTTTAACGTAGTAAGTAATTGAGATTTTACAACATGCGGCAACTGTTTTTCGTCGCCTACGAGGACAACCCTTTTCGCCACAGAAAAGGCTATTACTGCACTGATCAGATCTACCTGGCTCGATTCGTCTATAATCACGCAATCATACAGAAAATTATCACCGGTACAACTCCTTAATGCGTGAGTTGTGCTATACACGATTGGATACCTTTTTATAAAATCGTTAAAATGAAATTTATAATCTTTTATCGAAAATGTATGTTCACAAAAGCTTTCGTATCTTTCCCGTAAACAGGACAAAAAGATCTTCATGGATAAATCTTTTTGCGCTTTAAGCAGTTCGCTTAAATTGTTTGTATCAACAAATTCTTGTTTTTTCTCCTTTTCGTTGTTAAGTTCCGAAATCTTGACGTCATAGTATTTATTTTTCAGATACTCTATGGAATCTTCTCTGTTTTTTGCAATTTCCTTTACTTTTATTATACCGAATCTGAATAAAAATCGCACTCTGTTAAAAAAGCTCGTTATCTTGTTTTCGGGCAATGTTTCAAGAACAGACGCCAGTTCCAAAAGTTTTGCGCCGGTATATTTTTTCTTTGTCAACTCTTGCGGAACGATTCTATTTTTTATACGATATTCGGCATCGTTTATTTCTTTTTCAACTTCATACTCGGAGACAGATTGAACGATTCTTGCAATATCCAAGCTATATTTCAGATAAGTTTCCGCACCCCCGCTTGCTTCTTTCAATAAACGTTCGCTATTCGTTTTATCGATTTTCTCAATCTGTCTGATATTGTCATGTGGCGATTCAAAAAACTTTTTTACGTTTTCCGAATTCCCTAAAAAAGCGTTTAAATAACCAAAGCCGGTCGATTCAAATTTATCTTTAACGTTTCTCGTAGCTTCGTTATTCCCCGAGACAACGGCAACGCTGCCGCCCCTCGCAACGTAATTCGCCACGATGTTGCGAATCGTTTCTGTTTTTCCCGTCCCAGGAGGACCTTGTATTACGGACAAATCCTCTTGCAAAGCCCTTTTCACCGCAACCCGCTGAGATGAATTCGTATCGAACGGAAAAATGATTATCTTCTTATTATCTCGCCTGCCAAGTTTTCCTTGCAAAAATTTTCCGAGAACGGAATCATCTAAGACAGTTAATTTTTCTAACTGCTTCAGTAAAAAATTTTGTCCGTCTTCCGTCGGCATCAATACCGCAACCGCCTTCAAATACTCTATAAAATTTTTTATTTCTCTCTTTTCGGTAATATCGCTGACGATTTTTATGCGATTTTTCTCGACTAACCTTGTATATCCCGAACTGTAAAACAATTTAAAGTAAGAATTAAACTGAATTACTTCGCGCAAACCGTATACAGGCACTTTATCGCAATAAATGATTTTCCCGACTATATTCACAGTCAGCGGTTTATTTATAATCCTGAGGTCATCCCAACTTTTCCAATAGAAAGTATCATTGCCCGAATATTTAATTCTGCAAGCATTTCCGCTACCGTCAAACCATTGAACGCGTTTCGTAATATCTTCCCATTCTTCTGTTTTCGGATTAAACTGAATAATCAGTACTTGCCTTTCGTCAATATTCATCGTTATCCCCCGATGCGTAAAATTGCTTAATCATTTATTGTTATCCATAATTTCCCTTTTATATTTCATCTATTTTTTCTTGCGGAATTCCGGGTTGGAAAATTTTGGTATCGGACCGTCTCCGAATATATCCCGAAGTTGTTCTTCTGTCGGGCGCGTGTCGTTTTCGTCCGCCGCCTGTTTTTCTTTATTCAGTTTATGTGCTTTCGGAATATCCGCCATTGTTTAACCGCGCTTTTCCCACTGACAAACTTGCTTATTCTCACACGCCGAAGAAACGGTCGAAAAACGCTTTCAATTTTTCAATAATCGTCTGCTTTTTCTTTTCGCGATTGGTGTTTCCGAACCTTGAAATCGGCGGCATTAGTTTATCGATATCCGTTCCCGTCGTGCGCATTTCCCCGTCCGCAATCGCGTTATCCACAAACTTTTTCGTTTCGTCCGCTTTCAGTTTTTCTTCGGTAATAATTTCGTTTAATTGCTTTTCTTTTTCCGCCGCTATGTAGGAATGCCATTCCGCCATAACATCGTCAACGTCGTTGATCCCGTCGATAAAGTTTTCGATCAAAGCCTTTTTACTGCGCAGTTCGGGGCTTGCGTCGATAGATTTTTGTATCGTAATCAGCGTTTCTTTATCGTTGCAATGCGAATCGTGATATTTCGTAACGAGTATCAGAATATAATCGATATTTATTTCAATCTGCTTTTGTATAATTCCGCACTTTCCTACTCTTTCTTTATATCAGCCATTTCGCTTTTCTCCTGTATACTTTTTCGTTTTATCCATTTTATCATACAAAACATGACAACTACGGTCATAATTAAAAAATTTTTCTTAAATTCGGCAATTATTTTTCGTCGTCCACGATTTCGACGATATCATCAAGCGTACAGCCAAGTGCCGTACAGATTTTTATAAGCACGTCGGAATTTACCGAAACGCCGTCCTTTTTCATTTTTGCAAGCGTTGCGGGGCTTACCTTTGCGAGCGCGGCGAGTTCCTTGCTCTTCATCTCCCTGTCTATCAGTAATTTGAATAATTTTTTATAACTTGCTGCCATAATACACCTCATTGACTACTTTATTCGATTATAACATAAATAAAAATGCTTGCCGGCATGGGCATTTTTATGATTGCTTTCAATCTCGCAGCCGCGCCGAAGGCGCGGGGGAAAGCGAAAGCTTTCGTTTTGCAGAATGCAAAACTCTGCGTTCATTATACCATATTCCGGCATATTCAGCAATAGGAACTTGAAATAAATTCAAAGAAGTTTTAATTTCTTTCACTTTTTTCTATCGCCTATAATTTTATTTTCGTCCAGCCCAAGCGATTTCAGCCACATTTCCTTTTCCGTCTGAATCACGGAATACATCACCTTATCGCTCTCGCAACAATCCAACAAAAAATTGTAATTTTTCTATTTTGTTCTGATTTTATCTTCCGGATCGTCAACCTGTATTTTCGGTCGGCAGTAATCGTTATACGAAGTCAGAAAAACTTTCCAACTGTATGCCGCAAGATTCTGCTTTGCCGCTCGTTTGCAGTATCTACGCCAACAAAGCCTGATTGACGAACATTGCTTAACCATCTGAAACTCTTCCCATTTAAAGTCAGGGATTAGATAACCTTTATCTTTTTTTACACGTTCGGGAAATAGTAAAATTCGAAGCTCTTCCTCGCTCATTCTTTGAATATCAGCAAATATAGTTTCGATTTTATTAAACCTATTTAAGACTTCCCACACAACAGTTCGAGAGCAACCGCAAAGCGTTGCAATTTGGCTATTATTGTTGCCTTTTTGATAGTATTCGATAATTAACTTATATTTTACCATAAAAACACTCCTTTTTATCGCCCTCTTTTACCTATATTCGTAGATACGGGAAAGTGTTCATTTTTATTGGCCACCCCCGATTTTGAGGTCATTTTTTTGGTTTTTGCGAGACTTGGAGGAGACAAAAAACAGCCACTCTTTCACAAGAATGGCTGTTTTTTGTCTGTTTTATTGTAAATTATACCTTTTTAACCCTGTTTTTGGCTTATTTTGTCGCCCTCGGATTACGGATATTAGCCTGAGCGGCGGCGAGGCGAGCAATCGGAACTCTGAAAGGAGAACAGGACACATAATCGAGACCTATTTCGTTACAGAACTCTATACTCGAAGGGTCTCCGCCATGTTCGCCGCAAATTCCGCAATGCAGGTCTTTTCTGACCGAATGACCGAGCTCCACCGCCATCTTCATAAGTTTACCGACTCCGACGGTATCGAGTCTTGCAAACGGGTCGGATTCATAAATTTTTGCGCCGTAATATGAAGGCAGGAACTTACTCGCGTCGTCACGCGAAAATCCGAAAGTCATCTGCGTGAGGTCATTTGTTCCGAAACAGAAGAAATCCGCTTCTTTCGCTATTTCGTCGGCAGTAAGCGCCGCCCTAGGTATTTCAATCATGGTACCCACTTCGTATTTAAGATCTATTCCCGCTTCTTTGATTACTTTATCGGCGGTTTCAACCACTGTCTTTTTACAGAACGCGAGTTCCTTTATCTCCCCGACGAGCGGAATCATTATTTCGGGAACGACATTCCAATCGGGATGACGTTTTTTAACCGCTATCGCCGCTTTTATGACCGCTCTGGTCTGCATTACCGCGATTTCGGGATAAGTTACCGTAAGACGGCAACCGCGGTGTCCCATCATCGGGTTAAATTCGTGCAGAGATTCGCAGAGGAGTTTAATTTCGGAAGTAGTCTTGCCCTTTGCCTCGGCAAGCGCCTCGATATCCGAATTTATCGTAGGAACGAATTCGTGAAGCGGCGGATCAAGGAATCTTATCGTAACGGGCTGACCTTTCAAAGCCTCCATGAGTCCCTCGAAGTCTGCCTGCTGCATAGGTTCAATCTTATCGAGAGCCGCGACTCTTTCTTCTTCGGTTTCGGAACAAATCATTTCGCGGAATTTATCTATACGTCCCGCGCCGAAGAACATGTGTTCGGTACGGCAAAGACCTATACCCTGCGCCCCGAGATTTGCCGCTCTTTCAGCGTCCTCGGGCGTATCCGCATTAGCACGGACGCCGAGTTTCTTATATTTATCAGAGAGAGCCATGATTCTGCCGAAATATCCGCTGTTGGGGTCTACGGGTACGGTCTTTATCACCGTATCGTAAATTTTACCGGTGGAGCCGTCGAGCGAAAGTCCGTCGCCCTCTTTAAAAATCTTTCCGCCGAGTTCGAAATATTTTTCTTCCTCGTGCATCTTTATGTCTCCGCAGCCCGAAACGCAGCACGTTCCCATACCGCGTGCGACGACCGCCGCGTGAGAAGTCTGTCCGCCACGCACGGTAAGTATGCCTTGCGCGTATTTCATGCCCTCTATATCCTCGGGCGAAGTTTCGAGACGTACAAGAATAACTTTCTTGCCGGCCTTGCCTTCAATTACGGCATCTTCGGGAGTAAACACTATGGTTCCCGCAGCCGCACCGGGAGAAGCCGCTATACCTTTGCCGACAACGTTTTCCTTATCCGCCTTTTTAAGCGCGGCCGTGTCGAAAGTGGGATGCAGGAGCATGTCGAGCGTCTTTGCGTCTATCTGTAAAAGCGCTTCTTCTTCACTTATCATTCCTTCGTCAATGAGGTCGCAAGCAATACGAATAGCCGCCGCAGCGGTACGTTTGCCGTTTCTCGTCTGCAACATGTAGAGTTTGCCTTTTTCTATGGTGAACTCCATATCCTGCATGTCTCTGTAATGGTCTTCGAGCGTCTTGCATATTCCGAGGAACTGCTTATATACGTCGGGAAGAACTTCCGCCATCTGCGATATGGGCATAGGCGTGCGGACGCCCGCGACGACGTCCTCGCCCTGCGCGTTCATAAGGAATTCTCCCATGAGTCCCTTTTCGCCGGTAGCGGGATTACGCGTGAATGCCACGCCCGTACCGCAGTCGTTGCCCATGTTGCCGAACGCCATCATCTGAACGTTGACAGCGGTGCCCCAACTGTACGGAATATCGTGGTCCATTCTGTAAATATTGGCGCGGGGGTTGTCCCACGAACGGAAAACCGCCTTTATTGCCTCGAAAAGCTGTTCTTTGGGGTCGCTCGGGAAATCCTTGCCGAGCGCGTCTTTATATTTTGCTTTAAATTGGTTTGCCAGATTTTTAAGGTCTTCCGCCGTCAGGTCTACGTCGTAGACGACGCCCTTTTCCTCTTTCAGTTTGTCTATAAGCGTCTCGAACTCTTTCTTTGAAACCTCCATAACGACGTCGGAGAACATCTGAATAAATCTTCTGTAACAGTCCCACGCCCATCTGGGATTGCCAGACTTCGCCGCGAGAACCTCCACGACTTCTTCGTTAAGTCCGAGATTCAGTATGGTATCCATCATGCCCGGCATACTCGCCCTCGCGCCCGAACGCACCGATACGAGTAAGGGATTTTCCTTGTCGCCGAATTTTTTACCCGCTATCTTTTCAAGTTTTTCGACGTTGGCCATTATTTCCGCCCTGATTTGGTCGTTAATCTGTCTGCCGTCCTCGTAATACTTGGTGCACGCCTCGGTGGAAATGGTAAAGCCCTGCGGAACGGGAAGACCTATATTGGTCATTTCCGCAAGGTTCGCGCCCTTGCCGCCGAGTATCTCGCGCATATTGGCATTGCCCTCGCTGAATAAGTAAACGTACTTCTTCATTTATTGTCCTCCAAAAATTTATATAAAGTAAGAATTTATGCTTTCGCGCCCGCGCCGTGCGGGCTATACTATTTTACACTAAAATTATTTTTTTTTCAACAAATATGGGCGGATATTTTGATATTTTATATCCGTTTTATGTAAAATAAAGGTAAATTTAATTTTTTATATTCCGCGTTTACCGCTCGGAATTTATGGATATAAATTTAAATCATATAAACACTTAAAACAAAAAAATACTTTTATTCCCAAATTTTTATCAGTTCTTTAAGAGATTTTATATTTTCTTCTGCTTTTACGGAAATATAGAAATCTAAAAGTTTCAGCGGCTTTAAGGCGTTTTCTCCATCGGGCGGCTCTCCACCGTCGGCTTTTTTAAGATAAAGAAATGTCGAAAGATTTATCTCTCTTCCCTCGCCGTTAAAGCATTTTTCACATATAAACGTGCCGCGCGCGTAATCGAAAAACACTCGGTTTATAAAGCGACTGCCGCACTCCGCACAATCGCCGAATCCCAGCCCGTATCCAGAAAGTTTCAATGCAGAAAGCAAAAAACATGCTAAAATTCCGCCCGGGTCCAATTTACCGTAAGAAATACTTTTTAGCGAATTAAGCAAAAGCACAAACATTTCGGAAGAAATAATACCCTCTTTGACGAATTTTCTGACAAATTCCAACATGGCGCCCGCAGCAAAGAATCTTCTTATGTCCTCGCGCACCGTATAAAAACTGTCGATAAGGCTCGCCCCCGTAACCGTGCGCATACCGCCTTTCGATGCGAACACATATTCGGCAAAACAAAAAGGCTCGGATGCGAATTTCAATTTCGCGCCGGCCTTTTTTACCCCCTTGATTTTTGCGGAAACTACCCCCTGTTCAAGTGTAAAAATGCTGAGTATTTTGTCATTTTCCCCGTAGTTCGTGCCGCCGAGGACTATTCCGCTTGTTTTTTCTTCCATTCCGAAAAGTGTTTCCCGCGTTTTGATTTTATGTTGTCCGCAAATTTATTTGCGGTTTATTTTTCTATGAGTTTCTTGTATAAAAGATAATACGATACTTTGC
The DNA here is from genome assembly GCA_944367535.1 of uncultured Clostridia bacterium. GTDB lineage: Bacteria > Bacillota > Clostridia > Christensenellales > Borkfalkiaceae > UBA1259. Next base: position 56,956 of record CALVWQ010000005.1, read on the forward strand.
CCGTTTTTTCAAAAAGCTCCCAAGCCGAATCGGCAGGCTTTCTGAAATCGAATCCGTCGTTTCTTCCCATACGCTCCCCCTTTACGACAGTATGGGAAAATAAAAATTTTTTATGCGTTCAGTCCTCGATGCCGTAACCGTTCTCCCGCAAAAGATACGGCCGCGAGCGCCAATCCTCTTTGACTTTCACGTATGTAGTGAGAAAAACTTTTTTCCCGAGAAATTTTTCCATATCCTGCCGCGCATACGACGCGGTTTCCTTTATCGCCGCTCCCTGTTTGCCTATAAGTATAGATTTATGATTACTCTTTTCGCATATTATGTCGATACTTATGTCGTAAACTTCGCCGTCTTTACGCAGTGCAAAATTATTGACTATAACCGCAACGCCGTGCGGCACTTCTTTTTCAAACTTCAAAAGAATTTTTTCGCGCATGATTTCGGCTATCATAAATTTTTCGGAACGGTCGGAAATAATATCCTCCTCAAATAGTTTGTCGCCCTCGGGAAGCAGGTTTTCGATGACTTTAAGAAGTTCTTTTATGTTCTTTCTCTTTCTTGCCGATACGGGGACGACTTCCGCGCCGAGTTCCGACAAGTCTTTGAGTTCGGAAACGAGAAGGCTTCGGGGCATTATATCGATTTTGGTAAGCACAATCAATGCGGGGATTTTCTTTGAGAGAAATTTTGCCGCGAGAGCCTTGTCCGTTTCGCCCAGCCCGTCATGAGCGTCTATGACGAACATGATGAGGTCGACGTCATCCGCACTTTCCTCGGCGGTTTTCTGCATATATGAATTGAGAAGGTTGTCTGCCTTATATAGCCCCGGCGTATCGACGAAAGCCGCCTGCATTGTCGGCGTGGTGAGTACGCCCGTTATTCTGTCCCGAGTGGTCTGAGGCTTTGGCGAGACTATCGCGACTTTCTCGCCGACAAGCACGTTGACGAGGGTGGATTTACCCGCATTTGCTCTGCCTATAACGGCAACGTATCCGCTTTTCATTCTTCCATTCCGAGAAGGCTTACTATCGCCTTCTCTTTTTCCCGCATTTCTTTTTTATCCTCGTCGGTCATGTGGTCGTAACCGAAAAGATGCAAGAGCCCGTGTATGATAAGATAATCTCTTTCACGTTCTTCGCTGTGCCCGAGTTCTTTCGCCTGTTCGCGAATCTTATCCTCACAAAGTACTATCGAGCCGATAAAAATATATCTTCCTTCCAGTTCTGTAACACAGCGCTCGGGATCTATAATCTCGCCGCGTACCCCTTCTAAACTCGGAAAAGACAGCACGTCGGTAACGCTGTCCACTCCGCGCTCTTTCTTGTTGAGAATATGAATTCCCTCTTCCGTCTCGAACACGAGTTCGGCTTTAAAACGCGCTTTCTGACCGAGAACCGTGTATACTGCCTTGGCGAGTTTTTTCAGTTTCAATTTTTTTTGCAGACTCTCTATTACGAGTTTACCCATCAGTTTTTTTCCTTTTGTTCGTCTTTTACGTCTTCCGCACCCTCGAAACTAATCTTGGGATATTCTATACGGCTGTGATATACGCCCGTCAGGCTGTTCACGACCGTGTTTATTATGATGTTAAGTTCTTTCAAAGTTATTTCGCACTCGTCGAACTGTCCCCACGCCATTCTGTCGCCGACTATCTTCTTGACGACCTTGTAAACGTTTTCGCGCGAGCGGTCCGAAAGGGCGCGCGCAGCCGCCTCGCACCCGTCGGCTATCATTATAATCGCGGCGATTTTGGTCTGCGGCTTGGGACCGGGATAACAGTATTGAGAAATAGGCACTTCTCCATCCGTAAACTTCTGCGCCTTACCGTAAAAATAAAGTATGGGCAATGTACCGTGATGCTGCGCACATACGTCCGCTATAATCTGCGGCAGGCGGTTTTTCATGACAAGTTGATAACCGTCCGTCGCGTGCGCCTTTATTATATTTGCGGAAAGTTCGGGTGTCAAATCGTCGTGCGGATTGGTGCCATCGGCTTGATTTTCTTTGAAAAACTCGGGTCGGCGCAATTTTCCTATGTCGTGATAATACGCGCACGTTCTCGCCAAAAGCGCATCCTCCTCTATGGCCGTAGCGCAAGCCTCAGCTATGTTAGAAACCACTATCGCGTGATTGAACGTGCCGGGAGCCTGCGATATAAGTTTTCTTATGAACTTGGATTTATGGTCGGTAAGTTCCGCGTATTTAAAAAACGACGCTTTCTTAAAAAGTGCCTCGAAAACGGGCAGAAGCGCCGTAAAAAGAAGCGCGGCGAGCGGTCCTGACAGCGCGGAACAGACGAGAGATATCAGCAGGCTGTCCCCCGACCCCAAATCTACCATGGGAAGCGCGACGCATACCGCCGCAGGCAGAGAAATAACAAAACTCAGCAAAAGCAGTCTTAATCTCGAATATACGTCTTTAAGAAAATATATCGCTATCGCACCCGAAGATATGCCCATCGCGAAGAAAAGCACCGCCGAATAATCCGAAAAGGCGACGTTCGCGCCCGAAAACGAATCGAACAGAAATAAAATTATACAGAAAATAAAGTTTAAAAAAACTGCCGTGCGAGTATTTGTGAGGAACAGCACAAGAAGTGCCGCAAGCGACAGCGGACGAAGATAAATATTTACGTATTTACCGCACGCATAACATACTACTACCGCTATTTCCAGTATCAGAAACAGCATCTCGGAATTTGCCGCGCCCCTTAAAAAATTCCTGTCCTCAAAATAAAAATATATAAAAGTTACCACCACGAAGAGGACGAGAAGCATAAGAAAATTAGTAAAGGTATTGGGATTGGCAAAATAGTTCTTAAAACCGTCAGCCCCGTAATTTATTCTTATTATCCCCAAAAAAAGCATGGCGAGAAGAATAATATTTACAACATAAACGACAGAAACGGAAATTATGTCGTGTTTGCTCCATGAAAGCAATTTGAGAGATTTTTTTTCCATAAGTAAAAATCCTTTTGTTCAGCCGGCGAACAGCACCCTCGAAAAAACGAGCGTAACCGTGTAAACGAACCTGCCCTCTTCGCAGGTCTTTTCCACATGCGCCTCGGCGTCCTTTTCCCCCGTCTGTTCTTCCGCAAAAATTATGGCAAGCGATTCTTCGCCGTCGTTATCCGAAACGTATGTAAAAATCTGTTCCGCGCTCACCGTAACATACGCTATAACGCCGACGTTTACGGGCACGTCCTTTACGACGACCGTACCGTCGACAAGCACATCTCCCGCCGCCACCCGATCTCCCTCTTTGACGAGAGCCGTGCCGCGGTATATTTTTATATCGGTCACCGTCCCCGCAACGTCGGAGACAAGGCGTTCACTGTTACCTGAAAGTACCTTACCGCCCTCTTCGGACAGCGCGGATTCGATAACGAGAATATTGCCCGAGCGCTGACACTCGACGAAAGAAAGTCGCGGATTGTCGGCAAGAAGCCCGTCAGATAGCGACGTCAAGTCTATATCTGAAAATCGGGAAAACTGCGTAACGCCCTTTTCTTTAAGGTAATTTTCCATTTCCCGCTTTAAAACGCTTCCGCTTCCCGAGAAGGAAAAGGAAAAGATAAAGTCGCACGAAAAGAATGCGAGAACGAGAAAAAGCGCCGCCCCGACAAGCAATCCTAAATTTCTGAAAAAAAACAGTACGGGATACGCTTTGCCGCCGTCTTTGATTTTTCTTATATCAGTATAGCACAATTCTTTCGCAATTGCAAAAAAATTTCGGTTCTGTGCGAAATTAACGGTAACGGTATGGGTTTTTTCGCCCGTTTTACGCACGTCGTATACCGTTATGCCGCGGTTTTTCAAGGCGTTCAGCAGCGCGCCGAAATTAAGACCTTTTATTTCATAGGTTGAATAAAGGTCTAAATTCTTGAAATCGTGTCGATTTTTCCGCACACTACCAGGTCCCCCGCACAGTATTTTTTTACAAACAGCCCTTCGCCCGCAATGGTAAGCCCGCCCTTTTTCAGGCGCAATTCTATTTTGTCGGGAGAATAACTCTTTATCGACCCGACATTTTGAAGATATATTGCGCAATCGCCGTACATAACTGCCTTAAACAGCGGTTCGGCGGGCATTTCTCCGAGTTTAAAACTCTGCAATATGTTATCAATAAAACCCATTACGCCACCCGTAATTACAGTTTATGCTTAATACGTCCTTAAAATACCTTTTTTTCGCCGATGCGGGAAAATAGATATGCCGCAACCGTCAAAAGCGGTGACATAGATATTATATCAATTAAATAAATTTTTTAAAAAAGGCAAAAAGGGCGGATTTTAATAGACGTTCGGCTCTTTAATTAAATAAAAATTTCCGCGCGGCTTGCTGCCGCGCGGAATAAATAATAATTATAATTTTTCAAAACAAAATCTTACAATAATTCCATAAAATTTTTTTTTACATAAATTTTAAGGGTTTATCGCCGATTGCGTTTCTTATATCGGTTTTTTTATAGTAGTTTATTTTATCAGTTATTCTTCTTATAATAATTTATCAGACAGCCCTTGACTATAATATCTCTTTCCGCGAAAGTCAGAGGGTCGAGTTTCAGCGTTATCCTGCGCGGTTTGTCGCCGAGCACCTCCGCTTCGAATTCTCTGTGCCCGTCGAGTATGCCCTTTCTTACGTCCTTAATATAAATATATTCACCGATATTAAAGTCGTTTCTGTCTGAAATAAAGGGAATCATACCCCAGTTTATGAGATTACTGCGATAACGTTTAGTCGCGTATTCCGCAGCTATGTTCGCCACGCCGCCGAGCACTCTCTGACAGGACGCCGCCTGTTCTCTTGCAGAACCGTCGCCCGGTTTCACCGCACATACGACGCTGCCGTAAGTGGTATTTTCCGCGTCGATTCCGAGATTTTCGGGGATGCTCTCCGCTTTTATAGACTTTGCTCTCGCCACATACTGTGGGTCTTTTCTCGACAGTGCGAACTCGGCGAGTTTAAGAGGATTAGACCTGTACGACGAAGTTTCGCCGGACGGAATTAATTCGTCGGTCGTGGTTACGGGGTCTTTCAGCACCGACGCCACTTTAAGAAGAAGATTATCCTTTAATGCCTCCATCTGCGGCCAGTCGGCGATATTCGGCCCGTAAACCAGGTCTTTGTCGGACGAAGGTTTGCCCGTGCCGTCAAACACTCTCGCCCTGTAAATCCTGTCGTCGAATTTATATTTTTTCGGGCGTTCGGTGTATTCTACGTCCATGGCGGAAGTTATGGCACCGCCTGCGCGCGCGGTCGCGGCTATGCTCCTCGCGTCCATGAGCGCTACCGCGGCAAGTTGACCGTTTGCGGGCTTACTGCCCTCTCTGCTCTCGAAATTTCTCGTCGTATGCCTGACAGAAAGACCGTTATTCTGCGGCACGTCGCCCGCGCCGAAACACGGACCGCAGAAGGCCGTCTTTACGACCGCGCCGTCAACCATGAGCCGCGAAACGTACCCGTTTTCTACGAGCGCTTTATACACGGGCTGACTGGACGGATACACGTCAAGCGTAAAATCGTTGTTCGATATCGGATTGTCGCCGATAATTTCCGCGGCGGCGGCGATGTTTTCGTACATTCCGCCCGCGCAGCCCGCTATGACGCCCTGCTCCACATACACCTTTCCGTCTTTAATCTTGTCGGTTAATCTGAATTCGCCTTTGCCCTCGGGAAGCAGTTTTTTCCCCGCCTCCTCGCACTGCGACAAAAGTTCGTAAGGACGGGACAGGAAATCACGTATCGTGTAAGCGTTGGAGGGGTGAAACGGCAGGGCAATCATGGGCTCGACTTTGCCGAGGTCTATGACTATCCCCCTGTCGTAATATGCGCCTTCTTCGGGCTCCAATTTCTTATATGCATCCTCCCTGCCGTGAGCGCGGTAATATTCGCGCGTCTTTTCGTCGGTAATCCAAACCGAAGAAAGGCAGGTGGTTTCTGTGGTCATGACGTCTATTCCGTTCCTGAAATCCATGCTGAGGTTCTTTATGCCTTTTCCGACAAATTCCAGAATCTTATTTTTGACAAAGCCCTTTTTAAACGTCTCGCGGATAAGCGCGAGTGCGACGTCCTGCGGTCCAACGCCGCGGCGCAGTCTGCCTTTTAAGCACACCGCCACAATTTCAGGAAAGTCTATGTCGTAAGTCTTGTCGAGAAGTTGCTTTACAAGTTCGGGTCCGCCCTCTCCCACGGCGAGCGTACCGAGTGCGCCGTAACGCGTATGAGAGTCAGAACCGAGTATCATAGCCCCCGCAAAAGCGCGCATTTCGCGCATGTATTGGTGAATTACCGCAAGGTGCGGCGGGACGTAAGCTCCGCCGTATTTTTTCGCCGCCGAAAGCCCGAACACATGGTCGTCCTCGTTTATTGTTCCGCCCACCGCGCACAGCGAATTATGGCAGTTGGTAAGAGTATACGGAAGAGGAAATTCTTTGAGTCCGGACGCTTTCGCCGTCTGTATAATCCCCACATACGTTATGTCGTGCGACGTGATTTCGTCGAACTTTATTTTGAGTTTTTCGGGATTGTCGCTTACGTTGTGCGCCTCCAATATCTTATATGCCATGCTTCCCTTACGGGCAGCGGCATCTGCGGCAGCGCACTTTATAAGTTTGCCGTCAAAGTATTTCACTCCGTAATTTTTAAGTTTAATCATACAAAACACCTTTCGTTTTTTTGCGTTTTCCGCATTTATTGTAATTTTATCATAATGCCCGCAGCAAACGCAAGCGAAAAGATTACCAAATAAGTCAAAAAAATTAAAATTACGCCTTGCTTTTTACGCCGCGTTGTTATACAATATCAGTATGAAAGTTTTTAAATTCATGTACAGCAAACTCGTAATAACTCTGCTTATACTTGTCATACCGCTCGCCGCGGCGGGACTGGGTTGGAACATTTACAACCTCATAACATTTATCGGGGACGGTATTTTGCGTGTCGTTACATATTCTCTTACCGTCGCGATTACCGCAGCACTGCTCGTATTTATAATCAGCGTACTAGCTTACGGAAGATATGTCATAAAAGACGGAAAACTTTACTGCTATTTCGGATTTATACGGACAAAGACGGATATAAGCGAAATAGTGAGAATTACTCACTTCATTAAAAGCGATAAACTCGTCATTTATTTAAAAAAAGCGGAATATTCGGTCATTGTCATATCTCCCGAAGAATACGGTGCCTTTATAAACGAACTTAAAAACAATAACGACAAAATTCTCGTGGACACCGAAACAGAAGAAGATGGCTGCAAGAAGTAATTTTACCGCAAGAGGCTTAATGTTTACCTTTTGCCCCGAACAAAAATAATTGCCCGCTTCATATAATTTATTGTTGACAAAACAAAAAGTTTTGTGATAAAATCAAGATAATCTTTATATACTCCGGTAGGTAAGGCTACCATAGGGATACGGACTGATGCCGCGAAGTAGTGGAGACACTATGAGAAGGTTAACAGACTACGTCGAAAGCAAGGCGTAATCTAACGCAGTTACACAGCCCTACGGTGCTAAAGCCAGAATGGTTACACGCGCAAAAGCGCGCTATAAGTCATGGTTTTTTACCCGCCGTTTCACGGCGGGTTTTTTATCGGAAAAGGAGGGCGGATTATGGAAGAAGAAATGGAAATTATTTTTCAAAAACTTACCGAATGTTTCGAAAAACGCAGATTCGCGGACCTCAGAATAACTCTTCTTGACATGAAGCCGGCAGACATCGCGCACTATATGGAAAACAACTTACAACAAACGGAAAGGCTTATGTTTTTCAGACTGTTGCCGAAAGAACTTGCTTCGGACGTGTTCAGCGAATTCGAATCGGATACGCAGGAGGACCTGATTCGCGCGTTCACCGACAAGGAATTAAAAGCCGTCGTCGACGACATGTTCATGGACGACACCGTCGACATGATAGAAGAGATGCCCGCCAACGTCGTTAAAAGAATACTCAAAAACTCCGATCCCGAAAACCGCAAACAGATAAACGAACTGCTCGAATACCCGGAAGATTCCGCAGGCTCCATCATGACCACGGAATATGTCTCTTTTTCGGCAAAAATGAATGTAGAACAGGCTTTTGACAAAATCCGGAGAACGGGTCTCGACAAGGAAACCGTTTATACTTGTTATGTAACAGACGGCAGAAAAAAACTTATCGGCGTAATTACCGTCAAAAAACTGCTATTATCCGACAAAAACGACCTCGTGGAAAATCTCATGGACACGAACATCATCACCGCCGAGACCACTGACGACAAAGAACAGGTCGCAATGAAGTTTTCGCGTTACGACTTCCTCGCCTTGCCCGTAGTCGACAAAGAGGGCTGCCTTGTGGGAATCGTAACGGTAGACGACGCGGTCGACGTCTTGCAGGACGAAGCGACCGAAGACATTCAGAAAATGGCCGCAATTTTGCCGAGCGAAAAACCTTACCTCAAACAGAGCGTTTTCAGCATCTGGAAAGCGCGCATACCCTGGCTGTTGCTCCTCATGATTTCTGCGACGTTTACGAGCATGATTCTTTCGGGATATGAAAAGGAACTTTCGGCGCTTGTCAGCGGGGCGACGCTTTATGCGTTCGTGCCGATGCTGATGGACACCGCGGGCAATGCCGGAGGTCAGAGTTCCGTTACCGTTATACGTGCGCTCGCGCTCGGAGACGTCGAATTCAAAGACATGCTGAAAATTTTATGGAAAGAACTCCGCGCGGCTTTTTTGCTCGCGCTCACCGTCTCCATCGTATGTTTTGCAAAGCTGATGCTAATAGACAGATTATATAACGATGTAACAGCCAAAATCGCGCTCATAGTTTCGGGAGTACTGTTCATTACGATAATACTTGCAAAACTCGTAGGCTGCATACTCCCCTTGCTTGCAAAGAAAATCAAACTCGACCCCGCCGTCGTCGCAAGTCCTTTTATAACCACTATCGTGGACGCGCTTTCTTTGATAATATACTGCTCAATCGCCATTGCACTGCTCGCATAAAAAGGATTGAAAAGTCATAAAGGCACGGAAAATCAATAAAATACTCCTCCCGCCGTCTGACACGCAACAGTCGGCGGGAGGAGTTGTTTTTATTTTTCTATCCTTATATTTTCCCCTTTAATCTCGAAGTCAGTTAATCTATCGATTTTTTCAAATTATATCCAACAATTTTATTATATAAATGAATGTAATCTTTTTTATCTCTCTTACTTATCGGAAAAATTTTCAGATTATGATTTTATAAGAATATTGCATCGACGATGAATCGGTGTATCTAACCAAGGTACAGTCGCCGTAAGTGCTGAAAGTCGCCTTTGCCGTCGAAGTGAAGAGCACTCGTTCCCTGCCCGTAAGGAAACTGTAAACTCCGTCCGTCAACGTATAATATCCGTATGAGTCATAACTGTCATAACCGACTATTTCGCTTTCCGAACCGTCATAAATATAATATTTTGTTTCTCTGTCGCCGCCTAAATCTACAATCTTTCTCAAAATTACGTAATCGCCGAAATTTTCAACGACTGCGGCATCATTATCGGCAAGGTTATATAACTGTTCGGTAAGGTCGGCGTTATATATGAATCCTCCGATTTCGGTAAGGCCGCCCGTAACGCTCGCGGAATTTGTTTTAGAAATAACATTGCCTTCATTATCGATAATATATGCGTAACCCAGATTGTCGGTAAAAGTCCACCTGTTTTCGCCGATATTTAGAATATAATTGCCTTTTGCGGGCCCAAAAACAGCTTCGGCGTCAAGACGACACACGCCCTTCCCGTCGTTACCGAGCACGATTAAACTCTTGTGATCCAATAATCTTTCGTTTTCGATTGCGTATACGTAAGCAACGTTTTCCGCCTTATCGGTATATGTCTTGCCGAAATCGGAAACCGTAAACTTATTGAGACACGTGTCAATGATGAAATTGAGGTCCAATTCCCTTATTTCGGGTTCATCTTCCGATTGACCGATATCCCATATATACGATTTCAGACTGTATTTAGTCCCACGTTTATCAATATAATCATACCCCGATTCCGCAGGGGGCTCGGTTATGATTTCCTGAACAAGGACATTACCGTCGCCTAATATAAACCATCCTATATTTGCGTATGACGCGAATTCGAGTTTCTTGTAATTATCGTAACTGGAAAAATTCCTTTCATACGCTTTCAGGTTTTTATCGGAATAATCGTAAATGTATTTATCTGACACCGTGCCGTCGGGAATTACCGCGTCGTCGGACACCGAATAAGGATTGGCGGTGATTTTTCCGGACGCTTCCGCAAAGAAAATGCTGCCCGAAACATCGATTATCTGCTCTTTAACCGAAAGCGAGGCCAAACCCGTTGTACGGAAAAATTCGTTACCCAAATCGTCATAGTATATTTTTTCCCGAGAATCCGAAGACTCCGACTCGGCAGTTATTATATACCTTTCTTCTCCGCCCGAAGCATATCTGTTATAATAGAACGACCACGACATTCCGCCGGTTTCGGCAAACGTGCGGAGAACGCCGCTTTTATAAAAATACAACCCCGTCGTCATATTACCCGATTCCGTTTTTGAAAAACGCAGACTGTTCCCCAAATTCCCCGTAAAACCATATCCTTGAAGTTCGGGCAAATCGACCGTTTCTTTAACGTTCTTATTTACAACAAGATATTCCGCAAGATTTTCCGGTAATTTAAGTTTTGATACTACTCCGCCCGAATTACAAGCCGTAAAAAGCATTACTGCGGACAAAAGCGCGGCAACAAAAAGCAAACCCGTCTTTTTCATATCTTTCACCCTCCCTTATTCAATCTCGGCAGACTCGACAACGGTATATGTCTTATAAGCATATATCAAACTATCCTGAGCGTCTTTTTTGGAATAACATAATACATAATTATCGGAGACGGAATAGCAATTTACAAAATCGCTATCTTGAACGTCTAAAATAAGGTCTCCCTTCACACCGTAATATGCCTTACGGTAACTTCCCGTTTCGTCGCGATATTCTATTGCGAAAACGACGCCGTCATAATCCGCCACTCTCATATCTGGCGATGTTTTCAGCAGCTCGCCGTCCGAACCGTAAAGCCTGTACTCCGTTTCCGCACCTTCGGTATTGACGGTTATAAAGCCGCAGGCTTCGCTGCCGAAAGTTATGACTCCGCCGTACACCGAATCGCAGTCTATCGAAGCGCTGCCTCCGGAATTTATGAGTTTAAATTCGTATCCCCCGCCCGAATTTGAGATTTTTGCTATAAATGCTCCGTTTATAGTTATTATCTCTGTATTGTTTTCTTCGGCGGAATAATCATAAATCACATTGAAATCATTATCGTAAATACGGCAATTCTCGCTTGAATAACAGATGTCGAAGTTATATCGTAAATTTTCGTATATGTTCTTTTCAAAAGATGCCAAAATATTGCAGGAGGCATCCACAATATAAACATTGCCGTTCTCGGTTTCTATACTATATTTCCCTGACCCCACGGGCGAAGGTATGTCGTTCTGAGTCGGAATAAATCCGTCCAGGCGCGCTTTGAGATCGAAATTATTATCCATGATTACATAAATCTTTTTGTTCTCGTTTATTCTCTTGTCTTCGATAGCATAAATTATCGCCATGTTTTCCGCCTTATCGGTCAAAACGTTCTGACCATTTAACAATTCTGCGTAAAACGTTCTGCTGTAAGAAGAACCGATAATAAACGAGACACCGGATTTTTTGAATTTCATCTTATTAAGGTCGAGTTTACCCGTATAGAGTTTATATTTGGTTTCGCCGTCGATATAATCGTAATCGTTCGTTTCTCCGCCGACCGCAACGCTGTATTGCATGGCGAAAGAATTGTCGTTAAGCACAAAATACTTAAAATTCACCGCTTCGGACGGCACAATATAATATCCTCTTAAACTATAATCGGAATTATAAGAACAAATATAATATACCGAATCGACATTAATCACTTTGATGTATATACCATTTAAGGAAATCAAATTTTCTTCACGGGAATACAAGGGATTATAATCGGTCATTTCGGCGAGCGTTCCGTCGGAAGCGGCACGATACACTCTGTTGCCTATAAATACAGTGTCTTCGTCGGTACTGTATATGCCGTAAAGGGACTTTCCGATTTCCTCCTCGCTGTAAGAGACTAATTCGTTGCCGTTTACATCATAGTATTTATAACATAAAGAATTCGTGCCGTCCTGTGCAATCCCGTACACTTCCGCGACGACGGCAAAACCTTCAATGCTGATAAAGCTATTATTCAAAAAATATTCATAAACGATAACATCCGTGTCCCCATAATACTCTCCCGTATCGGCCGACTCGTCGAATTGTAGTTCGGGGAGCATAACGGACAAACCTTTTAATACAGAATAAACGCTGCGTTTCTGCTTGACCGTAGTGCCGTTTTCGGCATACTCCTCCTTACTCATTACCAAATATTTGTTTGATTGTAGAACCGATTCTATTTCCCAACCGTCGTACTCTGAAAGGTCATTCGCTTCGTAGTCATAAGCGTTGTTATGAAAAATACGGTTGATGTATTCGTCTATGCTCTTGGCGTTTTTGACATTTACCGATGTACCGCATGCGGACAGCCCGACTGCAAACATTAAGACGCCGGTAAGTGTCAATATTGTAAGAAAAATTTTTCTTGCCATGTTTAGCCTCCCAGTTTTATTGCGATAACCCCAGAAGCCGGCAAATCGCTTTTTATAATTATAATATAACATTTACGTATCAATATGTCAATATCCGATTTAAAAAAATACGGAAAAACATGGATTTTTCCGTAAGTAAGCCCTCAATTGTCCGATAAACCGATCGTTATATATCGTGACATAAAATTTACTAATCTTCTTTTTTAAGTTTTGTTTCCAGAAGGTCTTTTATCTGACCCAAAAGTCCCTCGACGGAATTCTTTTCCGCAGCAGCTTTCTCGGCTTTAATGCGCTCTTCCTCCGCCGCTTTCGCAGCTGCCGCCTTCTCGGCAAAATAACTGTTTACCGCCTGTTTGTCTTTTATATCGATGCCATGCTCGGCGAGTTCTTTCTTTTCCGCTTTCCCGAGCCTCATCTTTTTGAGTTCGGACCTTATTTCCTCGTTTTTCGCTTTTACCCTGTTAATTGTTCTAACAATCAGGAAAAGAACCAACGCTATAATAAGAAAGTTGATTACCGCGTTTATGAAAGCGCCCCAATCTATATATATGGAATTAGCGAGATCAACCGACCCGTCTTCAAGTCTGGCGACATGAAGAAAGGTATATACTTCGCTTAGAGAATCCGCTCCTAAAACAAGCGATAAAAGCCAGTTTATAACAGGCTTGAAAATGCTATTGCCGAGTGTATTCACTATTGCCGTAAACGCTCCGCCCACTATGACGCCGACCGCCATATCTACCACGTTGCCGCGCGATATAAAGGTCTTGAACTCCGCAAAAAACTTCTTCATCTTTTACCCTTCTTCTTCAATTTTATCAGTTTCGTTACGATTTTTTTACATTCGGCGGGGCCAGCCGCGGCGAGCCGCTCTAATAGTTTTTTTTCATTCATCATACTTTAAAACACGCCATGGATATGACAGACGCCGCCGCCATTAAGAGCAGATAAAGAGAAAACCATTTATAGTTTGCCTTTTTAATGACTTTGAGCATCAGCTTTATGGCGAGATAGCCCGTTAAAGCTGCGGTCGCCACACCGAACAGTATGGGCAATATCTCAATATTCAATCCCTCTTTTATCGATTTATATCCCGACACGAGCGCCGCTCCGAGTATTACGGGAATACTCATTAAAAAAGCGAAGTTGGCATTTTCGCCGCGTTCCACTCCCGCATAACATCCCGCCGATATGACTGTCCCGCTGCGCGAAAGACCGGGGACTATCGCCACGCTCTGTGCGACGCCCATTGCAATTGCGCTTTTATAAGAAAGAGGAAGCGCGCGATCGTATTTTTTCTGAACTATTTCCGAGACGAAAAGCTCTACGGCGGTGAGAAAGAATGTTCCGCCGAGAAGGCATGCGGCGAGCAAATCCTTACCGTAAAACGCCTCCTCCACTATGTCGCCGAGCAAAAAACCGGTAAGCGCGGCGGGTACGGACGCTATCACGAGAAACAGCAGTTTATCGAGAGGTTTCCTGAACAAACCGATTATCTCTTTGAAAAATACTATACAAACGGGAATAAGCGTACCTATATGCAGCATAATGTCGAAAAAAAGGCTGCCCTCGGCAACTCCGAGCCAGCGCTGCATTATAATGAGATGTCCGCTCGACGACACGGGAAGAAACTCCGCCAGTCCCTGTACCGCCCCGAGAATTATTGCCTGCCAAATTTCCATAATAAACCTTCCTTGAATTAAATATTTTTCCGTTATGAGCGGTAACTCATTGTTCTTTTTTTTCGGTTGCGGGAGAAATCAATTTTAGAAATTCCTTTACGGCAAAAGTCAGCGTTTCGTTTTTAGGAAGACACAGCCCTATCGCACGCGACGGCAATGCGGGCACGGTTACAATTTCCCTTAACGCTCCGCTTTCGAGTTCGTGCCGCACAAATTCGCGCGGAATACACGCTATGCCTATCCCCGATTTTGCAAGTTCCACCATGAGTTCAAGACTCGCAAGTTCTATCTCGGGATGAAGATGAATGCCCTGTGAATGGGCAAAAGAAACTATCGCCTGTCGCGTTGCGGTTGAAAGTTCCAGCATTAAAAGAGGATAATCCTGCAATCTCTTTAAATCGACCACACCTTCCGTGAGTTCGTAAAACCTTTCTCCTGCCACAAAAGTGTCATGAAGTTGCATCACGCTGTTAACGAGGTTTATTTCACTGTCGTCAATAGGAAGATTGACAAAACCTATATCGCCCTTCTTGTTCTTCAAAAGTTCTATCGTATCGCCCGATGTGCCGTTTTGCAAGATAAGATTAACATCGGGATATTTTTCGTGGTATTCTTTTATGTAAGGAAGAAGAAAATGCGTGGCAACGGTATCGGAAGCACATATTCTCACCACTCCCGTCGCGGTATCTTTTAGTTCGGCATACCTGTTTTCCACTTCTTCAAAAAGTTTAAGCGCCTGCTCCACGAGCGGGAAAATCTGCTTTCCTCCCGTCTCGGAAAGTTCCATGCCCTTATGCGTGCGGATGAAAAGCGAACCGCCCAATTGCGTTTCAAGCTGTTTTATCGCCTGCGAAACGGCGGGCTGCGAAATATACAGTTCTTCCGCCGCCTTGGTAAGGCTGCCGCATTTGGCTACGGTATAAAATGCCTTATAGAGTTCGAGGTTTGCCATATTTTTCCCCTTTCTTTATTTTCCCACGCAGAAGCGCGAAAAAATATCGTCAATTATATCTTCCGAAGCGGTCTTGCCCGAAATCTCCCCGAGCGCGTCCCACCCTGATTTTATATCCGTCGCGACGAGGTCAAGCGGCAAAGTTTTTACGCCCGCCTGTGCCTCTTCAAGACTTTTCTCGGCACGAATCAGCGCCCTATAATGTCTTTCTTCGCACAGATAATCTCCGTTAAGGTCTGTTTCCGAGCCGACCGCGCGTTCATAAAGCGCGTCTTTCACCGCATCTATGTTCTCACCGGTCAGCGCCGAAACATACACGTCCGCCCTTTCGTCCGTTACGCTGTTTTTATCGGACTTGTTGATGACGGTTATAACGTTTTTATCTTTAATAAGTTTTTTTATTTTTCTGTCCTCTTCGGTGATATCCGAGGCGTCCATGACGAACAGCAGAACGTCGCTTTCTTCCAGCACGCGGCGGGAAAGAGCAACGCCCATGTTTTCAATTTTATCCTCACTTTCTCTTATCCCCGCAGTGTCCGAGAAAAGAAACCTCACACCTTTTATGTCCGCATTCCCTTCGACAACGTCCCGCGTTGTTCCCGCGACGTCCGAAACAATAGCCCGTTCAAAATGCAAAAGCGCATTTAAAAGAGAACTTTTACCCGTGTTAGGCTTTCCTACAATACCTACCTTGACCCCGTTCTTCACGCGGCTGCCCGCAGCAAATGTCGATATTAAAGAGCGGGTCTTGTCGATAACCTCTTCAACAGCCTTGCAGACTTTTTCTCGCGAAGTCTCTTCGAGGCCCTCCTCGGGAAAATCCATGTCAGCGTCTATCTGCGAAAGAGCGGCGGTAAGCACTTCCTGCATATTCTCCACTTCTCGCGTCAATTTTTCTCTGTACAAAGAATACCCCGCCCTGACTCCTCCCGCGGACTCGCTGTTTATCATGTCTATAAGCCCTTCCGCCGAGGCGAGAGAAAGTTTTCCGTTAAGAAAAGCGCGGCGTGTGAATTCGCCGTTCTCGGCAAGTCTTGCGCCAAGCGAAAGTATCTTTTTTAAAACGCCTTTCGTTATGGCCGTGCCGCCATGCGTGTGAAATTCAACAGTGTTTTCACCCGTAAAAGAAGCGGGTGCACGGAAAAAAACGCACATTCCGTAATCGGAAAATCCGTCCGCTAAAATTTCGCCCGCATACATTCTGTTGGGTTCGAAATCACGCACTGCTTTTTTTGTCGACGGAACAAACATCTTTTCGGCTATGTCGAGAGGATTGTCTCCGCTTATTCTTATGACCGCCACTCCCGCCGCGCCGAGCGCGGTGGATATAGCGGCTATGTTATCGTTTCTCATTTTACTTTTTTCCGACTGCTGACCGGTTTTTATTCAGGTAGTTTTTATATACAGAAAGTGTGTTTATTATCTGTATAATCTCTATATAAGATACTCAATCTCAATAGTTATTATAATATGTTTATCTATACAATTCTGCCGCGCTAAAAGTAATACGCGCGGCAATTTTATAAAACTCTTTTAAGTTATATTTTAGCATGATTTTATAGATATTTAATGAAAAATAAATCGATACTTATTCTTTCTTATCGTCGTCAAACTCGGAAAACGGGTCTCCGGGGTCTTTTTCGCCTCGTTCCGCAAATTCCGAAAAGGGAGTTTCGGGCGGCTTAGGCGCGTTCGGATCGGGATTGCGACCGTAATACGGATTCCCGTAAGGTCCGCCGTAATACATGTTTCCGTAACGCGAGCGCAAATAATCGGAATATTTTATAGGCTCTTTTTTGCGTATTGCAAATACGAAAGGTCCGAAAAGTCCCAAAAACGAGAATACCGCGGCAAGTATATAGTGCTGTGGCCAATATCTCTTGAAAAGATTTATATACATTGCGATGGTTATAACCAAAACAAGCAATGAAAAAACATTTGAAACAATATAAATTCCCACCATTATCGGCGACGCGGTCGAAGGGAACGGATTGATAAAATTACTGCCCGTTTCCAGACCTATCATCGCCCCCGCATTTACCAAAGTAACGGTACCGCCTTGCATATAATAACCTATTATGGGATACCACTTTATGAAATCATAAGTAAAAGAAAGCGCACCCCCTATTGCAAAGACAAGCCCGAACCACAGCGCGCATTTCTTCATGGAAATTCCGAAAACAAGCGTGTCTTCCACCACCCTGCATGCTACATACAGCCATAAAAGAGGTATCCATGCCATGGCGGCGAATTTAAGTCCCTTGCGTTTTGCCAGCGTATACACTCCAATTGAACGCAGAGCGTAAAAAGCGAGAATTACCGACACCGTTATGACGGCAAAGATTATGACCAGCGTATTGGAAACCTGAACCGTGGCCGCTTGATTGTCAATCATAAATTTAATACTGACAGTACCTAATTTTAAAGGCATAAATCACTCCTTTACGCCATATAATCGGGCGCTCAGTACGCCCTCGCGAAAATGACGTTATGTTTTGCGGGTTTTCCGCATATTGCGCAGCGATCGGGTATACCCTCCTCGTCACACATGACTCGCGCCGTGGCGGCGGCGTATTCTTTTACTTTATCTTCACACTCACGGCAGCCGCACCAGCCGGCCTTAACGAAATTTTTCCCATCTACGCCTTTAAGTATACCGTCGAGACTGTCTGCGTGCACGATTTTTTTGTCGCGACGCTCGCGCGAGAGAGTCAGCATGTCTTTCTGAACCGTTTCGAGAAGAGATACCACTCTATTTAAGAGTTCGCCGAAGGGTACGGTGCTCTTTTCGAGAGTATCGCGGCGCATTATCACCGCATGACCCGCTTCGAGGTCACGAGGACCTATTTCCACCCTCAGCGGAACGCCTTTCATTTCCCATTCGTTGAATTTACGTCCCGGGCTCATGTCGCGCATATCGGTATTTGCGCGTATTCCCGCGGCGACGAGCATATCTTCTATCTCTTTCGCCTTCTCGTTCACGCCGCCTTTATGCGCGGCAACGGGAATAATTATTACCTGAACGGGTGCGACTTTCGGCGGCAGCACCAGCCCGCGCTGGTCGCCGTGAGCCATTATTATAGCGCCTATAAGCCTCGTCGAGACTCCCCAGCTGGTAGAATATCCGTATTTGAGTTTTCCGTCTTTATCCAAAAATTTTATATCGAAAGCCTTGGAAAAGTTCTGTCCGAAATAATGCGACGTACCGGCCTGCAAACTCTTGCCGTCCAACATCATAGCCTCCATTCCGAAGGTTGCGAGCCCGCCCGCGAATTTTTCCTTTTCGGTCTTTCTGCCCGTTATTACGGGTATGGCGAGCGTTTCTTCCGCGAAGTCCTTATATACGCCGAGCATACGGAGCGTTTCTTCCATAGCCTCCTCTTCGGTGGCGTGAACGGTATGCCCCTCCTGCCAGAGAAATTCGCTCGTCCTCAAAAACGGACGGGTGGTTTTTTCCCAGCGCACAACGTTTGCCCACTGATTTATGAGTATCGGCAAATCTCTGTACGAAGAAAGCCACTTTGCATACATATGTCCTATTATCGTCTCGCTCGTGGGGCGCACGATGAGAGGCTCTGCGAGTTTTTCGCCGCCCGCATGCGTAACCACCGCAACTTCGGGCGCAAACCCCTCCACGTGTTCCGCTTCCTTTTTAAGAAAACTTTCGGGTATGAACATGGGAAAATACGCGTTCTTCACCCCCGTTTTCCTGAACCTTTCGTCGAGGTCTTTTTGAATATTTTCCCAAATGGCATATCCGTAAGGCCTTATGACCATCGTGCCCTTTACGGGTCCGTAGTCAACGAGTTCCGTCTTTATTACGACGTCGGTATACCACTGCGCGAAATTTTCGTTTATGTCCGCTACTTCTTTGACGAATTGTTTTTCTTCCATATCAATCTCCGTGCATAACAAGCCACTATATAATATATATTAACTGCTTTATAATTAAAGCACAGGGAAGTGATTATGTCAAGTTATTTAGTATTTTTTTATTTCAATTTACACAAAAAGACTTGAAAAAGGCTTGAAAATAACGATTATTTGCTATATAATATAAATATCGCGGCGAAACGTGTCGCGGCGGGCAACTAAAAGGCTGACCGAAAGAAACTCTACTCAGACCGAATCTGATTAAACCGCCGCAACGAACGCAACATGGAGGAAATTATGGAAGACATCAGACAACTTACAATCAATGCAGTCAGGGTTCTCTCGGCGGAAGCCATACAGAAAGCCAATTCCGGCCATCCCGGAATGCCGCTCGGCGCCGCTCCGATAGGATATGCGGCATTCACCAACATGACTTTCAATCCGAAAGACACTTCTTTCGACAATCGTGACAGATTCGTCCTTTCGGCGGGACATGCCTCGATGCTCGATTATTCTCTTTATTATCTTTTCGGATTCGGACTTACCAAAGAAGATTTAATGAACTTCCGCCAACTCGGCGCGCGTACGGCGGGACATCCCGAATACGGAGTATGCCCGGGCGTCGAAACGAGCACCGGTCCGCTCGGACAGGGAATCGCAAACGCAGTCGGCATGGCAATAGCCGAGAATTATCTCGCGGAAAAGTTTAACAAAGACGGATTTCCGGTCGTTGACCATTACACCTATGCCATTTGCGGCGACGGCTGCATGCAGGAGGGCATAGAAAATGAAGCGGCGTCTCTCGCGGGCGCGCTCGGACTCGGAAAACTCATAGTTTTTTACGACGACAATGACATAACAATAGAGGGCAGCACCGATATAACCTTTACGGAAGATGTAGGAAAACGCCACGAAGCTCTCGGCTGGCAGGTCATAAAAGTAAAGGACGCCAACGACGTCGCAGCTCTCAACCGCGCCATAAAGAAAGCGAAAGCCGAAACGCTCAAACCCTCTCTCATAATTGTCAAATCGGTCATTGGATACGGTTCTCCCCTCGCGGGAAAAGCGAGCTGCCACGGCGCGCCGCTCGGCGAGGACAACCTCGCCGCGCTCAAAAAAGAACTCGGTTGGGATTACGCTCCGTTCGAAGTGCCCGAAGAAGTATTTAAGCATTGCAAGAAATTCGCAGGTAAGGGCAGACGTGCCGAAAAGGCATGGAAGGAAATGTTTAAGGCGTATTCGGAAAAATACCCGGAACTCGCCAAAGAATATATCGCGTGGAAGAAAAGAGAACTTCCCGACCTCAAAAATATCGACGAACTCTGGCAGTTTGAAAAAGACGATGCTTCGAGAGGTTACGGTGCGACCGTTTTAAACAAACTCGCAAATTATATACCCTTCCTTATCGGCGGAAGCGCAGACCTCGCGCCCGCAAACAAGTCCAACATAAAATCGCGCGGCAATTACGAAGCCGGCGACAAGAGCGGCTCGAATATGCATTTCGGCATACGCGAACACGCCATGGCGGCAATCTGCAACGGCATATATCTGCACGGAGGTCTGCTCCCCTATTGCGCCACTTTCGCGGTATTCTCAGATTATATGAAAAACGCAATGCGTATGTCGGCTTTAATGGAAATTCCGGTAACATATATACTTACTCATGACTCGATAGGCGTCGGCGAAGACGGTCCTACTCATCAGCCGATAGAGCACCTCGCGGGACTTCGCGCAATGCCGCACATGAGAGTATACAGACCCGCCGACGGCAGAGAAACCGCTGCCGCTTGGATTTCCGCGGTTACGGGCACAGATCCCTCCTGCCTGTTCCTGTCCCGTCAGACACTTCCCATGCTCGAAGGCACGGGCAAAGACGCCTTCAAGGGCGGATATATACTTGCGGACAGCGCAAAAAAGACGCCCGACGTCATCCTTATCGCTACGGGCAGCGAAGTGAATCTCGCAGTATCGGCAAAAGCCGAGCTTATAAAAGAGGGAATCGACGCGAGAGTCGTATCAATGCCCTGCCTTGAAGACTTTGAGGCTCAATCCGCCAAATATAAAGAGAGCGTTCTCCCCTCCGCCGTGCGTGCGAGAGTGGCGGTAGAAGCGGGCTCGCCCATGTGTTGGTATAAATACGTCGGTCTTGACGGAAAGGTTTTAGGCATGGATACTTTCGGGGCCTCTGCACCTGCCAAGAAACTGTTTGAAAAATTCGGTTTCACGGTAGATAACGTCGTTGCCGCCGCAAAAGAAGTCTGCGGAAAATAAAAGAGAGCAATCCTTAAAAGTTTTCTGAACCTATATTTTTAGAAAAAAATATTTTATGAAAAGAGACCACCTTCGGATTTTTCCGAAGGTGTTCTCTTTATTTACTTACTATCAAATTTAAATATTAAATCACAGTTTTTTATAAAGTAAGATAACTCGCCGCAGTGCCGTAAGTCGCCGCTACGCATGTAACGAAAACTATCGCAATTACATAGACAATGACGCCGAGTATTACGCTTACTAGCGCGCCCTTTCCCGCACTTCTCGCCCTCATCGGATATTCGTTTTTCCACACGAGATAAAGTATAAGTCCTACAATCGGTATAAAAAATCCCAATACTGCCCAGCCGAATCCGGAAGAATCTTCTGCTGCCGGTGCATTTCTGTTTCCCGTAGCACACCCGCATTTGGGACAAATCATCGCGTCATCCCTTATCTCGTTCCCACACTTTTTACAATACATCTTTTATCCTCCTGTATATAAATATCCCAATTTGGGATATTTATATTATACCGCATCGGTATAATGAAGTCAAGAAAAAACAATAAAATTTTAGAGGATTAACCGGATGAGACTAAAAGAACTGAGAAAAAAGAAAAAAATATCGCAATTAAAACTCGCGATGGATTTAAACCTTAATCAAAACAGTATATCTCGCTACGAAAACGGTGAAAGAGAGGCGGACTATGCGACTCTTATCGCTTTTGCAGACTATTTTAACGTTTCCATCGATTATTTGCTTGAAAGAACCGACAATCCGAAGATGAGCTGAGCACAAGTATTATGCGGGCTTGCCGACTTACAATACAACATTGAATTTTATATATAAATATTAAAATTTCCAGCCCCGCCGGAATTCGGCGGGGCTGGAAATTTCTTTATATATTATTATAACTTTTTCATAAACACTAAAACTTAAAAAACATAACGAAAGTTAAGCTTTTGTCGCGGCAGCTTCACTTTTCGCGCTCTTTCTGCCTTTTGGTGCGGTCTTTTTTACGGCAGGTTTGCCGTTAAACGCCTTATACGCTTTATCGCAGGGATTTTCGAGTGACTTATCGCACTTTACGCAATATTCGAAAGTGCCGCAGGCGTCAGCACCCATCTCCACACTCTTTTCCCATTTGATCACATCCAATTCTTTCTGTTTTTTTGTCAACATATTTTTTTCTCCGATATATTTTTTCATAAATTTTATCAGAATTTTATCGTTTTGTCAACAAACCTGAGGCTCGTAACGGATTTTCGACAAACTAAGTGCCGTTTCGACCGATTCTTACGCAAGTCCCTCCTCGGCTGTTTTAAGATTCATATCGTTGAGACATTTAAGTTCGTAGAATTTTCCCTTTTTATTCATGAGTTCTTCGTATGTGCCCGTTTCCACGGCTATGCCGTTTTCCATAAATACAATCCTGTCGGCATCGCGGATAGTTGAAAGCCTGTGCGCAACTATAAAAGTAGTCCTGCCGCGAATAGAAGACGATATGGCTTTCTGAACGTGATATTCGGATATATTGTCAAGCGCACTCGTCGCCTCGTCGAGAATAAGTATCCGCGGGTTGCGGATAAGGGCGCGCGCTATGGTTATTCGCTGTTTCTGACCGCCCGAGAGTTTGTCGCCGTGCTCGCCGACGTCGGTATCGAGCCCTTGCGGCAAGTCCTTGACGAATTCGTTAAGGTTTGCCATTTCCACCGCCTTATTGAATTCTTCTTCCGAATAGCCTGACAAGCCGTACGTTATATTTTCCCTTATAGAACCGGCAAAGAGTATGCTGTTCTGCGGCACGACGGAGATAAAGTGCCGATATTCCGATAAGTTAAGGTCTTTTATGGACTTGCCGTCGATAAGAAGATCGCCTTCGGTCGGGAGTAACAGCCCAATAATAAGATTCATTATGGTCGATTTGCCGGAGCCCGACGGTCCAACTATCGCTATACATTCGCCGGGATTCACCTTAAGGTTGAAATGCTGAACGACGTATTGAGTGGTATTGGGATATTTATAGCAAACGTCTTTAAACTCTACTTTTCCCTCTATCGCGGGAATATCCGCTTTACCTATATTTATTTCGACATCTTTGGCGTTCATGATCTCCGAGACGGAATTTAAGGCCTCGAAGCCGCTGCCGAGTTGCGGAACCAGGTTGACAAGTCCCGACACGTAGGCGCTTATCGAAGTAAACATGGACTGATACAGCACTATATCGCCCACTCCTATAATTTTATTTAAAGCAAGTATCGAACAGAATACAAGACAAGTCGCCGAAAGCAATGTATTCACAACCCAAGCCCATGCACCGAAGTGCGCCGTGGTCTTATCCATTTTAAGTCCGGAACCGGTGAGTTGACGAATGGACTTTTCCACGGACATTATCTCTTTGCTCTCAAGTCCGTGTGCTTTTGTTACCGCCATCATTTCGAGCATGGTTGAAAGACGCATGCTCATACCCTCGGTTTTAAGCCTGTAATCGCGGTTGCGCATCATTACTTTTTTCCTGAAAGCGAAAGAGATTCCCACGTTACATGGTATTACCAAAAGGAAAAAGAGCGCGACGAGTCCGTTTTTATAGACCGAAATTCCCGCTGAAATAATAACGCTTAATATGTTCGGTATTATGCTGAATGCTATAAGATTAAAAAGCGTGTCGACGGAATCGGTGTCTTTAAGGAATTTAGATTGGATTTTACCCGTCTGCATATCCTTATGATAAGTTATCGAAAGACTTTGCAGCTTCCTTATGACCGAACATTTGATACCTGCACTCGTGGAACGCAGCATCTTACTTACAATGCGCCAACGCCAGACGGTGGTCGGGACGTTCTGAATTATAAGTAAAGCGAGTACGACCGAATCGATAATTATCCTGCGCCATACTGCCGCTGTAATCCCGGCTGCGGAATTTACAGCCTCGGTCGTTACATTTATTATATCCGCAGTAATCAGCGGCATTGCCCAAGTCGGCGCCGCCTGCAATATGTATACGAAAGTGGACAAAATCAGCGGCCATGCGTTCATTTTGACTATCTTTTGCAGAAAACGACTCTTGGGCCTTCCTTTTTTGTCTGCACTTTCCGCGAAAAGATAATCGTAGTCGGGAATTACGTTATCGCTCCTTTTTAAACTTCGGGGCTTTTTAGGTTTCTCGGCAATCTCCATAAACTGTTACCCTCTCGATAATGACAAAGGCTTTAACTTTTATCAAGTCAAAGCCTCTAATTCGCAATCAGTTTACCATATAGTCAAGGTTAAGTCAATAGTTTTTTGAAAAAAGTTTTTAAAATTTTACATCGTCCGCACACGCGTCTTAATGTTCTGACTTCCGCAGGAAATTTCCGTCTGTCAGATAATCATAAAGGCCGCGCGTCCCGGCGACAATATCGGTAAAAGTCTTTTCAAAATCGCCCGTCCACCAAGGGTCGGCGACATCTCTTTTTAATGGCGTATAATCCAGCATAAGAGAAATTTTACCGTCGGGGTCGCCGCCGAAAATTTTCAGCATGTCGCGGCGGTTCATCTCGTCCATACCTATTATATAATCGTAATTATAGTAGTCCGTCTTTTTCAATCTGACGCTTCTTTTATCACTGCAATCTATACCAAGGCGTGCGAGTATTTTAACCGTACCGCGATGAACGGGATTCCCCGTTTCTTCTCCGCTCGTAGCCGCTGAGGCGATGAAGAATTGGTCTTGTTTTCCTTTTTCGGCAACAAAATCTTTCATGAGATACTCCGCCATAGGAGAGCGGCAAATATTGCCGTAACACACAAACAGAATTTTAATCATTTTTTTGCGGTAATTTTAATTTCTACTTCATGCGGCAACCGTATTTTCCGCGGCCGTGCCCGCCGTTACTGACGCACCCGGGGTTTTCTCTTCCGTACCTTCCGTAATGTCCGAATTATTCCCTGACGAAGCGGATATACCGAGCAGAACTCTTATTTTATCTTTATATTCGTCGGTCGCGGATGATGACTCTATCGCCTGTTCGAATCTTTCTTTATCTTCGGCCTTTACCGTAACAAGCGATGACGTACCTAGCGAATCTATTATTATTTCGTTTTCGGCAAGCCCGCTCACTATGGTTGCAATGCTTTGGTCGCTTACCGGCTCGGTAATATTCTCGTCGGTATATTTTTCCATTTCCACAACAGCATCACCCGCAGCCGTGAAATTAACAGACTTAAAGTCAAAATCTTCGGGCAGAATGAAATCCTGTCCGCCAAGAGACGCGGAGGCCTCTTTTAAAACATCATTTAAAATTTGAGCAGAATCATCATCGAGGTCGTTTTTTATTGCATCGATTTTTCTGAAACTTTTAGCTATCGACTGTGCATTTTCCGAATTTATCCCGTTTGTGGTATCCAGCAACTGCGAAATATCCTTTATTTCGTTGCTCATATTCACCGCGGCAACTATTGCATTAGTCGCTCCTCCCAGGCTGACGGTTTTATCGCCTTCGGTCATAGTCGTCATCATCTTAAACAGAGGCGCACCCGCTGAAATATAAAACTTTCCGAGCGGCGAAGCGGTATATTCCGAAATTTTCAAATCGTATTCCATTTTTATGACTTTCTGTCCGTCCACTTCGAGGTTTGCGATTTTATCATATTCGACCACCAATCCCGTAAGAGGAAAACAGATGACGTATGCGACAAACGCACCTTGCAAAAGTCCGAATATAAAGCCCAAAAACCTGCGTTTTTTAAGCGGATGTCTTTTAAGAAAGAGTTTTAAAAACGGGAATATTATCATCCAAGACACAATCTGAAAAACCAAAAAACACACGAGAAACAGCACGACTCCGATAATTATCCTAACAAGCGAATCTACGAGCGACGCAATGGACGACGGCAAATCCGCAGAAGAAAGACTTGACGAAATCATTTGTTCGAGAGTCTGACCGTTTATGTCAATTCCCATGACTGTATCCGTCAGGGCGGCGCGGACAAACCACGCGCCGACAGCGCACAGTACTATTAGAAAAAATCTTAATAACGAACGCGAAAAACCGCGCGCGATTCCGAGAATTATTCCTAACAGCACGCACGCGGCGGTTATTGCGAGAATGACGATACTTACCATATAAACTTTACCCTTACTGTTTATTTCATTAAAAAAGGTAACGGTCAACAGATCGTTATCATTGTATGTTTATTATAAATATTCCTGCCACAAAAGTCAAGAATTTAAAGTACGTGATACCGTATTTCCAATCTTTAACAACACAAACTTTGTGGCGGGACACTTAAATATCCCGCCACAAACAAAAAGATATCAGACTTTTGACAATCAATCTCATTTTCTTTTCCCGTCAGCCACAATTCAAAAGCATCAACTATTTTATATTTGTAAATATAAAATCTGATAATTAAAATATATTCAACAAATAATATATGTTTATATCCCCACTATATCCGCCAATCTTTGCGAGAGTCTGTTACACACCGATATCTTTTCGCGGGATTCACGCGCGTTGATTTTTTCGACTATAAGCATATATTCCGCGTCCGAACGAAGGTCGTTTATCTGTTTCAGACAATCATCGAGCACCTCTTTCATACTGTCTTCCGAAACAACTTTCAACGCATGCTGAATAATCGTTGCTTTAACGGCGAAAATCATACTCAGGTCTTTTGCGGATACTTTGCGAAACACCTTTTTGATATCGTTTATCTTACATGCTTTTATTATTTCGGCAGTCATATAACCGGTACCGAGCAAAAGTACCGAGGCAATAGCGGCGGCAGAAGTAACTTTTAACATCCCCGGCCCTATTACATATTCTGCGGCATGTCCTAACTGCGCAAGGCAACTCGTTACTATCGCTGACGACGAGGCGCCTAACGCAAGCCCCACCGGCAGAGCGGCAACAGATACCGCGGCAAATATTCCCATACCTATCATTATGCCTTTTTCTATATCGTTCATGGGGCGTTTAAAAATAGCCACGTAATTATCGCTGAGGTCTTGCTCGATATTTTTTAATTTACTGCGGTCATTAAACAGAAGCGAAGATACTTCTTCGAGTGTTTTGTCTCTGTCATTGAATTTTACGTCTTTGCTCAAAATAACTCTTATACCGAAATACAGCTTACGCAGGCCGTATTTATCGTCGGCAAAATATTCTTCGAGCGCTTTTCCTAAAACGACATCGTTTTCGCCCGCGCTTATATCTGCGCCGTCACGCGCGGCGGCTCCTTTAAAAAGCTCCGTCTCTTCCAAAATTACCTTTTTGACTTCGCTCAGTTTGTTCGTGGTCTTTTTCCTCGCCGCATTCAAGACTTTTTTGTTCCAGAGGTTACTTATTACACCCTTTTTACTATCGGAAGAAAACGGTTGATTTTTAATCATTTCTGCCTCAACCATCGATAAATCCTTTTTAAGCCTGAAATAATTCACCGCGGCAAATAAATCTTTTTCCTTTTTTTCGGCAGTGATTTCCGCCACTTTTATTGCTTCCGCCATTTTTTAATCTCCTTTACCAAATATTCTTTAAGTTGCTGTAAATTGATTTTATCTTTATTGTTAGTTATAAGCCCCACTATTTCCGCCAATTCTCCGTTTCCGAATTGCGTAGCAAGAAAATTTTCCTCGCAATAAGCGTACACCTCGCTTCTGTTGGCGCCTTCCGAAATAAGCCTGAACACCTCCCGAAAATCTTTCGGCACCTCCGCAATATTTCCGCTCTCGTAATCCGATATGTATTTATATACCGTAGGGCGACTCTTGCCTGTCAGTCGGGAAAGTTGGGTTACACTGAAAGTTTCTGTTATCATAGCCCCTCCTTTTACTGTATTATACAATATATGTAAAATATTGTAAACTATTTTTACACATTTTTACAAAAAATTTTGTCTGTAATGTGAGTTTAAACAACTGAAAAGCGGATTTTCCTATCGAAAAATATGCAATTTACTTTTACAGCGCGGGTTTTCTGACCGAAAAAGATGTAATTTACCTTTACTGCAATGAAAAGAAAAAAGATTTTATACAAAAAAAAGACGTGCGATACTTAATTACGTATCACACGTCTTTATTGGATGCAGCAACTACCTATCTTCCCGTGCCGTCTCCGGCAAAGTATTTTCGGCGCAAGTGAGCTTAACTTCTGTGTTCGGGATGGGAACAGGTGGGA
>CALVWQ010000006.1 GCA_944367535.1 uncultured Clostridia bacterium
CCGTATAAGTTTCCTTGATTCCGTCCACGAGATGCGAGCAGAGTTTATAATATTTATTGACTCGTTTATAAACAATGCCGAGATATATAAACGAAAAAATCACGAACACGGCGCTGACGCAGTACTGCACCGCCTTTACCGCCGATATGGTATCGGACTTATAAGGAAGAGTCCTGTACCATATAAAATCCGCGACGCAGACGGCCAGATATATTCCGAGAACTATGAAATATATAGCTCGGCAGACGTTGCGCTGTTTTTTAACCTTTACCAGTTCGCTTTCTTCGAAATAAGTTACCATTGTGCGTTTTCTCCGTTTTTATAATCCGTGCGGACTTTCGTGAGTCCGTACCTGTCTTTCAGATAAAGTTCGTACCTGTCTTCATATTCAGCCATGATATAGTCGTTGTTTTGTTTTACGGCAAAATATTTCGGGTACACGTTGGTCGGCGCGGGCGGCTCGTTCACGGCGGGACTTGGAGTTACGGCGGAGTACATTGCGTCGGCACGTTCGGGTGCCGTCGGCGGCGACGCGGACGCGCCGCCCGCATACGCATAATCCCCGTAAACTTTCGAAAAATACTTATTATCCGTTTTTTCTCCCGCCGCTCGGTCATCGGTCGGCATAATCTCCACGCCCTTGCGTTTTTTTCTGTCGCCCGAAATCCCCAGCAGTTTCCTCACCGTCTTAACCACTGCAAACATGACCGAAAAAACGAGCGCGAGACAAAATACAATCAGAACGGTATTATTTGCAGATAAAATACCCGTCGCATAGAGCACTATGCCTATAAGCGCGACAAGAGCGGTCGCTTGCAGGTTAAAAAGACTTATAACGCCGTACACCGCTTTAAGCACACCCGTTATAATTTTCCTGATTATTCCGAATACAAGCCTGTTTTTATAGATAATCAACTTTTTACCGCCTTAACCGCCTTATTTGAATATCTTGCTTATGAAATTTAGCACGGGGCGAAGTCCGAGCGACCAATTTGCCACCACTCCCGAAACCTGCTCCGTGTCGCAAGTGCCGAACGCAGATCGGCTGTCACGGCTGTTCATCCTGTTGTCGCCGAGATAAAACACCTGATTCTCGCCTATCGAAAAGACGGTTTCTTCGGTATCCGAAGGATTGTCGATAACCGGATAAAAAGTAATTCCTTCCGAATACAGATAAGGTTCGTCGAGTTTTTTGAAATCGCTCTCCCCTTGTTTTTTCAGATAAACGTATCCGCCCTCTATCTTTACCGTATCTCCCGCGAGACCTATTACTCGTTTTATAAGCGGATCGTCGTTTTCTTTTTCGCCGTCTATGATTATTATATCGCCGTAACCGAAACCTTTGAGCCTGTTCATTATTAGAACATCTCCCGTGAAAAGCGTAGGCTGCATAGACGCGCCTTGCACAACGACAAAAGAATAAACGAAAGCGTTAAGAGCAATCATTACGGCAAAAATAGCCATGAGAATACCCGCAAACAGATAAAAATTCCTGTCCTCGCGCTCCCGCTTGATGTTTTCTTCAGCCAAACTGTCTCGGATTTTATACATTACGCTCTCCGCCGCCCGTATACTTCTTCGTGATTTTTTTCGTCTCGTCGATACTTAAAAACAACGCCTTGCCGCATTTAAGACATTTTATCTTGATATCGGCGCCCGTCCGTATCACCATCCATTCATTGCCGCCGCATGCGTGGGGCTTTTTTGAAATAATTCTGTCGCCTACTTCATACGCCATAGTCCGTACCTTTCCCCGCGACGTCAGACCCACAACACATTGTTTATAAGAAACTCGTTATCGGCGTAAAATTCCATTGCCTCGATTTTGTCGTAATTTTTTAAGGTCAGGCCTTCCGCCGTCTTGAATCTGTTCTTTTCCAATTTCACGTTCTGCCACACTCCGCCGCCGTTAATTTTCACGCTCGCAGAATATTCTGTCCTGTTCGCGCCAAAGTAATCGGACACGAGACGTACAGTAAACATTCCGCCGTCCTTAACGTATACGTCGAGCATCATGAGCGCTTCGGGGTCGGGACGGTATTTTGCCGCGATAATCCTGAAAGTCATAAGTCCGTTTTTGCCGTAAAGGCCGAATAGGTCCATGGGACCTTTCCGAACTTCTACCTTCGCGCCCGCCGTAACGTCAATTCCGCGCGGAGCGCTCCTGTTTTCCTCCGCCTCGGCAAACATGCTCTCCACGCCCTCTTTTCTTGTTGAATACACTATTTTATGCTTGTTCCATTTCGTAGTTTCTTCGGGAGCGAAAGATTTTGCCTCGATTATAGAGCACACGCAGAAACCGCTTTTATAAACAGCTTCCGCGTAATATGTAACCAAACCCGACTTTTCATAAGGTGAATAAAAAAATATGTATTTGCCGTCCTCTTTTTTATCGCAGTCGGTTCTGCGCCAGCAACGGTATCTCGGGTCAATGCTTTCCTCTGCCACATAGACGTAAACCGATTTCAGATCTTGTTCGCACGGCGTCGCTTCGACGACGAGCTGCCCGTCTTTGAATTCTCCCTTTATCTCCACTTCTTCCGGGAGCGACGCGCGCGCTTTCGACGGGCGCAGGAATACGTCGAGAAACATCAGCGCGTCGGCAAAACATCTTCGATCCACTGTCTCGCGGCTGCCGACCGAATATT
Source organism: uncultured Clostridia bacterium (assembly GCA_944367535.1). Lineage (GTDB taxonomy): Bacteria > Bacillota > Clostridia > Christensenellales > Borkfalkiaceae > UBA1259. Next base: position 2,649 of record CALVWQ010000006.1, read on the forward strand.
CCACCGCGGTATAAATCCTTTCGTCCATTCTCGCGACGGTATCGTACGCCCTGTCGCAGTCAAAATTCGCGCTGTTTGTAGGTACTAGCAGCAATACCGGACATTTAATCTGCCTCGCGTAAGACTGCGGTTCCACGCCCGCAATAAAACTCAAAACCTCATCCGAAAAACGCGGTTCTGCCGTACCGCCGAATTTATTTATTCCCCTGTATCCGTACCAACCGGAATTACCCGCAAACACAAGACAGTCGAGATTGCCGCATACGGCCGCCGCCTGCCACAGTGCAGTCGCCGCGCCGCCGACGCCTATTGCGCCGACACGGGTTTTCCCTCCGCACTCCCTTAGAAAAGCGGCTGCATAAGCCGTCGCGGCAGACCACTCGTACCAACAGGTTTTCCTAACGTCGCAGTCAAGTTCGCATTTACCGTAAACCGACTGGGAAAGGTTAGCATAACTAACGCTCTCGGGGTAAATCGTATAAAGTTCTTTGCCGTCTTCCTTACCGGCCAGGTCTATCACAAGCACTTCGTGCCCGCGTTCGGCAAGCGCGAGCGATAGAGTCAGGTCTGTCCCGTCTTTAAGATCCTGTATGACGAGCACCGAGGATTCCGCGGCGGACTTTACGGGGCATATCAGTGCACCGTATATCTGCACTCTGCCGTCAGGAGTTTCCCTCCCGTCGATATAGACGTGGGATACGACCGTTCCGTTTATCTCTTCTTCACGCACCGTCTTATGATTTATGCCGACGGGAATAACGAAATCTTTCCATATCATGTTCGGCGTCATTATCGTTGTTGCCATATACCTTTTCGGGAGACTTTCTCCCATACCCTCCGTACATATTGCGAAAACCTTTCCGTAAAGGTTGATTTTTACAAAATATTCGTTTATAATATTTTCTGCCGCATCGGGCGCATTCCGCATCGCCTCGCGCCCAATAGCAAATGCTATTATATTTTTACAGTTATTTATATATTATATAACATTATACCCTTTCGCGCAAGCGTTTTTTCAATTCCGATAAATTTTATAAAGAGAGATAATTATGACTTTTTCTTTTGACAAAGAGTTTTCCGCGGCTCAGTATACAAGCCTCGAAAACGGTTTTATCCTCGAATATCTGCCACAGGCCAGCGGCGACGCCGTAAAAGTCTATCTTTACGGGCTGTATCTTTGCGCCAATCCGCAACAGAACTCCGATTTGAAAGACATCGCCTCCGCACTTTCGCTTTCCGAAGAAACGGTCATGGACTGTTTTACGTTCTGGGAAGAATTCGGGCTTGTGACCGTTTTATCCAAAGAGCCGCTTTCGGTAAAATATCTGCCCGTACGAGCCGCGGCTTACACAAAGCCGCGAAAATACAAGGCGGAAAAATATACCGACTTCACGAAAGGCGTTCAGGCGTTACTGCCCGACCGCATGATTTCCACTGGCGAATACACCGAATATTTCAACATAATCGAAGTGTACGGCATTAAGCCCGAAGCAATGCTTATGATTATCAAATACTGTACGGACAAAAAAGGCGGAGACGTCAGTTACAGATATGTTGCAAAGGTCGCCAAAGACTTCGGAACGCGTGGCATCACCACCGTCGAAAAAGTGGAAAAAGAATTGTCGTCTTATATTCTACGCACTTCGGAAATCGAAAAGATTCTGTCCGCCCTGTCGGTCAAACGCGCGCCCGATATAGAAGACCTCAATTATTACAAAAAATGGACGAACGAACTTTCGTTCGACTCGGAAAACGTCGTTTTTGCCGCTAAAACTATTAAAAAAGGAAGCATGGCAAAACTCGATTCCTTCCTCAACGAACTCTATTCAATGAAATGTTTCTCCAAAGAAGAAATCGAGGCTTACGTCGCAAAAAAACAGTCGGTTTACAACCTCGCGTTAAAGATAAACAAATCTTTATCCGTATACATAGACGTCATCGAAACGGAAATCGAAAATTATATTTCCAAATGGCTTTCTTACGGGTTCGGCGAGGACGCGCTTTTATACGTGGCGTCCAGATGTTTTCTCTCGGGAAACAACAATCTGCAATATATGGACTCTCTTATAGAAGAATTGCGCTTAAAAGGATTTATCGACCTTTCGGCAGTCGGCGATTATTTCGAGATGACCAAACGCACGGACGAATTTATTAGCAAAATACTCGTGACCTGCGGACTTACGCGCCGCCCTACCCCGTGGGACAGGGAAAATCTATCAATCTGGCGCGGCTGGAACTTTTCCGACGACATGATTTTAGAAGCCGCCAAAATCGCATCGGGAAAAACTTCGCCCGTCGCTTACATAAACGGAGTTTTGTCCAACTGGAAAAACAAAGGCGTGTTTACGCTTTCGGCGCTCGCGGAACAGCCCGCCGCGGAAAAAGGCCGCTCGGACGAAATGACGCCCGAGGACTATAACAGAGAGTACGAAAAAAGACGTGCCGTAGCACTCGCAAGAGCGCAGAAAAACGTGGAAAAAGCGATGTCGTTAAACGGTTTTGCCGAAGTTTACGAGAGGCTGTTTTCCATCGAAAAAGACCTCGCTTTCGCCGAGATTTCAGGCAATGCCGAAGCGTTATCCGCCCTCGAAAAAGAGAAAAAGGATATCAACCGACGCGCCGAAAAAATGTTGGCGGAGGCGGGTCTTACACTATCCGATCTCTCTCCGCGATACGCCTGCGAAAAGTGCAATGACACAGGCTACGTCGGCACTCACAGGTGCGACTGCCTGTAAAGAACTTTTATCCCGTTTAATATAAAATAATCGAAAAAATACAACCCCCCTTTTCCGCAAACGAAAAGGGGGTTGTAAAATCGGTATTATTTTATGATGCAGTCTCTTAAAAATTATTCTTCTATTCTGATACTGCCTTTAATTTCATAAACTTCGTCGAGCGCGGCGAGTTTTTCGAGCGTCTTTTTGGCGGCACTCTCATAGCACGGGTGCGTAATAATAATTATTTCCGCCTTACCCTCTTCAGCCGAAATCTGTTTGACTTCTTTTAAACTTATGGAAAGTTTTGCGAACACTCCCGTTATTTTAGAGAGTACGCCCGCCGCATCGGCAACGGAAAGCCGCATATAATATTTTACCTTATAGTCGCTGACGAACTTTGTTTCCTTGTTTCCGCCAGTACTGTTTTTAAATGGCGTATAATAATAATCGTCGTGCTTTGACGCGAAAACTATATCAGAAACGATTGCACTGCCCGTCGGAAGCGCGCCCGCGCCCCTGCCGTACAACATAATTTCGCCGACGGAATCGCCCACAAGGTGAACGGCGTTGAAAGAATCGTTTACCGAAGCGAGAGGATTATCGTTCCTTATGAATGTCGGGTGTACTCTTACGTCTATTCCGTTCGGCGTATTCTTGCCTATACCGAGGAGTTTGAGAGTATATCCCATTGCTTTGCCGTATGCGATATCGTCCTTGTCTATTCCCGTTATGCCCTCTCTGTAAATATTTTCAAACGACACCTTCGTGTTGAAGGCGAGGCTCGAAAGTATGGAGAGTTTATATGTCGCGTCGAACCCCTCGACGTCTGCCGTGGGATTGAATTCTGCATAACCCAGTCTCTGCGCCTCTTTGAGTGCGTCCTCATACGACCACCCTTCCTCCGTCATCTTGGTGAGAATATAGTTTGTCGTGCCGTTGATTATACCCTTTATAGACTCTATCACGTTCGCCTGCATGCCGTCCTGCAACGTGCGGATTATAGGCACGCCGCCCACGCAACTCGCCTCGAAAAACAATCCGGCATTCATCTTCTTCGCCATCTCTTCGAGTTCGGGCCAGAATTTGGCGAACAACTCCTTATTAGAAGTAACGACGGTCTTTCCGCTCATGAGCGATTTGAGAACAAACGTCCGCGAAGGTTCTATTCCGCCAATCACCTCAACGACTATGTCGACGTTCGGGTTGGATATGACGTCTTCTATACTCGACGCGATATTCTCGCGCTTTACGCCGAGCGACAAAGCGCGGTCAACGTTCTTCTCCATTACGCTTTCGACTGTGATGTCGAGATTCTGCGTCTTCTTGAAAAATTCCGACTTCTCGGTGAGTATGCTGTATACTCCGCCGCCGACTACTCCCAATCCTAAAATCGCAACGCCTACTTTTTTCATCTTTAAAGCTTTCCTCTCTTTTGTCGTTAAACGTTTAATCGGTAAATCATTTTCAGACCGTCAAGCGTGAGCGTCCTGTCCACAACGTTTATGGACTTGACCTCCTTGGCGATTATCTCGCCGAGACCGCCCGTAGCAACTACTTTTATGTCTTCCGTTTTCAATTCTTTCTTGATTTTCTTTATGATGTTATCGACGAGCCCCGCAAAACCGAAAATTATACCTGCCTGCATACTCGTCTTTGTGTTTTTGCCTATCACGCTTTTCGGGGATTCGAGTTCGACAGTCGGAAGCTGCGCGGTATTGTTTGTGAGCGCTTCGAGCGAAGTTTTTATGCCCGGCGCTATCACCACTCCGAGAAGTTCGCACTTTTCCGAAATAACGTCGAACGTCGTCGCCGTACCGAAATCTATGACGATGACGGGTCCGCCGTGTTTTCCGAATGCCGAAACGCTGTTGACGATTATATCTGCGCCCACTTCCTTAGGGTTATCACCTTTTATATTGAGACCCGTCTTTATACCGGGTCCCACCATAACGGGATATATCCCGAAAAAATATTCGCACATGTGGCATATCGTATAGTTCAGAGACGGTATGACAGAAGACATTATGACGCCCGTTATGTCCGAAGTTTTAAGCCCTTTGCTCGCGAGCAGATTAATAAGCACCGAACCGTACTCGTCCGCAGTCCTCGAAAGTCTCGACGATACGCGGAACGAAGCGACGAGTTCGTCGCCGTATATTCCGTATTTGATATTGGTATTGCCTATGTCTATCGCAAGCAGCATTATTCGTTCTCCCCGTCAGAACCGCCGCGGCGGTTCTCAACTGCGCGCACCACCCTGACGAGCGCGGGCGCTATAACCAGATTCAGCGCGAGCTCGATAAGAAAATTCAACCCCGCGCATACTATAATAACAAAATAAACTACCGTAGTGCCGTCTACAAAGTTTGCCGCAATTGTATCCCTCACGAGAAGCAGAGCTCCCGCAACGAACAGCCCCGTGTTTATGACGGGTGCCAACGCGGCGCTCACGACAGTCCCCGCGACGACGTTCTTTTTCGCAATCGCCCTATAAACGACGGCGGGAACATAGCCCGCGGCAACCGCCTTTACTATACATATGAGCGAAGTGTAAAAAGGATGATCCTCGAACAGAACCAGCGTAAAGCCGTCCGCCCCCGTAATTCCCGCGACAAGCGTTATCGCTCCGAACGCAAGTCCCAGCATCGCGCCCCATAACGGACCCAGAACGATTCCGCCGAATACTATCGGTATCAGCACGAAACTCAATGTTACCGTTCCGATTTTTAACGCACTGCCCCAAACCTGAAACACGATAACAAGCGCAAGCAGTATGGCAAAACGCGTTATCGTTCCCGACATGGTGTAACTATTACCGTTTTTCATATTTACCTCCAATCCGATTTCCCTATGGGAATATCCGTTGATATAAAAACAGTGTCTGTAAGTAAGTCGGGTCGGATGCATGATGCTTTCCGCCCGCTTTTTTATATATTTTAACACAAACTTTCGGTTATGGCAATTAAATGAAAGGCGTTTGTAACATTTTTACGACGCGCAGATTATTATGTATTAGATAAAACTTCGCCGACCTTTATTTTTACATAGGCGAAGGTTATAAATACTTTGGAGGTAACATTAATGAACGGATGTTTCGATTTTTTGGGAAATAACACTTGCCTTTGGATACTGATAATTCTCCTGATTATCTGCCTTTGCAAGAGCGGCTGCTTAAACGGTTTCTTCAACAGTTGCTATTGCCTGCCTGTGGCGCTTCTTCTCATTTGCTGCTGCTGCAAGAACAGCGGAGGCTTATTCGGTCTCGGTTGCGGCTGCAAATAAAGCGTAAAAATAAAAAGCGCGGGACTCGCAAAGTAGCCCCGCTTTTTTACTGTCCTAAAAAGGACAGGCTGTTTACTCTTATTCACAATATAAGTTATAAAAATTTCCAAAAGTTTTGAAAACTTTATGAACACCCCTGGGATTAAAATTTATCAAACGACAACGGTATAAAAACCTTGTTTCCGAATTAAAGCCGCGTTTATTCAAGACCCCGCGCTTTGCGTTTTAATCTCGTTTCGGTGTCGAGCGTCTTTTTTCTTATACGGATATTTAGCGGCGTGATTTCCAGAAGTTCGTCGTCGTTAATAAATTCCATTGCCTCTTCGAGGCTCATGATTTTCGGCGTTTCCAGCCTTAAAGCATCATCCGAACCGGAAGCGCGGGTATTGGTAAGATGCTTTTTCTTGCAGACGTTAACGCTTATATCCTCGCTTTTCGGAGACACGCCTACGACCATTCCCTCGTACACTTTCGTACCCGCGCCGATAAACAGTTGACCTCTTCCCTGCGCGTTGAAAAGCCCGTAAGTTACCGCCTCGCCCGTTTCGAACGCGACGAGCGAACCCGTAGTACGTTTTTCTATATCTCCCTTATATTCTTCGTAGCCATAGAATATGGTATTAAATACGCCCTCGCCGCGCGTATCGGTAAGAAACTGACTCTTATAACCGAACAGCCCGCGCGCGGGAACCTTGAATTCCAACCTTATCCTGCTGCCGACGCTCTCCATCTGCAATAGTTCGCCCTTTCTTATCCCCATGCTTGAAAACACAGTGCCCGTCTTGTCCTCGGGCACGTCCACGACCAGCCGTTCCATAGGCTCTTTTAAGACGCCGTTTTCCTCTTTATACATGACTTTCGGCGCGCCCACCTGAAATTCGTAACCCGCGCGGCGCATGGTCTCGATAAGAATCGAAAGGTGCATTTCACCCCTGCCGCATACCCTGTAAGAATCTGCGGAATCGGTTTCCTCCACCCTCAGAGAAACATCTTTAAGCATCTCGCGGAATAGTCTTTCGCGGAGGTGTCTTGTCGTTACGAATTTTCCCTCTTTTCCCGCAAAAGGACTGTCGTTTACGGAAAAGGTCATCTCCACCGTGGGTTCGGAAATCTTAACGAACGGCACGGGTTCGGCAAAGCCCGCGGCGCATATAGTATCACCTATGGAAATATTTTCAAGTCCGCTTATGCACACTATATCACCCGCGGAAGCCTCCTCGACGGGTACTCTTTCCAATCCGTCAATCTGATATATGCTCACGAGTTTTCCTCGCGTTTCCTTGCCTTTTATATTAAAATTGCAGGTTTCAACCTCACTGTTGACGACCGCGCGGCCACGCTCTATCCTGCCGATGCCTATTCTTCCCACATAATCGTTATAGTCGATCGAGGAAACAAGCATCTGAAAAGGACCTTCGGGGTCCACTTCCTGAGGCTCGAAATGGTTTATCATCGCCTCGAAAAGAGGAGTCAGATCCTTTCCTGCGACGTTAAGATCTGTCGTCGCGGTGCCGTCGCGCCCCGAACAGTATATTATGGGACTGTCTATCTGTTCGTCGCTGGCATTCAGGTCGAAAAGTAGTTCAAGTATCTCGTCCTGTACCTCCGAAAGGCGCGCATCGGGACGGTCTATTTTATTTACGACTATAATGAGTTTGTTATTTAATTCGAGCGCCTTCTGCATGACAAAACGCGTCTGCGGCATGGGTCCTTCACAGGCGTCCACCAGCACGAGAACCCCGCTCACCATTTTAAGGACGCGCTCGACCTCGCCGCCGAAATCGGCGTGCCCGGGAGTATCGATTATGTTTATTTTAATCCCTTTATAAAACACAGAAGTGTTCTTCGCGAGTATCGTTATTCCGCGTTCGCGTTCCAAGTCGCCCGAATCCATTACCCTGTCGTTTACGACCTGATTCTCGCGGAATATACCTCCCTGCTTTAACAGTTCGTTTACAAGCGTGGTTTTGCCGTGGTCAACGTGCGCGATTATCGCCACGTTCCTTATGTCAGTTCTTTTCAATTTTTTTTCCTTCCGAAGTAGTCTTCAATCAATTCCCGCCCGTTTTCACAATTTTACAACACCGCGAGCAACGCTATAAGCGTTTTCGCATCTTTTATTTCGCCGCATGCTATCATCTTGCGTAGACTGTCTTTTTCAAACCATTGCGCGGTTATATCCTCATCGTCATCAAAATGCGAATTTCCCTCGCAAAGCCCCGTCATACGGTATATCCTTATAATCTCGTTCGTGTATCCCGGCGAAGGGTAAACGCTGAACATCAGTTCGGCGCGCTCCGCCCTTATTCCGCACTCTTCTTCGAGTTCGCGTATTGCCGTCGCCGACGGGTCCTCGCCCTTTTCCACTTTACCTGCGGGCAGTTCCCAGATTTCCTCGCCGTAGACGTATCTGTACTGTTTTACGAGCAATATCCTGTCCTCTTTTTCGCAGAGCATGGCGCTGCCTCCGCCGTGCTCGACCATCTCGCGCACCGATTCGCCGCGCTTCACCGCCGCCCTGTCCGCACGGACGTTAATAATCTTGCCATGATAAACGTATCTTTTTTCTATCGTACTTTCCTTAAATCCCATTCGTTACGTCCTTCAAAAGAGATTTTATTTTGCGCGTCCTGCCGAAAAACAGAATTTTATGCGCTTTCGCGCAGTATTTATATGCCACGAACGCGTATTCTACGGCGTCCTTATCGCCGCTTTCTATTACGTTCGCGAGCATATCCACCGCGAGAGTAAGTTCCGCTTTCGTCTTTTCGCTTAATCTCGCCTCTTTTATATTGCTCTTGTCTTCGAGCAATAGTTTTTTTATCTTTTTTACGCTTTCACCGTAAGCCTTTCCCGAAAGCTCTATCTCTTTCGCCTTTTCTTTTTCCGCCTGTTCGCGCTCTCGCGTGCGTTTTTCTTCTTCCTCGCTCAAAGCGTCGACGGGGTCCTGAACCCGCCCTTCGATTACGTTCTCCATAATTGTCTTGACCGCCGCCCTGAACGGCTTTATCATGGAATTTATGAATGACGCATATCCCGAAGAATAACTTCCGTCCTCATAGAAATACTTGTTTATAAACGCGCCGAAATCTATCCTTTTGGCGTCTATATCCACTAAAATATTGAAAACGAACGCAAGAAGCTCCCGGGAATTAGGCGGCAACAGAAACTCTCCCTTCTCGTCGGGCAAATACTTGCTTTTAACGAGATATTTTTTCTGCGCCAGCTCATAGTCAAAATCCGTCAGACAGTTTTTAAAAATCGCGATAAGTGTATCCGAGGACGCTATGGCTTTCAAAAGCCCCACTATCTTTATATCCGCAAGTATATAACTTCCGCCGATAAAATCGTCGGATTTTTCCAAAAATAAATCGAGTTCTTCGCGTTTGGTCAATTTACTTTCACCTTCTTTTCTTTTATGTATGAAGTTTCCCATGCCGCCTTCGCGCGGCATACCGTCCTTTAAGAACAGCCACCGAGGCGCGCCGACGTGCGGCGTTTTACCCGTTTATTATACCATATTATAGACACAGAATAAACTTTTTTGCCGATATTTTGCAAAATTTTTAATAAAATTCTTTACAAATTTAAAAGTTATGGTATAATGAAATAACAAGTATTCGGAGTTTTTGTTTCTATGCAGGTTAAAGGCGACTCGTCCTTGAACAAGTTGATTTTGCTGTTCGTGTTCGACAAAATGGAAGTACCGTTATCTGAAAATACGGTGCTTGATATGTGTTGTTCGTCGAACAACTGGCTCGCATATATGGATTGTCAGCCTATTTTAAAACAACTCCTGGATTGCGGTTGGATTTATAATATCGGCGACAGCGAGGAGCCGCTATATACCATAACCACCGACGGGAGAATATGTCTTGCCAATTTCTTTATCAATATCCCCGCCTCCACCCGCGAAGAAATAGCGCTGTTCATAAAAAACAACCGTACCCGTTACAGAAGAAAACAGGAATGCGTCGCCGACTACTTTATGAATAAAGACGGCACGTATACCGTCTATCTTAAAATCATCGAGCCCGCTCAGCCCGCGCTCGAACTCAAACTCGTCGTCCCCAATCGGCAGATAGCCAAGGATATTTACAAAAAATGGGGCGAAAAAGCGGGCGATACATACAGAAATATATACGACAGTCTTGTCGACTGATTTATAGGAGATTCTTTTAAAATGCAGACTTTTATGACCAAAGGCACCTGTTCGAGGCAAATTATTTTCGACGTGAGAGAGGACGATACGCTGACAAACGTAAAATTCATCGGCGGCTGTTCGGGAAACCTCCAAGCGGTGTCAAGACTTGTTGACGGCAAAAAAATCGATGACGTCATTTCCATTCTCAAAGGTATCAAATGCCGCGGCAACACTTCTTGCGGAGACCAGCTCGCAATCGCACTCGAAAAATATAAAGAAAAAAAGGCGAACGGTTCTAAATAACCCGACTCCCCTACTCAAAAAGCAATATCGAATTTATAACTTTAACACGGAATATCGAAAATTTTATAACGTAAAAATTATTACTGTTTATTAATTTCGCGAAATAAATCATAAAACAAAATTTTAATACAAAATAAGTTTACAAAGCGGCGGCACAATTCGTGCCGCCGCTTTCACGTTTATAAGTTTTTGAGCCATTTAATTCTTGCATTCGCGGTTTTTGTACCGTATCTATTACGCCTAAAAAACAAAAAACTAAACGAAAATGTATAGATTAACGAAATTTTTACAAAAGCGTATAAAATTTTCAAATACAGGAATTCTATAAAATTTGAAAAATTATCAAAATCCTTATTTTTCCAAAATTATAGTAAAAGGACCGTCGTTTACCTGTTCTATTTTCATATCTGCGCCGAAAATCCCGAGTTTCACCGTTATTCCCGCTTTTTCAAGCCCAATCGCCACATGTCTGTAAAGCTCTTCCGCGCGCTCCGGCGTTTCCGCGGCGAGAAAATCGGGTCTGTTTCCGTGAGAACTGTTCGCAAACAACGTAAACTGCGATACAAGAAGTATTTCGCCGCCGGTATCCTTAATCGACCTGTTTATCTTGCCCGTTTCATCCTCGAAAATACGCAGCGAAGGTATTTTTTTTATAAAGTAATCGGCATTTGCCTCTGTATCCCCTTTTCCCACGCCCAAAAATATAACATATCCTTTTCCCGTCTCGGAAATCGTTTTGCCTTCCACCGTAAGGCGCGCCCTCAGCACGCGCTGTAACACTGCTTTCATATTTCACCTTAATATACTTTTTTCATATTTTAGCATATAGGCATTTATTTGACAAGCAGAAACGATTTGTTATATAATTATTGGCTGTACGGTAAATAAAATATCCTTTAATCGGGAGAGCGATATGGATGCGGTCATGCGCAAAAAAATCGGAATGAGAGTGGCTATGATAACGATGGCTGTAAATTTCGCACTCGCGGCAATGAAACTTGTCGCGGGTATTTTCGGCAACTCTTCCGCGCTTATTTCAGACGCCGCAAACTCCGCAACCGACGTCGTTTCGACGCTTATTGTAATAATAGGGCTGTCGCTCGCTTCCAAACCGACAGACGCCTCGCACCCATACGGACATGAAAGGCTGGAATGCGTAATTTCGGTAATTTTGGCAATAATTCTCCTTGCAACGGGCGGTCTTATAGGGTACAACGGAATTATGAGCCTTATAAACGGTAAGTATCTTACGGCAGAAGCTCCTAACGGAATAGCGATTGCGGCAGTTGCCGTTACGGTCATTACAAAGGAAACGCTTTACAGATACACCGTCAAAAAAGCAAAACAAATAGATTCAGTATCTTTAAGGGCGAGTGCCTGGGACCATCGGGAGGACGTTTTTACATCGCTCGGCTGCCTTGTGGGAATAGTCGGCGGAATAATAGGTTATAAAATACTCGACGTCATAGCGTCGCTCGTCATTTGTATTCTGATAGTCTGGGCGGCAATCAAAGTATTTATCGAAGCAGTAAACAAATTAGTAGACAAATCCTGTCCCGAACAGATTGTGGAAGAAATTAAAACCGTCCTTCTTTCCGTAGACGGTGTAGTAAGCGTCGACGATATCAAGACGCGCATGTTCGGAGACAGAATTTACGTTGACGTGGAAATAGGCGCTTACGAGGACCTTACGCTTAAAGCAGCGCATGCAATTGCGGAAGCGGCACACAACCGTATAGAGAATATTGACGAACGTATAAAACACTGTATGGTACACGTCAACCCGGTCTCCTCGCCCCTCCCGGACTACTTCGGACACAAGGGCGGTTCGCCATAATGACGCTTTCGGGATTCTCGGACAAATTCGGCAAATTTTATTTTTCGGACAAAGTACGGTGAAATTATGAAAATTTACGGCATGGAAAAACTTTCGCTCGTGGACTATGACGGATACGTATCCGCTACAATTTTTACGGGAAAATGCAATTTCAGATGCGGATTCTGCCATAATGCGGCTCTCGTTATCGATTATGACACGCTCGAAGTTATGGAGGAAGGAGATGTCCTCGAATATTTAAAAAAGAGAAAAGGGCTGCTGGACGGTCTGTGCATTACGGGAGGAGAGCCCACTCTCTATAAAGATTTGCCGATTTTTTGCGAAAAAGTCAAGGCAATAGGTTATTCCGTAAAAGTGGATACAAACGGTACAAATCCCGACATGATTAAAGCGCTTGCCCGAGCGGGACTCGCAGATTATTTCGCCATGGACATAAAAAACGACAGGGATAACTATTCAAAAATAATAGGAATAGATAATTATAATACCGTAAACGTAGAAAAAAGCGTTGAATATTTCCTTTCGGGCACGACACGTTACGAATTCAGAACCACGCTCATAGGCGAATATCATAAAACTGAAAATATAATTAAAATCGGAGAATGGATAAAGGGAGCCGACAAGTATTTTCTTCAAAAATACAAGAGCGGAGATAACTGCATTTCAGATACGCTGACCCCCGTCCCCGCCGAAACCGCATCCGAATACGCCGAAATGCTGAAAAAATATATCCCCGCCACGCATCTTCGCGGGTATGATATTTGACGTAACTTTCAAATATTTTGATTTTTTATAATTTAATTTATTTCAAAACAATTTTACTTTAACTTTTTACACAAGGAGAAAGATTGATGACAGGCTTTATCTTTTCGCTTATCGCACTGCTTTGTTGGAGCGGCTCTGATTTGTTCAGTAAACTCTCCACCGCGCAGGAAGATAAGTCCAGCCACTGGCGCGTTATTTTTGCCGTCGGCACGATTATGGGCATTCATGCCGTAATAACACTTATTTGCGGGACTTTTATAAATCCCGAAAACACTCCCGAATTCGTTCTTACTTTAATATATACCGACTTTAAATTCATGGATTTCATATATTATCTGCCCGTTGCGTTTATATATCTCGCGGCAATGGTTATAGGATATATGGGATTAAGATACATAGAACTTTCGGTTTCCTCCCCTATATGCAATTCTTCGGGTTCGCTCGCAATTTTAATATGCGCCATATTCGGATGGGCAGTTCTGGACGGTCTTTCGATTGCGGCGGTTATTCTTATAACAATCGGAATTATCGGGCTCGGAGTAACTGAATATTACGAGGATGAACAGATAAAAATGTTAAGACAGGACAAATCGCAGTTTAAATATACGAAAAGCCTTCTTGCAATACTTATCCCTATAATCTATCTCGTTATGGACGCTTTGGGTACGGTCGGCGACCAACTCATATACGAACTCGAACTGTTCGACATGAGCGATTACGCAAGTAACACCGCATTTGAATTTACTTCTCTATGTTTTGCGATTTTTGCATTTATTTACGTTAAATTCGTAAAAAAGCAAAACTTCTTCCGCAAAAGAGGAGAAGCCCCCGCAAAAAGACGTGCACTCATTTTGGGAGGCACTTGCGAAACGGTCGGACAAATGTTTTATATGGCTGTGATGTTTTCCGATTTTAAGGCAGGCATGCCCATGATTTCGGCTTACTGCGTTGTCTCGGTACTTTGGAGCAGAATATTCCTAAAAGAAAAACTATCATGGAAACATTACCTCGCGATAGCGATAACAATACTCGGAATAATACTTCTCGCCGTTGCGGAAATGCTCGCAGAATAAAACATCAGAACGTAAAATATAAATTATCTTCCTTATAATTATATCTACAAGCCATGAAAATACCCTGCAAAAAGCTTTTAAAATTTTACATGAATCTCTGCAGTAATACGTTTTAACGAAAATCCAGGCTTGTCCTCAGTGCAGGGTTTTTTCTGAAAATTATATTTTAATCGTTATTGTGTTTTCTGAATAATTTATATTTTATTTATGAATACATTTACCCGCGGCGAAAAATTTCGCCGCGGGTAAATATTTTTATCTTTATGCAACATGTTTCATATATTATATGTTAAACTGCTCATATCGGCATATAATTCATATACTCATAAAAAAGAAACTCTTTACCTATTTTATCAATCCGCCATCGATGCCTGCGCGATATAACTTACTATTCCCTTAAACATGGAATACGCAAGCGAATCGCGATATTCTTCCTTTAAAAGAAGTTCTTCTTCACGCGGATTTGATAAAAATCCGCATTCCGCTATCACGGAAGGATACTGTGTACAATTAAGTATGTAATAATCGCCGGAAAGAGCGCTAAGGCTTCTCGTTGCCTCTTCCATGGCGTTGAACTCCGACTGTATGCTGTCTGCCAGAAGTTTTCCGTTTTCGTCCCCCGCCTTATAAAAAACCTGTGCGCCGCACCTCGTGGAAACGCTGTATTGATTCAAGTGTACGCTGACTACGAGAACGGGCTGCGCCTTTTCTATTATTTCCTTGCGCTTCTCCATATCCTTTCTTTTAAGATTATTAGTTGCGATTCCATAAAGTCCCGCGTCCGAACTTCGCGTAAGCACAACCTTTAATCCCGCATCTTCGAGATACTTCTGCAAATCCTTTACGAGCATCAGATTGAGTTCGCTTTCCTTTACCCCGGTATTGACTCCCGTAACGCCGCCGTCCACTCCGCCGTGTCCCGCATCGAGAACTACCGTCATGCGCGAAGCCTCTGCACCGGCGCTTCCCCCTTTAAGTGCGCCGATACATATCGCAAATGTTATCGCAGTCATTAATAGAACGGAAATGATAATCAGACTCTTTCTTTTTATTACTAACATATACCACCGCTAATTGTTGATAACTCTCTATTTTTTTAAAGTTATCAACAATATAGCCATATTTCAGCAGGATATTGTTGATAACTTTTGCGCTTATTTATTATATCTATATTTTGAATTTTCATATTTTATAACGTATTTTTAAATATAATATAAAAGTGGAAAATTTTTCCATTCTGCCTTTTTTTATCATTCCGATTATTCGTCAAATAGTTTAAATAAATATAAAATATCACTTTTTACCGTCTAACCTTTTTCCCGAAAAACTATACCTCGGTTTTGCTTTTTTCCAATTGAATCATTTATAAGTGCTTTCCGTTATTTGCTTTTTTCGAATACAGTACGTTAGCCCGCTTACACTGCAAACACACATACTTCGTAAATAGTTTTCTAAAACGCGATTTATAAAAAAACTCCGCCACGTGAACTCGGTTCACGTGGCGGAGACTAGATAAAAAATAAAAAATTAATCGCAGCAAACAGTGCTTAAAAAATTATTTTATTAAAAATAAAACTTTAAATAAAAACAATAATAAATATTATTGCGAAAAAAATTTTATACTAACATTTATCCGCAAACTGCAAATTTCATCAATTATTTCGACAATGGACAAGTTGTCAGTCGACTTTATTACAGCGGCATTCCGAACCTTACATAACGCGGGGAACCGAATTTAAAGCCGCGGAAATTTATTTTTTCAGTGCGCTAATAAAAAACAAATTTTCTTAAATTCAGACTTTCCTGCGGCGAAACTTATTGTGCACTTGTTTTTATATTTTAATTTTCACAGAAAACGTCTTTTTTATTTAATTATTTACAGCGAAGCGATGAGTATTTCCTTGATGTCCTGTTCGGAAAGCGGCGCGAAAAGGCTCGGGTCGTCAAGCCCCTCGTTGATTGCAATGTGATGAGCCATTTCGTCAATACGTTTTTCGTCTATTCCCACCTCTTTAAGCGACATGGGTATACCTATCGAGACAAAGAAATCATAGAGTTTCCGAATTGCCTGCGTCGCCGTTTCGTAATCGGATAAACCGCTTTTCACGCCCATTATTTCCGTGCCGAACTGCGCTATTCTCTTTACGGTTTTATCACAGAGAATATGTTTCAGCCAGCGCGGAGTGAGAATTGCAAGTCCCTCGCCGTGCGTTATATCGTAAAACCCGCTTAAAGCATGTTCCATGCCGTGGCAAGGCCAACCCGAAAGCCCGTTTCCGAGCGAAAAAATGCCGTTACAGGCGAGGGTGCATACGAACATTATCTGTGCCCTGGCATCATAATTATCGGGCTCTTTCAGCGCAACGGGAGCGTTTATCATAAGGCTCTTTATCGCCGCCGCGCACATTCCGTCGTTTAATATAGTGGAGGGATTGCCGAAATACTGTTCCATGACATGACTCATTGCGTCCGCCACGCCCGCCGCAGTCTGTTTTTTGGATACCGTAAAGGTGTAAGTCGGGTCAAGTATCGAACACACGGGGAAAAGATAACTGTCTAGATATGCCGTTTTGTCGTTCGTTTCGGTGCGAGAAATGACGGCGCCGCAATCGTATTCGCTGCCCGTCGCGGCAATCGTGAGCACGTCGACTATGGGCAGTGCGCCCTTTGTCGGCACTTTTCCCGTTATGAGGTCCCACGTTTCGCCGTCGTATACCGCGCCGGCGGCTATTGCCTTAGAGCAGTCAAGAACGCTTCCGCCGCCCACCGCAAGTATGACTTCTATCTTATTTTCTTTACATATCCTTACCCCGTCTACCACACTCGTAGAATATTTGGGGTTAGGCTCGATTCCCGAAAGTTCGTAAACTTCAAAATCTTTTAATAGCCCTATAATTTTTTCATATAGCCCCGTCTTTTTTATACTGCCTCCGCCGTAAGTAAGAAGCACCTTTTTCCCGAGCGCCCCGAGCGCTTCGGGAAGTTCAGAAATCACGCCTTTTCCGAATATCACCCTTGTCGGAGTGCAAAAATCAAAATTATTCATAGTTTATCTCCCTTATTTTATTTAACGGCGACGCGCGCGATTTTCATAATCGCGCGCGTCGGATTTGCGGAGTTACCGCTTGATTTTTATTATACGCGAAACGCGCGTTTACGCTCGCGACAAAAATTTTTATCTCTTTGCCACGGGTACTTTTTTGAGTTTCGCAAACCTCGGAAGTCCGTCTTCCTTGGGTGCGTTCGCCTCGCCCTGAATGAGCGGGAGCGCATATTTTATAAATTCTTCCGAAATGCCAGTGCCGTTGTTGGTTATCCATTCGGCAGGTACAGTCTTTTCGGTATTTGCCGCAAGTTCCAGAGGCAGGAGTTCGTATTCACATACATATTCTTTGCCCTCTTTTCTCTTATAGCAAACCATCTTATCCGTTTCGCCGCGAACAGCCGCTTTAACAGCCTGTCTGCCGGCTTCGAAAGTTTCCTCAACGTCGGTCTTGCTCGCGCAATGCGCCGCGCATCTCTGCATAAGCGAAAGTTCTATCGCCCTCGTCTTTATACCCGTCTTTTCCTTGACGATGTTGGCAAGGTTTGCCGCAACGCCGCCCAGCTGAGCATGACCGAAACTGTCGCGCGCACCAGCTTTACCCAGAAGTTCACCGATAAGAGTTCCGTTCTTATCGTGTATGCCTTCCGATACGCACACGATACATTTATTGTTGTTCTTCGCGCAGACCGCTTTCACGTCCTCAACAAATTTATCAACGTCGAAATCGGTTTCGGGAAGATAAATAAGGTCGGCGCCATATCCTTTGTAATTTGCAAGCGCGGCGGAAGCGGTAAGCCAACCTGCATTCCTGCCCATCGCCTCGATTATACAAATCATACCCGTATCGTAAACTTTGGCGTCGAGATTGATTTCCATAATGGTCGTCGCTATATATTTGGCGGCGCTCGCAAAACCCGGGCAATGGTCGGTTCCGTAAAGGTCGTTGTCTATCGTCTTGGGCACGCCTATAACGTTCATTTCGTACCCCGACTTCGCCATATATTTGCTTATTTTGTTGCATGTATCCATGCTGTCGTTTCCGCCGTTATAGAAAAAATATCTTACATCGTATTTTTTGAACACTTCGAGAAGGCGCTTATAATCGGTATCATCGACATCAGCGTCTTTAAGTTTATATCTTACTGAACCGAGCGCGGAAGAAGGCGTGTTTTTGAGCAGTTCAAGCTCTTTCCTGTCCTCTTTTTTCATATCGAAAAATTCTTCGTTGAGTATACCTCTTATTCCGTGCGCCGCACCGTATACTTCTGTTATCATTTCGGAATCAAGTCCCTCAATGAACACACCCGCCGCGCTGGCGTTGATGACCGACGTGGGGCCGCCCGACTGTGCGAATACCAATGCACCTTTTAATCCTTTCATTGTATTTCTCCTTTACTTATTATTTACAGGCTCAGTATCTGAGCAATATTGTACAGTTTTTTATCAAAATTCTTATGCGCTTTCGATACTTCGTCGAACGGTACAGTTATCACCTTGTTGTCCTTTATTCCGATTGCAAGGCTTTCGGAATCGTTCATCAGAAGTTCTACTGCCTTATACCCGAAACGCGCCGCATAAACCCTGTCTACCATGCTGGGCGAGCCGCCGCGCTGAATATATCCGAAATTTGTCACCTTGACGTTTATTCCGCTCTTTTCCTGAACATATGCGGCTATCTCGTCGCGATTACCCGCACCCTCGGCAAGTATCATCATATTGGAAGTCTTGCCGCGCATGTAACTCTTTTTGATTGAAGACGCTATTTCGTCGAGGTCATACGGAATCTCGGGAACGAGCACGTATTCCGCACCGCCCGCGACGCCCGCATAAAGCGCTATGTCGCCGCAATGACGCCCCATGACCTCCAACAGACATACTCTGTCGTGAGAATGCATCGTGTCGCGCAGATTGCTTATTGCCCAAAGCACCGTATTAACCGCGGTATCGAAACCTACCGTATAATCTGTATAAGCGAGGTCGTTATCGATCGTGCCGGGTATTCCCATGACCTTGATGCCGAAGTTGTCGGAAAGGTCCTTTGCGCCGCGGAAAGTCCCGTCGCCGCCTATAACCACAAGCCCCTCGATGCCAAAAGCGGAAAGCGCGTCCGCCGCCTGTTTCTGCGCCTCCAAATCCTTAAATTCGGGACAGCGCGCCGTCTTTAAAAACGTGCCGCCTTTATGTATCATATCTGAAACCGAACGCGAACCGAGCCTCGTGATTTCACCTTTCACGAGCCCCGCATAACCGCGCTCCACGCCGTATATGTCAAGGTTATTGTTCAATGCGGTACGCACAACCGCCCTGATACATGCGTTCATACCGGGTGCGTCGCCGCCGCTCGTCAATACCGCTATTCTTTTCATTGTCTGACGCCTTCCTTTACTTTTTTAATTTCCGTTTTATTTTATCATATCCCGAAAAAAAATGCTATTTTTTTATAACGGTTTTTTACTGTTTTTTCTTAAAAAATATTATCTCTTCCTCTTTTAAGTGATTTTTAAGTTCGCTTATAAGCCCATCGCAGCGGCGCACCGAGAGATGCGCATCGTATTTTTTACCGTTCATCGCTACTATGACCGAAATTTCTCCGGGGTATGACGACGCTATGTCGAGTATGTCGTCAAGCCTGTCCGTTTTGTCGTCGGGGATGATGAGCCCCAGATACTCACGCTCGCTGCTTACCCTTTTTGCCTCGTTGATTTCGAGTTTGGTTATTCCGTCCGCTATTATCTGCGGCACGCCGTCCTTTATCTGTATTTTTCCGCTTACTCTTACTATTTCTTCGGCGGCGATAACCGTCCTCGCGTTCTCGAATACCTTCGGGAAGGCTATCACCTCTATCTGTCCGTATACGTCCTCAACAGTAAGAAACGCCATGGTGGTCCCGCTCTTTGTCGCAAGGCGCTTAAAATCGGAAATTATTCCGCCCATGACCACCTGTTCTCCGTCCTTTATCTCAGTATACTCCTTGTTGCCGTCCTCGTCCTCATCATAATAATCGAGAAGACCTGTATTAAAGGAAAACTTATCGAACTGCTCTTTATAATCGGACAAGGGGTGTCCCGACAGATATATTCCGACGACCGTCTTTTCGTTTATGAGCTTTTCTTTCGAAGAATATTCTTCAAGATTCGGATATTCGATTTTAAGACCCTCGTCCTCGTTGAACACCGTTCCGAAAAAACTTATCTGACACTCGTTTTTCTTCTTGTTAGCCTCAGATACCCTGTCCATATAATCCGAATGTACTTCCATAAGCGTACGTCGGTTTATGCCGAATGCGTCGAAAGAACCGGAGAGAATCAGACTTTCTACAAGCCGCTTGTTGACGGAAAGGTGCGCCGTTCTGTTTATAAAGTCCTCAAACGAGTTAAAATCCCCGTTCTCGCTTCGCTCGGCTGTTATGTCGTTTATTATCGCAAGACCGACGTTTTTAAGCCCGACAAGTCCGAAACGTATGCCGCCGTTTTCGCACGAAAAATAGGCTTTGCTCTTGTTGACGTCAGGCGAAAAAACACTTATGTTACGGCTTTTCAAGTAAGTCAGATATTTGGAAAGTTCCTCTATCTTGTCTATACGGTTATTAAGAAGCGAACAGAAAAACTCGACGGGATAATATTTTTTCAGATATGCCGTCTGGTACGCGAGCACCGCATAAGCCGCAGCGTGCGATTTGTTGAAAGCATATCTCGCAAACGGCTTCATGTTGTCGTAAATTTTTATGGCGACGTCCTCGGGCACGCCGCGTTTAATCGCGCCGTCAACCGCCTGTCCCGTATGGTCGTTAATACCGCCGTAGACGAAAATGGATTTCTGCTGTTCCATTATCTCTACTTTCTTCTTACCCATTGCTTTACGCACTATGTCGGCATGTCCCAGAGTAAATCCGCCGAGGCTCTGACATATCTGCATAACCTGTTCCTGATACACGAGTATGCCGTAACTGTTTTTAAGAATCGGCTCCAAAAGCGGATGGTCGTAAACTATGTTTTCGGGGTGATGCTTGTTTTTAATGTACTGCGGAATGGAATCCATGGGTCCCGGGCGATAAAGCGAAATTCCCGCTATGATATCTTCAAAATTGGACGGTTTAAGGTCTCTCATGAATCGTTTCATGCCGGGACTTTCGAGTTGGAACACACCGTCCGTTTCGCCCGAGCCTATAAGTTCGTAAGCACCCTCGTCCTCATATCCGAGTTTATGGAAATCGATGTCCACTCCGAAATCCTCTTTGGCGTACTCGCAGGCGAGCTGAACGTCGGTAAGCGTCCTGAGTCCCAAAAAGTCCATTTTCAGCATACCGAGCGCCTCAACTTCTATCATGTCGAACTGCGTCGTGATGTCATCGCCGTTGCGCTGCAACGGCACATTCTCCATTATGGGCTTTTCGCATATAACGACGCCTGCCGCGTGCATGGAAGTATTGCGCGGCAATCCTTCCACCTTTATCGCCATGTCGATTATCTTGCGGAGTTCGTCGTCGTTATTATATATCTCTATAATCTCGGGTACGCCGACATTGACCTTATCTTTGTTTAATTCCATGCCGAGCGACTGTCTTATGGTAGACTTTCCGTCCATAAGTTTGGTTATCTTGTCTACGCTCGAATAAGGAACTTTATACACGCGGGCGACGTCTTTTATCGCCTGCTTACTTGCGAGAGTACCGAACGTGATAATCTGTGCCACTCTGTCTGCGCCGTATTTGTTCCTGACGTATTCCACGACCTCGCCACGCCGCGCATCCGAGATGTCCACGTCGAAGTCGGGCATACTGACCCTTTCGCGATTGAGAAATCTTTCGAAAATCAACTGATAGCCGAGCGGCTCGACGTCTGTTATTCCTATCGAATACGCAACTATGCTCGAAACTCCCGAGCCTCTGCCGGCACCGACCGGTATTCCCACGCTGCGCGCATAATTTATGAAGTCCCAAACTATAAGGTAATAATCGCAAAACCCCATTGAGCTTATGACGTCGAACTCATAATCGAATCTTTCGCGTATTTCGGGCGTGATTGTCGGATAACGCCTTTTTAGCCCAGCTTCCGCGAGATTTTTAAGGTATTCTTTCGGGGTGCTTCCGTCGTCGGGAACGTACTTCGGAATGAGCGAAGTGTCGCGTATGGGCTCTCCTTTCGGCGTCAGCGCGAACACTTCCTCCGTTACCTTATCTGCTATTTTAACCGTATTTTCCAGCGCTTCGGGAAGATAAGAAAACACTTCCCGCATTTCCTCGGGACTTTTCAGATACGCTTGGTCGCTCTCCATTTTAAGTCTTGTCGGGTCGTCGATTGTAGTCTTCATGCTTATGCACATGACCACGTCCTGCATCTCCGCATCGCCGCGTTCGAGATAATGTACGTCGTTGGTCGCCGCAAGCGGGATTCCCGTTTCCTCGGACAATTTTATTATGAGCGGATTGATTCGTTTCTGATCCGCAATACCGTGGTCCTGAATTTCCAGATAAAAATCTTCGCCGAATATTCCGTGCAGCATTTCGGCGGCTTCTTTCGCGCCCTCGTAATCGCCCTGCGCCAGCCTGTGCGACACTCTTCCCGCAAGACAGCCCGAAAGACACACGAGCCCTTCGCTGTGCTCGGCGATGGTCTTATAGTCTATCCTCGGCTTGTAATAGAATCCGTCCACGTAAGCTATCGAGTCGAGTTTTATGAGATTTTTATAGCCTGTTTTATTCTTACATAAAAGTATCAGGTGGTCGTAACTCTGCTTTTCGCTTTTCTGCGTGTAATCGTCGCAGACGTACATTTCGCAGCCGATTATATATTTAATTCCCGCCTTTTTCGCCTCCTCGGCAAAATAAAGCGTGCCGAACATATTGCCGTGGTCGGTTATGGCGACGGTATCCATGCCCTTTTCTTTGCATGCCTCAAAAAGTTTGTCTATACGGGTAGCGCCGTCGAGCAGGCTGTATTCGGTGTGCAGATGTAAATGTACGAATTCTGACATATATTCTTCCTTAGTGGTTTATTATATTTCTTCTGATATTTGCGCTATCTTTCTCAGTCTGTGATTAAGACAACTCTTGGTGATATTCAGTCTTTCGGCGAGTTCTGACAGCGTATCCTCGGGGTATGCTTTTCGCGCCGCCGCGGTCTCGGCGAGTTCTTTTTTTAAAGTACCCAATCCTTTAAGCCTTTCTATTTTATCTATTGCCTCGGCATATTTTGCCACCGCTTCGACCTGCCTTGATACGTTCCCGAGATCACAGTTTTTCTGACGGTTCGAGTTGTTGGTAAGTTCCCTGTTTATCATTATGTCGGTAAATTTTAAAACCGACACGGGCGCGGGCAAAAACGCTATAAAATCCTTTATGACTTCCGCACTTTTAATATATAAAAGGTAACTTTCCCTGCGCCTCGTTATCTTTGCCCGTATACCCGCCGCCGCAAGGCGTTCGGCGGTAATCGAAGCCGATGCCGAATGGAAAAACACAAGTTCCAAATGATACCCCGTTCCGTTTTCCTCACCCGTATTCGGCACGGTACAACCACCTGTTGCGACGAAAAGCCCGCGTATAAACGCCCTGAAACAACAGTCTCTCTCCGTCGCGTCTCCGTCAAGCCCGAAATTTACCGAATAACCGTTTTTGTCCTCTTTCAGTATTCCGAGGTCTTTCAGTATATCGGAAACGCCTCCGCCGCACATACTGACTACAAACCTGTCTTTTTTATTAAGCCTGTCCTCCGAAACGGAAACTTCGCGTATGTCGTAACCGTATAACTGCGAAAAATAAGCCGACAAAAGATTGAGCGTTTCCTCATCTCTCACCTTAAAATCCAGACCGAGTTCGCCGTCCTTTTCGTACAGCGTTCCCGAACCGCGCAGCATTCCCGCCAAAAACGCGCGTTTGCAATGCTCGTCCTTAACAGGTCTTGAAAGTATTTCCGTCCTTATTATTTCCCCGAAGTTCATCTTCCCGCTTTCCTCTTAAATTCCGCGAAACGGAATTCGGGCAGTCTGCCGTCGACGTTACATATACGCTCGACCGGGATATCCACCCTTTTAAGCATGTTTTTTACAAGTCCGAATTCTCCGACCCTGTCCGGCGAATGCGCATCCGAACTTATTATGAATTTTACGCCCGTCGCGGCGACGCGATACAGTTCTTCGTCGGTAAGGTGAGTTTTTTTTGCGTTAAGTTCTATATACGTTCCATAGTCAGCCGCCGCTTTCGCCACTTCCTCCGCGTCCGCAAAACAACAGTAATTAAGATGCGTTATCGCATCGACGGGATTGTGCTTTATAACGTTTATATAAGTTTTCGTATTCTCTTTTACGAGCCTTTCGGAAGGCTTAAAACTTTTTAGTTTTGAAAGAAAAAAGTTGGGTATCGCGATTTTAAACGCGGTGGCGAATTTATATACGACAAACTTATGAATACCGGCAAAGAAAATATCGAAACTGTCGTAATATTTACTTTTAAGGTCGACCGAGCCGTCGCTTCCCGTTATATTGGATTCTATTCCCAAAAGCGTCCTGACGCCCGTTTCCGATTCCGCCGCGGCGCAGAGCCTTTTCATTTCCGGCAACACTTTCCCGGTGAGTCCGTAAACGGGATGCGCAAAGCCGTGGTCCGAAATTCCCACTTCTTTAAGTCCCGCCTCTTTCGCCGCACGGGCATTGTCCGATATTTCGCCCGTTCCGTGCGAAAACACGGTGTGAGTATGATAATCTGCGGTAAGACGCATTTAAAACTCCCCGATAAACTCGACCTCCTCTTTGAGCGTAACGCCGAATTTATCTTTTACGGTTTTTTTTATGTACTGTATAAGATTATATACGTCAGTCGCCGTTGCAGACGAAGACGTAACGATAAAATTTGCATGCTTAAAGGATATCGCCGCCCCACCCGACCTGAATCCTTTAAGTCCCGCGCGCTCGATAAGTTCGCCCGCATAGCCGCCCTTTGGATTTACAAAAACCGAACCGCAATTCTTGTCGGGCGGCTGGCTCGACCTGCGTTTTTTCGTATATTCCGAGATTTTGTTGTTTATATCGGTTAACTTTCCGTTTTTAAGCGCGAAAGTCGCCGACACGATTGTTTCGCCCGACTTTTTAAATCGGCTCTTGCGGTACCCGAAACCGCATTCCTCGGCGTCGTAACGGAAAAGTTTGCCTCTTTTTAAGGTTTCCACCGAAACGACGAAGTCCCCGACTGACACGCCGAAAGCGCCCGCGTTCTGCACAACGGCGCCTCCTACCGTGCCGGGTATTCCGCACAGCGCCTCCAAGCCCGTAAGCCTGTTTTTCGCAGCGAAACCGACAAGCGAAGCAAGCGTCGCGCCGCACATTGCCATTACGCCGTCTTTTTTGCCGAACACGTCCGAAAGTCTCTTTGTTGAAATAACAAGACCGTGAAATCCGTCGTCCGATACAAGAAGATTGCTCCCCGACCCGATAATCTTCACGGGCACGCGGTAACGTCTTGCCAAGGTTACCGCGCGGTTTAAAGAATACAGGCTTTTGATTTCGGTATAATAATCCGCCGCGCCGCCCAAGCCTATCGTCGTGTGTTTCTTCATCGGTTCGTCGGTCTTTAAGTCAATGTCGTAAATTTCACCCAATTCTTCTCGAAAGCCCATATAACTCCTTTTATCATTTTACTATAAATTTTTAATTTTTACAAGATTACAAGATAAAATTTTTAATTTTTAAAAGCGATTCTTGATTTCCCTTCGCCGCGGCAAGCGAAATTTCCTGCATGTTTTTAAGTTCCTCGGGCGAAGTGAAGGCTGAAACAGTCATTTCATGGTTTACACCCTGCATTTCTTCGAGCCTCGGACTGTCAAAATCCGTCTTTATCCGAGCCGAAAACATATTGATTTTCCATAATTTTTCCTGCACTTCGTCCCGAAGAATGTAATCGACGAATTTTTCCGCGTAAGCGTTCTTCGTCGCGTCCTGCCCCACTACGGAAATATACTGATATAAATCGTTATATTTCGTAAGAGGCGTAATCTCGAATTCGGCACCGCGGTTAGTGAGCCGCACGATGTCTCTTTGAGTCGCGAGAAAATACGGCGTCTTTCCTTCGGTAAACTTGACGTATGCGTTCATCGGCGACATGACGGTGATATTTTCCGCAGTGCACCCCTCCAAGGCAAATGCGGCCAGCGGCTGAGTATAATCGCCCTGAGAAACGAGCAGTTCTCCGAAATGCCCGGTACCGTCACTATCTTCGGCATCCTTTTCCTTTGCGACGCGAGGATTTGAAATTATACAATACCCGCCTCTGCACCACGGCACGGCGTAAGTAATACCAAGGACTTCGCCGCCGTAAATCTTCTCTTTTTCACCGAGTTCCGTGGCGTTCTTTATCCCCGTACCGCAACCGTACGAGATCAGGTCGGGAAAAATGCCCTCGTCCATATTTTTTTTGGCGCTCGAAACGGTATGTGATACTACCATAACGAGCACTCCTTCGTTTTCTTTTTCAAAACCACGAGCTGCTTCGAGAAGAAAGGCTTTACGCGAGCCCGTGCCGCCCTCGAACGAATCAATCTGCCACAGCGTTATCACTCCCTTGTATTCGGAAGGAAGTATCACCTGATTTTTTTCGGATATTTTGGCGGCGCCGTAAAATATCGTGAATATCATACATGCGGCAAGCGCCAATCCCGTAAACACACGTAAAATTTTCATAATAAAATTATATTCGTCAAAAAGAAAAAAAAGGACTTTCCCTAACGGAAAAGTCCTTGTAAACCTAAAATTAAAATCTTGCCGCACGGCGGTTTTTATTCGGTATATATTCGCTATTTTATTATTAACTGCAAAATAAGAACGAAGTAATGCCGATTGCCGAAGTTACGATACGGCCGAAATTTATTTAACCTTTATCGGCGAACGCTTTGGGCCTATCGTCGCGGTAGCGATTTTATCTATGATGAAAGTTTCTTTAATTATTTCGTTCACCTCGTCCGAAGTAATGCTGTCGATTGCCGCTATCCTGTCCTTAAAATCAAAACATTTATCGAGAAACATCAGGTATCTTCCAAATAAAAGCATCTGTGAAGCGGTACTCTCCTGTCCCATTATGAACGTCGATTTTATCTGTTCTTTTCCCCTTAAAAACTCCTGTTCTGAAACACCGTCTTTCGCGAATCTGACAATTTCTTCCAATACCGCCTGTTCCGCACTCACGCGCTCAGCAGTATTGACTCCCGCATAAATTTCAAGACACCCGCAGTCTTTATACTGCGATATATATGAATAAATGCTGTACGCCAGTCCCATTTCCTCTCTTATTTTCTGGAAGAGCCTGCTGCTCATTCCTCCGCCGAAAATCGCGTTGGCGATGCCGAGTGCGATGCTTCTTCTGTCATAGACGGGCAGTGCGGGTATAGCAAAAGATATATGAGACTGTTCGGTATGTTTGCACTTATAAAGATGCGACGGCGGCACCGTTTCGTATCTTTTCTGTTCCGCGCATTTACCGTCCGAAAAGTTTCCCTCAAAATACTTTTCCGCGAGGCGCTCCGCCTCTTTTATATCGACGTTTCCCGCAATCGAAATGACCACATTATCGGCGGTGTAATATTTTTTCATGTAGGCGATAATATCGTCGCGGTCGAATTTTCTTACATTCGCAATACTGCCGAGTATGGTCTTTCCTAAACCCTCTTTTCCGTAAAAACTTTCGGCGAGAAGGTCTAAACACAGGTCTTCGGGCTCATCCTCGCACATATTGATTTCTTCGGTTATGACGCCCTTTTCTCGCCCCATTTCCACGGAATCGAAAACCGAATTGAAGAAAATATCCGAAAGCACTTCGACGGAATCCTCGAAGTGCTCGGAAGTGGATTTAGTGTAAAAACAAGTCAACTCCTTAGAAGTAAATGCGTTTATTTGCGCGCCGATTCTGTCTGTATAATCGGAAATTTCAAAAGCGGAACGTTTTTTTGTACCCTTAAAAAGCATGTGTTCTATAAAATGAGAAATTCCGTTTTCCTCATCTGTTTCGTTTATGCTGCCCGTCTTTACGAGTATGCCGCACGAAACGGTAAACAGCCCTTCCATTTTGTTGATTATCAGTCTTAACCCGTTATCAAAAACCTTATAATGCGTCATAATTGTTTTCCCTTGTATATTCTGTGCAGTTTACGCCGCACTATCCCCTATATTTTCGCTTACAGTAACAAGATTGAAACCTTCCGCCCTGCAACGGCTTATTATTTCGGGCAGACATTCGAGGGTGTGTTCTTTCGGATGCATAAGTATGAAATCACCGTTAGAGAGATTGGAAGTTGCGCGAGAAATAATCTTATTCTTATCCGAGTCGCGCCAGTCTATCGTGTCTTTTGACCACATTATCACCTTATATCCGAGGTCGAAAGCCGCTTCCAGCGTAGCGGAAGAAAAACTTCCGGAAGGCGGAGCGAACAGATTCATCGCAGTACCCGCGAGCGCCTCGACTATCGCACCCGTAAGGTGGATTTCCTCTTTATTCGCTTCGTAATCGAGCGTTTTGTGGTCTTTATGGAAATACCCGTGATTTGCGAGTTCATGCCCCTCGGACACTATTCTCGTAAGCGTTTCGCCGTTATCGTCTGCCCAACACCCGCCGACGAAAAAGGTCGCTTTAACCTCGTAAAAATCAAGTATGTCTATAATGGAATTGACTACTTCGGTATTTTCATACACATTGAACATTAAAGAAACGTTGTTTTCGTTTCTGTTGCCGTTATAAATAGCGCTTATATCCTTTCCACCGTATATGGGAACGGGAGTTTCGGCAAAAAAACTTACCGAAAACACGAGCGAAAAAATTATAACTAAAATCACGTTCGTAACGACGGTTATCTTTTTCTGACGAGTCATTTTTATTACCTCTATGCGCTATTTTATGCGCAAGAAGCAAAGTAAATAACCTGTACAAAGCTTTTTTTGTTATTTTAAATCGCTATTTTTGAATAGGCGCCAAATATATTTTAAAACCCTTTCCGCTTTTAACCCGATACTTTGGAAACCATTCTCTTTTTTAACATATATGAAGGATTTTATTGTCGGCAAACAAAAATAAATCTTACACATATTCCGGATTTCCGCTTTCGGCAAAAAGTGTTTTATCCGCGTTTCACTATTTTCCCGCCTACATGAAAACCCGAAAAAAATCAAAACGTGCGGGGCGCGTCGCCCCGCACGTCGGTTGTTTTTCAGTCATTAAGGATTTCGAGAAGTTTCAGGTCGATACCTTTTTCCCCGATCTTTATAATTTCCACTTTGACTTTATCGCCAATTTGCAGGACTTCTTCTACGCTTTCGATACGCTTGTTGCTGAGCCTCGAAATATGAATAAGCCCGTCCTTTCCCGGTGCGAGTTCGCAGAAAGCGCCGACCTTAGGAAGAATTCTCACGACTTCCGCTATGAACATATCGCCAATCTCGGGGTCCTTCGCTATCGAAAGAATTATCGCTTTCGCGCGCTCTGCCTGAGTTCCGTCGCCTACGCAAGCTATATTTACTCTTCCGTCGTCCTCAATATCGATTTTAACGCCCGTTTCCTCTATAATCTTATTGATTACTTTGCCCTGCTTGCCCACAACATCGCCAATCTTTTCGGGGTCGATGTTGAATGTGATTATTCTCGGAGCATACTCGGACAAATCCGACCTCGGTTTATCGATTACTTCGAGCATCTTGCCGAGAATGAATTTTCTGCCCACGTTCGCCTGAGCAATCGCCTGTCTCAGAATATTCTCGTCGATGCCTTTGATTTTTATATCCATCTGAATAGCGGTTATTCCCTTTTCCGTTCCCGCGACCTTGAAGTCCATGTCGCCGAGGAAGTCTTCAAGACCCTGAATATCGGTGAGAATAGAAACTTTTCCGCTTTCGGTATCCTTAATCAGTCCCATTGCAATACCTGCCACGGGCGCTTTTATGGGCACGCCCGCATCCATGAGCGCAAGAGTCGAACCGCAAACGCTGCCCTGCGAAGTCGAGCCGTTCGAGGAAAGCACTTCCGATACGACTCTTATGGCGTACGGGAATTCCTCCTCGGAAGGAATTACGGGTTCGAGCGCGCGTTCGGCAAGTGCGCCATGTCCTATTTCGCGTCTGCCGGGGCTTCTGAGCGGCTTAGCCTCTCCCGACGCATATCCCGGCATATTGTACTGATGCATATATCTCTTATATGTTTCGCCGTCAAGCCCTTCAAGTTTCTGTGCCTCCGAGAGCATACCGAGAGTACAGGCGGAAAGCACCTGCGTCTGACCTCTCGTAAACACGCCGGAACCGTGCACTCTTTTAAGCACGCCCGCCTCGCACCATATAGGTCTTATTTCTGTGAGTTTTCTGCCGTCGGGACGTATGCCCGTATTCGTTATTTTCGCTCTTACTTTTTCTTTCGTAAGATAATAGAGCGCGTCCTTTATTTCTCTTTCTTTACCCTCGAAAATTTCCGCAAAGTGTTCGAGGCAGTCTTTTTCCACGGCATCCTGCCCGTCCTGACGTTCCTTTCTGTCGAAAGTATCGAGCGCTTTATCGAGTTTTTCGCTCGCATATTCACGCACCGCCGCGTCGATTTCCTCGGGAACGTGATAGAGTTTCATCTCGCGTTTGGGTTTGCCGATTTCCTTTATGATTTCTTCCTGGAAAGCGCAGAGACGTTTGATTTCCTCGTGTCCGAAAAGAATAGCTCCCACCATTTCGTCATCTGAGATTTCCTTTGCTCCCGCCTCAACCATCATAATGGCGTCCTTAGTACCTGCAAGGTTTAAGGTAAGCGTGCTCTTTGCGCGCTGTGCGGCGTCGGGGTTTATGACGTATTCACCGTCAACTATCCCCACAACCACGCTACCCGTAGGCCCAGCAAAAGGAATATCCGAAATGCTTATCGCGATACTGCTGCCGAGCATCGCGAGGGGTTCGGGCTGAATGTCGGGCTCGACGGAAAGCGCCGTCGCAACGACTATGACGTCGTTAAACAGTCCCTTCGGGAATAGCGGACGGATAGGTCTGTCGATAAGGCGGCTGGTGAGTATCGCCTTGTCGGACGCTCTGCCCTCCCTTCTCTTGAATCCGCCGGGAATAGCGCCCACCGAATACATCTTTTCTTCAAAGTCAACTCCGAGCGGGAAATAATCCATGCCCTCTCTCGGCTTGTCCGCCATGGTAACGTTGACCATGACTGCGGTTTCACCGCAGCGGATTACGCAGGAACCGTTTGTCTGTTCCGCGTATTTGCCCGTCTCTACGACGAGTTCCCTTCCGCCTACGGTCGTTCTGAATTCTCTGTAATTTTGCGTCATTGTTTTCTCCTGTTTACTTAACTCTTATTTTTCCGAAACGGACGCGCACCCCGCGTGCCCGCAAAAGATTCTTATGTAAATCGAGGTTATTTTTTATTGACCGAAAATCCCGTCCGACTATTTCAGCAGTAAACGCACCCTACCTCTTAAAATGGAAATCAGCACACACTGCAATTTTTTACAACCCCGCACTTTTTCAGAAAAAAAGGGCGGACAATACCCGCCCCTTTTAAAGCCTTTATTTTCTGAGTTCAAGTTCAGCAATGATTTTTCTGTATCTCTCGATATCAATCTGCTGTAAATATTTGAGAAGACCGCGACGTTCACCGACCATTTTCATAAGACCGCGACGCGAATGATTGTCGTGCTTATTCAATGCGAGGTGTTCGTTAAGATGATTGATTCTCTCCGTTAAAAGCGCAATCTGCACTTCTGCCGAACCCGTATCGCCCTCGTGTCTTGCAAACTTCTTGATTATCTCTTCTTTTTTAGCTTTATCCATTTTGTTTATCCTCCTTCTTCAATGGAATAGTCCGCTTTAAACAAAGTATCGGGTGGAGATTCCGCGAAACCTTGTAAAAAGTACCAAGCATTGATAAGTATAACAGAATTTACCGCTTTTGTAAACTGTTTTCAACCTCTTTTACCTTAAAATCACGAAAAAAGCGCTGTTTTTCGCTCAATAATTCGCGAAAATCCTTCAAGGTACGTTTTTACATCTTTCGGCGCGGCGACTCGTTCTATTCTGCCGCGCGGAAAATCCACGCGCTTGGATATCGCACCTGCCCCGCAAGCCACCGTCGAGGAAATTTCCTCCATGGTGTCGATATTGTAAACGCACTCTTTACCTCGCTTTGCGTACCCTACGTTTTCAAGGTTCCCCGCCATATATTTCTGACGATAAAGATAATACGGATTATAACCCGCCGCCTTTAATTTCAGGCGCGCGTAATTTACCATTTTTTCCACTTCCGCGCCGTTTGTGAGCCTCGACGTATCTTCCGCGAGGTATGACCCGCGTTTTACACAGAGTGTGTGTACCGTTATGTCGTCGGGCGCAAGGCTAATCGCCTTATCTATCGTTTCCGCAAATACCTCCGAATCTTCGCCTTCGAGCCCCGCTATGAAATCCATGTTCGTAACGAACATATCTTTTGCCATAAGAAACTTTTCGACCGCCTGCTCCGCCGTATGACTTCTGCCGATCTTCTGTAAGGTCGCGTCGCAGAACGTCTGCGGATTTATACATATCCTCGTAACGCCGAAATCTTTCAGCATTTTGAGATTATCCGGCGTTATCCTGTCGGGTCTTCCCGCTTCGACGGTAAATTCTGCGCCCGTATTGATTTTTGCAAGCGCGGCGAGTATTTTCGCGAGATTCCTGTCGGAGAGCGCCACGGGGGTTCCTCCTCCCACATAAATGCTTCTCAGTTTCTTTATGAAACCCGCGCTCTCGTTTATTTCTCTCAAGAGAACATCAGTATACTCATCCGCGAGCGAGGCAGTTCGGGTTATGTCGGAAGTTATAAAAGAACAATATTTACAGCGCGACGGACAAAAGGGCACAAATACGAAAAAATCCGTGTTGTCCGGGTTTTTTTCGTATATATCTTTCTGCGACTCTATCACCTCGCGCGTAAGCGCGGTTTTTTCCTCGCTCACCTTCATTACTTCTGTAAAAAACTCCTCGAAGCGCCCGTCTTTATCCATTTCGGAATATGCAAGCCCCGTCGGACGTATCCCCGTAAGCGCGCCCCACGGGAGTTCCCTGCCGTATCGGCGCGAAAGAGTTTTATAAAGCGCGAGTTTCGCGTACCTCTTTATAAGGCGTTTTTTTACGAGCGGCGATAATTCTTCGCCTACCAAGTTGCCGTAAGCATAGGTATTGCCTTCCAGCGTGACGGTGTTTATGAATTTATTCCCTTTATCGGAAAAATTATGCTTAATACGCACGCCTTCGCTTTCGGGGAACAGAGTTACGACCTCTTTAAGTTCGCTCTCGCAATTTTGAAGGTTTGTTTCAATCATAATCGGCAAAAGTATTGTATTTTCTCTCGTGAGTGAGCGTGGTGAATTCTTCGTGCCCGGGATATACATCGAAATCCCCGTCCAACGCAAAAAGTTTCCTGATTGAGTTTATGAGCTGACTCCGCGACCCGCTCGGAAAATCCGTCCTGCCGACCGACTCTAAAAAGAGCGTATCGCCCGTAAACAACATGTTCCCTATTAAATATGTCAAAGAGCCGTCGGTATGCCCCGGCGTTTCCAGAACCTTTATTTTAAGCCCTGCTTCTTCCACTACGTCCCCCTCTTTAAGAGTAACGTCCGCACGGCATTTTTCAAACCGCCTTCCGAAACTCGAAGCGAGATTGTCGTCGTTAAGAAGTTTTTCGGCGTCTTTTTCCCCGACATAAATCTTAGCACCGCCGTCCTGTAATTTTTTCACGTTGCCCGCATGGTCGAAATGCGCATGAGTGAGCAATACGGCGTCTATATGCAATCCGTATCTTTCGGCAGTCCTGACGACCGCATTATAATTTTCGCCGCTGTCGATGACCACCGCCTTTCCTTCATCCCCCACAAGAAAATAGGTGTTTACCCTGAGCGGACCGCTGCTCAAATGATAAAGTTTCATTATGTCGCCGTCCTGAACACTTCGGTTATTTTAGGGCTTTGCGACAGTTTGTTTATAAGCCTGTCGAGTTCGTCCTTGCCGTTAAGTCTTATGTGAAAATCTATTATTACCTGTTTTGTCTTGTTGTCCGTCCTGCCGTTGGTCGAGACTATTTCGAGCTTAAGTTCTGCCACGGCAGCCGCGACTTCCGAAAGTATCTGCGCCTGAGCACTCCCTATGACCTTGATGCCCGCGTTATAGACGTTGGACACCTTATCAATCCAACTCACATCTATTAGTCTGTCATCCTCGGCGTGTTTTAAATTAGGACAATCGGATCTGTGAACGGTAACGCCGTGTCCGCGCGAAATAAATCCGATTATGCTGTCGCCGGGCACGGGATTGCAGCAACCCGCAAAACGCACGAGTATGCCGGTCATACCCTTTACTTTTACGCTGCTCGCCTTTTCGGGCTTTACAGTATAATATTTGGTGATTTCCTGGCGCGGCTGTTTTTTGCGGTAATAGTCCACAAGTTTGACGATGACCTGATTAACGCCCACAGCGCCGTAGCCGACGGAAGCAAACATTTCTTCCTGACTGTTGAAAGACATTTTTGAAGACAGGAAAAGGAAAGATTCCTCGTTAAGCAGTTCGCCGAGAGAAAAGCCTCTGTGTTTGGCCTCTTCTTCCAACATCGACTTGCCTGTTTTTGCGTTCTCGTCCTTCATTACGCGCTTGAAAAATTGCCTTATTTTAACCCGTGCGCTGGGATTTTTGACAATTTTGAGCCAATCCCACGAAGGTCCTTTGGAGTTCTGCGAGGTTATGATTTCCACCACGTCGCCGACGGAAAGAGTGCTGTTTAACGGCACGATTTTGCCGTTAACTTTCGCGCCAACGCACTTGTTGCCGACAGCCGAGTGAATCGCGTACGCAAAGTCGATGGGCGTCGCGTCCTTCGGCAAACTGATTACGTCGCCGTTGGGCGTGAAAACGAGGACTTCCGAACTGTAAATGTCGCCTTTGAGCGAATTGAGAAATTCTTTGCTGTCCTTTAATCCTCCCTGCCATTCCATGACCTCCCTTATCCACGAAAGACGGGTGTCGAGGTCGTCTACTTCCTTTTTGTTTTCCTTATATTTCCAGTGCGCCGCGATACCGTATTCGGCGGCGTGGTTCATCTCGTAAGTTCTTATCTGAATTTCGAACACACGCCCGTAGTTAGTTACCACCGTCGTATGCAGCGAACGGTAGAGATTGGGTTTCGGAGTTGCGATATAGTCCTTTATCCTGCCGGGGACCGGACGCCATTTGTTGTGGATTTTACCGAGTATTTCATAACACTCGTCCACCGTGCCGACTATGACGCGAATGGCGACGAGGTCATATATCTGGTCGAGAGTCTTTCCTTTTTCTTTCATCTTGCGGTATATGCTGTAAAGGTGCTTTCTTCTTCCGAAAACCTCACCTTTTATGTGAGATTCCGTGAGCATTTCGTTCACGTCTTCTATTACCTGCTCTACAAATCCGCCGCCCTCTTTTAATCGTTCTTCGACGTTTGTGGATATATATTCGTAAAAATCGGGTTCGAGATATTTAAGACATAAATCTTCGAGTTCACATTTTATCTGCGATATGCCCAGTCTGCCCGCGAGCGGCGCATAAATTTCAAGCGTTTCGCGCGCCATGCGTTGCTGACGTTCCACCGAGAGAAAATTAAGAGAACGCATGTTGTGCAGTCTGTCGGCGAGTTTTATGATTATGACCCTGATGTCTTTCGCCATCGCGACAAAAAGTTTACGGAAATTTTCAGCCTGTTCCTCTTCCTGCGAAGTAAATTCGATTTTTTCGAGTTTCGTTACGCCCTGCACGAGCAACAGAACTTCTTCACCGAACTCTTTTTTGAGGTCGCCTTCCGATACGGGCGTATCTTCTATGACGTCGTGCAGAAACGCCGCGGCGACGGTCGCCGCGTCGAGTCCGAGGTCTAAAAGTATCCCCGCGACGGTGCAAGGATGCACGAAATAATCTTCCCCCGAGGCGCGTTTCTGGTGCTCGTGGGCTTTCTTTGCGAACTCGTACGCCTTTTCGCAGAGTTCGAGTTCTTTTCCCGTATATGTTGTTTCGAGTCTTTCGTAGACCGTCATTGCAACTCCTCCCTGACCGCGCGGTAAATAGCCGAATTGTCAAGCGAACTTTTAACGAGCGGGTCAAACCGCAGTCTTCCGTCTTTTATGCGGAATATGCCGAGTTCTAAAAACACCTCGGCGGAAAACACAAACTGTTCGGCGGTAAAATCGGGCGCATAAGCGCAGAACGCGCGCGCCGAATCATAAAATTCCCTGCCGTCTATATTCAGCATATACGAAAAGACGGCGGCAAAATCCTCTCTCCCGACCGAAAGATTTTCAAGAAAACTCTTGCCCGAAAGCCCGCCGTAAAACACCTGTTGCGCTGCGGCGGAAACAGTCCGCAAGGGTAAATCTATATATATTACGCGTGAATATTCCCCGCTTATCTCTTTCGGGGAAACGAGTATACAGTCGGAACACACGCGCGGCGGAACCGTAAACATATATATTTCCGCCTTTTCATGATTTTCTATATATTTTATGTTTTCGGGTTCTGAAACGGCATAAACCGTGCCGAATCCCTGCTTAAACACGACTTTTTCACCCTGCAACCGTACTTTCGGAGGACGCTCGCCGGAAAGAATTTTAAGAA
Organism: uncultured Clostridia bacterium; assembly: GCA_944367535.1. Classification (GTDB taxonomy): domain Bacteria; phylum Bacillota; class Clostridia; order Christensenellales; family Borkfalkiaceae; genus UBA1259. The sequence continues at coordinate 39,436 of CALVWQ010000006.1, forward strand.
GTTCGTTTCGGACTATAAATGGTTTTACCGATTTAAAATCACCGTAATCGGGTATGACGTTTCTGACTATTCCCTTAAATGATTCTTTGCCGTTAAAAACCGAATAACTGATATCGAACACCACCGTTTTTTTGACGGGCAACGCCAAAACCTCGGAATCAGCCTCGCCTGCGAAGTCGAGCATTTCCGCCTCGGGCAGCGAAAAAGAATAATGCACCGATCCCGTTTTTATAGGCAGCGCTTTTATCTCGTGCTCCGTCTCCGCGGTAAAAAGCGGACGCCTGTTGCCCTGTCCGAAAGGTTCTAGCATATCCGTTTCGCGCGCAAAACGCAAACTTATTTTATCTTCGCATTTCCAATCTGCAAAAATCGTTTTTTCGCATACCGTTTCAACTCCGAGATTTTTCACATATTCGCAAAGCGCGCGGCGCAAAGCGCCGAAATTTTCGGTGCTGACCGAAACGCCCGCCGCCTGCGAATGTCCTCCGAAGCCCGAAAGCAAACCGCTCGCCGCGACCAGGGCGTCATAAATATTTATTTCCGGCACACTGCGTGCAGACCCTTTAAGTCCTCCGTCCACGCCGGCAAATACTATGACCGGCCGCGCATAGTCTTCGACAAGCCGAGCCGCGACTATACCGATAAATCCCGTTTTCCAATCCTTGTCTGCCACGAGAATTACTTCATCTTCCGAAAGTTTTTCCTCTCTTATTTTCTGTTTTGCGCTTCTGTAAATTTCGTCGCACTCGCTCTGACGCGCAATGTTATATTTTCCGAGTTTTACGCAACAGTCAAAAACCTCGTTGTCGGAATCGGAAATAAAAGCTTTGAGAGCGGTGGCGGCGTCCCCCATTCTGCCGCCCGCGTTTATGCGCGGCGCAATCTGGAAAGCGAGTGTCTGCGCGGTAACCTTTTTAGCGGAATTGTCGCCTAAAAGATACCTAAAAGGTCTTCTCGCACGCGGCGAATTGATAATCTTTAACCCTTCCGCGACAATGCACCTGTTTTCGTCAACGATTTCCATACTGTCTGCCACTGTCGCGAGCGCCGCCAAATCAAGGCATACGTCTGCCCCGTCGCCTATCAGCGCCTGACCGAGTTTATAGGCGACCCCCGCGCCGCAAAGACCGTCAAACGGATATTCCTGCCCCTTGATTTTAGGGTTAACGGTTATTGCGTCCGGAAGAATCTCGGGAGGCTCGTGATGGTCGGTTACGATGACGTCTATACCGTAAGATTTTAAAACCTCTATCTTGTCCGCGTCTGATATTCCGCAGTCAACGGTAATGAGCACATCTATCTTTTTTTCGTTATGTAATTTTTCGACTATCTGTAAATTTAGTCCATATCCGTCGTCGCGTTCGGGTATTGCTACCTTCGCGTTTAACCCGTAATCCGCAAGACAGAAAAACATTATACTCGCCGCACATATTCCGTCTGCGTCGTAATCGCCGAAAATAAGGACATTTTCACCCTTTTTTCTTGCCTCGCGAAGTCTGTCCGCCGCGGCCGATATGCCGCCGAGAAGAAAGGGATTATATATACCGCTCTTGTCGGGGTTTATAAATTTTTTTATTTTATCTTCAGTATCTATTCCACGACAAAAAAGAAGCCTTGCGGTATCATAAGTAATACCGCAATTTTCCGCCGCGACCTGCGCGGCGGCGCGCTCCTTGCCGCCGAGTGTTTTCCCGTAAACTATTTTCATAATCCCAACAAAAATTTCAGTATTGTCTTTTTAAATTAAAATATTTTCAGTCAGCATCGATATGTTTCCCGATGCAGTCGGAAAACAAGCATTTCATCAGCCTGCCGAAATAGAAATATTTTCCGTTTTTTAAACAGAATAAGGCGGAAAATATTCCCGCCTTACGCCTTACAAGATATTAAACGGAGGCGTTTATTTTTTTGCCTTTCCGCCCCTCACGGCAGCCCACAGCATAGGCGCGAAAACCGCCGCCGAAACATACGCGCTTAACGTCGCGAGAAGTATCTGCGCACCTGCAAACATAAAGTAGTAAGAGGTTAAGAAACCGCAGACCGCGAGAGCAACGAAAGCGACTGCCGCGCCGAACAACATGAAATTAAGCCTGGCAATGCTCATTTTCAATCCCTTACTCGCTATTTCCGACGACGTGAGTTTCTGCTCCGAAACTATACGCTCGTTTTCTCTGCACCTGTTAGAGATAACTATCGAAAGCGCCGCGCCGAGAGCGATTGCCGCCGAACAGGTTACTGCAAAGAAAGGACTCTCGGGTATTCTTAAAATCGCCATGAGAGAAATAAAAATCACCGCAGAAGCAACCGCCGAACATAATGCGGCGACGCCGCCCGCGACCTTTTCGGATATGAGAGAATAAATAAATATCAGCACCACGGCGATTCCCAAAGCAAGCAACAGATAAAGGAAATCCTCGGTACGGTCGCCCGAATTCATTTCATAAACCTTTACAGAGCCTTCTAGATTGGAAAACTCCGAAGCGGCAACGGCGCTATCGACCGCGCTTAAAAGATCCGCCTCTTTCAGGTCGCCGAGAGAAGACAATTTATAGACATAGACTGCGCCGTCGTCAAGCGTCTGAGTCGCAAAATAAGAAACCTTGACCCCGACCGACGTAAAATAATCACGCGCGGCCTTATCTACGACCTCGGCAGAACCGTCTATGTTCTGGTCGATTCCGACCTGAACCTCGTAACTCTTCTTATAATCCGCGGTGTTATTCAGACCGAGCAATCCGAGCATAACCATGCCCGCGACAACGACCGCAAGTATCAATATAACTATTATTTTGGATTTACGGGAAATAACGCTACTCATAATCAAGCCTCCGCCCTTTTCAGTTTAAGGAAATTTTCTTTATATCCCGCTATGGGAAGAATAAGCGCGGCAAACATTCTTGCAAACAGCATGTCCGAAATAAACGAAACGATAACGCCTATTCCGAAAGTAACGGCAAAACCTTTGAGCGTGCCCGACGCGAAAAGGAACAGTAAGAGCGCAACCAAACCGCTTACGATTGCAATACCTAGTACGGGCATGACCGAACGGCGGAAACCGTTATTGACCGCGGTCTTTACCATTTTCCCGCTCGAATATTCTTCGGAAATCCTCTTTGCGGTAATCATGAGCCCGTCGGCGGTAAGAACCGTCGCGAGTATTATTCCGAGCACTCCGCCGAGCGAAAGTTTGACGCCGGGCACCGCGATGAGCATGAGAGTAAGCGCAAGCAGTGAAAGTATCATGGTCAGCCCCGATATGAAACCGTAGCCCTTATAGAGTACGAAAAACGCTATTATAAAGAGCACCGCGACGGCGAGCACCGCGATTAAAGAGACGAGCGCGGTATATTCGCCGTAAGGCGCGGAAACCGTCATGGGATCGGAAACCTCGTAACGATAAGGAAGTCCGCCCGAATTTATCTGCAACGCGGCCTGTTTTGCACCGCTCTCGCTCGAAACATAAAGTCCCAAAGATTTATTGACAAAATAAGAGGCCGATAGCGCATCGCTGCCGGACATAAGCGTGGTTTCGCCGAGCATTATTTTAAGGTAGAAAGTGCCTGCGTTAATCTGCGCCATTATCTCATCATAAGCATAGTCGGTAAACGTGATATTTACCTGATAATAAGTCGTATCATCGGTACCTGAAACCACACCGCCGTATTTTGCCTCTTTTATAACCTGTCCGTCAGTGAGAATTTCATCGGTGGGGTCCGCTTCCGTGCCGCCGTAAAAGGAAAGTTCTCCGTAAGCCGCCACGACCGCCATATCGGCGGCAAGCGTCGTCGTATCCTGTTCGCCGTAATCATTGGTTTCGGCGCGCAACTCGATTCTTATATCGTAATCCTCGACGGCTTCGTCGGTATCTTTTAAAGCCTTAACCGAAAACGTCTGATACCCGAGCGCTTCGAGTCTGTAACTGAGCGTCTCGATGACTTCGTCTATATCTTCCACTTCTTCGACGTTGTCTTTTGCGAGTGTGAGATTATACGCCGTTCCGCCCGCCATATCGTAATCGAGTTCGATAGCTCCCAGTACGCCGTTGTAATTTTTCACGCCGACGGGGAAGCGCACAAACGTCATCACGACGAGAAACGCCATAATCAAGCATATCAATGAAAGTAACGTAATCGCCTTTCCTTTCTTCATCTTTGCCTCCGTGCGGAAACATATCGTATCCGCAATTTTTAAAACAAGCCTGTTTAAAATTATATAACATCCGACCCGTTCGGGTCAAACATATTTTCCATTATTTTGAAAATAAACGCGCCACAAACGACTAAAATGCCGCTCGGCCCGCATTTTACGCCGATTTTCCGCTCCAAACGCGCTTTACAAAAAAAATCTAACCGCCGAAGAATATCCAGATAAGCGCGGCAAGTATTCCCAACCCGAGAATAACCGTTCCTGCTATTTTAAAGACAGAAAGCGGAGTTTTTCCCCATACTTTACCCGTTTCGCCGTTCACATAGTAATTATAAACTTTCTTGTTATAATTATAATTTCCGACGTACACGGGCAGCATTATGTATTTATAAGTTACTCTGTCGTGCCTTGTGGAGACGTTGAAATAGGCTATCCTGTCATAAGTATAGCGAGAAAGTATGCGTCTTTCAATCTCCTTGTCAATCATGGACTTGGCGTTCCCCCAGCATTCGGTTATGTCCCTGTCGTAATGATACGCCATAAACCCGAGCAGGAATTCCTCCTCATATACCCTGCCCTTATCCGTGCCGTACGGCATGATTTTGGTAAGTTTTTTCTGGTCGAGTTTAGTGCCTGCCGTAACGAGAACGTCGTCGAAAGCGTCAAAATAACTGCCGCTTATGTTCTGCCATACCACATAGGTTTCCACCCTGCGGTTCTTGCCCGAGCCGCGAACACGGGTATGCGTCTGACCTATGCGCCCCGAATACACGGAGGAAGTATAGCTGTCAAACGTAAAGCAAGGTGTATATACGCCCTTTACGCTGTCAGTGTCGATTTTCTTTTTAAATTTTCTCGGCGCGTAAAAACGGCGTTTTGCCCACTTCTTAGAAAAATCGACCGCCTCGTCGCCGCTTATTGAAAACGGAATAAGCGCGTTGGGTTTAAGCCCCGCAAGTTCCTCCGATTTACGGACATGCGCAGTCCCGCAGAAAGGACAGATTTTAGCGGTCTCTCCGCGCGAAAGCACGACTTTCGCGCCGCAGTTATCGCACGAAAAGACTGCCGCTTCTTCCTCGCGCCAGCAATCTCCTTTGCCGAACGCGTCCGAAAGCGACCGCTCCTCCGCCACCGCGTCTGTTACAAACTCTTTCTTTGTCCCGCAATGATGACAAAGAAGGCACTGCGATTCGGCGTCGAACACCATATTCGAACCGCACCCCGGGCATTTCGCCGTTTCGGTGTCGGTCTTTTTGCCCTCGCCGCGCGAAACGTCTATTTCCGCGCCTTGTTCGTCTATGAAACTGCCCATCTTATTCGGCGTTCAATTCTTTGAGCATCTTTTCAAGGTCGGCACCGTGAACGTCTGCAGCTTCGCCCACTGTTTCACCGTGAGCAAGCGCGCACCCGAGACAGTGCATTCCGTAGTTCATGAGTATTTCACCCGCTTTGGGATTGATTTGGATAGCCTCGAAAATCGTCGTGTTTTCGGTAATTTTAGCCGCCATTTTTTTATCTCCTTTTTATCGAACATCTGCCGCAAAAAAACGGCAAAACTCTTTGTTTTACCGTTTTATTATATAATTATTTTCTCTATAAGTCAATTGTATTAAATAATTTTTATCGATTTAATGCGCTTTAAACGCCTAAACGCTTTTCAGCCACGACGCGACCGCCGTTAAAGTCCGGTTATTGCGCGGTTTCCGCTTTGCCTTCCGTTTTTTCCCCGTAATAATAGTATGCGTTGTTTCTGCGTTCGGGCGCGAAATTAAAGACGGTTCCGACTATGTCCACGCCGCTCGCTTTAAGGTCGGCAACGGTATTTTTGAGCCCTACCGAACTCACCTTGTCGCACCCGACGACAAGGACCGTAAAGTCGGTAAACGGAGAGATTGCCATATATTCCGTAACGAGTCCCGCGGGCGGACAATCGAGTATAACAAAATCGTAATTTTCTCTCGCGTTTTGAATTAAGGCGCCGAACTTACCCGACATGAAAATGATTGCGGGATTATCGAAACGCTCTCCGCAGGTTATTATATCTACGTTTTCGAAATCCGTCTTTTTAACCACCTCACTAAACGTCTTGTCTCCTTTAAAATAATCGGTCATTCCGAGCGCTTTCTCTATCCTGAAATACCTGTGTATGGTGGGCTTTCTGAAATCGCATTCTATAACCAGCGTCTTTTTTCTTATTCGCCCGAGCGCAATCGACAGATTTGCCGCAACCGTGCTTTTCCCCTCGCCGTTTATACTGGACTGAATCTGACAGACTTTCTCCTTTTCCCCGTCCTTTAAAAATACGAGCGTTTCGGCGAGTTTTTCGAGATTAAATCCGGTACGGTCTATTTCTTCCGTACTGCCGCGCTTTTTCTTTTCAAGAGTAATTGTCTGAATATTCTTTTTGCCCGTTATGGTTTCGATTCTCTCAACCTGAGTAATTTTATCGTTCGCATAATACATAATGAACGCGACGGCCAGCGCAAGCACAATACCCGCAATGCCAGATATTAAAACGGTTTTAAATGTGGAGTTTACGGGAACGACTTTCGCCTCGCCGAGCACGGGCAATTTCACATAACCCTGAAAATAAACGTATTCCCCGCTATCGTCGGTCATCTGCGCGAGTTCTTCCGCCGCCTCTATTACTGCAAGAAGTTTTTTCTTTGCATCATCGGGAGAATAGTCGCTGTAACGCACGCTTACAATCCATTTATTTTCTTCCGAAGTAGTGCCGACGGCTTTGCCGCTAACCACATCGCCGCATTTTTCGGAAGCACGCGCCGTAACTATATCGGTCGAAAAAAAGTCACAGATATTTTCTATATAATAATTGGTATAAGGAACGTTATTCAATGTGTTTTCGCCGCCCTGATCGAGTTTTGCCTGAATCATGACATTTATTTCCGCACGAAAAACGTCCCGTCTTAAAACCGAATAAGCCGCGCCAATCGCGACCGCCGCCACTATAATGGCAAGTTCGAGTATAAGATATTTCTTCAACAGATACCATACGTCCCGAAATGACAAACCGTTCCTTTCGTTTTCCATAAATTCCCCTTTTATATGACACATAAATACCACAAACATCTTCCTTCACACATCCGAGTACGTCCTTATGTGTTTTTCTCAATGCGGGCAAAAATTTTGTCCTGAAACAAACAACTTAATAAAAAGCGTTTATCCTTTTAACCGGTGCAATCGTAAAGCAACAAAAACATGAGCAATTGCATCTTTAATCTTAGAATATGTATTTGAAGTATTATATAATAATTATAAATAACCAGACTGTCTTTTGTCAACAATTGGAAGAAAAAATAATTCGGAAAAATGGACTTTTTATGCTATTTTTGCTCAAATAAGCTGCTCATGACCACTTTACCCCTATAATTCGACCTGAAATGTAAATTTTCGATGAATTTTTAACTTATACGATAAAACAAAAATCCGCGGCGGCTTTCAATAAGCCGCCGCGGTAAAATAAATAATTATTTTATTTCATAGATTTACAGACGCGTATATTCCGTTAAAAATACTTAACCGCAGAACATACGCTACTTAACACCCGTTAAAAGACGTCAGATTTTTTTCGTTCTGTCTTCTTCGATGAGTTTCGCGATAATCTCGTCCGTAGCCATGCACCCGAGGTCGCCGTCTTTTCTCGAACGCACGGAAACGGTTCCCGCCTCCGCCTCCTTATCGCCGACTATGAACATATAAGGTATTTTTTCGAGCTGCGCCTCTCTTATCTTATAACCTATCTTTTCGTTTCTGAGGTCGGTTTCCGCCCTCAATCCCTCCCTTGTGAGACGCTCGGCAATCTTTTTGCAGTAATCTGCCGTCCTGTCCGTAAGACTCATGACCTTGACCTGTACAGGCGAAATCCAGAACGGGAAAGCGCCCGCGTATTTTTCAATGAGCATGGCGAGTGTCCTCTCGTAACAACCGATAGACGACCTGTGAATGACGAAAGGATACTGTTTTTCGCCGTTCTCGTCCACATAGGTCATTTCAAAGCTCTTCGCCGCCGCAAAATCGAGTTGAAGCGTGATTATCGTATCTTCCTTTCCGTAGACGTTCTTTGCCTGAACGTCGAGTTTGGGCCCGTAGAACGCTGCCTCGTCCTCTGCCTCGACATAATCGATTTTAAGGTCGTCGAGTATCTTTTTCATGAGCGCTTCCGTCTCGTTCCAAGCCTTGTCGTTATCGATGTATTTTTCCTTGTTATTTAAGCCGCGCTTGCTGAAACGGAAAGTTACGTCCTCCCTCATGCCGAGACATTCGAGGAAATAATAACTCAAATCCAGACATCTCTTGAATTCTTCTTCCACCTGTTCGGGCGTGCAGACGATATGTCCGTCGGAAAGCGTGAACTGGCGCACACGGATAAGCCCGTGCATTTCGCCGCTCGCCTCTTTTCTGAACAGCGTAGCCGTCTCGCAATACCTGCAAGGAAGGTCTCTGTAACTTTTGAGCCCGTTTTTATAAATCTGATACTGGAAAGGACACGTCATGGGACGAAGCGCCATGGCGTCGGGCGAATTTTCGTCTCCCAATATAAACATCTTATCCCTGTAATGATACCAATGTCCTGATATTCTGTACAGGTCGTTTTTCGCCATATACGGGGTTTTGGTGAGCATAAATCCGCGCTTTTCTTCCTCATCCTCGACAAAACGCGTGAGTATCTGCAATATCTTCGCGCCTTTCGGCATGATAATCGGAAGCCCCTGTCCGACCACGTCTTCCGTCATGAAAATTCCCAGTTCGCGGCCGAGTTTGTTGTGGTCGCGCTTTTTTGCTTCTTCGAGAGCGTTCAGATAATCTTCGAGTTCGCTCTTTTTCTCGAACGCCGTGCCGTAAATTCTCGTCAGCATCTTGTTCTTTTCGTTGCCGCGCCAGTAAGCGCCCGTTACCGACGTAAGTTTAAAAGCCTTTATTCTGCCAGTAGACGGAAGATGCGGGCCTCTGCAAAGGTCCATGAAATCGCCCTGCTTATAGAAAGATATGACGCTTCCCGCGGGGAGATCATTGATGAGTTCCGTCTTATACGGCTCCGAAAACCCCTTGAAGATTTTCAAAGCGTCCTTCTTATCGTACACCAGTCTTTCAATCGGGAGATTGCTCTTGATGATATTTTTCATCTCGTTTTCGATTTTGGGAAGATCGTCCCGAGTTATGGGCGTTTTGAACTCTATATCATAATAAAATCCGTTTTCTATGGTCGGACCTATCGCAAGTTTTGAGGTCGGGAAAATATTCTTCACCGCCTGCGCGAGAACGTGCGCGGCGGTATGACGGTATACCTGCAAGCCCTCTTTGTCTTTGAGTGTTATTACCTGCATCAAGCAGTCTTTATCCACGACAGTCGAAAGGTCTTTCAGTTCCCCGTCGATCTTGACGCAGACCGCATTTCGGGAAAGTCCCTCGGAGATTTTTGCCGCAATCTCTCCCGCCGTCAGCGGCGAATCGAATTCCTGCACCGCACCGTCAGGTAACTTAATCTTCATATTTACTCCTCCTTAATAAAAAAGCCTTATGACAGAAGTCATAAGGACGAAATAATTTCCGCGTTTCCACCTTAATTGCCGCTTCAAGCGACCTCTCTTGCGCCGTAAAGGGAACGGCTCCCGCTCTCACGCGGCGGTTTCCGATAATATCCGCATACGGGGCTTTCACCTCTTCCCCGCTCTCTGCAATACAAGATAAATCTTACTTGTCCGCGCTCACCGAACATTTTTATTTTATTTTAAGTGTTTATAATCATATACCCAAATTGACGATTTGTCAACCGTTTATGACAACTTTCCCGCCGAAAAATAAATTTTATCGCCGTAATACTCTTTCAGATAATATTCGTCGTCCTTTTCAAGCCTTCCGGAAAGTTCCACTTCGCCGCCTCCCGAGAGCAGTACTTCTCTTGTTATCTGCGCGCCTTCGCCGCCGAGCAGTGCACAGCGTTTCAATATCCTGTAATGCGCGTCGTAAACCTTTCCGTCGTCCACATACACCCTCTTTTTCCTGCCCTCCAACATATAAGATATGAAATCTTTCAGTTGTGTGTTTATAAAAACTCTGGGCATATATTCGGCTATGTCTTTCCATTTGTTTTTAAGTTGCTGCAATCTGAAATTATATACACCGTCTATCGCAATCTGGCTTAATCCTTCGAATCTCCTGAACGCATACTTTTTGTCGTCGTCGAGGTCTGCGGCAATTAGCGAAGCGAATAATATTTCATTTTCCACCGCGCAAAGTCCCGACACGGCAAGAGTCTGTCTGAAAAAATCGTATTTATAGTGCACCGCGATGATTTCGGCGGCGCGGTCGGCGAGTTCGGCGCCTACTATGTCCCTGTATTCCTCGGGACAATCTATTATAAGCCCCGCGCGCCCGCCGTATTCCGTCTGCCTCACCGAACATCCCGTATGTCCGAACAGTTCGGACAAAGTGTTGTGCAAATACAATATATTATTCAGGTTATACGCGTTTTCCGTTACTATTATATTCTCCATACCCTTATAGTTTATGCTCCGAAATAATTTTTATTTACCGACCTGCTTTTTCCCTGCCCGATATTTTTTTTGTTTTCGCCAAAATTCTTATACTTTATCATTCTGTACGCGAGTTTATATAGTTCTGACACCGCTATCACCGAAAACGCCGTGCCTATGCACTTTGCCCAGAGCGCGAAGTTCATGGGCGAAATTCCGAAAATCGAATATCCCGCCTGTACGATTAGAAAATGCACGACGAATACGCATGCAAACGTTGCCACCATGATTTTGTTTCTTCCCAGCCGCGAGAATATGCTCTCCGAACCGAGCGAACGGCAATTGAAGGCGTTGAACAGTTGAAAGAGAATAAACAGCGTAAATATCGCGCTGTCCCGAGAAACCGTGCCCGCGCCGAGAAAATCAACGAGATATTCGGCGATGAGTATTCCCGCTATGAATACTCCGTTGAAAATAATCCTCAAAAGCATCTTTACGCTGACTATTCCGTCCGAACGCCTGACGGGTCTGTCGCGCATTATCGATTTTCCCGCATGTTCGAGCCCGAGCGTCAGTGCGGGAGGTCCGTCCATAATAACATTTATCCACAAAAGTTGCAGGGCGTTAAAAGGCGGTTCCAGCCCCATTATCGCGCATACTGTAACGAAAATCAATGCGGAAAGATTTACCGACAGCTGAAACAAAATAAAGCGTTGCAGATTTCTGTAAACGTTTCTGCCGAACGCCACCGCCTTGACTATCGTCGCGAAACTGTCGTTGAGTAATATTATGTCGGCAGCCTCCTTGGTGATTTCGCTTCCAGTCATACCCATGGCGATTCCGACGTCGGCGCGCTTTATTGCGGGCGCGTCGTTTATGCCGTCGCCCGTAACCGCGACCACCTCGCCCATCTCTTTAAGCGCCTTTACGATACGCAGTTTTATTATGGGCGTGCTGCGTGCTATAACGGTGATTTTGGGAAGTAATTTCTTTAATGTTTCGTCGTCGAGTTTTTCTATATCCACCGCGCTTATTACTTCCGAGGCACTCGAGGCGACGCCGAGTTCCTTTGCTACGGCAAATGCCGTTACCGCATTGTCGCCCGTAAGAATCTTTACCTTTATTCCCGCGCTTTTGCATTGTCTGACCGACTCGGCGACATCCGGACGCACTGGGTCTGACATTACGGCATACCCGTCAAATTCGTAGCCTTCGTCAGGAATTCTTTCGCCGCCGTCTTTATGCGCAAAACATATGACTCGTCCCGCATTCTTACCGTATTCTTCCATGTTATGCAGCAATTTATTGCGCTTTTCGGGACTTAACGAGCACTTTGCAAGCACCTTTTCCGCCGCACCTTTCAGCAGCGAGCGGTTTACGCCTCCCGTATCTATCATTGTTATCATATATTTGTTTTCGCTTGAAAACGGCACTCTTTCCAAAACGGTGTAACACGCCCTGTATTTTTGGTATGAAATATCGGGGTCGGTTTTCCTCGCGGCAGCAAGAAGTGCACACTCAGTGCCGCTACCCGTAAATTTTACGTTTTTTCCCCTGCCAACTGCATCCGCCGTGGTATTGCAAATAAAATTCTGCAAAAGCGCGGTATTCCTTATTTTTTCGGGAGAGGTGCAGTATTCGCCCGCGCAAACGGTCGCGACTGTCATTTCGTTTAACGTAAGAGTACCCGTCTTATCCGAACAGATTACGCTCACCGCACCCGCGGCCTCGGTCGCGGTCATCTTTTTAATGAGTGCGTTTTCCTTTGCGAGTTTTATCATATTAAGCGCCAGAGAAACCGCTACAATTGTCGGAAGACCTTCGGGCACCGCCGCGACAATCAGAATAATACATGAAATAAACAGTTCCTGCAAACTGTCAAAGCCTAAATCACCCGACATCGCGAGCCTGCCGACCGAGAGCGCGAAAACAATTACCGCCGCCGTCGCGCCGATTGCGGTTATCACCTTGCCCAAAACCGCGAGTTTGTGTTGAAGGGGAGAATCCTCCGCCTTTTTATCGCCGAGTTCGCCCGCAATCGCGCCTATCTCCGTCCCGTCGCCGACGCTCGTAACTATCATTTTACCGCTCCCCGCGCGAACAAACGTGCCCGAGTACGCAAAATTCTTTCTCTCTGCAAGCGGCACTCCGACGGTGAGTTTTAATGAAGCGTCCTTAAAGCCCGTATGACTCTCTCCCGTCAGCGCGGATTCGTCTATCGACAACGAATTACTTTCTATTAGTCTGCCGTCCGCCACTATCTTGTCGCCGCTTTCAAGCAATATAACGTCCCCTACGGTAATTTCGCTTTGCGGCACGACGGTTACAAGACCGTTTCGCACCACTTTAACGGAAACGTTATCGTATATTTTCGCAAGAGCCTTAAAAGCCTTTTCCGAACTTCCTTCCATTATAAGAGTGATTGATACGGAAAGAATAACCGCGGCAAGTATCCCGAAACATTCCGCAAAATCCGCCTCGCCCGTCTTTAAATATTTTCCGAGATTGGTCCCGAACGCTATCATAAATCCGAAAAGCAGAATTATGAGCATAGGCTCTTTGAGCGCGTCGAAAATTTTACCGAAAAAATTGCGTTTTTTCTTTTCCGAGAGTTTATTCGCGCCATATTTTTCGGTATTGCACTTAGCGCCTTCCGATGTCAGCCCATTTTTCAAATCAGAGCCGAAAACTTTCGCGACGTATTCCGCAGTTTTATCGTAATATTCCATTTTTACCTCCGTATCCACCGCTATTAAAAATATGAGTTAAACCGCAAATATATGCTTTAAGAATAGACAAACGCGCGTTTTTGTGGTAAACTGTTTCGGGAAAATAAAATTAGAAGGTTCAAATATGCAGGAATATTTTGATGTAGACATAAAGGGTTATAAGACAAGTCTGCCCGTTCTGACGCTGCCGAGCGGAATAAAAATCGCGTTCTTCAATCTTCACGGCAACCCGCCTCTTACCGAGCACTGCGGCAAAGAAATAGCAAAACTCGCAAAAGGAGCGGACGTGCTTATAACCGCTGAATCCAAGGGGCTTCAACTCACGCACGTCGCCGCAAGAGAACTAGGCATGCCCTATTACGCCGTGGCGCGTAAATCCAAAAAACTCTATATGCAGGACGGAATTTCCGTTTCTTACGGCTCGTCAATCACAACGGGCAAGGCTCAGGAATTATTCCTTTCAAAACACGACACGGACCTTCTCAAAGGGAAAAAAGTCTGCATCGTCGATGACGTCATATCTACTGGCGAAAGTCTGAAAGGACTTGAAGCACTTGTCAAAATGGCGGGAGGATACGTTTTTAAGAAAGTTTTCGTACTTGCGGAAGGAGATGCAAAAGACAGAGAGGACGTCTTATATATTGCCGCCATTCCCTTGCTGTAAGCTTATTATCCTATCAATTTACCGAAAGATTTTAAAAGGCCGACGCGCCGGAATAATCCGACGCGTCGACCCAGGAAAAAGTTTATTGAGAGTGTGGGCAATTTATGTGTGTAAAGGTATCGTTCATCCTTTACGCCTATATTGTAAATCGCGAAACTTGAAACATTCTTGAAAAAATAAATTTTACGAAAAAAAATAAAAAAAATTTTACTCGGGAGATTTTCCATGAAAATTCTTTTAGTTGACGACGAAAGAGGGCTCGTTACCGCCATGACGGAAATCCTCAAACGACACAACTATTCCGTGGACGTCGCGTACAACGGACAGGACGGTTTGGACTCCGCGCTTTCGGGTATTTACGACCTCGTGATTTTAGACGTGATGATGCCTAAACTCGACGGATTTTCCGTACTCAAAATATTGCGCGACAACAAAATGGATACGCCCGTTCTCATGCTAACCGCCAAGTCGGAAATTTCAGACAAGATCGGCGGACTAAATCTCGGGGCAGACGATTATATTACCAAACCTTTCGATACCGACGAACTGCTGGCGAGAATACGCGCACTGCTCCGCCGTAAGGAAAAATTTACGGGCGACATACTGTCTTTCAACGATATATCCATCGACCGCGAAAATCCGGAACTTGTCTGCGGCAGTAAAAAAATAGCACTCGGCAAAAAAGAATTTCAGATTCTCGAAATGCTTATCCTCGGCGCGGGAAAATGTATCGACAAGGAACGGTTTATAGAAAAAATTTGGGGTTACGATACGGAAGCAGAATATAACACAATTGAGGTTTACGTTTCCTTCCTTAGAAAAAAACTCGCCGCCGTTGGGTCTTCTACCGAAATAAAATCGGTAAGAGGCATCGGTTATACAATAGGAAAGAAAAATGATTAAAAAAGCACAGATACGATTTGTCGCCATAATGATGACCGTCCTGTTTGTGCTCCTTGCCATACTGTTCGCAATATCTTATAACGTTATAAGCACTTCTAATAACAGAGCCATTCTTTCAATCCTGAATTCGGAAAACAATTTTTACCGCACGAGCGGAAAAGCAGTTTCCGAAACTACGCTTGTTTTATCATTCGGAAACGATGAAATAAACAGTGATTCGTTTGCCATCGTAAACGGCGGAGGGTATTTTTCCGACGAAACTATAAACGAACTAATCGAAGGCGCGCAGTCGGTAACCGAGGGGCTCGGAATAAAGGACAACATATTTTTTCTCGTAACTTCCGAGGACGAACAGCTTCTTTTGATAGCAATAGACGCTTCGGAGGAACTTGCAAAGAAAAATTCCGCTATCACCACCGCTCTCCTTACGCTTATTGCACTGTATCTGGTTCTTTTTCCTATAATTATCGGACTGTCTTTCAGTATTTTTAAGCCCATAAAAGATAACCTTTACAGACAGAAACGTTTTATTTCCGACGCCAGCCACGAAATGCGTACCCCCGTAGCCATAATATCGGCAAATGCCGACGTGCTTAAAAATTTCATTGATAACAACGGTTATCTCGACAGCATAAAAACGCAGACCAAACGCCTAGAAAAGTTAGTTTCGGATATGCTTGCACTGGCAAAGACGGACGAAGAAAAAATCGTTCTCGCAAAAGAGGAGTTTTCCGTATCGGACGAAGTGCTCGAAGCCGTTCTCCCCTATGAAGCCATTCTTTTCGAAAACGGCAAAACGCTTTTAACCGACGTCGACGCAAACCTGAAATATGTAGGAGACAGACAGAGCTTCAAGACCGTTCTCGGCATACTTATAGACAACGCCATAAAACACTCGGACAAAAAAGCGACTATAAAAGTATCGCTGAAAAAAGAGGCGGGAAAAATCACGCTGAAAATATTCAACACGGGAAGTCTCATCCGCGAGGAAGATTCCGCCAAGGTGTTCGAAAGATTTTACAGGGGAGACGGCTCGCGCTCACGCGATTCGGGCGGAAGCGGACTCGGGCTTTCCATTGCAAAGAGCCTCGCGGACGCGAACAAATGGAAAATTTCTGCGCGTTCGAAACTCAATGTGTCAATGACTATGACGCTTATATTATAAAACACAAGGAGAAATATTATGTTTATCTCAAAAGACGTCGTATATATCGGCGTAAACGACAGAAACATCGACCTGTTCGAAGGACAGTACAAAGTCGAAAACGGCATGTCTTACAATTCGTATGCCCTGCTCGACAAAAAGATTGCAATACTCGATACCGTGGACGCGGCGTTTTATCAGGAATGGATGGACAACATCCAAAACGCCGCCGGCGGCAAGTCCCCCGACTACCTTATCGTTTCCCACATGGAACCCGACCATTCGGCAAACATAATGAATTTCATGAATGTCTATAAATCGACGGTAATTGTCGGAAACGCGAAGACGTTTACAATCATGGAAAACTTTTTCGGCACGGATTTTGCCGACAGACGAATAGTTGTGTCTGAGGGCGATTCTTTATACCTCGGAGAACATAATCTGAAATTTGTTTTCGCGCCTTTCGTACATTGGCCCGAAGTCATGGTAACTTACGACGAAAAAGATAAAATCCTTTTCTCCGCCGATGCGTTCGGAAAATTCGGCGCAACCGACGCCGAAGAGGAATGGGACTGCGAGGCGCGCCGCTATTATTTCGGGATTGTCGGCAAATACGGAGCACAGGTACAAACGCTCCTGAAAAAAGTCGCTTCCCTTGAAATAAATACCGTCTGTCCCCTGCATGGTCCCGTCCTTAAAGACGATTTGGGACATTATATCGCACTTTACGACACATGGTCGTCATACGCGGCGGAAAGCAGCGGCGTATTTATCGCATACACCTCCGTTTACGGAAATACCAAGAAAGCCGTAAACGCGCTTGCGGATAAACTCCGCGCGGAAGGTTGCGACAAAGTGGTAATAAACGACCTTGCGAGGGAAGATATGGCGGAAGCCGTGGAAAATGCGTTCAGATACGACAGGTTAGTTTTAGCTACGACTACTTACAATGCCGATATATTCCCGTTCATGCGTACCTTCATCAATGCGCTTACGGAAAGAAACTTTTCAAACCGAACAGTCGGTTTCATAGAAAACGGCTCGTGGGCTCCGGTCGCCGCCAAAATCATGGGCTCCCTTTTAGAAAAATGCAAGAATCTTACTTTCTGCCAAAATTCCGTAAGACTTCTCTCTTCTTTTTCCGACCGCAACAGAGAGGAAATCGACGCGCTCGCCGCGGAACTCTCGGTAAACTGCAAAAAATCCGATACTGTCCCAAACGATTATTCCGCGCTTTTTAACATAGGCTACGGGCTTTATGTGCTCACTACCAACGACGGAAAGAAAGACAACGGAATGATTGTCAACACCGTATCGCAACTGACAAGCACTCCAAACCGCGTTGCGGTAACAGTAAACAAATTAAATTATACGCATCGTATAATAGAAAAGACGGGAAAACTCAATATAAACTGTCTTTCGACGGACGCACCGTTCGAAGTTTTCAAAAATTTCGGATTTCAGAGCGGCAGAACTGCGGACAAGTTCGCAAATATTACTCCGCTTCGCTCACCCAACGGTTTGGCTGTATTGCCCGAATATATCAATTCTTATCTGTCGCTTTCTGTCGAACAGTATGTTGATTTCGGGACTCACGGAATGTTTGTGTGTTCTATCGAAAACGCGATCAAAATCAACGACAAGGAAACCATGACTTATACTTATTACCAGTCGAACGTAAAGCCTAAGCCTCAAACAAAAGGCAAAAAGGGTTACGTCTGCAAAATATGCGGCTATGTCTATGAAGGCGACCCCCTGCCCGCGGACTTTATATGCCCTATCTGTAAGCACGGCGCGGAAGATTTCGAACCCATAAAATAATAACGCGGATTAAAACTTTCCTTTTAATAATTGTCATAAATAAATCCCCGCGCCGCCGTTTCATATTTAAACGGCGGCGCGGGGATTTTAAGTTTTTCGCAAAATTTAATGTTTTATAAATAATTATTTCCCTTTTTCTCTGCCTATACTGACGTTATCTGTCTTTCTGTCCCTCAACTCTCTTTCGGGGTGCGGAGCCTCCTCGAACCTGTAATCTTCTCCGCGCCGCTTAATATATTTTTCTATTACCTTATGGCTCGCAACCTGTGCGGGCGAAGAACACACGCGGCGTTGATATTTGAAAAATTCGGCGGAAGACGGCATGTCGTCTATCTTGACCGTATCCTCTTTATATGCGGTAAGACGAATAGTCTTTAAAACCTCACGCAAATATTTTTTGTTGGATTTTAATTGTATGAGCGACGGAAAATCCGCGCCCTGTACGAACAACTGCAAATAATCTCTGCCCTCGTACTTTAAGAGCATATCCGACGCGATCTTCAAATGCGTGAGTTCCTGTTCAAAATGCTCGTGCCAGATATCTTTTATACGTTGATCGGGCTCGTTCATATAACACGAGTAGTAAAGATAGCATTCGGTATATTCATGCATCACCCAACTTTCAAACCACGTCGAAGACGGGTCCATGAGAGAGCCGTAGCCCGTCACATGCTGTTCCTCTATCATGGCTATTTCCGAATAAAGCTTTCTTCCCATATCCGAATGATAAAACGAGCCTAAATTCATATAAAAATTCATGGTCTGCTGTTCTGCCGCGGTAATAATTCCCGTATGCAGCCTCGTGATAAGGTCATCCTGCCAGCAATTTATATAGCGGCGCACGTCGTCATTCGGGTGGCGGTGTTCGGCGATGGTGGGTCTTCCTGGCGTAATTTCGGTAAAAGAACCGACGAGACGTTCTGCTTTTGCGCCCTCTTCCATATCGAGAAGGTCGGCGTATCTGTAAAGGTGGTCGAAATCTTCCAAAAGAGCAAAATCCAACTGTTCTTTAACGAAAGGATTTACTTCTTTCTGAGCCATTTCCGCGGTCAAATCGACCGCAAGCTGTTCATAGGCTATCGTTGTTTCGAGTATGGTTTCGTTTATGGGTTTAAGCGCGGATATCCTTTTTTGCTGTTGTTGTTCCTGGCGTCTGACCGCCGCAATGGCGCGGCGCACGTCGTTATTTAGGCAATGCCGGTTAAACTGATGCAGAAACCAATTTGCCTCGAATTCCGTCCCGTTCATGAGTATTATACGTGTCTTGGTATAAGGGTCGGTCTGATTCTTATCGTAGGGTCTCGGACTTAAATAATTCCAGTTTCCGTAAGAAATTGCGCCTGTTTTCGGCATCTCTTTAAATGGGTTCATATATAATCTCCTGTCTTTTTTATGAATTATTACCGTTTGCGGGAAATTATATACTTTTCCTCTTTAATACCTTTTACATTTTAACTATAACATAAAACTACGGCGTTTCCGAAAAAGAAACGCCGTATAAAATAAAACTTATTTAATAACGTTAAAAGGTTTGCCGACGGCAATCAGTCGACGAGTTCGATTATCGCGACTTCTGCGGCATCGCCCTTGCGAGGTCCGAGTTTATAAATTCTCGTATATCCGCCGCCGTTGCCCTTTTCCTCTTTACGCGTAGCGTACTTGGGCGCATATTCGTCAAAAATCTTTTCGATGAGCGGGCTCTTTATGGCTCTCGTCCTCTTTTTGAAGTCGGGTTTGCTCTCTTTAAATCCCTTGACTTCCTGCAGGTCGTTGACCATAGTCATTATTTTTCTTCTCGCATTAAGTTTTTTAACGCCGTCCTTAACGAGCGTCCTTTTCACTTCCTTGCCCTTGGCGTCGGTAACGGTAACTTCGCTCTCAACCGTATCCGCATAAGTGTTGACGGCAAGAGTTATTATCTTTGCGACGTAAGAAGCGACTTCCTTTGCGCGAGCCTCGGTCGTCTCTATTTTGCCGTGCCACAACAGCGCGGACGCCTGATTTTTGATGAGCGCCATTCTCTGGGTCGCGTTTGTTCCTAATTTTCTTGACATTGTTTTAGTCCTCCTTGTCCATCAACTTCAAGCCGTAACTCTCAAGTTTATATATAACTTCGTCGAGAGACTTCTTGCCGAGATTGCGGACTTTAAGCATATCGTCTTCGGTTTTTTTGGTTAAATCTTCTACCGTGTGAATGTTCGCCCTCTTTAAGCAGTTATACGAACGCACGGACAAATCCATCTCCTCGATGGTCATTTCAAGTATCTTGGTCTTTTTGTCTTCTTCGGGCGGAACAAGTATTCCGATATTTCCGACTTCGGACAGCGAAACGAACATCTTAATGTGTTCTTCCATGATTTTTGCGGCGAGACTCACTATATCCCTGCCTGAGAAAGCGCCGTTCGTCCAGATTTCGAGCGTGAGTTTATCGAAGTCAACGCTCTGTCCGACACGCGTCGCCGTTACGTTGTAACTTACCTTTTTGACTGGAGTATAAATACTGTCTATCGCGATATTGTCGATTATATCCGTCTTGTGCTCGTCCGCGCCCTGATAGCCGCGTCCCCTGCCGACGGTCAGTTCCATATCGATTTTCGCGCCCTCGTCTACCGTACAGATGTAAAGGTCGGGATTTAAAACCTCGATTTCCGCATCACAGGTTATGTCACCAGCCTTAACCACCGCGGGGCCCTCTTTGTAAAGTTTTAATGTCTTTTTGTAATCCTTGTCGAGGCAGGTGGATTTGAGAGCGACGCATTTTAAGTTAAGAATTATCTCCGTAACATCTTCCTTTACGCCGGCAACCGCAGAAAACTCATGTTTAATGCCGAGTTCTTCCGCAAACTTGATATTCTGTATCGCAACCCCGGGAAGCGCCGATAAAAGTATTCTTCTCAGCGCATTTCCTATCGTCAGGCCGAAACCCTTCTCCAAAGGTTCCACGACTATTTTCGCGTAACTTCTGTCTTCGTTTTCTTCCACTGCTATTTTCGGCATTTCAATTTCCATCATAAGAAATTTACCTCCTTAAAAAATAGTTCCGATATAGAATACGGCGGGAATTCTTGTCAAAGCGTGGAAAACCTCAACTTTCCCCCCGCCGAACTCCATCGGGTTTATATTGAATTTATTTGTTACTTAGAATATAACTCGACAATCATGTGTTCTTTTATGCTGATGTCGATATCTTCTCTCGTGGGGAGCGCAAGTATTTTGCCTTCGAGCGTTTCGGGATTGAATTCCAGCCACTTGGGCATTGCGCCGACCTTCATCTGCTTGATTTCGGCAAAATATTTATTGTCTTTCTTGGTATCTTTAACCGCGATGACGTCGCCCTCTTTTACCGAATAAGAAGCTATATTAACGTTCTTTCCGTTAACGGTAAAGTGCGCATGAGTAACGAGTTGACGCGCCTGAGCCCTCGAAGAACCGATACCCATTCTGAAAATGACGTTATCGAGTCTTCTTTCGAGAAGCGAAAGCATATTGTCACCCGTGATGCCTTTCATTCTGTCGGCTTTTTCGTAATACTTTCTGAACTGACCTTCCAAAACCCCGTAAATTCTCTTGCATTTCTGTTTTTCACGGAGTTGCAGTCCGTATTCGGAAACTTTCTTTCTTGCCATACCGTGCTGACCGGGGGCAACGGGTCTTTTTTCAAAAGCGCAGACGCCTTTGAAACATCTCTCGCCTTTGAGGAAAAGTTTAGCGCCTTCGCGTCTGCATAAACGACATTTGGAATCTGTATATTTAGCCATTTTTCAATCCTCCGTTATACTCTGCGTTTCTTGGGCGGTCTGCAACCGTTGTGCGGAATGGGTGAAACGTCTTGAATGAGCGTTACTTCCATATCGCAGTTTCCGAGCGCTCTTATCGCCGATTCTCTGCCTGCGCCGGGTCCTTTGACATAAACCTCGACGCTGCGCATACCCTGTTCTCTCGCGACTTTGCCAGCCGCTTCCGCAGCCATCTGAGCCGCAAACGGCGTGCTCTTTCTCGAACCCTTAAAACCGAGACTGCCTGCGCTCGACCACGAAACGGTGTTGCCCTGCATATCGGTTATCGTAACAAGCGTATTATTGAAAGATGCCTGGATATGAACCTGTCCTTTATCCACTTTTCTGGCGTCTTTACGTTTCTTGACTATTTTCTTTGTTGCTGCCATTTTCAGTTACCTCCCGTTATTTGGTTGCCGTCTTTTTCTTGGCAACGGTACGGCGCGGACCTTTTCTCGTCCTCGCGTTTCTCTTGGAACTCTGTCCGCGAACGGGTAAGTTCTTTCTGTGACGGACGCCACGATAGCATCCTATTTCTATGAGCCTTTTAATTGAAAGACTCACTTCACTGCGCAAATCGCCTTCCACATGAAGGTTGTGCTCAATATACTCTCTGAGTTTTGCGACTTCCGCTTCGCTCAGGTCTTTAACTCTCGTATCGGGATTTATTCCCGTTTCTTTGATGATTTTCCTCGCTGTCGTCAGTCCTATGCCGTATATATAGGTAAGACCGATTTCGACTCTTTTGTTGTTCGGCAAATCAACGCCGGCTATACGTGCCATTCTTGTCAAATACCTCCGTATTTTCCTTTATAATTTTATTTTTATATATAATGCCCGTGCCGTTTTTCGCCCTTGGAATGCTCGGCAATATACGACGGCGGGCGGTTGTTTTCTTTCTAACCAAAAGGTTAGATTATCAGCCCTGACGCTGTTTGTGGCTCTTGTTCTTGGAACAAATTACCATTACTTTGCCGTTTCTCTTGATTACTTTGCATTTGTCGCACATGGGCTTTACTGATGGTCTGACTTTCATTTTTCTTCTCCTTATGGAAATAGATTTCGGTAGTTTATGTTTTAAGATTTGCTTCGCCAGGTTATTCTGCCTTTGGTCAAATCGTAAGGGCTCATTTCGAGTTTTACGCTGTCGCCGAGAATTATTTTGATATAATGCTGACGAAGTTTACCCGATATGTGAGCCGTAATGATATGCCCGTTCGAAAGTTTAACTTTGAACATGGCGTTCGGAAGCGCCTCTACGATAACGCCTTCTGTTTCTATAACGTCGTCTTTTGACACAAACTCTCCTCCTGTTTTATTTTTATCGGAGCAGCCGTCGGTATATGACCTTACGGGTCAGACCCTCATGCCGCCCTGCCTGACGCGGCAAACCGCCGCGTAATTAACATGCGAATTATTTCGGTTCAACTGTTTTCTTCAAAACTTAATTTAATTATTATAAGGTAAGGATTTTAACTCCCTCGTCGGTGATTGCCACCGTATTTTCGTAATGAGCCGAGGGTTTGCCGTCTTTCGTCCTTACGCCCCATCCGTCCGGCAGAAATTCTACCTGATACGTCCCCGCGTTTATCATAGGTTCTATTGCGATGACCATTCCGCTTTTAAGACGTATTCCCGTACCTTTTTTCCCGAAATTGGGAACGGAGGGATCTTCGTGCATTTCTCTGCCGATACCATGTCCCACGAGCGCCCTGACCACCGAAAAACCGTTCGCCTCAGCGTGGCTCTGCACTTTAAATCCTATGTCGCCGAGCGGAGTACCGACTTTGAGGTCTTCCACCGCCTTAAAAAAGCATTCGCGCGTAACGTCTACAAGCTTTCTTTTTTCTTCCGACACTTGCCCGATAAGGAAAGTTCTCGCCGCGTCGCCCTGCCATCCGTTATAAACGACGCCGACGTCGACACTGACTATATCACCTTCTCGTATCACAATATCGTCTGAAGGGATTCCGTGTACGACCATTTCGTTGACCGATATGCACGTCGATGCAGGATATCCGCTGTAACCGAGAAACGAAGGGTATGCCCCGCACGATTTAATATAATCGTAAGCTATTTTGTCGAGCTGCTTAGTGGTCATTCCCGCCTTAACGCTTTTTTCCATGACTTCCAGAACTTCTTTCGTAAGCCTTCCGCTTTCAGCCATAAGTGCGATTTCTTCGGGACTTTTTATTGTTATCATTTCAGTTTTTCCAACACTTCGACGATTTCGCCGAATACTTCGTCTACGGGCAAATCACCGTTCACGCTGAAAAGCACGTTGCGCTTTTCGTAATATTCGACAAGCGGTTGAGTCTGTTTGGAATAAACCGCGAATCTCTCTTTGACAGATTCGGGATTATCGTCTTTGCGGATGAAAAGTTTCCCTCCGCAAACCGGACACTTATCCGCGTCTTTGATAAAATCTATATGGAACGAACCCTTACAGTTTTCACAGCTTCTCCTGCCGGTAAGTCTTCTTTCGAGTTTTCCGAGCGGAATTTCTATATTTATCACCGCAGTGGGAGCACCGAACTTTTCTAATGCCTCTGCCTGAACGAGATTTCTCGGAAACCCGTCGAGAAGGTATCCGTTTTTACAGTCTGGACGGGAAAGTCTTTCCTTTACAATCTCGATAGTCAGGTCGTCGGGCGCAAGGTCGCCGCCGTCGATTATTTCTTTTATCTTTATTCCCACGGGCGTCTTTGCGGCGATGTTATCGCGAAAGATGTCGCCCGTCGAAATATGCGGTAAATCGTAACGCTCGGAAATTCTGAAAGCCTGCGTACCTTTGCCGCTGCCGGGTGCGCCGAGCAATACTATTTTCATAATTATTTTAAGAAACCTTTATAGTTTTTCATCATTATCTGCGATTGCAGCGCCTGGTCGAATTCGAGGGCGACGGAAACTATAATGAGAAGTCCCGTGGCGCTGAACACGTTGACAAGAGTCTGATCAATCGCCTTGAATATGAGTGACGGTATAAGCGCGAGCAACGCGAGGAAGATTGCGCCGAAAAGCGTTATCCTGTTAGAAACTCTTTTGAGGTAATCCGCCGTCGGCTTACCGGGACGCGTCCCGGGGATAAATCCGCCGTTGGACTGGATACTCTTGCTTATGTCGTCGGGGTTAAATTGTATCTGATTGTAAAAATAAGCGAAGAACAAAATCAGTATGCACAGAACTATCATGTAAACGATACTTCCGGAACCCATATACGTCGACCACCACGCATAGAAAGAGCTATTTGAAGTGGAAAGACCGAAGAGGTTCATAATAAGGTCGGGGAAACTCAGAATCGCAAACGCGAATATGAGCGGCATAACGCCGGAAGCGTTGACCTTAATCGGAATGTGCGTGGACTGACCGCCGTACATCTTTCGTCCCTTGACCTGTTTTGCGTACTGAACGGGTATTTTTCTTTCAGCTTCGTTGACGTACACTATCGCGCCGAAGATGACTATTGCCGCAATGATGAAACCGATAAGTGACCATGTAGCCGTAACAGCCGTTTCGGGAACGAACATCTGTCTGATAAGATTTAATATTGTCGAGCCCGCAGTTGCAAGTATACCGGCGAAGATTAAAAGTGAAATACCGTTGCTTACGCCGTAATCGGTTATTCTTTCGCCCAGCCACATCGTGAGCGCCGCGCCCGCGGTATAGACCACGACGAGGAACGCATAACTGAGGAATTTGAGGAATCCTTCACTTCCGAACAGACTGCCCGTATTTACCGAACCGCTGAACGCGACAAGTATGCCTATCGCCTGAACTATCGCGAGAAACAAAGTAAGAATTCGCGTATAAGTGTTTATCCTTCTCTTACCTTCCTCGCCCTGTTTGCTGAGTCTTTCCAGTGCGGGAATACCCACGGTAAGCAGTTGTATTATAATCGAGGCGTTGATATACGGTCCTATTCCCATTGCAAAGAAAGTACCGTATTGAAGCGCACCGCCCGATACCGCGCTCATGATTTGAAGGAAAGTATAATCGCCCATACCCTCGAAAACTTCGACGCCGGGAACGGGTATATAACAGCCCAGCCTGTATATGAAGAGTATTCCGATTGTAATGAGGATTTTACGTCTTACCTCTTTAATCTTAAACGCGTTTACTATTGTCTGCCACATTTTTCCCTCCTTGATTCAGGGGTTAAATTTGTTCAGCCGTTCCGCCGGCCTTTTCTATCGCCTCTTTCGCCGAAGCGGAAAAAGCGTTCGCTTTAACCGTCAGTGCCTTGCTGAGCGTCCCGTTGCCGAGAACTTTGAGCCCTACTCCGTTCTTGACCAGTTTTATAAGCCCTTTCTCGATGAGAAGCGAAAGGGTAACCGTCGTGCCGGCGTCAAAATTTTCGAGAACCGAAATATTTATGACACTGTATTCCTTTCTGAAATAGTTATTGAAACCGCGTTTCGGAATACGTCTTATCAAAGGCATCTGGCCGCCTTCGAATCCGGGACGGACACCGCCGCCGCTCCTTGCCCATTGACCTTTATGTCCCTTGCCGCTCGTCTTGCCGAGACCGGAGCCGATTCCTCTGCCCAATCTCTTTTTGGATGTTACGGCGCCCTCTGCGGGACTTAAATTTCCTAATCTCATTTTTATACTCCTTAAACCGTTATGTCCGCAAAACTTAAACTTTCTCGACTTTCAAAAGATATTTCACTTTTTCAATCATACCGAGAATACAGGGATTTTCATCGTGAATTTTAAATGAATTCACCTTTTTGAGTCCCAGTGCGGCGACAATTTTTTTATGTTTCGGAAGAGTAGCAATCGTACTCTTTACCAGAGTTACTTTGATTTTACCGGTTTCGGTTTTCTTGGTTTTTGCCATGAAAGTATACCTCCTTAACCGTTGATTTCTTCCACGGTAATTCCGCGGATAGCCGCAACCTGCTCTGCGGTTCTTAAAGATTTAAGTCCTTCGATAGCCGCTTTAACGCAGTTGATGGGGTTATTTGTGCCGTGAGATTTGGTTCTGATGTCGGTGATACCCACCGCTTCCATGACCGAACGCACGGGACCGCCGGCGATAACTCCGGTACCTTCGGAAGCCGGCATCATGAGCACCGCGCCCCTGCCGAACTTGCCGATAACCTCGTGGGGAATACTCGTTCCGAGCAACGCCACGGGAATCATGTTTTTCTTAGCTCTTGCGGTAGCTTTATCGATAGCTTCGGGAACTTCAGTGGATTTGCCCATAGCGCATCCGACTTTGCCCGCTCCGTCTCCGACAACCACAAACGCCGCAAATCTCATGTTTCTGCCGCCCTTGACGACCTTGGTTACACGGTTTATAGCAATGGTCTTTTTGATAAGACCGTCGTTTTCTTCCGCCTTTCTCGGCGCTTTATTATTTTCTCTTGCCATAATAAAAGTTTTCTCCTTGATTTATTAGAATTGCAGGCCGCCCTTTCTCGCGCCGTCGGCAAGATTCTGAACCCTGCCGGCATAGAGGTATCCGCCTCTGTCGAAAACAACCGATTGGATTTTTTTCGATTTGGCCTTTTTCGCAAGGAGTTCGCCTACCGCAAACGCCTGTGCCTTCTTGTCCTTGCCTTCAAGAGTACTCTTGATTTCCTTGTCCAGTGTGGACGCCGTAACCAAAGTATGTCCCTTGTCGTCGTCTATAATCTGCGCGTAGATGTGATTGAGCGTTCTGTAAACCGAAAGCCTGGGCGTCTCGGCGGTGCCTTTTATCTTGGAGCGCACTCTTTTATGTCTTTTTAATCTGTCCTGATTCTTGTTGATTTTGGTAATCATTGTTTTCTCCTATTTAATTACTTTTCGTACCCGCCGCGCGGGCACACTCGGCAGACGCGTAAAACAAAACGCGCCAACTAAAAGTCACTTAAATTTTATCAGCCCTTGGAGCCTGCGGCTTTACCGACCTTCCTCTCGATGACTTCGTCGCTGTAACGAATACCGTATCCGTGATAGGGCTCGGGAATTCTGATGCCTCTTACCATAGCTGCGAACTGACCGACTTTCTCCTTGCTGATTCCGCTTACCGTAATTTCGGTCTGAGAAGGACAATCGAGCGCGATACCTTCTGTTTCTTCTACTTCCACGGGGTGCGAAAATCCCACGTTCATGACGATTTTCTTACCCTGTTTTGCGACCTTCCAGCCGACGCCGTTCACGACGAGCGTCTTTTTGAAGCCCTCGGTAACGCCTTTAACCATATTGGCGGCAAGCGCTCTGTAAAGCCCGTGCTTCGCCTTGGTGTCGCCCTCGTCGTTTGCACGCGTGAAACTGAGCACGCTGTCTTCTACCTTCGGGGTGATTATCGGGTCGTAAGCCTGAGAGAGCATTCCTTTGGGGCCTTTCACGGTGATTATGCTGTCTTTTATTTCCACGCTTACTCCGGCGGGAAGCGTTATGTGTGCATTTCCTATTCTCGACATGACGCTTACCTCCTACCAGACATAGGCGAGCACTTCGCCGCCCTGATGCGCTTTTTTGGCTTCTTTGCCTGTCATGATACCCTTGGACGTGGAAAGTATAGCAATTCCCAGTCCGCCGAGCACCTGCGGCACCTCGTCGGTACCGACGTACACTCTGAGTCCGGGTTTGCTGACTCTTTTGAGCCCCGTGATAACTTTATCTTTACCGTTATATTTAAGGGTTATCTTAATGGTTCCCTGAACGCCTTCAAGAATTTCCACATTCGAAACATAACCTTCTTTCAGAAGGATTTCGGCAATGGCTTTCTTGGTGTTGGACGCGGGGATTTCAACGGTTTCGTGCTTAGCAGAGAGCGCATTTCTGATTCTCGTAAGCATATCCGCAATAACATCTGTCATATTTCTGTCCTCCTTTACCAGCTCGCCTTTTTCACGCCGGGAATCTCACCTTTATATGCGAGATTCCGAAAGCAAATACGGCATATACCGTATTTACGGATTACGGCATGCGGACGTCCGCAGATACTGCATCTCGTGTACGCTCTGGTGGAAAATTTAGCAGGTTTTTGCTGCTTATTTATCATGGATTTCTTTGCCATTTTCTTGCTCCTTCTTACTTATTGGCGAAAGGCATTCCGAGCATTGCGAGCAATTCTCTTGCCTCTTCGTCGGTATTCGCCGTCGTCGTGATGCAAACATCGAAACCTCTGATTTTCTCTACCTGGTCGTAGGAAATCTCGGGGAATATAAGCTGTTCTTTGACACCCATGGAATAATTTCCTCTGCCGTCAAAAGACTTTCTCGACACGCCGCGGAAGTCCCTGACGCGCGGAAGCGCGATAGATATGAATTTATCGAAGAACTCATACATTCTCGTACCCCTGAGCGTAACCTTCATACCGACATTCATGCCTTCTCTTATCTTGAAGTTGGCGACCGACTTTTTCGCCGTGGTGAGAATGGCTTTCTGTCCCGAAATCTGTCTCAGTTCTTCCTGTGCGAGCTGAACGCTCTTACTGTTGTCCTTCACGTCGCCGAGACCCGAGTTGATGGTTATTTTTACAAGTTTCGGAACCTGATTGATATTCTTATATCCGAATTTCTTTATGAGCGCGGGAACGACGGTCTTGTCGTAATGCTCTTTTATTCTGTTCGGAGTTTTCTCGGTTGCAGCTTCCTTAGCAACCTGAGTTTTCTTTTCTGCCATCTGGTTTTACCTCCGCCTTACTTCGCTTCCGCGGATTTTTCCGCAGACTCTTTCTTTGTTTTCTTCTTGGTCGCTTTTTTGGCTTCCTTTATTTCTTTTTTAGGCTCCAAAATCGCACCGCATTTCTTGCAGACTCTTACTTTTTTGTCGCCTTCGATTTTATAGGAAACTCTCGTCGCCTTATTGCAGAACGGGCAAACTACCATGACGTTCGACGCGTCGATGGGTCCCGACTGATTCTGAATGGAACTCACTTCCTGCGCGCTTCTCGCCTTTTTATGCTTTTTCTGAACGTTGATTCCGTCTACGATTACCTTATTCTCCTTGGGCATTGCGGCGAGAACCTTTGCGGTCTTGCCGACGTCCTTGCCCGTAATGACCAGAACCGTATCGTTAGTTTTAACTTTCATTGTCCTATCTCCTTATAACACTTCGGGCGCAAGAGATATAATACGCATATAATCTTTATCTCTCAGTTCTCTCGCTATCGGTCCGAAGATACGGGTGCCTCTCGGCTGTTTCTGCGAATCTATTATGACCGCCGCATTCTCGTCGAACCTGACGAACGTGCCGTCGTTTCTTCTGACGCCGCTCGTGGACCTGACGATGACCGCCTTGACCACTTCGCCTTTCTTGACGGTACCGCCGGGAGTAGCCGTCTTGACGCTCGCGACGATTACGTCACCTATGTTTCCCGTTCTGCGAAAAGACCCGCCGAGCACTTTTATACACATCAATTCTTTCGCACCGGAGTTATCCGCCGCTTTAAGTCTTGTAAATGGTTGTATCATTGCGCGCCTCCTTACTTAGCCTTCTCGATGATTTCCGCGACTCTCCAATTCTTGTCCTTGGAAAGTTTACGCGTCTCGACGATAAGCACTTTGTCGCCTATTCCGCATACGTTACCCTCGTCATGCGCCTTGAACTTATGCGTTTTCTTTATCGTTTTCTTGTACAGAGGGTGTTTAGCTCTCTCTTCGATTGCCACCACCACCGTCTTATCCATTTTATCCGATACGACGATTCCGACTCTTTCTTTTCTTAAATTTCTTTCCATAATTCACTGCTCCTACTTTGCGCCGAGTTCTCTTTCTCTCAGTATCGTCTTGACTTTCGCTATGTCCTTTCTGCAAGTATTCAAAGACGCGGAGTTTTCGAGTTGCCCTATTGCGTGACGGAAACGAAGATTAAACAATTCTTCGGAAAGTTCTTTAAGTTTGGTGTTGAGTTCTTCAACCGTTAATTCGTGAAGTTCTTTCGTTTTCATTAACCTTCACCGCCTTCTTCTTTGATTTCTTGTACCAAGTCGGCTTTTTTGACGAACTTGGTTTTGACGGGCAGTTTGTGTCCCGCAAGTCTCATTGCCTCTTTGGCCTGTTCCTCGGTGATACCCGCCATTTCGAACAGTACTCTGCCGGGTTTAACGACAGCTACCCAGAATTCGACAGAACCTTTACCGCTGCCCATTCGGCTGTCGGCAGGTTTCTTTGTAACCGGTTTATGCGGGAATATGTCTATCCATACTTTACCGCCACGTTTGACGAATCTCGTCATTGCGACACGCGCCGCCTCTATCTGATTGGACTTGATCCAACCGGGTTCGGTCGCTATGAGACCGTACTCGCCGTAAGCAATCTTATTGCCCTTGGTGCACTTACCGGTCATTCTGCCGCGATGAACTCTTCTTCTTTTTACGCGCTTAGGCATTAACATAATTAATTCTCGCCTCCTTCAACCGTCTTCTTCTTGGGAGCGCCGATGACTTCGCCTTTGTATATCCAGCATTTGATACCGATAACGCCGAAAGTCGTATGCGCTTCCGAGAAGCCGTATTCTATATCGGCTCTGAGCGTCTGCAGCGGAATGGAGCCCTCGTGATAGTGTTCGGTTCTCGCTATTTCCGCGCCGTCGAGTCTCCCCGCGACGGAAACCTTTACGCCCTTGATGCCGCTTCTCATGCATCTTCCGATTGCCTGCTTCATCGCTCTCCTGAACGATACGCGCTTTTCCAGCTGCGCGGCGATGCTCTCCGCCACGAGCTGCGCGTCCGCGTCGGGCTTTTTGACTTCCGAAATGTTGATGGAAATCTGTTTGCCCTTGCAAATTTTCGCAACCGTCTTCTTTATTACTTCTATTTCCGCGCCCTGTTTGCCGATAAGAACGCCCGGACGCGCCGTATATACGGTGATGATTATCCTGTTTGCGACTTTCTCGATGGAAATCTTGGAAATAGCCGCCTGATAATATTTCTTCTTCAATACTTTTCGGATTTCGTTGTCCTCTTTCACGTTTGCGGCAAAATCCTTTTTATCGACAAACCACTGAGAATCCCAATCCTTGATAATACCGACTCTTAAACCGTGCGGATTAACTTTCTGTCCCATACCGTACCTCCTAAGCCTTGGCGTCCAGCACTATCGTTATGTGGCTGGTACGTTTCAAAATTCTGAACGCTCTTCCCTGCGCCCTGGGCATAACTCTTTTCAGAGTGGGGCCCTGGTCGGCGTAGCACGCCGCAACGAAGAGATTGTCCTTGCTGTAACCGAGGTTATTTTCGGCATTGGCAGCGGCGGACATGAGGACTTTTCTGACGGGCTCGGAAGCAGACTTCGGTGTATTTTCCAAAATTGCAACCGCCTCCCTGTAACCTTTGCCCCTGATAATGTCGAGCACTATTCTGACTTTATAGGGCGAAATCCTGACGTGTCTCGCGACCGCTCTCGGACGCCTGTCTTTATTCTCCGCAATTCTTGCGGTCTTTTCTCTCTGATTCTTTGCCATTTTCAGATCTCCTATTTAGCACCCGTTGATTTTTCCGAACCCGCGTGTCCCTTAAAGGTTCTCGTCGGAGCGAACTCTCCGAGTTTGCAGCCGACCATATCTTCCGTAACGTATACGGGCACATGCTTTCTGCCGTCGTAAACGGCTATCGTATGACCTACCATCTGCGGGAATATCGTTGACGACCTTGACCAGGTTTTCAAAACTTTCTTCTCGTTCTTTTCGTTTAATTCTTCGACTCTCTTCAAGAGTTTAGGTTCTACGTAAGGACCTTTTTTAACGCTTCTGCTCATGTCGTTCTCCTTAATTTATCCTGGTGATAATAAGTTTATCGGACGCTTTTTTGTGCTTTCTGGTCTTATAACCGAGAGCGGGTTTACCCCAAGGAGTAACAGGCCCCGGCATACCGACGGGGGACTTGCCTTCGCCGCCGCCGTGCGGGTGGTCGCACGGGTTCATAACGACGCCGCGGACGGTGGGACGGATACCGAGGTATCTCTTCTTGCCCGCCTTGCCGATTCTGATTATTTCGTGTTCCAGATTGCCTACCTGCCCTATCGTCGCCTTGCAGTTCGCGAGAATGTATCTCATTTCGCCGCTCGGCATTTTAAGGGTACCGTACTTTTCGTCTCTCGCCATAATCTGCGCGCTCATACCCGCGGCTCTCGCAATCTGACCGCCTTTACCCGGCTGCATTTCTATGTTGTGCACCATGGTACCGACGGGGATATCTTTGAGCTTTAAGGTATTGCCGGCTTTTATATCCGCCGTATCTCCCGAAAGGACCGTATCTCCTACTTTAAGGCCGACCGGCGCGAGGATATAGGTCTTTGCACCGTCCGCATAACAGAGAAGCGCGATGTTGGCGCTGCGGTTGGGATCGTATTCTATGGTCTTAACCACGGCGGGGATACCGTCTTTCGCACGCTTGAAGTCTATTATGCGGTATTTCCTTCTGTTGCCGCCGCCGATATGACGTACGGTTATCTTACCCTGTGAGTTTCTTCCGCCCGACTTTCTCTGGTCTTCGAGCAACGACTTCTCGGGCTTTGTCGTCGTTATATCGTCATACGCGCTGACCGTCATGAGGCGGCGTGCGGCAGACGTGGGTTTATATCTTTTTATAGCCATTTTTCTTTCCTCCGCAATTATTAGGACAACGAATCGAAGAACTCGATGGACTTACTGTCTTTTTTCAGTTGGACAATCGCTTTCTTGTAATCGGGGGTGTAACCCTGATATTTGCCCTGTCTTTTGAGCTTGCCGCCGACAATCGCCGTATTGACCTTTTCGACCTGTACGCCGAAGATTTCCTCGACCGCGAGTTTGACCTGCGTCTTGTTGGCGTTCTTCGCCACTATAAAACTGTATTTTTTATCCTTTATACCCGCATAACTTTTTTCGGAAAGAAGGGGTTTTATAATTATATCGTGTGCAGCCATTATTCTCCGTAGACCTCCTGAATCTGTTCGATAGCCTTCTTGGAAATAACGATTTTAGCGTTTTTAACCACGTCGTAGGTGTTTATTTGATCGGCAGGGATAGTGGTTATCGCCTTTATGTTGGAGCACGCTCTGAGCACAGCCTCGTCGCTGTTATCCATGACGACAAGCACGCTCTTTTCGAGTTTGAACGCCTTCAAAAAAGCCGCCATTTCTTTTGTTTTGGGAGTTTCGACCTTTATATCGTCGATGAAAATCACTTCTTCGTCCCTGATTTTCTGAGAAAACGCGGAGAAGAGCGCTATTTCCTTAGCTTTGGCGTTCATCTTCTTCGAGAAGTCGCGGGACTTGGGAGCGAACACGACGCCGCCCTTGACCCATTGCGGACTTCTTATAGAGCCCTGTCTTGCTCTGCCCGTGCCTTTCTGACGCCACGGTTTGGCGCCGCCGCCGCGCACTTCGCTGCGAGTCAACGTGCTCTTGGTGCCCTGTCTCTCGTTTGCAAGACGAGCAACCACCGCCTGATGTATCACCGATTCGTTATATTCCGCATTGAACAAAGCGTCGCTAAGCTTGAGGCTGCCCACTTTGTCTGCTTTCATATTATACAATTTAACACTTGGCATTTTGATTCTCCTTACGCTTTAACGCTGTTTCTTAACGTTACGATTCCCTTTACGGGTCCGGGTACCGCGCCCTTAACGAGTATCGCGTTTCTTTCCTTGTCGACTCTGACCACTTCGAGATTTAAGACCGTAACGTTTTCGTGTCCGTACTGTCCGGGCATCTTCTTGCCTTTAAACACTCTCGACGGCGAGCTGTTCGCGCCCATGGAACCCACTTCCCTGTGTACGGGACCCACGCCGTGAGTTTCTTTCAGTCTGTGATTGTTCCATCTCTTGATTACGCCCGTAAAACCGTGTCCTTTGGAAACGCCGGAGACGTCTATTTTGTCTCCCGCGGCGAACACATCGCAGTTAACGACCGCGCCGACTTCGAGATTGCTGTCTTCCATTCTGAACTCTTTGAGAACTTTCTGGGGAGCGATTCCCGTCTTCTTGAAAAGACCCGCTTCGGGCTTGTTGAGCGACTTTTCGTCCGTCGCGCCGAACCCGAGTTTGACGGCAGAGTATCCGTCTCTTTCGAGAGTTTTTACCTGTACGACGGGACAGGGTCCCGCCTCGATGACCGTTACGGGTATCACTTTGCCGTTCTCGGCAAAGAGTTGGGTCATGCCCAGTTTTCTTCCAATGATTGCTTTATTCATAGATAAAGTTCACCTCCGTTACTTATATATAATGTTTAAATCGAATCAGATTTTGATTTTGATATCCACGCCCGCGGGAAGATGTATGCTGTCGAGAAGTTTTACGTTGGGCGAATATATGTCGATAAGTCTTTTATGCGTTCTGATTTCGAACTGTTCCCTCGAATCCTTGTATTTGTGGGGAGAACGGAGAATCGTAACGACTTCCTTTTCGGTGGGCAGCGGAATGGGTCCGCTGATTTTTGCGCCCGCTTTCTGCATGGTCTCGACTATTTTAGCCGCCGCGCTGTCAAGCATTTCCACGTCATAAGACATGAGTTTGATTCTGATTTTCTGACTTGCCATTTTTCGTTTGCTCCTTTTACCTAACTTTTATTTACTGTGCACGCTGTAAACTCCGCCGTGCGTGTCGAGAATGTGAAAATAAAAAAGTCATCCGCCGATACTTAAATTTTTAAGTCGCTGCGAATGACTTTCACTATCCTCTTTTGAAGTTAGTCGCAGGGGTCATGCCCCCACACTTGTCAACGGAAATTATCTGTCGCCGTCAAACGATTTTCAGTAACTTCCCGTATCAACCCAGATTACACAGCCTAAACATTATATCGTAATAATCAAGGCTTGTCAAACGTTTTTACGGGAAATTTTCTATTTTTTTATCAAATAATATAATTTTATCCGGCAAATATTATTATTTTCATGGCAGTCAACGCTCTAACAGGCGTTGACTGCCGTAAAATACTTTTTTCAATCCGCTTTATTTAATTTTTTTCAATCCGCGAGTCTACGCGATTTTTTTCTTGATGAGTTTAGGCTTCTCGCCCTTTATCACCACATCCTCGTCGACAATCACTTTTGCGACGTCCTTTTCGGCCGGGAGGTCGTACATTGTGTCAATCATCAGATTTTCGAGAATGGTGCGCAGTCCCCTCGCCCCCGTTTTCAGTTCTATCGCGCGGCGAGCGACGGCGCTCACCGCCCCGTCGGTGATTTCTAGTTCGACGTCGTCAAGCCCGATTAACTTCTGGAACTGTTTGACGAGCGCGTTTTTCGGCACCGTCAGAATATTGACGAGCGCTTTTTCGTCGAGCGGGTGCAGACCGACCGTTATGGGAATCCTCCCGACGAATTCGGGAATTAACCCGAACTTTATGAGGTCCTGAGGCTGAACGTCCCTGATAAGGTCGTAAACATTCTCCTCTTTTTCGACGCTTCCGCCGAAACCGAGAGACGACCCCTGCTTTCTCTTTGAAATTATGCTGTCGAGTCCAACGAACGCGCCTCCGCAAATAAAGAGGATATTCGTAGTGTCAATCCTGATACATTCCTGTTGCGGATGTTTTCTGCCGCCTTGCGGTGGCACGTTTGCCACGGTGCTCTCTATAATTTTCAACAGTGCCTGCTGCACGCCCTCGCCCGATACGTCGCGCGTTATGGATACGTTTTCCGACTTTCTCGCAATCTTATCGATTTCGTCTATATAAACAATTCCTTTCTGCGCCTTCTCGATGTCGTAATCGGCGTTCTGGATAAGTTTTAAGAGAATGTTTTCGACGTCCTCGCCGACATATCCCGCCTCGGTAAGGGTGGTTGCGTCCGCAACGGCGAAAGGCACGTCGAGAATCTTTGCCAGCGTCTTGGCGAGAAGAGTCTTGCCGCTCCCCGTAGGACCTAAAAGCAATATGTTGCTTTTATCGAGTTCCACGTCGTCCGCGCGCGCCGCACCTATTCTTTTATAATGATTATAAACCGCGACGGACAAGACTTTCTTCGCCTCGTCCTGTCCTATTATATACTCGTCAAGTTTCGACTTAATTTCAGCAGGTTTCAGAAGCGGGACGGGCGTGCTTTCGGTTTCCTTGCGCACGTCCTCCTGCACGACTTCCCTGCACACCTCTATGCACTCGTCGCATATATAGATGCCGTTGGGTCCCGCAATCAGTCTCTTGACGAGTTCCTTGGGTTTTCCGCAAAATGAACAATATAACTGGTCTTTTTCGTTTTTCATATTACTCCGAATAAACATTTACGGGCGTTTTACGAATATCTGGTCTATAAGCCCGTATTCTTTGGCTTCTTCCGCCGACAGATAGTTGTCTCTGTCGGTGTCCTTTTCCACTTCCTCGACGGGTTTGCCGCAATTTTTAGCGAGAATCTTATTCAGGCGGTGTTTGGTTTTTAGAATGTGGTCTGCCTGAATCTTTATATCGCTCGCCTGTCCCTGCGCTCCGCCGAGCGGCTGATGAATCATTATTTCGCTGTTGGGAAGAGCATATCTTTTGCCCTGCGCGCCGCTAGAAAGCAGAAACGCGCCCATGCTCGCTGCAAGACCTATACAAATCGTGCTCACGTCGCATTTTATATAATTCATCGTGTCGTAAATCGCAAGCCCCGCGCTTACGCTTCCGCCGGGACTGTTGATGTATAGGCATATATCCTTATTCGGGTCTTTTCCTTCGAGGAAAATCAGCTGTGCGACGACAGTGTCCGCAACCGCATCGTTTATTTCGCCCGTGAGAAAAATTATCCTGTCTTCCAAAAGACGGGAATATATGTCATAACTTCTTTCGCCCTTTCCGGTATTTTCGATAACGTATGGCACTACCGTGTTTTTTATATCCATGTCTGTCTCCTTTCTCTTTTTTCCCGCACCCGTTAAACGCGCCTTTTCCTCTGTCTCTCGGTTACTTTTTGTTTTTTATATTGTTAGTTTTTCGTTTACTCCGCGGGCGCGCCGCAAGCGCACCCGCAGAAAAAAGTTTATGAATTTACAATATCGATTTCTCCGTCCGTTTCCCCGGCATATTTCGTCGGCCAAAATTTAATTTGGTACAATTTTAAAAACGAACGTTTGTTGTCTGATTTCAGGAAATCTTATTTGCGCTCTTCAAGAAATCGAAAAGTTTCTTTATGATTATTTCGTTCTTGACGTAATCGAGCTGACGCGCCGCCATATTCTTCTTGACGTCGGGCGCTTCCTTGCCCTGCGCCTTCGCCATGTCCTGAATCTTAGCCTCGACGTCCTCGTCGGTCGCCTCGATTTTTTCGTCGGTGATTATTTTTTCGATTACCAGTTGCGACTTAACAATGTTTTCCGCCTGAGACCTGTAATCTTTTCTGTAATCTTCCATGCTCTTACCGATATATTTGAGATAATCTTCGAGTTTAAGTCCCTGATATGACAGTCTGTAACTCATTTCCTGAACCATTCTGTCTATCTGATTTTCGATGAGTGCATCGGGAATTTCCGTTTCTGCGTTATCCGTAATCTTCTTGACAATCTCGTCTTCGATTTCGCGTTCCGCCCTGTCTGCATTCTGTTTTTCGAGTCTTTCCCTGACTTCTTTTCTGTAAGCCTCGACACTTTCCGCGCCGACAGCGTCCTTTATAAATTCGTCATTGATTTCGGGCAGTTCCTTTTTCTTTATCTCGTGCAGTTTCACTGCAAAAACGGCGTCTTTCCCTTTTAAGTTCTCGGCATGATAGTCGTCAGGGAACTTGACCTTCACGTCTTTTTCCTCGCCCGCTTTCATTCCGATAATCTGGTCCTCAAACCCGGGGATAAATGTATTACTGCCGATGACGAGCGTATATTTTTCCGCCGTGCCGCCGTCAAACTTCACGCCGTCAACGGAACCCGAATAGTCTATGACCGCCGAATCTCCCGATTCGACCGCCCTGTCCGTAACGTCTACCATACGCGAATTGCGTTCCTGCAAACGCTTAAATTCCGCTTCGACGTCCTCGTCCTTTACATTATACTCAACTTTCTTAAAAGTTATACCCTTATACTCGCCGAGTTTTACCTCGGGCTTAACCGCGACCGTCGCCACGAGTTCGAGACCCTTGTCGTCCACTTTCTTTATATCCAATTCGGGAGCTGCCACCGCCTCGATACTCGGCTCTTTTTCGAGAACCTGCGAATAATATTCGGGGAACGCTTCGTTTATGGCTTCTTCATAAAAAATACCCTTGCCGTAAGCGCCTTCTAAAAGATGTTTGGGGACTTTGCCTTTTCTGAATCCCGGCATGGAATATCTGCCTTTGGTCTTTTCGTACGCCTTATCGATGGCGTCGCTCCATTCTTTCGCGGTGAGCGTAATATCAATTTTTACCGTGCTTTTCTCCGCTTTTTCAAAAGTGTACTTCATAAATATCTCCTAAACTGTTTGTTTCCTTTAAAATACTTAGAATATTTTATCACAACCGCGCGCAAAACGCAAGGTTTTTTAGCATCATATCGGTTTTTTTGCGGCAGTACCGATATCGAGCAAACATCTTAAAATTTCTGTTTGCAATATAATTCATGACTTTTTGATATTTATATGATTTTAAGTCGTATTTTCGCTATTTTTCGACATTCGGACGGATTATCCGATTGTTTTTACGGTAAAAGTTTCTTCCTGGCACTGGCCGTTTTCCGCTCGAATATATCCCGCATGCAATGCCGCTCATGCCCGCAAAAAACGCGTCGACGTTACGCTCTCCTCCGTCCGCGAGCAGAAAGTATCCGCCTCCCAATTTGGACAGACAAATTATGCTACCTCCTTCACGGCGGCACCCGCCACGGAAGAAGTCAGGCTTCCTTTGGATGAATCCGTCGCTATAAAAATTTTCATATCCCCCACCGAAAAACAAACTTCGTTTTTTAATGCTCTCATTTCATGGTTTTTATCTGTATATTTTTGCAGATTTCTATTCGGTATCGCGGGATTTTAAAAATTCCGCATGTTTTTCGGGCATTACGGTAACCGATTTAAAATCGGTGTATGTGCAAAACCCGAGTTTAGCCCCTCGCGGCTTTTTCAGAAACTTTCGGCGCGTATAAACTATTTCCGTCTTTCCCCCGCTTCTGCCGCCCGAATAATAAGCGCATATCTCCGCCGCCGCAATCAGCGTCTTTTCGCGAGGTTCCGTCCCGCGCGTTTCTATTACGACGTGTGAAGAGTGAAAATTCTTTGCGTGCAACCATATATCGTCTGGTTTTGCGGAAAACGCGATTTTGTCGTTTTCCGCATTATTGCGCCCGACGCGCACGGTAAAGCCGTATACATCGTAAACCCTGCCGAGCGTCGGTTCCGTAGTCCGACGCCGTACATTATTTTTTTCTGAAATTATACGCGCATTTATTAGTTCTTCCTTTATTTCGGCAAGATCACAGATGTTTTCCGCCATACCGATAAAATCGAGAACGCTTTCGAGATAATCCGCTTCGGACTCCGCTGCCTCGCGCTGCAGCGCGAGCGCGGCGAGCGCGCGCTTTTGTTTATTGTATTTTTTATAGTATCTTTCTGAATTTGCCGCAGCGGAAATCCTCTCGTCGAGTTCTATTTCCACGGTCGTGCCGTCATAATAATTGTCGAGCACGCACGATTTTTCCCCGCCCTTGAATTTATAAATATTTGCGAGTATGAGTTCGCCTTTTAAGCGGTTTAAATCGGCGGATGCGGCGTCCTTTTCGCGCGCGTTTATAGCCGAAAGACGCTTGTTTGCCTTTTTAAGCGCCGCCGACGCGGCGGACGTAAGACGTTCTTTTAAGGCGGCAAATTTCTTTATTCTGTTTTTTTCGTTGAAATAAAACTCCTCGGCGAGCACAAGCGTCGGGAAGTTTTTAACTTCGCCCGATACGCATTTATAAGGGAAAACGCAAACGTCCTTCACCGCACCCTTATCGGTTATCACGCATGGGCTGTATTCTTGCGCATATAGAAAATCATTCATGAAAACAAAAAACGATTTTCCCGAAAAAACCCCGTGTTCCGCGAAATATTGTTCCGCCATCTCGGTGGCGGTAGACGGTGCAATGCCCTGAACGTTTTCCGTAACCGACTTCGCAAGTTCTTTCGCGTCGTCGCCGCAAAGGATTTCCGAAAGCGCCTCGTCTTTCGGTACCTTTTTATCACCGACGGGAGGAAACAGATATTCCCTGCCCACTATAAGCGGACGAACGCCGTTATCGAAAAAGTTTATACCGCGGTTTCCGCCTAAAACTTTTCCGTTTTCAGTCAATATTATATTGCTGTATCGCCCCATAAGTTCAACATAAAGCGTCTTTTCGCCCTCATCAAAAAATTCGGATGAAGGCGATAAATCTATCTTTACTATGCGGTCAAACCCCACAAGAGATATGTCGCGCACCGTCGCCGAAAGCAGGTGCTTTCTTAAAAGCATGCAGAAATTCGGAGCAGTCAAAGGACTTTCCTTTTCTTTTTCCGTAATGCCTATTCTAGGCGCGGCAGGATTTACGTCGACGAGAAGTTTAGTCGTTTTCCCATTATAAACGGTGAAAACCACCTCGTCGGCAGAAGGCTGAACTATCCTGTTTATCTTGCCGCCGCAAAATATTTTGTCAAGTTCCCCGCAAAGATAGCGGAGCGTGTATGCGTCCTGTGGCATATCATTTTTCCGTTACAAAAGTTTTTCCGTTAAGATAATAAAGAGGGCTTTCCTTCTCAAACGCCAACCCCAGCGAAAAAGCCGTAAGCCTCTGCGATTTCGCGCCATTCTTTTTGTTAAATTCCGCATCGCCGTATTTTCCGTCCCCGACTATGGGATAACCTATATAGGCAAGGTGCGCGCGTATCTGATGAGTTTTGCCTGTAAAGAGTCTGACTTCTAGAACGCTCGTTTCGCCTTCTGACGACAAAACTTTGTAGCCCGTCCTGACCGGCACTGCGCCTTTTACCGGTCTATCGAAAATCTTAACTCGTGCCTCGTTTTCATCTTTTTTCAGATATGCTTCTAATATGTTTTCGGAAGGCACCGGTTTACCTTTTACGACTGCGCGATATTTTTTTATAAAAGCATGCTTTTTAAAGCCCGCGAGTAATTCCCGTTCCGCCGCATCGCCTATCGCAAAAATCATTACCCCGGAAGTATTCCTGTCGAGCCTGTGAACAAAACGTACGTCGGGAAAAGTTTTTTTAAGTTCTTGGAAAACGCTTTCAGAAAGGCAGCCCTCGTTCTTATCGACAATAACTATGTTGCAATCGGAATAAAGCACCGAGAACATTTTTCGCTCGGGCATTGCGAAATAGATTTCAACCGCATCGCCAGCTTTCAGTTCTGCGTCTTTCGATATTCTCTTTCCGTTTACCATGCC
>CALVWQ010000007.1 GCA_944367535.1 uncultured Clostridia bacterium
TAACGAGGTATTTGCCGTCGTCTTCGACGTCTACGCCGAGTGCGGTTATTATTGCGGTTTTTTCTATGTCTATTATGGAAAAATCGTTTCCGAAAAACAAAAGCGACAGGGCGAATATCGCAAACAACGCCGCTTTAACTTTGATATATTTCATGTTTTTTCTCCTTTAAAGAAAAGAGTGCCGCGACAATTGGGAAAAGATTCCCGAGAAGGATAAAATATGCCGAAGCGTATCCCGTGATAAATTTTTCTATGCTCGCAAAATACTGTTCCAGAACAACGAGTACCGCCAGCGTTATTGCAGAGACGATTAAAGGAAAAATCCACGGCTTTTTTATCTCGGTGATTCTGTTCATGATTTCCCCCGCAAAATATAAGGGAAGCGAAAGACTCACTACTCCCGAAATAAGCAGCATGAAAGTGCTTAAATAATCGAATCTGCCGATATTGTTTATTATAGTCGAATACTTCGATATTTCGTTAATGGCAAAACGCTGACGGAAGGCAATCACCGAAAAAGTTCCGTAAAACACGACGATAAAGATAAGAACCATTGCGCATGCGGCGATATATGAAAGAAGTATTTTTACGCCGTCTTTCTTTTTATGCAGGTATCTGCCCGCAAAGAAAAGGTAATATACGCAGTCGCCGTACCAAGGCGAGGCGATATACGAGCCTTCAAATATAGGCGCGGCGCCATTGATGCCGAAAGGAAGAAGCGCGCCGAGTTCGAAGTTTCCGAAGGAAAGAAATATTAAAAATACAAAGCCAATAATAGTGGGAATGAAAAGAAGGTCGGCGCATCTGCCCACGCAACGGAGAGGCTTTAAGCACAGATAAAAAGCGGCGAGGAAGAATGGCAGAAAAATAAATCCCCCCGGGCGCGTGAAATAAAAGGTAAGCGTTACGAAATCACGCTGTTCGGATATTGGAAGTACGGCTTTCAGCATAAAAAACACGAAGTAAAAAGAAAGTATGATTTTCGAGCCCGTTTTCCCGAACGTGTTTTCCAAAATACCGTAAAAATCGATATTTCTTTTTGCGCATATAAACATGATTACGGCGAGAGTCGCCGCGTCGATAGCCATGTTTATGAGCGCGGACATCCACATGTCCTGACGGGCAGTGGCCGCTACTATGCTCGGCATTATAAATAATTTATTTACAGGCAGAAATGCGATGAAAAACAGACAAATCTGCCTTGTTTTTAACGGGAAAATTCTGTTCATTCGTGCTCCTTTACGCATTTGTCGCTTATGCGGTTGCGATTGATGTTTTTTATGGAATACGGGCGTTTTTGCTGTTGAGATAAAAAGCCCTTATAGATGCCGTCTTTTAAATCTTCCTTCACTATGGGGGCGAAAGGCGCCATCAGCGGCGTGGAATAATTTTCAAACGAAACGAGGTAAATAAACAGGCAAACGCTTGCAACGATAAGTCCGTAAAGACCGACCGAACCGCCTACGATTAAAAATATGAGCCTTATTATCGAAAAAGCCTGTTCTAGTTCGGGGACGGTATAAAGGCAAATTCCCGAGAAAGCGATAATCATGAGCGTCGGAGCGGATATTATACCCGCGGCGACGGCGGTTTCTCCGAGTACCAGTCCGCCGACTATGGAAACAACCATTCCGACGTATTTGGGCATTCGCACGCTTGCTTCGTTAAGTATCTCGAATATGGCGAGTGTGAAAAACATCTCGTAACTCGGTGACAGGGGAATGCCTTTTATGCTGCTTGCAATCGTTAAAAGAAACGACAGCGGCAGAAGTTGGAGGTGAAACAGT
The DNA here is from genome assembly GCA_944367535.1 of uncultured Clostridia bacterium. Taxonomy (GTDB): domain Bacteria; phylum Bacillota; class Clostridia; order Christensenellales; family Borkfalkiaceae; genus UBA1259. Next base: position 1,788 of record CALVWQ010000007.1, read on the forward strand.
TCCGCCGAAACGAAAAACGCCGGAAGATATATCGACAGCGTTACCGCGAAGAGCCTTAAAAGTCTTGCGAAAATCGCGCTGTAAGAGGAGCCGTAATAATCGCTGGGACTCTGAAAATCTTCTAGCAAAAGATAAGGTACGGTGAGCGCTATAGGAGAGCCGTCGACTATCACGGCGACTCTGCCTTCCAATATTTTGGCTGCAAGTATATCCGGTTTTTCCGTGTTTCCTATCTGTTTAAAAAGAGATGTTTCGTGCTCGCCCAAAAATTTGGTTACGTATGACGAATCGAGCACGGCGTCTATGTCTATCGCGCTTATTTTCTTTTTTAAAAGCGCTACGAGTTTTTTATCGGCTATCCCGTCGATATAACAGAGCGCGACAGGCGTTTTCGAGTATCTGCCGACCACCATGTTCACGAATTTGAGGTGCGGAGTTTTCAGCCTTCTGCGCATAAGGCTTATGTTTACGGGAAGACTCTCGACGAAGCCTTCGCGCGGCCCTTTTATGACGGTCGACGTGGGCGGCTCGGCAATTGCTCTTTTTTCGAATTTACGTAGTCCGAATAAAAAACTTTCAGCCGTTCCGTCAACAAGCAGACAAACGTTTCCCGTCATTATTTCGTCTATCGTTTCTTCCACGGTTAAGACTTCCTTTTTTTCAGGGCTGAATATGTTGTTTGCCACGACCTGCGGACTGAAATCGCATTCGAGTTCGGAAAGTGGTCTCAATATGAGTTCGCCTGCCGCTTCTTTATTAACTATATCGTTTACGAATACGAGTACGGCGTTTTTTCCGTGTATTTTAAATTCCATGAACGAAACGTCGTCCGAGCCGATTTTTTTCTTTAAGACGGCGAGGTTGTCGCCGAGGTTTTTTTCAAGTTCCATAAAAGTAGTATTTTTACTTTGCGGAAATTTATTCCGTGCAGGTATATAACAGGCTAAAAAAGGGACTTACGGATTTTATGTATGAAAAAACGGCGGTACAGGCTGCTGCCCGTACCGCCGTTAAACGCGCGGACGGAATAATTAATTTATTCGGTTTATCGCCTGCCGTTTTTCGTGGAAGTGCCGTAAAGCACGGCGTTTATAATTGCCGCCTTTTCGGGTTCCGTCAGATTGCCGTCGCAATTGTTGTCGAGAATTTCCGCTATTTTCATATACAGGCTCTCGTATCCTTCATCTCCGTTTTCGTTTATGATCGCCAAAACCGCCGCCGCGACCGCAGATTTTTTTTGCGAGTCGATAAAGCCTTCGAGCAGTCCCTCTATGAAGAGTTGCGTTACTTCGAAAGTTATGGGTTCACCGCGGCGTATTTTGTTGACGAGCGCCGCTATCGCCGTGGAAAGCGAGCCCGCCGCGAGCCCCGTATAGAATGCCTCTGCGGAAAATACAAACGATTTTCTTATCGCCGCCATGTCGTATACAAATTCGGCGACGAGCGAGAGTATGACCGGCAGATAATTCCGTATAAAGCGCGGAATTCTGTCCCCGAAAACGAAGTTGATTATCACGGTCGCGGCGGCGGAAGCCGCCGCAATTATCGTCGTTGCAAGTCCGTATTGCGCAAAAATCTGATTCACTGTCGATGAGTTCATAATTTTACCCGCCTTTACGTGGGGACGGCGCGCTACGCTTCTTCCGATCGGCTTTTGTCGCGCAACCTTTCGTAAAACGAATAACGGTTAATGTAATATCGGTTATTTATGTTTCGCGTACCTCCCTTGATTTTTCCAAACGCCGAGCGGATAATACCATAAAAAACGGCGCGTTGAAAGAATATATGACCCTGAAAACCAAAAAACCGCGTCGTCTGCAAAAAAACATCGGCGAAAATACCGAAAAGGACGGGCTGTCGCGCATTATGCAAGGAATTTTTCCATAAGTTAGAGTATTCGGTAAAAAAGGAGAAAATTAAAATGTTTCTGGAAGGATTGTTGTTTTTAATCGGAAAACTCACGTTTTTCGCCGGCAGCGTCATAGGCGGCGGTTCGTTTCCGAAACCACTGTCGCCCGAAGAGGAGACCGAAACCATAAGGCTTATGAAAGAGGGGAGTAAAGAGGCTCGCGATAAACTGATAAACCATAACATGCGGCTGGTGGCGCACGTCGTGAAAAAATATGCGGGCGCCGCGGAGACGGACGACTTGATTTCGGTGGGAAGCATAGGGCTAATAAAGGCGGTTAATACTTACGAAACGGGAAAAGGTACTCAACTTGCGACGTATACTGCGCGCTGTATCGAAAACGAAATACTTATGCTTTTAAGGGCAAACAAAAAATTCAAAAACGACATTTCGCTCATGGACCCCGTGGGCACTGACAAGGACGGAAACGAACTGACTTTTATGGATTTGCTGTACGAAAAGGACGACGCGGTTTTCCGTCAGGTTGATATGAGTATAGAAAGGGAGAAATTCCTGCAATTTTTAAAGGCAAACCTTACGCCTCGCGAATATACAGTTATATGTTTGAGATACGGTTTAAAAGGCGAGAGAACCTATGCACAGAGGGAAGTGGCGAAGTTTTTGAAAATCTCGCGTTCATACATTTCGCGCATAGAAAAAAAGGCGATAGAAAAATTAAAAATAGCCGTGAAAAAAGGGCAATTCAATTGCTAAAATAACGTATATGTGATACAATAAAACAAGGTTTTATACCGAACGATTAAAGGAGAAAAAACTTTGGACGAAAAAATTGCAGTTGTGGCGGTGATAGTAACCGATTATTCCGCGGTAGAGCGCGTAAATTCGCTTTTGCACGAGTTCAGGGACTATATTTTGGGCAGGCTCGGAATTCCTTATAAACAGAAGAACATGAGCGTGATAAGCGTCGTAATCGACGCGCCGCAGGAAATGATAAACAGTCTTTCCGGAAAACTCGGAATGATTGAGGGCGTGTCGAGCAAAGTCCTCACCGCAAAATAATGGTATGTCTTATACTTTTATAAGCGGCGCGACGGGCGGGATAGGCAAGGCGTTTGCACGCGCTTGCGCCGTGCGCGGAGAAAATCTGTTCATAACGGGCAGGGATGCCGTAAAGTTGTCGGCGGAAAAAGACGCGCTCATTTCAGCGGGCGCGGGGCAGACCGAATTTTTCGCGTGCGACCTTACGGATAAGGATTCCCGCGACAAAATGCTTGCTTATATCGATGAAAAGGGAATAAAGTTCGCGCGTATAGTAAACGTGGCGGGAGTAGACACTCAAAAGCCGTTTACCGAGTATACCGCCGAAAAGATTCTGTTTCAGATACGCGTCAACGTCGAAAGCACGGTTGCGCTAACCCATGCGCTGTTAAAACGGCGAGAAATTCCCGCCGCGGAGATTATAACAATCGGCAGCATGTCGGGCGTTTCGCCCATGCCGTATTTCGCGCTCTATTCGGCATCCAAGGCTTTTTTGGAAAACCTTTTCACGGCGCTGCATTACGAACTTAAACCCGAGGGGGTTAAGGTTACCACCGTACTGCCGGGCGGAGTGCCGACGCGCGCGGACATAATAGAAGAGATAAAAGGGCAGGGAGTTTGGGGCAAACTTTCCTCGAAATCGCCGGAGTTCGTGGCGGAAAAGTCGCTCAAAGCGGTAAAGAAAAACAAAATCGTCTATATCCCCGGGTTTTTCAACCGTTTTTTGCATTTCGTCATGAAAATCGCACCCAAAAAAGCGGTGCTGTGCTTTATTGCGCGGCGGTGGAAAAATCATAGGAAGGACGCTTTCTGACAATCGTATTTTTATAAGTTTTATTTTTTAAGAATTTTTGATTTTATATCCGCCCTAAGGGTACGGACAAGCCCCTTTATATAAGGCGTTTTTTAAAATGATAATGACTTTGCGATAAGATGATAAAAAGGAGAAAACGAATGAGTTACGCGGATAAGGTATTCAAAGAAAACTGCAAGGAAATAATAGAAAACGGGGTATGGGACACCGATTATCCCGTCCGTCCCAGATGGGCGGACGGCACTCCCGCGCACACCGTGAAAAAGTTCTGCATAGTAAACAGGTACGATTTGAGAAAAGAATTTCCCGCGCTGACTTTAAGACGCACGGCATTTAAATCGGCTGTGGACGAAATACTGTGGATATGGCAGAAAAAATCCAATAACGTGCATGAACTCTCGTCGCATATATGGGACAGTTGGGCGGACGAAACGGGTTCCATCGGCAAGGCATACGGCTATCAGCTTGCCGTCAGGCATAAATATCCCGAGGGTGAATTCGACCAGGTAGACAGGGTGCTTTTCGACCTTAAAAACAACCCTCATTCTCGGCGTATACTTACAAATATCTATAATTTTTCAGACCTTTCGGAAATGCACCTTTATCCCTGTGCGTACTCGATGACGTTCAACGTTTCGGGCGACGTGCTCAACGGTATACTCAATCAGAGAAGCAACGACGTTGCGGTCGCCAATAACTGGAACGTGGTGCAGTATGCCGTGCTTTTACATATGCTTGCACAGGTGTCGGGACTTAAAGCGGGCGAACTCGTGCACGTCATAGCAGATGCGCATATATATGACAGGCATATTCCCGTCGTCAGAAAAATGCTGGAAAATCCGGAATTTCCCGCCCCGAAATTCGTCATGAATCCCGACGTGAAAAATTTCTACGACTTTAAGGTTGACGATTTCCGTTTGGAAAATTATGAATATAATAAAATCGACGAAAAGTTCGAGGTGGCGATTTAATGCGTGCGATAGTTGCGGTGGACGACAAATGGGGCATAGGCAAAGACGGGAAACTTCTTTTTTCCGTTCCCGCCGACATGAAGTTTTTCAAAGAGAAGACCACGGGAAAAGTCGTCGTGATGGGATCAAAAACTTTAAAATCTTTTCCGGGCGGGCTGCCGTTAAAAAACAGGACGAATATTGTGTTTACGAGCGGCGTTCCCGCGCAAGGCTGTCTTACGGTCAGAAATCTCGCCGAACTTTTCGCGCTCTTAAAGTCTTATGACGACAACGACGTATTTATAATAGGCGGCGGAATGTTCTATAAGACCATGCTGCCATATTGCTCGGGCGCGCTCGTCACCAAAATCGAGGCGGACGGCGAAGCGGACGTGTTTTTTGAAAATCTCGACCGTGCGAGCGGCTGGAAATGCGTCGCGGAAGGCGATACGGTGATTTCGGGCGGATACCGCATGAAGTTTACCGAATACGAAAATTCGGACGTGAAGAAGTTTTAAAAAAGAGGGTCGGCATACCGATGTAAAAAATTATTGAGTTTTTATTGTATATTCCAATCGATATATAATAATGCAGAAAATGCTCGGCGTAAAAAACGCTTTCTTTTTAAAATATTCAATTTGTCTGGTGAAATTATGGTGAAAAATATCGAAGTCGATATGACGCACGGGCCCATATTCAAAAAAATATTTCTCTTTTCCGTACCGCTTATTTTTACGAACGTACTCCAAATACTTTTTAACTCTGCCGATATACTCATTCTTGGAATATTCGTCAATGACCGTGCGGTAGCCGCGGTGGGCGCGACGAGCGCGCTAATAAATTTAATAGTAGGTATGTTCGTCGGGCTTTCGGTGGGTGCGAACGTTACGGTTGCGCGCTATCTCGGGAAGAATAACGTCGACAGCGTCCGAAAGACGGTGGGCATGTCTATGCTGCTTTCGGTATTGCTGGGATTTGTGCTTATATTCGTCGGGATTTTCGGCGCGAAAACTTTCCTAATTTGGATGAGCTGCGATATAAACGTTCTCGACATGGCGACAAAATATCTGAAAATTTATTTTATAGGCATGCCGGTGATGATGCTTTATAATTTCTGCGCGTCTATTCTGCGCGCTGCGGGCGAAACGGTGCGCCCGTTGATTTTTCTGGCTATTGGCGGTATCCTTAATATTTTTCTCAATATTTTCTTTATTTTGGTTTTTCATAAAGATGTGGAAGGCGTGGCGATTGCGACTGTCGTCTCGCAGGCGTTTTCGGCAATCATGTGCGTTGTTTTGCTTGCGAAAAACAGCGGGGCGGTTAAACTTCAAAGGAAGTTTATAAGATTTTATAAGGAAGAACTTGTCGGTTTAATAAGGATAGGCGTACCCGCGGGTATACAGGGCTGCCTGTTTTCTCTTTCCAACGTTATAATACAGTCGAGTGTCAATTCTTTCGGAGAAATAGTGATGGCGGGCAATTCATACGCTCAGCAATTCGAGGCGATGGTCTATCAGTCGATGAACGGTATTGCTCTTGCCGCACTTTCTTTTGTGGGACAGAATTATGGCGCCGGAAAATTCGGAAGAATCAAAAGAGTTACATACGAATGTATTCTTACGGTAATTCTCGTGGGAGTGGTTATAGGCGGTATTCTCGCGATATTTGCCCCGCAACTCGTAGGACTTATTTCAAAAGAGGAAAAGACAATCATGGTCGCCGCCAAAAGAATGGCGATTATAAGTTCGCTTTATTTTCTCTGCGGAATCATGGACGTTTACAGTTATTCTTTGAGAGGACTCGGAAAGAGTACGGCGGCAATGGTCATAACTCTTTTCGGGACTTGCGTTTTCAGGGTTATATGGGTATACTCGTTTCTGGCGGTCATCGACGAGGTTTATATAATTTACTGGGCATATCCCATAACATGGGTGCTTACGGGGCTCGTGCTCGCGCTTTACTATCATGTAACACTCAACAAATTAAGAATTGCCTATATTGAAAACGAAGGGGCAGGCTTGGAAGGCGATACACTCTCGTCGGAAGATTTATCCGAAAGCGATGATAAAATCGATTGCAAAAATGAGCGCGGTGAGGAAAAATCCATTCAAGACGAGTTTAAAGACGATGCCGTTAACAATATAATCATATAAAACATATCCGATAAATCTCATAATCGTAAATAACCGATTATCCGCGCAATAAAACCGGAATTTGTTCATTGCAATAAAACTGAATTTTTTTATAAGTTTCTGCGCGCCCGCAGCATTGCGGGCGCGCAGAAACTTTTATTTTCACATTTACCAAGAATTGTTTTTAGTTTCATTTCAAATTTAATTTAACTTTTATTTTCATAACAGTATTTTAACATTCATATTAACTTTTAACTTAAAAAGAATTCGGTTGTACCTTCTCAATGCGGACAATAATTTTTCGATTTTTCATTCTGTATGCGGAAAAACCGTGAAAAACATAAACTACGCCGACACGGCAAACGTAAAAACAGACTGAAAAAATTTTAATTTTATCGGTCATATATTCTTTAACGTGTTAAAATCGGGTGATAAAATGTGCGCGATGTTAAAAATCTGCGGCACAACGGGGGATTATGAGTTTGGGAAAAAACGGCGAAGTTTTAAGGGCGGCTGTATCGAGATTGAAAGAAGTGGAAAACGAGATTTCGGCGCGGAAAGAATACGATGTTATATCCCGCTATAATACGGGGGAGAAAGTTCACTTCAAACAACTTGCTTTTCATAAATGCCCCAAAAAAAATCGCTGGGTGTTCGGCGGCAACAGGAGCGGCAAAACGGAGTGCGGTGCGGTGGAAGCGGTATATTTTGCGCGGGGAATACATCCTTACAGACAAAACAAAGCCAATGTTTTCGGGTGGGTAGTGTCTCTTTCCTCGCAGGTTCAGAGGGACGTCGCGCAGGCGAAAATCCTGCACTATCTCAATCCGCGCTGGATAGAAGATATAACGATGTCGTCGGGGCGAAAAGACAGCCCCGAATACGGGGTTATAGACCAGATTAAAATACGAAACGTGTTCGGCGGCATTTCCGTCATAGGTTTCAAGTCATGCGACCAGGGCAGGGAAAAATTTCAGGGCAGTTCGCTCGACTTTGTGTGGTTCGACGAGGAACCTCCGAAGGATATTTACGAAGAATGCCGTATGCGCCTTCTGGATAAGGGCGGCGACATGTTCGGGACCATGACGCCGCTTAAAGGGCTGACTTTTGTCTATGACGAGATATATCTGAATCCCGGAAATTCGCCCGAGATTTGGTGTGAATTCATGGAATGGGCGGACAATCCGTTTCTAAGCGAAGAAGAGGTGAAAGGACTCACTGCCACGCTTTCCGACGAACAGCTCGAATCGAGAAGATACGGCAGATTCAAAAGCGGCGCGGGACTTGTCTATCCCGAATTCGATGCGGCGGTAAATGTAATAGAGCCGCGGCCGATACCTCGGGAATGGTACGACACGATTTCCATAGACCCCGGGCTTCACAACCCGCTGTCCGCGCATTGGTACGCGGTGGACTACGACGGTACCGTATACGTCGTCGCAGAACATTACGAGGCGGAAAAAGATATAGAATATCATTCGCGAAAAATAAAAGAAAAGTGCGACGAACTCGGCTGGCACAGGGGCGCGGGCGGATATATCGAGGCGCTTATCGATTCGGCGGCAAATCAGAAAACTCTTGCGTCATTGAAGTCGGTCGGCGAGTTGTTTTACGAGTGCGGCATCGCCGTAAATACCAAAGTGAACAAGGACCTTTTTTCGGGCATACAGCGCGTGAAATCCTATCTCAAACAGACGGACGGCGCGGCGGGATTGTATATTTTCAGCAGTTGCGTCAACCTGATACGCGAACTTAAAAGCTACCGTTGGGCGGCCGGCGACGTGCCGAGAAAGGTCGACGACCATTCGTTGGACGAATTAAGGTATTATCTGATGACCAAACCCGAAAAAACTCCCCCTAAAAAACCTAAGACGGAAATACAGAAAGATAAGGAGAGACTGTACAGAAAAATAATGAATGAAAGAAAGAGATATAAAGGCGGCGGCCGATGAGAAAAAACTTAAAAACGCGCTCGTGAAACGCGCTCTCGGCTACAATGCGAAAGAAGTTACGGAAGAATACGTGAACGACGAGGACGGCGCCATGAAACTGAGCAAGAAAAAGGTTGTGGTGAAGAACGTTCCGCCCGACCTTACCGCGCTTAAATATCTTCTGGAAACGGAAAAAATACCGGTACAAGAAATGACGGACGAAGAATTGGAGGCGGAAAAGATAAGGCTATTAAAGATACTTCTCGGAGAGGATAAAAACGATAAGGAGAATTAAAATTTGGAGTTGAAAAAACAAGAAAAGAAAGAGAAAGATAAATTTGCCGAAGAACTCGCGGCGGAGACCGAAAGGGATTTCGAGGCGCGCAGGAAAGCGCGGCTCGGTTACGAGCGGCAATGGGAACTCAATATGAATTTTTTAAGGGGCAATCAGTATTGCGACCTGAACATTCGCGGCGAAATAGTGCAGGAAGATAAGTCGTTTTTCTGGCAGAACAGGGAAGTGTTTAACCACATAGCGCCGCTTACCGAATCGAGGCTCGCCCGATTTTCACGCATAAAACCCGTATTATCCGTAAGACCCGCGACGGACGACGAAAAAGACGTCGGCGGCGCGGAAGCGGCGGAAAAACTCGTGGCGGCGGTTTTTGAAAGGGTACGTATGGAAGAAACGGTAAGAAAGGCTACGGTTTGGAGCGAGACGTGCGGCACGGGTTTTTATAAGGTGCTGTGGGACGAGAACGGCGGCGAAAAGATAGGCGAAGTGGACGGCAAAAGCGTATACGGGGGCGAAGTGTCCGTTACCGCGGTATCGCCCTTCGAGATATTTCCCGATAATCTGTTTGCGGAAAATATCGAGGACTGTTTCAGCATAATACAGGCGAAAGCCATGCCCGTACGCGAGATAAAAAGAATATACGGCGCGGACGTGGCGGGCGGAGACGTCGATGTTTACAGTCTTGCGCCGGGCGGCGCCGGCACGGGCGGTGAAAGCGTGCTTTCAGACGCCGCCGTCGTGATAGAAAAATACGAAAGACCGTCGGAAGAATTTCCGCGCGGAAGAATAATCACGGTATCGGGCGGAAAACTGCTGTATTACGGTGAATTGCCGTATGAGAACGGTGCGGAAAAGACGAGGACTTTTCCTTTTATAAAACAGGACAGTATATCCGTCGCGGGGAATTTTTTCGGCGCGGGAGTAATAGAACGGCTCATTCCCGTTCAGCGCGCTTATAATGCGGTAAAGAACAGAAAACACGAATTTCTGAACAGGCTTTCGACGGGGGTCATGACGGTCGAGGACGGCTCTGTGGACGTGGAAGATTTAAAAGAGGAGGGACTGCCTCCCGGAAAAATACTCGTTTACAGACAGGGTGCGACTGCGCCCGAAATGATGAAAGAATCGGATATGCCCTCGGATTTTAACGACGAGGAGGATAAACTCATAAACGAGTTTGTAATCATAAGCGGGGTCTCGGATATTTCGTCCTCGTCTTCGAACGCAAACATAAAAAGCGGCAGCGCGCTCGAACTTTTAATCGAGCAGGACAACGAAAGACTTTTGCTGCCCGCGGAAGAAATAAGAAAATGTTATGTTGAAGCGGCAAAACATATTATAAGACTGTACGCGCAGTTTTCGGCGGGAATGAGACCGATAAGGTACAAAGACAAGGCTAAAAAGACGAAAATAATGTACGTTCGTGGCGAAACGCTCTGTTCGGACGACGTCTACACCGAAAACGAGAACGACCTTTTGTATTCGCAGAACACCAAAAAAGAGATGATGTTCAAACTGTATGAGAGCGGGCTTCTCGGCGACGAAAACGGCAGACTGCGCCCTGCGACGAAAGAAAAACTTCTTTCACTGCTCGGTTATAAGGACCTCGATTACCGAAAGGGGCTTTCGGAGTTACAGGAAGAAAAGGCGAGGGCGGAAAATTCCGCGCTGTTAAAAGGCTCGGTGAAAGTAGACGAGGTTGACGACGACTCGGTACATATAGACGAACATTCGAGATATGTTTTGAGCGAATACGACGAGCTGACGGAAGAAACGCGCGAGAGATTCTACTCGCACATAAAAGAACACAAAATAAGACAGAACGAAAAAAACGATAAGGAGAAGACAATATGAACGAAGAACCGAAAAATGAACAAGCCGCGCCGGAAGAAGCGCATGCCGCGGAAGCGGAAAATTTCACGGGCGAAAAAAAGGAGGCGGTCTCATACGGTAAGTTCAAAAATGCAGACGCGCTCTACGCCGCATACAATTCTTTACAGGCTGAATTCACCAAACGCTGTCAGCGATTGAAAGAACTTGAAGCGGCGGCGGAAAGGACGGATAAGCAAAGCCCCGTCCCCGAAAGAACGGAAATGCCCGAACAAAAAGGAGAGGGGATAACCCAACGCGAAAGAGAGGAAATACTCAAAGGTTATCTCAAGGATATTCTCGGGCAGAAGACTGGCGCGATTATAATGGACGGAGCGGGTACGGGACTCAAAACGCCCGTGAGCCGTCCGAAAACCGTCGAGGAGGCGGGAACGCTTTTTAAAGACCTGCTCGGCGGGAAAAATAAAATTTAAGGAGAAAAAATGGCGGTAACACTGACGAGTGCGGACAGCGCGCTCAAAACATATTATCTTGACGCTGTCGCAGAACAACTGAACATATCCAATCCTCTTTTTGCGAGGATAAAACAAAGCACGAACGACGTTTGGGGCAAGGAAGTAAGAAAACTTGCCGTATACGGCGTGAACGGCGGAATAGGCGCAGGCACGGAGGAAGGAGAACTGCCTTCGGCGACCGGCAACAATTACAGCGAGATGGTGACGACGCTGAAAAACCTTTACGGAACAATCGAAATTTCGGATAAGGCGGTAAGGGCTTCCGAGAACAACGCAGGCGCGTTCGTCAATCTTCTTAACGCCGAAATGGAGGGACTCATAAAATCGAGCACTTTCAATTTCGGAAGAATGCTTTTCGGCGACGGCACGGGCGTAATCGCAAAGGTATCCAATATAGAAGAGGGAGTAATTACGGTAGATTCCGTAAAGAACATCGTTGAAGGGATGGTTGTTGATTTCAGAACGCCGATAGGAGTAGCGATAACGAGTGGCACGGGGAGAAGGGTTATTCGCGTTGACAGGGCAGAGAATATTGTAACTCTCGACGGGTCCTCGTCAGATAATGCGGATATAATTCAGGGAATGATTATCACGGTACAGGGCTCATACAACAACGAACTTACGGGACTTAAAGCGATATTCGATACGACAAAAAATCTTTACGGGCTTTCGCGAACCGAAAATTCATGGCTCAACCCCTATATAAATTCGTCTGTCGGTACATTGTCTGAGGAGATTATCCAAAAAGCAATAGACGAAATCGAAGACATAAGCGGCGGTACAATCAATTTCATAGTCTGTTCAAGAGGGGTGCGCCGCGCGTTGCAGAAAATTCTATCCGCGAACAAAAGGCTGGTTGACACGACCGAGCTCACGGGCGGGTATAAGACTATAACCTATAACGGAATACCGGTAGTCGCGGACAGATTTTGTCCTGAAGGAACCATGTATCTTTTGAACACCGAAGATTTTACGCTTCATCAGTTATGCGATTGGCAGTGGCTTACGGGGGACGACGGCAAAGTGCTTAAACAGGTGGCCGGCAAACCCGTCTATACCGCGACGCTTGTAAAATACGCCGACCTTATCTGTGCGCGTCCCTGCGGTCAGGGCATGCTTTCGGGTATCACGGAATCGTAAAAAAGCCTTTTGCGGTATAAAAATAAAACTGCATAAATAAGGGTGCCTTGTCTGCCTCTTTTTTTGAGGCATTATTATTCCTTACGGGGAAATATCGGTCGCGTCGGGCTGCAATCGTGCGCCCGACGCGATTTTATTAAGGAGGAGAAAAATGAAATTATCGGAAATAGTCGCGGCGGCGGCGACATTGCTCGGGAGAGAGGAAATAAACGAGTATCTTTTAGATACGACGACGGAAAACGTTTCCGCGACGACGCTTGCGGAAGTAGATACCATGACTCGGCTTGCAAATCTCGTTTTGAACGAACTTGCGGGTAGTTATATACCAATGGTTTGTACAGAAAAAGTTACGCCTGTGAACGGGCGCGTGTATTATTCGGAATTAGACAGAAAAATACTTAAAATAAGAGGCGTTTACGATGACTACGGCAGAAAATTGTTTTTTGTTGTTCATCCCGAATATTTGCATGCCCGCGGCGAAGCTGACAGCGTGGAGTATGAGTATCTGCCTGATAATCTGGGGCTTACCGAGGAGACCGGATATCTCGATAAAGACGTGTCCGTAAGCGTGCTCGCTTACGGACTGGCGGCGGAAGTTTGCCTTTCTGAGAACAGATTCGACGAGGCGGTGATGTGGCGTAAGCGCTATTCCGACGGAGTTGCGTCATTCGCGCTGCCCGAAAGCGCGGTGATGAAAAGCAGGTGCTGGCTATGAAAACGCCTCCGTTGTTTCAAAATGTGAACGCTGTAAAACATAGGTTTGTCTTGGACTACGATAAGGATTCGGAATCTTCCGCGGGAGTCGGGGAAAGCGGAAGGTCGCTTGTTTTTACGGAGTATAAGTCCGCGCCTGCGGGCAAACAGATAAAGCGGGTATACTTCGAGGGCGACACTCTTTTTGTTTACACTTCCGACGGTGATGTTTACCAGGATAAAGATTTGGAGTTCACGCTTTTAAATATCGGTAAGTTTGCCTCCGAACCCGATATAGTTTGCTTTATCGAGAAGGGAGCGAAAAAATTTCTCATATCGGGCGACGAAGGTTCGTTTCTTTCGGACGGCACGGAAACGGGGGTGGAAAAAGGGTCGCATTATGCAGAACATAAGAATATGCTGTTTATCGGAAAAGACCGCGGTTTGCGGTTTTCGGAGCCTTTCGACCTGACGGATTTTAAATCGGGCGGGGATACTGGCGGAATTATAAATACCGAATATGACGACGGCGAAATAGAATGTCTGACCGAAAGCGGTGACTCTCTTGACATTCTATGCAAAAATAAAGTGCTCGTTCTGACAGCTGCGGGAGAAAAGGAGAATTTTTCCGTAACGAGATTAAAGACGGAATTTTTGGACGTCGAGCACGACTCGGCGGCGAGCGTGGGTGATAAGACGGTTTTCATTAGCGCGGGCAGACTTTGCATTTTGTATAAATCGGCGGTAAAAATCATAAGGGATATGGGGGCGTCAGCCGATTTCGCCGTAACGGGGCGCGCAAGTTCTTTCGGCAGCGTCTATCTGCTCCCGTCTGAATGGGGCGGCGAAGAAAAACTGTATTGTTACGACACTGCCGACGGAAAAGAGTATTTTCTCGGCAAGGCGGAAGCGCTTTCGCGCTCGGGCGGCTTTGCCTTCGATGCCGTCGGCGGAAAAATCGCGGCGCTTAAATTCTCCTCGGACGGCGGGACTGTCGCCACTTTTCACGATTACGACGGTACTTATGATTTCGGGGCGTGCGCAAAAAAGACGCTTAATGCCGTCGGCGTTCACTGTAAGGGTACGGCAAAACTTGTTTTAAGCGGCGATTCCGCCAAAAAAACTTATGGTTTGCGGGACGGCTGCAACCAAATAAAAACCAAAATCGAATCGCGTGAATTTTCGGTAAATTTTACGGACAAATCGGAAGGTTTCCGCATCGCGAGAACGGTTTTCGAATATACGGTAAACGGGGAGTAAAATAATGCAGATAGTAATACCTACGACGAAAGCGGAAATGTACGACGCTTTGCAGGATATATTTTATTATTACAGGATAAAAAAAGAACCTTATGAAGGTCTGGTGCTCGACGAACTCGACCTCGGGAGAATGGAGTATATCTCGCTCACGGACGAGGAAATCACGGCGAAAGCGCAGACGCTTGTTATGCCCGAACATAAAAAGCGCGTTGCGGACTACAAGGAAAAGCTTAACGACGCGCTCGCGGCGTTTAAAAAGCGCGCGGCGGCGGCGGAAGAAAGCGCGGCGAAACGCGTCAACGAAATTACCGAGCGGTACGACGCCTTGGAGGCAAAGGCGCAGGCGGAAGCGGCGGATAAGGGGATAGCGAATTCGAGCATTTTGCTCGACAGGCTGACAGAAATCGAGAACGAGCGGACGGCGGCGCTCGCCGCCGCGGCGGAGAGCGCGGATGCCGAGGCGGAAGAAATACAGGCGGAAATAGACGTGACGGAAGAAAAACTTTTGACTGCGGACGATTACTGTCAGGAAGTGTTTGCCGCCGAGGTTAACGCTAAATGTATTGAACTTAAAGATAAGCAGGCGGAACTTGAAAGGGAGATATTTAAATACAATAACGGCATCGAGGAAAAAGAACAGCGGTATTCTAACACCATAAAACAGACAAATGCTAACCTTGCAATAAAATATCAGGAAGTAAACAGTACGTTCTTTACAAAAGACCAGCTCGTGGAAATGGGATATTACGAGGACGTCATAAACTGTGTATGCGCTTACTACGATACGCTCACTGCGACGGCGGCTTTCAACGATATGAAAGAGGAGAGCAAACTTTGCATATATCTCGAAGATTATTACGATTCGGTCCTTTATATGTATAAGACTCGTGCAGGAGCTTAAAAAATAAACGCATAAAGTAAAACACGGCGTCGTAACAGCCGCCGAGTTCATCGGAACAGCAGCCGAGGACGTCGGACAGCCGCGGGAAAAAGTCTTTTATACGTTTAAGAGGGTGCTCAGCGGTATTTTTGCGGGATTTACCCCGCCGCCGTAATTTTACGGCGGCGGGGGTATTTTTATTATTGTAAAACTTAAAACTTTACTTTTTTATAAATATATGATAAAATAAACAAAAATAAAAACGGTATACCGAGAGATTATGAGCGTAAAAGTAAAAATAGGCGATATAACGATAGGCGGAGGAGAGAGAATAGCCGTTCAGTCCATGTCCGTTTTTAAACCCTCGGACACGGATAAAGCTATTAAAGAAGCGCTGGTGCTTCGGGAGGCGGGGTGCGATATTTTAAGGTACTCCGTTAACGATGAAAAAGACGCAAAATCTTTTCGCTTTATAAAGGAGAAGGTCGGAATTCCGCTTGTCGCCGACATTCATTTCGATTACAGGCTGGCGCTCGCCGCGATAGACGGCGGTGCCGATAAAATACGTATAAATCCCGGCAATATCGGCGGTGAAAACAAAGTTGCGGAAGTGGCGGCGGCGCTTAAAAGTTCGGGTATTCCCGTGCGCGTCGGCTCGAACACGGGCAGTATAGATAAGGAATTTTCGGATAAATACGGAAGAAACGAAATTTCGCTCGCCGAAAGCGCTTTGAAAAACGTCGCAGTGTTGGAAAAACACGGCGTACATAATATAGTCGTTTCGGTCAAGGCGTCCGACGCACCGCTCACGATTAAGGCATACAGGTATATATCGAGCCGTACCGAATATCCTTTGCACGTCGGAGTTACCGAGGCGGGAACGGAGTATATGGGGATAATAAAAAATGCGGTTGCGGCGGGCGCACTGTTTGCCGACGGGATAGGCGACACCCTGCGCGTAAGTCTTTCCGCTGACCCTCTGCGCGAAGTAAAAGCTGCGCGCGCCATAATAGCGGCGGCGGGGCTCGACGATAATTTTGCCGACGTCGTGGCGTGCCCTACGTGCGGCAGGTGCGAATGGGACTGCATGGCCTTTGCGGATAAAGTCAGCAGGTATGTGGCGAACATAAAAAAGCCTTTGAAAATCGCCGTAATGGGCTGTGCCGTAAACGGTCCGGGAGAGGCGAAAGACGCTGATATAGGCATAGCGGGCGGTAAGGACTGTTGCGTTATATTCGTAAAGGGCGAAATCAAAAAGAAAATTGCGAAAGAGGACGCCGAACGCGAATTTTTAGGGGAGATAGACAGATGTATACGATAAAGAGCGGCGCCGAGTTTATCGGCTCTCTTCGCGCGCTGGACGAAAGAGTTTCCAATCTCAGGATAAAATCCATAGAGGTGGACAGGCACAAAGCGGAGATAACCTATAATTTTATATGCGACAAATCGGTAGACGACGCGCTTAAAAACACCATTGCGGACGAGGTTGCCAAGAATACTCCGCGCGAATTTTTGCGTGTAAACATAAACGTTTCCAAGATTGTCAGCAACGATGAACTTATCAATAATGCAGTTTACAATTACATTAAAGAAAATTTTCCTTCCGTCGGTATTTTTTTAAAGCCTACGGATATAGTTTGCGCCGACGTCGGGGAAGTATTTAAATACACCGTACGATTAAGCAAAGACGGCGCGGAATATATGCGAAAAAGCGGTGCGATAAAGCGTATAAACGAGTATCTTTCCAAGAATTTCTGTTCCGAGTTTGCAGGGAATACGGAAGAAAAAGAGGCAGAGGAGACTATAGACCTCACTTCGGAGGAAGTATTCGAGAGCGAATTGCAGAAGATAGAGCACAGGACGATAAAAGTAAAGGACGTCGTGGTGATAGACGACGAAAACATGGGGGATACCGCGCTTTACATAGAGGACGCGACGGCGGGCGACGTTACCGTGTGCGGCACCGTTACCGAGATAACCGAACGTGAAACGAAGAACGGCAAGCCTTTTTTCATTATACATCTCGACGATACTACGGGCAGGACGAGCGGTGTGTATTTTTCAAAGAAAAACACATGTAGCAAAATAAGAGAGATTGCCGAGGGCGATGCCATAATAGCGCGCGGCTCGATAGGCGAATACAACGGCAGACGTTCGTTTACGTTTGACAAAATAAACCGCTGCACTTTTCCTTCGGACTTCGTGAAAAAGGAAAAGTTCAGAAAAAAACCGCCGCGCGAATATTCGCTTGTATATCCTTCGCCCGCGACGACTGTGCGAGTGAAAAGCGTTTTCGATACGGAAACCGCGCTTCCGTCGGAACTTACCGAAAAGGTATATGTGGTTTTCGACATAGAAACCACGGGACTCGAAATAATGAGCAACGGTATAACCGAGATTGGCGCCGTAAAAATAGAGAACGGAAAAATATCCGAGCAATTTACCACACTGGTAAAACCCGACTACCCCATATCTGACGAGATAGTGAGACTTACGGGAATAACGCCCGAGATGGTGGCGGACGCGCCGAAGATAGGTTCGGTTATACCCGATTTCATGAAATTTACGGAAGGGGCTGTTTTAGTCGCGCATAACGCCGATTTCGACGTCAAGTTCATGAAAAGATTCGCTTCGGCGGAGGAATACGACCTCGGCAATAAAGTCATGGACACGCTTGAACTTTCTCGCAAATATCTCCCGCAGCTCAGGCGCAACGACCTTCATACTCTCGCGGATTATTTCGGAATAACCTTTCATCACCACCGTGCGCTTTCCGACGCCTATGCCACGGCGGAAATTTTTATCGAATTGATGAAGCTGAAAAACAAAAACTCGGATTAGTAGTTAAAAAATCATAAAAAACATGAAAAACGCTTGCAAATATTCTTATTATATGTTAATATATAGATACGTAAGATAAAGGCTTGACTTATGAGAACGGAGTTCCGTTCTCATATTTTTATGTGAGGTATAAATGAAGATAAAAAATATCGACGAGATAAAAAAACTTTGCGAAGAAGTCGCCGCGCCGCTATCGGTCGAAGTGGCGGACGTGGTTTTTACTCAGGGCAAAAATCCCACGCTCACGATATATATCGATAAAGAGGGAGGAGTCGACCTCGACACCTGCGAGATTTTTCATAACGCAATCGACGCGCCGCTCGACCTTCTCGACCCCACATTCGGGATGCCTTATACTTTGAACGTTTCGAGCCTCGGCGCGGACAGACCGTTCGTAAAGGAAAGCGACTTTCTTTCTCATATCGGCAAACGCGTGGAGGTAAAACTTCATTCTTCCGTGCGCGGCAAGAAGTTTTACGACGGGATTCTGACGTCTTACGACAAGGAGAGGATAACGGTCAAGGTCAGCGACGGGAATACTTTTTCGTTTGATTTTAAAAATATTGTCAAAGTGAACGAATATATCGATTTCGATTGAGCTGCATAAGTCAGGAATCGAATCGGCAAAATAAAAAAGACACTTATCAGAGGAGAAAAATATGATAAATCAGGATTTCTTTTTGGCACTCGACGATTTGGAGAGAGAAAAGGGCATCGCGAAAGACGAATTCATTGCGGCGCTCGAAGAGGCGATGGTCGTTGTTTATAAAAAATCGGCGGACGTCGTCGGGGACGTCAAGATAAAACTTAATCCCGAGAAAAAATCCATCAACATTTACAGCGTGAGAAACGTCGTGAACGAAATCACCGACCCCGAACGTGACATAACCGTCGAAAAGGCGCAGGAGATAAAAAAGACCGCCAAGGCGGGCGACACTCTTGCGGTCGAAATAAAATCCAAGGATTTAGGCAGAATCGCGGCACAGACGGTGAAACAGGTGCTAACTCAGAAACTCCGCGAAATCGAGCACGAGAATATAGTAAACGAGTTCGAGGATAAAGAAGGTGAACTGATGTCGTGCACGATAAGACGTATTGAAAACGGCAATGTTTACGTCGAAATCGGCGGTAATCAGATAGAAGGCGTGCTTATGCCGAGAGACCAGGTTGCCGGCGAAAAATACGAAATCAATCAGAAAATAAACGTTTTCGTCAAGAAGGTTAGAAATTCGGGGCGTAACGCGCAGATTATGGTTTCGCGTACTGCCACGGGGCTCGTGTCGAGATTGTTTGAAAACGAAGTGCCTGAGATAAAACAGGGAGTCGTCGAAATAAAGAGTATCGCGAGGGAGGCGGGACAGCGCACCAAGATAGCGATATATTCTGAGGACCCGACCGTGGACGCGGTGGGCGCATGCGTCGGAAACAAGGGCGCGCGTGTCAACGCGATAGTCGCGGAACTCGGCGGCGAAAAGATAGACATAATACTTTGGAGCGAAAACCCGCTCGAATATATAAGCAAGGCGCTTTCTCCCGCACGTGTCATCAAGGTTGTGCAGACGGGAGAGGAGAGCGCGATGGCTGTCGTGCCTGACGATAAGTTATCTCTGGCGATTGGCAGGAGCGGACAAAATGCCCGTCTTGCGGTCAGGCTTACCGGTTGGAAAATAGACGTCAAAAGCGAGAGCGCGGCATTAAGCGAACTCGGCGAAAACAAAGTTCAGGACAATGTAGTGGCGGAGGTTGCGGAAGAAATTCCGGAGTTGTAAAATGGAAAAGAAAGTGCCTATGCGGACGTGCATAGCGTGCAGAACTTGCAGACCGAAGCGCGAACTTTTGAGAATAGTGAAGTCCGAAGAGGGAATAAGTCTCGACAGGACCGGTAAAAAGAACGGGCGAGGCGCATATATTTGCGCGGATGCCGCATGTTTTGAAAAACTTAAAAAACACAGGCTTCTGAACAAAACCTTTTCGTGTCAGGTGGAAGAATCTGTCTACGATGCGATTGCGGAGGAATTCTTTGGTAATAAAGAGTAAGGCGGAGACCTTTATCGGGTTTGCAATTCGCGCGAGAAAGATACGCGAAGGCATGAATTCCGTACAGACGCTTAAAAAAGCGGAACTCATCGTCTGTTGCGCAAGCGCGTCCGACAATACAAAAAAAGCCGCGGTAAAGGCGGCGGCAAAATTCGAGTGTCCGATAATATATTCCAAGCGGCCGCTCGAAGAAATAGTGCACAGGGAGAATGTCAAAGTCGCCGCTATAACGGACAAATCGCTCGCGAGGGCGGTGATGGACAGTGCGGGAGAAGATTTTACGGCAGGAATTTAGGAGAGTTTTATGGCAGAAAAGAGAGAAATGCATACCGAAAACATAAAAAAAGTAACGGAAATTTTATCGGGCGGAAAACTTACCGCTCTTTCCGCGGCATTCGGCGGATATGCCGATTCGCTCAGGAATCTGAAAGATATACTGAACGGCAAACTTGCGGAATTTAAAGAGGCCGAAAAGGCGGCGGAAGCCGCTAAGGCAGAAGAAAAGGCGAGAGAGGCGGAAAGCAGCCGGGCGCCCGAACTTTCCGACGTTCAGCCAGATGTTCAGCCCGACGTTAAGCCCGCCGAAGAACAAAAAACTCCCTATACAGAGGAAAAACCGCTTGCGGAAGAAAAGAGAGCGATAATAACCGAAGAGCCTTGCGCGGAAAATCAGGCTAAGACTCCCGATTCGGAAAAGAGCGAAACGGCGGAAAAAGTACAAGATGACGCCGCAGAGGTTAAGACGGACAATGAACGCGCCGCCGCGCCGCAAGAGGAAAGTCAGGAAGTAAAAACTCCCGAACCTCCCGTCGAGAAAAAACGTCCTTCTTTTATAGTGAGAAGAGAAGAGAAAAAACCCGAACAGCGTAAAGAGTACGTGCCGGAAAAACCCGCGTATCGCGGCGAACGCAGACAAGACAGACCCGTCCGTGACGGTTCGAGACCTCCGTTTAATAACGGCGGCGCGGGACAGCGTCCTGCACGTCCCGAATTCAACGCGTCGCACGGACCGAGAAAACCGCAGCAGGGCGGCACTTACGTCGCACCTCCGATAGTGTCCGGCGGTAACGACAAACGCAGTTTCTCAAAGAAGAAAACCCTCGGAACGGAAAAGCAGTATGAGGATAAGCACGTTATCAATAAACGCGCACTCATCAAAAACAATATAGATATAGATGACTTTGACGAGAATAAAACAGGTTACCGTAAATTCCGTCCCGTAAAAAAAGCGAAGGCTCAGGCAGAAACTTCTGCAATCAAGATAGAAAAAGCCGTCATAAATACCGAAATCATACCGCTTAAAGTTCTGAGCGAGAAGATAGGAATAACCGCGGCGGAAATCACCAAACGCCTATTTAAAGAAGGCATAATGAAAACTATAAACGATTCGGTCGATTTCGACACGGCTGCGTTTATAGCTGACGATGTCGGTGTGGAACTCGAACTGAAACTCGATAAGACCGCGGAAGACGTGCTGAGCGAAGGATTCGACGAGGCAGCAGACGACGAGGCTATGCTCTCGCGCCGTCCGCCGGTAGTTACCGTCATGGGGCACGTTGACCACGGCAAGACTTCTATACTCGACAGGATAAGAAAGACAAACGTTACCGCGGGAGAGGCCGGCGGAATAACGCAGCACATAGGCGCGTATCAGGTAACCGCGGGCGGGAACGTCATCACTTTCCTGGATACGCCCGGGCACGCGGCGTTTACGGCCATGCGTGCGAGAGGCGCTCAGGCGACAGATATCGCGGTGCTTGTCGTCGCCGCGGATGACGGAATAATGCCGCAGACTATAGAGGCTATAAATCACGCCAAGGCGGCGGATGTACCTATAATCGTCGCGGTCAATAAAATCGATAAACCCGAGGCGAACATAGAGCGCGTAAAGACGCAACTTACAGAGAACGGACTTTTGCCCGAAGAATGGGGCGGGGATGCCATAATCTGTCCCGTATCCGCAAAGACAGGCGAGGGCTTCGACGAACTGCTGTCGAGTATAAACCTCGTCGCGGAAATAAAGGATTTGAAAGCCAATCCCGACAGAATGGCGAAAGGCGTGGTTATAGAGGCGAAACTCGACCAGAATAAAGGTCCGATTGCAACCATTCTCGTGCAGAACGGTACTTTAAGGGTTTCGGATAACGTCATCGTCGGAACGGTAACCGGTAAAATAAGGGCAATGGTCGACGACAAGGGCAGACGCATCACGTCGGCGGGTCCGTCTACGCCGGTATCCATCATGGGACTCGAAAACGTCCCCGACGCGGGAGATATTCTTACCGCCCATGAACAGGATAAACTCATAAAAATGGTTGCCGAAGAACGTAAGAACAAGGAACGCGAGAACATGCTCAAAAGTTCTTCGAAGATTACGCTCGACGACGTGTTCAGCCGTATGGCGGAAGGCGACATGAAAGTGCTCAATATCATCGTCAAGGCAGACGTGCAGGGTTCGGTCGAGGCGGTCAAACAGTCTATGGAGAAACTGTCAAACGACGAAGTGCGCGTAAACGTCATACATGCGGCGGCGGGTGCGATAAAAGAATCTGACATAATGCTTGCCGAATCTTCCGAAGCTATAATCATCGGCTTTAACGTCCGTCCTGACAGCAACGCTAAGAGCATTGCCGAAAAGAGCGGAGTGGATATCAGGCTTTACAGGATTATTTACGAGGCTATCGAAGACGTACAGAAGGCGATAAAAGGAATGCTTGCGCCCAAGATTTCGGAAGTGTATCTCGGAAAAGCCGAGGTGCGCGAAGTGTTCAGAATTTCCGGTGTCGGACAGGTGGCGGGCTGCTATGTAACGGAAGGCAAGATATCAAGGAACGGAAAACTCCGTATTTACCGTGACGACGTCATGATTTGCGAGGGCAACGTCTTGCAACTGAAACGCTTTAAAGATGACGTTAAAGAAGTCGCACAGGGATATGAGTGCGGTATTTCGATTGAAAAGTTCAACGATATAAAGGTCGGCGATTTCATAGAATGCTATCAGGTAGAGGAGTCGAAGGCATAGTTCCCCTAAAAAAGGCGATTTGGTTTAAGTATGAAAAACAACCGCAACCGTTCCGTCAGCAGGACGGACAGATTAAACGAGGAATTTAAAAGAGAAATATACGAGATAATTTCGCGGCGTCTTAAAAATCCGCTGATAACGGAGATGTTTTCCGTTCTTCGCGTGGATACGAGCGGCGATCTTTCGCACGCGAAAGTGTATGTGAGCGTGTTTTCGGCGGACGAACAGAAAAAAAAGACGACTTTCGAAGCTATTAAGTCCGAAGCTGGCAAAATAAGACACGAACTCTCGTGTTCCATGCACATAAGAACGGTTCCCGAATTGCATTTCGTCGAGGACGATTCCATGGAATATTCCGATAAGATGGATAAACTGTTCAAGCAGATAAACGAAGGTAAAAAAAGTGATTAGTTTAAACGGGCTTGCGGAAAAACTGAAAGGCGAGAAGCGCGTCGCGCTTATCTGCCATATCCGTCCCGACGGGGATTCGCTCGGTTCCGCCGCCGCGCTTTGCGCGGCGCTAGAAAAGGCGGGAGTCGAGGCGGAGACATATTGCTCGGACCCCGTGCCCGAAAAGTTTTTCTTTTTGGAGCAGTTCCGCTCCGTAAAACAAAAACTCGAAGGGGAATACTCGGCGCTTATAGCCATGGATTGCGCGGATATTTACAGGCTCGGCGATGCGGCGGCGGTTTTTGCCGCGCATAAGAATACCTATTCAATCGACCATCACGTTTCCAATTCCCGTTTCGCCAAAATAAACTATGTTTACGACTGCGCGGCAAATTGTGAAAACGTCTATAAACTCATCCGTGCACTCAAAGTGGATGCGGATAAAAATATCTGTAATCTGCTTCTGACCGGCATTTCCACCGATACGGGTAATTTCAGACATAAAAACGTTACGCCCGAAACCATGCGAATCGCCGCAGACCTGATAGAGGGCGGCGCGGATTTGAATAATATTTATTATTATATGTTCAGTGCTCAGAGCAGTCGGCGTGCAAAACTTTTCGGCGACGTTATGAGCAGAATAAGATATTTTTCCGAGGGAAAAACGGCGGTCATATCCGTCATGCTCTCCGACTTGAAACAGACGGGCGCAAAAGCCGACGAAACCGAAGGTTTTATAGATTTTATTATGGGTATCGAGGGCGTCGAAGTGGGGGTGTGCGTCATGGAAATCTCCGCTTATAAATTCAAAATCAGCCTGCGTTCGAAAAAGGCGGACGTCAACGCCGTGGCGGGCATATTCGGCGGCGGCGGACACGTGCTTGCGAGCGGCTGTCAGTTGCAGGGCGAATACGAGGAAGTAATCGACAAAATAACGTCGGCGGTAAACAAATATCTCGATTGACATGCTTTTGCCTTGTTTGATGCGGTGAAACTTGTCTGTACCCGATGACAGCGGGACAATTATTTACGATGAAAGGTTTTATTAACTTGATAAAACCCGAGGGCATGAGTTCTGCATACGCCGTCGGGGCAGTAAAAAAGAAATTGCGGGTATCCTGCGGACACATGGGGACGCTTGACCCCATGGCTTCGGGAGTTTTGCCCGTCGGCGTCGGCAGGGCGACGCGGCTTTTTCCATATTTGTCTGATAAACGGAAGGTATATCGCGCCAAGTTTCGTTTCGGTTTTTCTACGGATACGTTAGATGTTACCGGGTCAACCGAAAAAACCGCCGCGCATATTCCCGACGAAAAAGAGATTCTTGCGGCAATTCCCGAATTTACGGGCGTCATAAAACAGGTGCCGCCGAGATATTCCGCAAAATGCGTGAACGGTAAAAGAGGATATCAACTTGCGCGGCGCGGCGTGGATTTTACGCTTGCGGAGAAGGAAGTTTCGGTTTACGGTTTTGAACTTGTCGGCAGGACGGGAGAGGACGAATATGAGTTCTTGATAGAGTGCGGCGGAGGGACTTACATACGCTCGCTTGCGCGTGACCTCGGCGTCAGGTGTTCGTCGCTTGCCGTCATGAGCGCTTTAAGGCGCACCCGTTCGGGGATTTTTTCAGATAATGACGGAGTGGGCGTAGAAGAATTCGTAAATTCCGATGCCCCCGAGAAATACCTTATAGCGCCCGAACTCACATTGGACTTTCCCGAAATCGCGCTCACGGAAAGCAAGGCAAAACGGATACTCGACGGTATTTTCGATTATAAAGTAGATAAAGACGGTTATTATAAAGTGTTCTGTTGCCGTGAATTCTGGGGTGTCGGAGAGGCAACGGACGGTATATTGAGAATTAAGACCTATGTCAGATAAAAAATTGCAACCTGCCGTCATCGCGCTCGGATATTTTGACAGCGTGCATAGAGGTCACAGGGAAGTCATATCCCGAGCGAGGGCACTCGCCGACCTTTTGAAAGTACGGCTTGCGGTATTCACGTTCGGCGGCAATCTTAAAGCCTCGCTTTGCGGAGGCGAAGAAAAATACGTGTATTCGCCGAAAGAGCGCGCGGGTATTCTCTATTCGCTCGGCGCGGACGAAATTATTTTTGCGCCCGTAGACGAAGAGTTCCTTTCGACTGACAGGCGAGAGTTTTTGGAGAATCTTGACGTTAAGTATGACGTCAAAGGATACGTCTGCGGAGATGATTATCGTTTCGGCAGAGCGGGCGAGGGCGACGTTGCCTATCTATCTGATTACGCGTTAGAAAAAGGAAAAAAACTTATCGTGTGCGAGACGGTTATGACGGGCGGGGAAAAGATATCCACGACCATGATAAAAAAACTGCTTGCGGAGGGAGATATCCGCCGCGCGAACGATTGTCTCGGCAGTCCTTTTTTTATAACGGGGGAAGTTGCAGAGGGAAGAAAGGTGGGCAGAAAACTCGGTTTTCCCACTGTAAATCTTGCAATAGACAAGGATAAGCAGGCGCTTAAAGACGGCGTTTACGCAGGGCATGTGAATATAGGCGGGATAAAATACCGCGCGATAATAAATTACGGTACGCGCCCCACATTCGGGCTTTCGGATAAAACCGCGGAAGCGCATATACTCGGTTTCGAGGGGGATTTGTACGGGCAGGAACTGACACTTTATTTTCAAGGATATATGCGTGAAGTAAAAAGATTCGCAAAAGAGGAGGACCTCGCCGCGCAACTTTCTGCGGACAGAGCGGAGGCGGCATCGGGCAAATATGATTAAATTCGGACCAAGCGGAAATTCGGCGGCATTTGCTGCGGCGGGACTCACGCACAGCGAACAGTCGGCGGTATGGGTAAAAAACATGGGGCTCGACTGCTTCGAATACTCTTTCGGCAGAGGCGTAAATTTAAGCGATAAAAAGGCGGAAGAAATAGGCAAAGCGTTCAGGGAAGCGGGCGTGGAAATAAGCGTCCATGCCCCCTACTATGTGAATTTTGCCAATCCCGACGACGAGGCGGCGGAAAAGTCTTTCGGCTATGTACTCGATTCTGCGCGTAAAGTTCTGATTATGGGCGGAACGAGGGTAGTTTTTCATCCCGCGAGCCAGGGCAAAGCGGAACGCGGTGAGGCTGTCGCGCTTACGGAAAAAAGGCTTGCGGCGCTGTGCGATAAAATCTATAAAGAAAATCTCGACGGCGCGATGTTCTGCCCCGAAACGATGGGCAAACTCGGTCAGATAGGTTCGGTAGAGGAGATAGCGCGGTTTTGTAAAATCGATAAAGTATTCGTTCCCGCAATGGATTTCGGGCACATAAACGCGAGAGAACAGGGCAGTTTAAAGACCGAACGCGACTTTGAAGAACGGCTTACATATATGATAGACGAATTGGGGTACGAAAAGATGCGCAATTTCCATGTGCATTTTTCCAAGATAGAATACACGTCAAAGGGCGAAAAACGACATCTCACCTTTGAAGATAAAGAGTACGGACCTGAATTTAAATATCTTGCGATGGCATTAAAAAAACTCGCGCTCGAACCATATATTGTCAGCGAGTCTGCGGGCACGCAGGATGTTGACGCCGCAGAGATGAAAAGGATATACTTTTCTCTTTGATTTTAAATAAATTAGCGTATTCTTTTTATATTGCGGGACATGAGTTGACTATCGCGTCGTAAATATGTTAAAATAAACATCGGAAATTATGGTCGTTGATTTTATGTTGCCGAAAGGCGGGGTCATGCTCGTTACGGACAGGCTTACCCGAAAATATATAAGCGGATTCGATGTGGCGGAAGGTTTTCTCTTGACAGGCTTACGCACTGTATTTCTGACCGACGCGAGGTATTATTCCGCCGCAAAGAAAAAAGCGGAGGCGGCGGGAATTTCCGCAGAGTTGTATACAGGCTCTGAAAGCCTTAATAAAGCGTTGTCGGACCTGAAAGCCGAAAGTATTTATATCGATTTTACCGAAACGACGGTAAGCGAATACGAAAATTATAAAAAATTCGGCAAGGAAATTTACGATTGTTCTGATATTCTGGCGCACCGTCGCTCAATCAAAGACGAAATAGAAGTTTCTTTTATCGAGGAGGCTTGCCGTATTGCGTCGAGCGCTTATCACGACGCAATAAAGAGCGTCAGGGCGGGAATGACCGAAAAGGAACTCGCGGCAAAAATAGAGCGGCTCATGCGCAAATACGGGGCTGAAAGACCGTCGTTCGAAACCATTGTCGCTTTCGGCGAAAACGCCGCGGTGCCGCATCACGAAACGGGCGGTACGAGATTAAAAAACAACAGCGTCATACTCGTGGATATGGGCGCGAAATATAAAGGATACTGTTCCGACCTCACGCGAACCGCATTTTTCGGAAAGCCCGACGAAGAATTTCTCGCGGCGTATGACGCGGTTTTATGCGCGAACGTCTCTGCGGAAGAAAAAATCCGGTCGGGAATGAAGGCAAACGAAGCGGACGCGATAGCCCGTGATATTTTGAAAAGCCGGGGACTTGGCGAATATTTCACTCACTCGCTCGGGCACGGCGTGGGGCTCGAAATTCATGAATTTCCCGCTCTTTCCGTCAAAAGAAGCGACGAACTGAAGGACGGCATGGTTTTTACGATAGAGCCGGGCGTGTATGTGGACGGAAAGTACGGTATAAGAATAGAAGATACGGTAATACTGAAAAACGGCAAAATCAAAAGGCTTTTTAACGACAGTAAAGCGCTTTTGACAATAATATAAGAAGGTAAAATTTTTCAAGGAGAAATACTATGATATCAGCAGGCGAATTCAGAAAAGGCGTAACTTTCGAATACGAAAGTTCAATTTATACTATCGTGGACTTCCAGCACGTCAAACCCGGTAAAGGTGCGGCGTTTGTCAGAACGAAGATGAAGAACGTGGTTACGGGTGCTGTGCTTGAAAAGACATGGAACCCCACCGAAAAAGTGCAGGAAGCGCACATCGAAACCAAGAACATGACGTATTCATATAATGACGGCGAACTTTATTATTTTATGGACCAGGATTTCGAGCTTACTCCGTTAAATTACGAGCAGGTTGAGGACGCTTTGAAGTATATAAAAGAAAACGATAACGTGGTCGTCAAATTCTATAAAGGCAACGCTTTTTCCGTCGAGTGCGAAAATTTCGTAACTCTCCGCGTCGTGCAGTCCGACCCGTCGGTCAAAGGCAATACGGCTACCAACGCCACGAAGGAAGCGGTGCTCGAAACGGGCGCGAAGATTCAGGTACCGATGTTCGTAAACGAAGGCGAACTTATCCGCGTCGATACGAGAACGGGCGAATATATGGAGCGCGTAAAGGGCTGATTTTATAGCGCGATAAAAAACCTATTATTATCTTTTTGCTATCCTTCCGTTATCGCTTGTTTTATACAGAGCGTTTTCGTTTGGGTTTTATGTTTTTTGAAATACCGCTGTGCGCTGACAGTATTGTTTTAATACCGTTTTGGCTAATTGGCGCGTATATAAATCAAAAAAAATATTTAAGATATTATAATTAAATTAGAAAAATAATAAAAAATTTCAAAAATTATAAAAAGACGACTTACCCGCGCGCCGTTCAGCGCGCGGGTAAGTCGTTAAGGGAGAAAAATTGAAAACCGCGCTCATAACGGGTGCGAGCGGCGCAATAGGCGCGGCGCTCGCGCGCAAATTCGCAGAAAACGGATATTTCACGATAGGTACGTTCAATACGGGCGAAAAACGTATAGAGGCTCTGAAAGAAAGTTTAAAAGAATATAAGGACTTTTTTTTCGCGGTGCATGCCGATTTCAAAGATGTATCCGCGGCAGAAAAGGTTATGGATTATGCCGAGAAGAATTTCGGGCATGTGGACGTGCTCGTTAATAATGCGGGGACCGGGCTTTATAAACTCGCTTCCGAAACCACCGAAGCCGAACTCAGAGAGGTGATGTCCGTAAATTTTTCTTCGGCGTATATGCTTTCGGCGCGTGCCCTTAAAAAGATGAGCGAACGTAAAAAAGGTAAAATAATATTCGTGTCGTCCGTATGGGGAATTGCGGGCGCCTGTATGGAGAGCGCGTATTCGGCGAGCAAGGCTGCACTGACGGGACTGACCAAATCGCTCGCAAAAGAGGCGGGACCTTCGGGAATAACGGTAAACTGCGTTTGCCCCGGCGTCGTCGACACGCCGATGAACGCGCGTTTTTCGGATGAGGAAATGCGCGAACTTATTGACAGGACTCCGCTCGGAAGGCTCGGGAACGCGGAGGAAATCTCCGAACTAATCTTTTTTCTCGCGAGCGATAAGGCGGATTTCATAACGGGACAGATAATAACTGCGGACGGAGGTTTTGCGCTGTGAACCGCTTGCGTGGAGACGCGGAAAAGGCACCGTTTTTTCATGCGGTGATAGTAATACTGTTTGCGATAGGTTTTTCGTCCCTTCCTTTGTCATGGATGTTCGGCTTCTTTCGGTCCGAAAAATATGCGGAGATTTTTTCCGGCGCACTCGTAAGGCTTATACTTGCGGCGGCGGCGGTCGTGCTCGCCGTAAAATACGGATTCTCGTCCCAGTTCAAAACGGGCGGCAGATTCGTTTCGTACCTTTTGCTTATCCCCGCACTCGTCGTCGCTGTCAATAATTTTCCTATAATCGGATTGGTTTCGGGCGGAGAAATCACGTCGGACGGGACAGATATTTTTTTATATATTCTTTATTGTCTTTCTGTAGCCGCGTTCGAGGAGATTACTTTTAGGGGCATAGTTTTTCCACTCGTGTTGACCGGCTTGAAAAATAAAAAATATCCGCAGTTTTTCTCGGTCGTCGTTTCTTCCGCGATGTTTGCGGCGGCACACGTTTTCAATCTTTTCGCCGGTGCTTCCTTTGGCGCAACCGCCTTGCAGACGGGATATTCTTTTCTTATCGGCGCGATGTGCGCCATAAGCCAGATTACGGTTAAAAACGTATACGTGCCCGTAGCCTTTCATTTTATTTATGACCTCGGTGGGCTGATGTATGACGAAACCGTCGGCATTGCGGCGGGGATAAGATGGGACGCGGCGACCGTGTGGATGACTGCCGTAATAGGCGTTATCGTCGCTGTATATATGACGATTTTGCTTGTCAGAACGGATAAAAACAGGGCGTTCGATACTTTCGGGATAACCCGAGAATCGGAAGAAAACGGCGATAAGGACGGCTCGGCGGTATAAATAAAACTAATCGCGCGCCGCTTGAAAAAATCGGCGCGGCGCGCTATAATATAAATATAAAAAACAAACGGCGAAAACGCCTTTGAAAGCGAGGAGGAAAAATGCTTACAGCGATTTCGGGAATTAACTGGGGAGACGAAGGCAAAGGGAGAATGGTCGACCTTCTGTCGAGCGATTACGACGTGGTTGTGCGTTATCAGGGCGGCAACAACGCGGGTCATACGGTGATAAACGAGCGGGGGAAATTTATACTTAATCTTCTGCCATCTGGTATACTGAGAGAAGAAGTCGTTAACGTGATGGGCAACGGCATGGTTGTCGATATAAAACATCTCGTCGAAGAGATGGGTCGGCTTAAAGACGCGGGCGTGAAAATAACCCCTGCAAACCTGAAAATAAGCGACAGGGCTGTCATCTGCATGCCGTATCACGTCATGCAGGACTGTCTCGAAGAGAGCAGACTTTCGGATAAAAAATACGGATCGACGCGCCGCGGCATCGCTCCCGTTTACGGCGATAAATACATGAAAAAAGCGCTGCGCATGGGCGAGCTTCTCGATATGGACGCATTAAAGACAAGACTTGAAGATATAGTCGAATGGAAAAATCTCACGCTCGTCAACGTTTACGGCGGAACGCCCGTGAAACCCGAAGACATGTTAAAACACTTAAAAACCTACGGCGAACAACTGATTCCGTATATATGCGATACGGGAGAATATCTCGACGGTGCACAGAAGGCCGGTAAAAAAATCATGTTCGAGGCGCAACTCGGCGCACTCCGCGATATAGATTTCGGTATTTATCCGTACACTTCGTCGTCTAACGCTATAGCGGCTTATGCTCCCATAGGCGCTGGTATTCCGAATCATAAACTCGACCTGTCGATAGGTATAATGAAAGCGTATTCGACATGTGTCGGCGAAGGCCCCTTCACCGTCGAATATTTCGGCGAGAAAGCCGAGGAACTCCGCAAAGCGGGCGGCGAATACGGCGCCGCGACGGGAAGACCGAGAAGAGTCGGGCCGTTTGACGTCGTCGCAAGTAAATACGGCATCCGCATGCAGGGCGCTGACGAAATCGCGCTTACTAAACTCGATGTTTTGAGTTACGCAAAAGAAATAGAGGTTTGCGTAGCTTATGAATTGAATGGAAAAAAGACCACGGAATTTCCTTTCCCGCAGAATCTCGATCGATATAAGCCTGTGTTTACCACGCTTAAAGGCTGGAATTGCGACATCAGCAAGTGCCGCAAAAAGGAAGACCTTCCCGAAGAAGCGGTCGCTTACATAGAATTTTTGGAAAAAACAATCGGGGCAAAGATAAAATACGTTTCGGTCGGTGCGGAGAGAGAAGCGTATATCGTGATGTAAAATTACTCAAAATAAATATGTCACCTTGATATGCTTAATAAAGTGATTTGAATTAAAGTGCGGGCGGCGGTTTCGCCGCCCGCACTTTAAAAACACAAGAAAAGTTTTAATGTATATAAATCGATTCACCGTTAGCAAACAACGTACAGAATACAAAAGGGTAACAGCACATAAACATAAAACAAGATAAGAAAAAATGAAAAGAAAAAGCGGTATATTGATGCCCGTGTTTTCCTTGCCGTCCGAATACGGCATAGGCGGGTTCGGAAAAGAATGTTATGATTTTATAGACTATCTCGTCGAGGCCGGGCAGTCACTGTGGCAGGTTCTGCCGCTGGTTCAGACGGGTTACGGAAATTCCCCGTATTCGTCGGTTTCCTCGGAATCTTTCAGTCCCTATTATATAAGCCCCTTAAAACTTCTCGAAAAGGGGCTTGCGACGGAGGAAGAAATTTCGTTTTCGCTTAACGCCGACAAATACGTCGATTACGGTTTTCTGTATTCCGTGCGCTATCCGCTCTTGCGCAGGGCTTTTGCGCGATTCGATAAAAACTCTGACGGTTTTAAGGAGTGTCTTGCGCAAAAGACATATTACGATTATGCGCTTTTTATGGCGATAAAGTATGCGTCGGGTCAAAAATCATTCTGCGATTGGGAAAGAGGTCTTAAATTCAGGGATAAAGACTATGTTGCAAGGTTCGGCGAGGACTATGCGGACGAAATAATGTTCTGGCAATTCGTTCAGTATGAGGCGGAAAGCGAATGGCGCGAGGTAAAGGAGTACGCGCATAAAAACGGCATAAGAATCATAGGCGATATGCCTTTATACGTCGCGTTTGACTCGGTCGACGTGTGGAAATCCCCCGAACTTTATATGCTCGACGAAAATCTTATGCCGAAAAAGGTCGCGGGCGTGCCGCCCGATTATTTTCAGAGCGAAGGACAGTTGTGGGGCAATCCGGTTTACGATTACGAAAAACATTCGGAAAACGGATTTTCGTGGTGGATAAACAGACTTAAACGCGCGCTTTCGGTATTTGATTATGTCAGAATCGACCATTTCCGCGGGCTTGACAGATTTTACTGCGTGGAGCCGTCCGCGCCCGACGCGAGAAACGGAGAATGGGTCAAAGTTCCGTCCGAGGCGCTGTTTTCGGCAGTCAGAAAAAAAATTAAAAAGGACGCTGTCATCGCCGAGGATTTGGGAATAATAGACGACGGGGTGCGCGAACTTTTAAAATTCACGGGTTACCCGGGCATGAAAATTCTTTCGTTTGCTTTTAACGGAGAGAGTTGCAATCCATATCTTCCGGAACTTATAGAAAAAAATTCGGTCTGCTATACCGGTACGCACGATAACGATACGTTGAAGGGACTTATAGGGAGTTTTTCCGATTGGGACTACAATAATTTCGTAAACGGCGTAAGAAAGTCGGCAGAGATACTTTTCGACGAAAAAAAGGATACGGACACGCGGGAGGGGCTTATCGAATGCGTTAAAGAACTCGGTTTTGCATGCGCGGCGGACACGTTCATTCTGCCCTTTCAGGATGTGCTGTCAAAAGGTTCGGATTACAGAATAAACGAACCCGGCACCGTGAAACTGCAGAATTGGGCAGTCAGGTTTGATAAGTCGGATTTTACGAAAGAGAGCGCAACATCGCTTAAAAATCTCGCGCTAAAATATGAGAGAATTTGATTATAAAATATTATAAGAAAAAACGTGAGGGGGATTAGCGTTCTTCTCATAGGGATTTTTTAGGAACTATAAAAGGATAGCAAAAATTTTTTGCTATCCTTTTCTTTTTGCTTTGCAAACACACGACTTAACAGGGTTAAGTATAGTGTGCTACACTTTTGAAAATCTTTCCGCAAAGATTAACAACTCGATAAATTGGAATTTGTAAAACATCGTTCTATTTTGCTGCATCTAATAATTCAACCAATTCGCTAATTTCTTCTTTGGTGCATTCAACTTCAATAATCTCTTGACCCTTAATGTTGCGTCCCAAAGGAGAATAAATGATTATGTGCCCTTCGTGTAAAGCAAAGTCGTATTTTCCAATTTCTACAAGGTATATATACTCGGGATAGAAAGGCACCGTTTCCGGTATGGGCTTGCCGTCTATAGAATTTACCAATTTTTCAAAAAACACAGGATCTTCTACAGGTAATTTCTCCTCACCCCTTTTTACCGTAATCTTTGGAGTTGTGTTTGGGTAATCGAAATACACCTTGCCGTCTTTGGTGCCGATTTCAATGGTTGATAAACTGCATCCTGCCAAGGAAAGAAGCATTGTGGACATCAAAATAATAGCGAAGATCTTTTTCATACAAATAACCTCCTCGTCAAATTCTTATTTATCGGTGAGTTTATTGTACCACAAATTAATATTTTATGCAACTTGTTATGCGTGGCAAAAGAAAACTCGACTTTTGATAAGTCGAGTTTTATAATTTATTAAATTTAAATCCCTATGAGTGACGCCCTTTGCCCTTCCGTTTTTTATTTTCTCACGATGTTTTTGCTTGATTTTGACATTTCGACTTTATCATACGAATATTTCATACCAATGGTAAAGCGATTGCATTCTTTATAAATTTGTAAATCAATCGTTATAAATTTTAAAAATTTCTAAAATTTCTTAAGCTTTTTTTGCGCCGCCTCCCGTTTGGGGAGGCGGCGCCATATTTTAATGTCTTGTCGCAGGTTTTAAGCAAAATCTCCTTACGGGTTTTCCCGTATTGTTCAGTTTATGTGATTTTATTTGTGTCCCTATGCACAATAGTCTTAATGTTCTAAAAAAACGAGCCGATAAATAAAATATAATTATGTTGTTGTCAGAACTTTCCGTAGGTGAAAGCGGTATAGTTACCGCGATGAATTTGACAAAAGCGTTGAGGACAAGACTTGTCGATATGGGGATTGTCTGCGGCGTCAGAGTAACGCTCGTGCGCAAAGCGCCGTTTTCCGACCCGCTTGAAATAAGGGTCAGGAATTTTAATATGGGGATAAGAGTTAAAGAGGCGGAAAAAATAGAAATAAAACCTGTCGGGCTGGTAAAGTTATGAGGAACGTAATTTGTCTTATCGGTAATCCCAATTGCGGAAAGACCACGCTTTTCAACGCACTCACGGGAACTTATAGGAAAGTGGGGAATTTCCCCGGGGTTACGGTGGAGAGCAAAGAGGGCAGGTACAGGAAGAATAAAGACATAATCATAACCGATTTACCTGGGCTTTATTCGTTCAGCGCGGGTTCCGACGACGAGAAAGCGGTAACCGACTATATTTTAAAAAACTCTCCCGACGTCATAATAAACGTGGTCGACGGCACAAACTTGGAGCGCAATCTGAATCTGACGTGCGCGCTCGCCTCGCTCGACAAGCCCATGTGTATAGCCGTCAACATGTGCGATGATTTGGAAAAGAACGGAATAAAACTCGACGATAAAAAATTATCCGAACTTTTCGGCGTGCCCGTGGTAAAGATATCCGCATTAAAGGGCAGAAATATAGACAGGCTTATGGAGGTCGCACTCAATGAGGCGAAAGTGCCCGATATTAAGGAGTATTCCGGGACGTTCGGAAAAAGCGAGGGCGCCGCTTATGCTTTTATAGAAAAACATATAGATAAAATCATAAAAGTCAGGCAGACGCGCGCAGAACTTTTTACGAGCCGAGCCGACAGAATACTTATGCACAGGATATTCGGTATACCGATTTTCATTGCGGTTATATTTCTGACATATTATCTTTCTTCGCGGCTCGGCGGCGCGTTGGGCGGAAAAATCACGCAGGCGGCGGCGTTGCTTTCTGAAAAAACGAGCGCGGCAATGACGACGCGCGGAATTCACGCTTGGACGACGGGGCTGGTTACGGATGCCGTCATAAAAGGACTTTCCACGGTTTTGTCTTTTCTGCCGCAGATACTGATACTGTTTTTACTGCTTACCGTAATCGAGGAGAGCGGTTATGCCGCCCGCGCGGCATTCATACTCGACAGGCTGTTCAGAACGTTCGGGCTGGGCGGAAAGTCCATGCTGCCTCTGACAGTATCTTGCGGCTGCACCGTTACGGGAATAATGGCGACTCGCATAATAGAGGATGAAGCGGAAAAGCGCATGACCGTGTTTTTGGCTCCGTTTATGCCTTGCGGCGCAAAGACGGCGGTTTTCGGATGGTTTTCGTACTGCTTTTTCGGCGGTAACGCACTCATATCGACGTCGATGTATTTTTTAAGTATTTTATGTGTCGCCGTGTTCGGCAGACTTTTAAAGTCTTTGAAGACGTTCGGCGGCGGCTCGGGTGCGTTTCTTCTCGAAATACCGACATTGAGATTTCCGAGCTTCAAAGATATAATCATGGTGCTTTGGACTAAGATAAAAGAGTTCCTTCTTAAAGCGGGTACGATAATCTTTTCGGTATCGGTCGTCCTTTGGATATTACAGAACGTCGGAATCAACGGATATACCGACGGCAACACGGAAGAAAGTTTTCTTTTCTATATAGGCAACGGAATAAAATATATATTTTACCCGCTCGGTTTCGGCAACTGGCAGGCTTCGGTGTCGGTGGTTACGGGCATACTTGCGAAAGAGGCGGTAATCGAGACGATGACTGTTGTTTCCTCCGACGCTCGCGCGCTTTTCGACAGCGTATATTCCGCATACGCTTTTATGGCGTTCGTACTCTTGTCGCCGCCGTGCGTATCCGCGCTGGCGGCGGCAAGGCGGGAGCTGAAAAGCGGGAAATGGTTTGTCTTAATGATTTTGTTTCAGTCCGCGGCGGGATATTCCGTTGCCCTCGTCATAAATCTTTTGGGAATGCTGCAAGAGCGGTTTTCTGGCTTGATTTTATCTGTCGTTATTGGTATAATTGTATTGACGGCGGCAGCGCTGGCGTTTAAAAAAAATATGAGGAGCGGCTGCGGGTGTTGCGGCAAATGCTCCGGCGGGGTAAAAAAATGTCCGAAAAAATAAAGACGCAGTATGATTATATGAGAGAGGCGGATTATAAAGAAGAGGACGCCGAATATCCCGAAGAGTGGGCGGACGAACGGGGTAAGTCCGAAAAGGAAAGATATTTCGAGTATTACGACGATATCAAAACCACTCCTAAAGACGACTGGTGATTGTTTTTTATAATTTAAATTTTTCGCGCTGCCGATTTATCGGCGGCGCGAAAAGTTTTCCCGGTATATACCTAAATATAATATTTATTGTTCTTCGCACTCTTTGCGCAATATTTCTTTTCGCACTGCTTGCGGAAAATGTTTCGCTGCAATGCTTGCATAACCTTGCTCGCGAAAAACTCACGCGATGGAAATTTAACTTTTTTCTTTCGTGAAAACCTTTTTAAAGAAAGATAAGGTCAGAGCGAGCGCCACAATCATGGACACCGCGTCCGAAATCGGCGAGGCATAGAGTATTCCGTCTATTCCGAAATAAGAGGGGAGAATTATAATCAGCGGTACGAAGCAGACGATATCCCTTATCATGGACGCCACGACCGCCCGTACAGGCATGCCCGCCGCCTGAAAGAATATCGACGACATTTTTATAAAGCAAGTAAAAGAAACCAGCGAAAGGAAAATACGAAAGGTTTTCTCGGCGAAAACCCAATAATCGTCGGGGTTGGGAATATTTGTCGGCGTGCCGAATATGCCCACCACCGCGCGCGGCGCAAGTTCGAATATAATCGTTGCGGTAAGACTTATTATGAGAGTGCAGGCAAGTATACCCGCATACAGTTTTTTCACGCGCTCTCGGTTTCCCGCGCCTATATTGTAGCCGATAACGGGCTGACAGCCGAGTACTATACCGACGACGAGATTTATAACGACCGTAAATACCTTGCTTTCTATACTTATGACGGCAATGGGAATATCCGCTCCGTAATGTGAAGCGGCGCCGTATTTTGAGAGCATGACGTTGCTTAATACCGCAATGACGACTATTGCCATCTGCGTAACGAACGACGAGGCTCCGAGTTTTACCGCGCCTTCCGCGGCGCCGAAATCGGGGATAAGACTTTTAAGAGTGAGTTTGAAAGTCTTGCTGCGCGAAAAATATACGGCGGAAATTATGAACGACGCAGTCTGCCCGATTACCGTTGCGGCGGCGGCTCCCGACATTCCCCATTTGAAAGCGAAGATAAAAAGAGGGTCGAGTATGATGTTTATTATGGCGCCCGCGAGCATTGAAGTCATCGACCATGCGGGGCTGCCGTCGGCGCGTATCACGCCGTTCATCATATTTGATAACATGTATAGCGGAAAGAATGCGAGAATGATATCGAAGTATTCGACTGCCATCGCCATACTGTTTTCCGACGCCCCGAATAAAGTGAGTACTGGGTATTTCAGCGGATAGAAAACCGCCATAAGTATAACGGAGGAAATAAAAGTGAGGGTGATGCCGCTGCCTATCGACTTATGTGCGTTGTCCGCGTCGCACTTGCCCTGACAGATATTAAGGTATGCGGCACAGCCGTCGCCGAACCACCATGCAAACGCCTGCGCTATGATAAACAGCGGGAAAACGACTCCCGTTGCCGCGTTTCCGAGCGTGGAAAGTTCGCTGTTTCCGATGAAAATCTGGTCGACGATGTTATATAATGCGCTGACAAGCAAAGAGAGCACGCAGGGAAGGGAAAATTTCAGCATGAGTTTTGAAATTTTCTCCTCGCCGAGAAAACGCGCCTTATCCGTCATTTCCATTTTTTTCCTCCGTAAGCCGCTTTGCGGTAAAAACCGCACATCGCGACGCAAAGAAACGGCGCAAAATTCGGTCGGATTTTGCGCCGTGGTTTATTTTAAATATTATAACATAAAGAGTTGAAAAATTCAAATCATTTTCTCTGCCGCATATAAAAAATGCGTGAAATTTATAGTTTGACCGATATATAAAAAGTTGCGAAAGGGCGGTCGTTGTGATATAATCACAGTTAAAGGAAAAAAGTATGACGGCAGTAATATGCGTGGCTGCGCTGACATGCGCGGCGATGATTGCATGCGTCCTTACGGGCGCCGAAATAAAGAAATTACATATACCGCTTTATCTTGTGGTAACAGTTATAGGCGCGGCGATGGTTCTTGCGACGGGGCTTCTTCCGCTGTCGTATGCCGTCGACGCGCTTGTCGCCGACACTTCGGTCAATCCTATTAAAATACTTGTATTGTTTTTAAGCATTACCATGCTGTCGGTATTTCTCGACGAAACGGGATTTTTTCAGTATATGGCGGCATTTGCGCTGCAAAAGGCGGGGAAAAGTCAGATAAAACTCTTTATCGCGCTGTACGCGGTCGTGTCGGTGCTTACGGTATTCACTTCCAACGATATAATAATTCTGACGTTTACGCCTTTTGTCTGTTACTTCTGTCATTCGGCGAAGATAAACCCTCTTCCATATCTTCTGGGGGAATTTGTCGCCGCCAACACTTTTTCGATGATGCTCGTAATCGGCAATCCCACGAACATATATCTCGCTCTTGCCGAAGAGATAACGTTCGGCGAATATTTTTCCGAGATGTGGCTGCCGACAATTTTCGGGGGTCTTACGTCGTTCGCCGTAATCTTCGCGATTTTTTACAGGCAACTCAAAGTAAAGGTCGATTGCGCTGTACCCGAGAGGATACCCGTCAACAAGCCGCTTTCTATAATAGGCGTGATACATCTCGGGGCGTGTACGGTACTTCTTGCGCTGTCCGACCTGATAGGACTTCCCATGTGGATAATATCGCTCGGTTTTGCCGTATGTCTTTTCGTTGTGGTAACTGCTTATAAACTTATAAGAAAAGAGCATTTTCACGAACTCGCGCTGACGTTGCACCGCGCGCCGTGGAATTTTGTACCTTTTCTGCTCTCAATGTTTATAATCGTTACTTCTCTCGAATATAACGGCGTAACGCGTGCGTTTGCCGAGTTTTTGGGCACGGAAAACGCCATACCGTTATACGGCGGACTTTCGGCTTTGTTTTCAAACCTCGTCAACAATATTCCGATGAGCGTATTTTTCGGGTCGGTGCTTTCATTTTCGGGCGCTTCATCCGCGGCGGCATACGCCTGTATAATAGGTTCGAACGTAGGTGCGTTTCTGACGCCCGTCGGCGCGCTTGCGGGGATAATGTGGAGCAGTATACTTAAAAGACAGGGCGTAAATCTCGGCTTCGGCAAATTCGTAATGTACGGCGTTCTGATATGCATTCCGACACTCGCCGCCGCGCTCGCGGGGCTGTGGCTGCTCGCCTGAATTTTTTTGGTTTTATCCGTAACCGCGGGTAAAACCCGCGGAATAAAATAATATCGGGATATTGCTCCGATAATATCTTAAAATCAAATATATAATTCTTTCACTATATAGCATGTCGCAAATCTCGGCAGACGGTGAAAGTAAAATATAAACACAGCGCTAAACTCAAAGCCGCGCCGCGGCGTTTTGCCGCGGCGCGGAGTATTTTCGGCGGAGAAACATATTGAATAAAGCAGACGAATATTATATAAAAATGACGACGACGCCCGTTGCGAAACTTATCGTTTTGCTCGGAATACCGACAACCGTGTCCATGCTTATCACGAGCCTGTATAATCTTGTGGACACATATTTTGTCGGCACGCTCGGAAAGAGCGCGCAGGGCGCGGTCGGAATACTTTTTACCCTGCAAGGATTCATACAGGCTTCCGCGTTTATGCTGGGGCACGGTTCGGGCACGTTCGTTTCAAAGGAACTTGCGGAAAAGGACAGCGCAAAAGCGTCCGAATACGTATCGTCTGCGTTTTTTGCGGGCGCGGGGCTCGGCATTATAATAATAGTATTCGGTCTTATATTCC
This sequence comes from uncultured Clostridia bacterium, assembly GCA_944367535.1. Taxonomy (GTDB): domain Bacteria; phylum Bacillota; class Clostridia; order Christensenellales; family Borkfalkiaceae; genus UBA1259. The sequence goes on from CALVWQ010000007.1 coordinate 42,823, forward strand.
TTTCTCCCTTTATGAAACTTCTCGGCAGTACCGATACAATACTGCCTTATGCCGAAGATTATGGGTTCTGGGTAGTTATCTCGGCTCCGCTTATAATCTGTTCGCTTATTTTAAACAATAATTTAAGATACGAGGGCAAGGCTTTTTTTGCCATGATAGGTCTTACCTCGGGTGCGTTTATAAATATAGCTCTCGATTACGTTTTCGTCATAAGAGCGGGACTCGGCGTGTACGGTGCGGGAATGGCGACCGCCATATCGCAACTCGTCAGTTTCGTTATTCTTTTAGTGCTCTATAATAAAATGGCTCAAAGCAGGGTTTCGTTCAGATATATTTCAAAAAATCCCGCATTGTATTTTTCAGTCATAAAAGTAGGGTTTCCGTCATTTATACGTCAGGGGCTTACCGCCGTTTCGGGAGGAGTGCTCAACAATATAACCAAGCCTTACGGCGACAGCGCGCTTGCCGCGATGACCATCGTGAACAGATATACGGCGCTCGTTACCTGCGTGGGATTGGGGATAGGTCAGGGGTTTCAGCCCGTTGCGAGTTTCAATTATCAGGTCAAAAAATACAGGCGAGTGAAAAAGGGACTGCTCGCGACGATGGGAATAGGATTCGGTTTAATTCTGATTTTTTCCGTTTTGGGTATAGTGTTCGCCTCGCAGATTGTGTCGCTGTTTCAGAAATCCGAAGATGTGGTTAAAACCGGTACGCGCGCTCTCATATACGCTTCGGCGGGACTGCCGCTCATGCCGCTGATAATTCCCGTAAATATGCTTTATCAGAGCATTCGTTTTGCAAAGACGGCTTCTTTCCTCGCGCTTTTGCGCTCTGGTGCCGTGCTGATACCCGTGGCGCTCGTAATGTCCGGACTGTTCGGACTTACGGGAATATTTTTAGCCCAGCCCGTTTCGGATTTTATTACCGCGATCATAAATATACCGTTTGTGGTGATGTTTATGCGCGGTAACCGTGAACCCTCCGAGACTTCCGAAAAGGACGTTGCCGCGGCGGTTGAAAACGACCTTGAATGAGCGAAAATCGATTCGGTTAAGGTTTGTCGGAAGTATTCAACCTCAAAAGGTGATTTTAATCCTAAATCATCAAAGTTGATTTTAATCTTAAATAATAATTGTTTTAAACTCAGCTCTCCGCGCATAATAAGGAGCGGGAGGCAGAGTTTTTTTTCGTAAAAAAAGGGGCATAATACAAAAAGTTGTTGTTATGACTTGAAAAAAAACACAAGATATTGTAAAATATAATATATATTTATCAAAAAGTAAGCAACCTAAAAACGGATAATGGGAGCATGAGATGGCGAAAAACAGTTATAAAGCGGAAGACATAAAGATACTCGAAGGTCTGGACGCGGTGAGAACCCGTCCGGGGATGTATATAGGGACCACGAGCGTAAAAGGACTTCATCATATTCTTTGGGAGATAGTCGATAATGCAATCGACGAAGCCGCGAACGGATATGCCGACAGAATAGAGATAAAACTGTATAAAGACGGAAGCGCGTCTGTCGAAGACAACGGCAGAGGCATACCGACTGACATACATTCGAAGGCGGGCGTTTCGGGGGTTCAGGTAGTGTTTACGCAGTTGCACGCGGGGGGCAAATTCGATTCGGGCAGTTACAGTTATTCGGGGGGACTTCACGGCGTCGGCGCTTCGGTTACGAACGCGCTGTCCGAGTGGCTGAAAGTCGAGGTGTATAAAGACACCGTTTACGCGATGGAGTTCAGAAGTTATCTTGACGAATCTACCGGAAAGGTAAAATCGGGCGTACCCGTCGCGCCGCTCAAAAATACGGGGATTAAGACCAAAAAGAAGGGTACGTTCGTCAGATTTCTGCCTGACAAACGCGTATTCGAGACAGTTGTTTTTTCAGCCGAAACCATATTAAAGAGGTTAAAGGAACTCGCATTTTTAAATAAAGGGCTGACCATTGATTTTTACGACGAACATACCGATTATCATCGCGTATACAGATATGAAGGCGGGCTCGTGGATTTTGTTAAATATTTAAACGAAGGCAAAAGCACGTTATACGGCGAGCCGCTCTATGCGAAAGAGGAAAAAGACGGCATATTGGTAGAGTTTGCGATACAGCATACGGACGCGTACGTGGACGGGGTGTATTCGTACGTAAATAACATTCCGACGCCGGAGGGCGGAATGCACGAAACGGGCTTCCGTTCGGGGCTGACGCGCTCTTTCAACGATTATGCGCGCGAGAAAAACCTGCTAAAAGAAAAAGACGATAACTTTCTCGGCGATGATTTTAAGGAAGGGCTCACGGCAATACTTTCCGTAAAGATGCAGAACGTGCAGTTTGAGGGACAGACAAAGACAAAACTTGGCAATCCCGAGGCGCGACCCGCGGTCGAGTCGGTTACCGTAAACGAACTCGACGCGCTCATGAAAAACAAGAAACTCGCAAAGACTTTCGAGGCGATAATAAATAAGGCGATGAACGCGGCAAAAGTGAGGCTTGCCGCAAAGAAGGCAAAGGAAATAGCGCGCGCATCCAAGAGCATAGAGTCGCAGAATCTTGTCGGGAAACTTGCGGCGTGTTCGGGCAGAAAACCCGAAACCAACGAACTTTTCATAGTGGAGGGCGACTCGGCCGGCGGCAGCGCCAAGCAGGCGCGGGTAAGACAGTATCAGGCGATACTTCCGTTAAGGGGGAAACCGCTCAACGTCGAGAAAAAGAAACTCGAACAGATATTGCAAAACGAAGAAATCCGCACGATAATTTCGGCGCTCGGAACGGGTATAGGCTCGGAATTTTCGCTGGACAGCCTGAAATATCATAAAGTTATAATTCTTTCTGACGCGGACGTGGACGGAAGCCATATCCGCGCGATATTGCTTACTTTCTTTTTCAGGTATATGAAAGAACTCATAAACGAAGGGCACGTTTATATCGGCATGCCGCCTCTTTATAAAGTATATAAAAACAATGTCGAGGAATACGCGTACGACGATTCGGAACTTCAAAAAAAGATAGAAATCGTGGGGCGCGGCTACTCGATACAGAGATATAAAGGTCTCGGCGAGATGGACCCGTCGCAGTTGTGGGAAACGACGATGAATCCCGATACGAGGACGCTGATGCAGGTAACTATCGAGGACGCGGCGGAGGCAGAGCGGCTGATAACGGTTCTGATGGGCGACGAGGTCGGAGAAAGAAAGAAGTATATATTTGAAAATGCCGATTTTAATAAAGAAGATAAATTTGCCAAGATGAAACGGTGAGAGAGGTAAAATATGGAAAAGGAAAACGGTATAATATATAATTCTCTCGACGACGTATTGAAGAACTCAATGATAGCATACGCGGAGGACGTAATACTCGACAGAGCGCTTCCGCGCGTTGAGGACGGGTTGAAACCCGTCCAGCGCCGAATACTTTACGCCATGTATGAAATGGGGCTCACTGCGGACAAGCCGCACAAGAAGTGCGCGAAGATTGTCGGCGATTGTCTCGGAAGGTATCATCCGCACGGCGACACTTCGGTTTACGGAGCATTGGTGCATCTTGCGCAGGATTTCAATATGCGCATGCCGCTTATAAACGGGCACGGCAATTTCGGGACGGTGGACGGAGACTCGCCCGCGGCGTACAGGTATACCGAGGCGCGTCTCGAAAACATAGCGCTGGAACTTCTGCGCGACATTGATAAGGACACAGTCAATTTCAGCCTTAACTTTGACGATTCGCTCACCGAGCCCGACACGCTCCCCGGGAGGTTCCCGAACCTTCTTGTAAACGGCGCTTCGGGCATAGCGGTAGGGCTTGCGACAAATATACCCCCGCATAATCTCGGCGAAGTGATAAACGGCACCGTCGCATATATCGACAATCCCAAAATTTCGTTAAAGGAAATGATGAAATTCATTCCCGCGCCCGATTTTCCGACGGGCGGATACATCATGGCGGACGGCGAACTCGAAGAAGCGTATAAGACGGGGCGCGGAAAAATCAAAATCCGCGCGCGGGTGAACATCGAAAAGGATACGGGCGACAAACAGAATCTCGTCATAACCGAACTTCCGTATCAGGTCAATAAAGCCGAACTGCTCAAAAAGATTTCCGAAATGCGCGACGAGCGCAGGGATAAACTCGGCGATATAGCGGACGTGGTGGACGAATCGGACAGAAACGGAATGAGGGCCGTAATAAAACTCCGCAAGGAGGCGAATGCGGCGGCAATACTTAAATATCTATATAAGACCACCGCGCTCGAAACGTCTTACGGCATAAATATGGTCGCGATTGCTGGCGGAAAACCATGTCAGATGGGTTTGCTGTCCATAATCGGCTATTATGTCGATTATCAGCGCGACGTGGTTCTGAGGCGCTGCAAATTCGAATTGGAACGTGCGAAAGAGCGCGCACATATACTCGAAGGACTGATTATAGCCGTAAAAAACATAGACGAAGTTGTAAGGATTATCAAGACTGCGGACGATACTGCCGACGCGCGCGCAAAACTTCGCGCGAGGTTTTCACTTTCGGAGGTGCAGGCTAACGCAATACTCGACCTGCGCCTTGCAAGGCTGACTAAACTCGAAGTCGAGAAGTTGCAGGCGGAACTTGAAATGCTTAAAAAGCGCATAGCCGAATTGACCGAGATAATAGCGAGCAAGGCAAAACAGATGGAAGTCGTCAAAAAAGAACTGCTCGACATAAAACGCCGCTATAAAGATGAAAGAAGAAGCAGCATCATGCGTGGCGGCGAGGAGGTTGACTCGGAGGATTTAGAGGAGCCGTCGAAGCCCGTTGAGAATATGGTGATAGCGTTCACGGAAGGCAAGATGTTCAAGAAAATGACGGAGCGCAGTTTTGAAGCGGGGGAAAGAACCGTCAAGGAAAACTCCAACACGGCAGACTTTTTGCGGATTGCTGTAAGGGCTAAAAGCAATCAGACCGTAATCGCGTTTACTAATCTCGGCAATTGCTGTAAATTCAGCCTTGAAAGCGTTTCCGAATGTCGGTTCCGCGAGAAAGGCTCCAAGTTCAGCGAGGTCGCGGCGGACGTCAGGAAAAACGAATATCCCGTGGCGATGTTTGCGGTGGACGCGGATAAACTGCCCGAAGGAAATCTTTTGTTCTTCACGAAAGACGGGCTGATAAAAAAGACCGATTGGCAGGAGTATAACCTTGTCAAATCTTACTATCAGGCGATAAAACTCAAAGAAAACGACGAACTTATATCCGTTGAACAGGACAGGGCGGAAACGACGATAGGATACGTTACGGCAGGAGGCTTGGTTCTCAACGCCGTAAAAGACGATATACCCGTTCAGGGCAGAGTCGCGGGCGGCGTCAGGGGCATAAATCTCGGTTCCGGCGATAAAATCGTGTTTGTTTCGCAGATAGACGACGAGGGTGAATTTATCATAGTTACCGATACGGGATTTTATAAGCGGGTATTATCTTCAGAGATTAAACCCGTGGGAAGATATGGCAAGGGTATCAAAATATGCGAACTCGGCAGCGTCAATAAAATCGTATATGCTGATATGGTCAAAGAGCCATTCGATTTTGCAGTGGCCGATAATTTCGGAGTAGTGTTTAAGGTAAATACCGAGGATATTTCAATAGAATCGAGAACGACGAAAGGAAAGACTCTTAAAAACGAAAACAAAAAACGCCATCCCGAAACTGTGTATAAAATATTGTGATTGATAAAATAATTTTATCTTAAAACAAATTCAATGATATCTTAAAAGTAACTTTTTGCATAAAATACGAAATTTATTTTCCCGCTGTTTTATTGACGAAAAACGGCGGGAATTTATTTTTATGCAAAAATAACGCAATTGGTTGCATTGTTTTGTTGAAATCCGTTTATATAATTTTCACGCCGCCGTGTCTGACGAAAATATATTACGTTTTTATTTTGCAAATATCATTTTCATTATTAAAAAATGTTCCCGCGTCAATATACGCGGGAACATAAGTTCAAAAGTAATATGCTATCGTTTATATAAATAATGTGTTTAATTTACAAAAATAAAATTCTATCGATTGGAAAAATCATGTTAAAAAACTTACGGTAATTTATACGTTGAAACGGAACAAGACGACGTCTCCGTCGCGAATGACGTAATCTTTTCCTTCCGAACGGACTTTTCCTTTTTCTTTGGCGGCGTTAAAAGAACCGAGTTCTGTCAGAATTTCGTAATCCACTATTTCCGCGCGGATAAAGCCTTTTTCAAAGTCGGTGTGTATTTTGCCGGCAGCCTGCGGCGCTTTTGTGCCTTCCTTAATAGTCCATGCCCGCACTTCTTTTTCACCCGCGGTAAGAAAACTTATCAGTCCCAGCAACCTGTAAGAAGTTTTGACGAGCCTGTCGAGACCGCTCTCGCTTACCCCGAGTTCCGAAAGGAAACTTTTTCTTTCGTCGTCGGGCAGTTCGGAAAGTTCTTCTTCCGTCTTTGCGCATATCACCATAAATTCCGAATGTTCGTTTTTGGCGTAATCTTTCACCTGTTTTGCGAGCGGTATATCGTTTTCGTTTTTGCCCATGTCTTTTTCTGCTATGTTGGCGGTATAAATTACGGGCTTACTTGTTATGAGGAATAAAGAATCTAAATACTCTTTTTCTTCTTCGGTGCAGGGAAGGGTGCGCGCGGGCTTCAATTGGTTAAGATGCTTGTCGAGCCTCTCTAAAAATTCCGCCTCGATTTTATATTTTTTTTCGCCCGTCTTTGTCATGTTGACGGCACGGTCGAGTCTTTTTTTGACTGATTCGGTATCCGCGAGTATAAGTTCAAGGTTTATGGTTTCTATGTCGCGGAGCGGGTCTACCGTATTGTCGACGTGAGTTACGTTTTCGTCCTCGAAACACCTGACGACGTGTACGATGGCGTCGGTTTCTCTGATATTGGCAAGGAATTTATTGCCGAGCCCTTCGCCCTTGCTTGCGCCCTTGACGAGTCCCGCGATGTCTACGAATTCTACTATTGCGGGCGTGATTTTTTTTGTGTTGTACATTTTTCCGAGCACGTCAAGCCGCTCGTCGGGAACCGCTACCACTCCCACGTTCGGCTCTATCGTGCAGAACGGATAATTTGCGCATTCCGCACCCGCCTTGGTTATTGCGTTAAACAGCGTGGATTTACCCACATTAGGAAGCCCTACTACGCCGAGTTTCATAATTTTCTCCAAAAATGTTAATAATCTTATAAATTTGTTTTGATTTTATACCTTTTATCAATTATAATTCAAAATAGAGAAAAATTCAAGTTTTTGATTTGCTTTTTTCGGTAAATTTTGTTAAAATGAATAAAACGGAGTCTGACATGGATTACAAAAAATATATTGCCGAAAAACTGAAATTGTGTTTGCCCGATTGCGATGTCGAAGGGTTTTTGGAGATACCTCCCGATACCGCTTTGGGCGATTACGCACTGCCATGCTTTAAGCTGTCGCGGGTCATGAAGATGCCGCCCGTAAAGATTGCCGAAAATCTTAAAGCCGCGTTTGTTCCCGACGACGTGATAGAGGAATGTTCCGCGGTCGGCGGGTATCTTAACTTTAAAATTAACAGAAAAAAATATTCCGCAGACCTTCTTGAAAAAATCATAACCTCAAGCGGCGATTACGGTTCGTCGCAGGAAGGCGCGGGCAAGACGATTTGCATAGATTATTCGTCGATAAATATCGCAAAACCTTTCCATATAGGCCATTTAAGCACTACCGTCATCGGCAGCGCGCTCTGTAAAATATACAGATTTTTGGGATATAAGGTCGTCGGAATAAATCATTTGGGCGATTACGGCACGCAGTTCGGGAAACTTATCGTGGCTTTTAAGAAATGGAGCGATATTGAATCGGTCGAAAAAGGTCGCCTTAAAGAACTGTCGAGAATATACGTCAAATTTCACGAAGCGGCAAAGCAGGACCCTTCGCTTGAAGACGAGGCGCGCCGCTACTTTAAACTCATAGAGGACGGCGACGCGGAAGCTGGCGCACTTTTCGAACTCTTCAAAAAAATAACACTCGAAGAAGTCGATAAAATATATAAGCTATTAAATGTCGATTTCGATTCTTACGCGGGCGAAAGTTTTTATAATGATAAAATGGCGCTCGTTGTTAGAGAACTGAAAGAAAAGGGGCTGCTGAAAAATTCTGACGGAGCGATGATAGTCGACCTCGAAGAATACGGCATGCCGCCTTGTCTGATACTTAAATCCGACGGTTCGTCGCTTTACGCCACTCGCGATATAGCGGCGGCGATATACCGTAAAAACACTTACGATTTTTATAAATGCCTTTACGTTGTGGCGTATCAGCAGAATCTGCATTTCAAACAGATATTCAAAGTCCTCGAACTCATGGGCAAACCGTGGGCAAAGGACATGGTGCATGTGTCGTACGGGATGGTTTCCTTGGAGAGCGGCTCCATGAGTACCCGCGAGGGGAAAGTCGTATTGCTCGAAGACGTAATAAATAAGACAATAGAGAAAGCGTATAAGGTCATAGAGGAAAAAAATCCCGACCTTGCAGACAAAGAAAATATCGCGCGCGCCGTGGGAACGGGCGCGGTGATATTCGGCGCGCTTTGTAACAATAAGATAAAGGACATAGTATTCAGTTATGACAGAGTGCTGTCGTTCGAAGGTGAAACGTGTCCTTACGTTCAGTATACGATAGCGCGGTGTAACAGCGTAATGAAAAAGAGCGGCGCGGCGGGCGATTTTACCGTTCCCGAAATGACTGCGGACGAATATGCGCTGTTATCATGTCTCGGCAGATTCGGCGAGACGGTAAAAGACGCGGCGGAAAAATACGAGCCTTCGTTCGTTACGCGTTACGCGCTCGACCTGGCTACCGCTTTCAATAAATTCTATATAAGTTCTAAAATTGCCTGTGACGACGAAAATCTTCGCAATTTCAGGCTCGGGATAACGCGGGCTGTGCAGATTACGCTCACTAACGCGCTTACGTTGCTCGGCATCGAAACAGTGGAGCAGATGTGATGAATAAGGCAGTAATATTCGACCTTGACGGAACGATTCTCGATACTTTTCCCGACATATACATAAACATTGATAAAATGTTACGGCATTTCGGGTATCCTGCCGTCGGAAAGGATACGCTCCGCAGATATATAGGTAACGGCGCGAGAGAACTCGTCCGCCGCTCGTTAGGCGTAGATGCGGAAGACGGCGCGATTGCGGAATGTCTCGACTATTATAATAAAAATTACACCCTTACCGCCACCGAGAATACCGTGATATTCGACGGTATGGAGGAAGTGTTCGCAACCCTGTCGGGTCGCGGGTATAAACTCGCTGTTCTTACTAACAAGCCTCAGGTTTCAACCGACAGAATAATGGATATATTTTTCAGACGCGGCACATTTGCCGAGATTGTCGGGGGCGGCGCGAAGGTAAAGTGTAAACCCGATAAAACCGAAACTCTCAATATTCTGTCGAGGCTCGGCGTCGCGGCGGAAGACGCATATTTTGTCGGCGACGGAGAAACTGACGTGATGACGGCTTTAAACGCGGGCGTACGCGGCGTTGCGGTACTCTGGGGATACCGCACCAAAGAGGAACTGACCGCGGCAGGCGCCAAAATATTTGCAAAAACACCTGCCGACCTGCTTAAAATAATAGACTGATTTGTGTCGGTTTTTTGTCAGTCGTTCGATTCAAACTTTCATTTTTTCGCGGATTTTTCCGTCGGACAGGGCAGGCTCGCCCGCGGCATAATCCGCTATTCCGAAAAGAGCGCTTTTTGATTATTCGATTTGTAGTTCGATGTTTTTTGTTTCAGGAGAATAAAATTGTCAAAAACATATAAATCCGTCATAGTAGGCGGCGGCGCCGCAGGACTTCTGTGCGCGGTGGAATTGCTGAGCGGTAAAGACGCTTTTTCTTGCTCCGATGTTCTCGTTCTCGAACGAAACGACAGAGTGGGGAAAAAACTCGTCGCGACGGGGAACGGTCAGTGTAATCTCGATAATGCCGGGGTTTCCGCGGAGCATTATTACGGCAACCGCGAATTTATAGAATGTTTTATAAAACAATATAATGAGATATGCCCCGAACGATATTTTTATAAAATCGGTATACCTTTTGAAACGGACGGCGACGGAAGGAAATATCCGCTGTCAAGACAGGCGAGCGCCGTGTCTGATATAATAAGGTTTTGTCTGGAAAACAAAAACTGTAAAATGTTAACCGACAGAAAAGTGATAGCTTTGTCGTTTTCAGACGGCTCGTTTCGCGTAACGGCGGAAAAGGAAACATATCGTGCCGAAAACGTGGTACTTGCCGTCGGCGGGGCGGCAGCGAGACAGTTCGGTACGGATGGCAGTTCTTATGTTCTTGCTAAAGGCTTCGGACACAGGCTCACGCCTCTTTATCCTTCGCTCGTGCAGTTAAAGACCGAACTCGGACCCGTGCGCGGGTTAAAAGGCATAAAAGAGCACGCGAAAATTTCCGCTTTCGACGGTAAGAAATATCTGTGTTCAGCCGTAGGCGATGTTCTGTTCACGGAATACGGAGTGTCGGGAAACGCGGTGTTTTCAGTATCTTCGCGTGTCGTTTCCGCAAAGGACCCGATATTGAAAATCGAGTTTCTTCCCGAAAAGACCGAACGGGAAATATGCGATATTCTGGAATACAGAAAGACTCTCGGATATATAGATAATAAGGACGCGCTTTGCGCGCTCGTGAATAAACGGGTCGGACAGGCGATACTTAAAGCTTCTTGCGACCCCGAAAGTATTCAGAAAACAGTCAGCGCGTTAAAAAACTTTACTTTGAAAGTGACGGGTAATACGGGATTTAATAACGCGCAGGTTACAAAGGGCGGCATAGATACCCGAGACGTAGAATGTTCGACTATGGAGAGCAGACTGCAAAAAGGGCTGTACATAACAGGCGAAATGCTCGACGTGGATGGTGACTGCGGAGGTTATAATCTTGCGTTTTCGTTTGTGAGCGGAATAACGGCGGCTCGCGCGATAAAGACAAAATATAGGGGAAAAGATATAAATAAATTCTGGTAAATAATCGTAGAAAAGGAGAAAAGAAATGTTAAAACTCATACCGCTTACGGCGGAGATGCTCGAAAGCGAACACCTTTCGGTGTTGAGGGAACTCGGCAGAGAGGTCGGCGTACAATCTCCCGCAAGTAAAAATAAACCCAAACTGATAGAGGAACTATTGCTGATTCAAAGCGGAAAAATCAAACCCGTCGAGCCGAACGGCAAGGGCGCGCATACAAAATTCAAGCCGGATATAAGCAAATATTTCGTTGAGGCGACAGAGCCGGCGGAAGTTCCCGAAAAGAAGGAAGAAAAACCGTATGTAACATATAATAACGATTCGAGAAAGATACCGATGCGTGATTCGGCGGGCGGCAGAGAGAACATAATAGTCGAAGGCATATTGGAACAGCATATATCGGGTTACGGGTTTTTAAGGGCTAATAACTATGAAAATTCACGCGAGGACGCGTACGTTTCGCAGGTGAATATAAAGAAATTCAATTTAAGACGCGGAGATAAGGTAAAATGTATCGCGAGAATAACGCGCGAAGGCGAATCTCCGTCTTTGCAGAACGTCATAGCGATAAACGACCTTGAACCGAGCGTGTTTTTGAAGAGAGAAAATTTCGACGACCTTACCCCGTATTATCCGACGGACAGGTTGAAACTCGAAACGGAGGACGGTAGCGATATAGCGATAAGGTGTATAGACCTGTTTGCGCCGCTCGGGATGGGACAGCGCGGACTTATCGTCGCGCCGCCGAAAACGGGTAAGACCACTCTGTTAAAGAAAATAGCGCAATCGATAGAAAAAAATTATAAAAACTTAAAACTTATAATGCTGCTTATCGACGAGCGCCCCGAAGAAGTTACCGACATGCAGCGCAGTGTTTCGGGCGAAGTGGTTTTTTCCACGTTCGACGAAAGTCCCGACCATCATGTCCGCGCGGCGGAACTTGTCATAAACCGCGCAAAAAGACTTGTTGAAGTGGGACAGAACGTGGTAATACTCATGGATTCCATAACGAGACTCGCTCGCGCGTACAATAATATAGTCGAATCTTCGGGAAAGACGCTTTCGGGCGGTCTGGACCCCGCGGCGATGTACGGTCCCAAGCGCTTTTTCGGCGCCGCGAGAAATATCGAAAAAGGCGGCAGTTTAACCGTTCTTTCAACTGCGTTAATCGATACGGGCAGCCGTATGGACGACGTGATTTACGAGGAATTCAAGGGTACGGGCAACATGGAGATACACCTTTCGCGCGAGTTATCGGAAAAACGGGTTTTTCCGGCCATTGACCTTTATAAGTCGGGTACGAGAAAAGAAGAACTTCTGCTTACCGAAAAAGAGCTCGACGCCGTATATAAACTACGCAAGATTCTCGATGCAAGGGAAGATTCTACGGACAGTCTTATCGAGATGATGAAAAAGACCAAGAATAACGACGACCTTTTAAACAGGCTTGACGCATGGATAAAACTTTACGGGAAATAATATGAAATCCGAACGCAACAAGACAATAGATTTTTCGCTTGAAGAAGGCAAAGAATTTCTTGAAAAGTGCATAAGAGCCGAAGATTACGGCGGAGAAACGGACGTTACCGTGTTTGGGGATGCGTTTGAGGCGATAGGAAAGATAGCCGACAAGTCGGTCGACCTTCTTATAGTTGACCCGCCGTATAATCTCGACAAGAATTTTCACGGCGAAACATTCAGGAGAATGGGCGCGGACGCATACGCCGCATATACCGAAAAATGGATAGAGGCGGTAACTCCCAAACTCAAAGATACCGCGAGTGTATACGTGTGTTCGGACTGGCGCAGTTCGGTTTCGCTCGGCGCGGTGATTGACGCTCATTTTAAACTGCGAAACCGTATAACGTGGCAGCGCGAAAAGGGTCGCGGCGCGAAAAATAATTGGAAAAACTCCATGGAGGATATATTTTTCGCTACGGTCGGGGAAAAATACACATTTAATCTCGAAGCGGTAAAACAGCGCAGAAAGGTTGTCGCGCCTTACAGAGAGGACGGAAAACCGAAGGACTGGGAGGAAACGGAAGAGGGCAATTTCAGAAATACCTGTCCGTCGAATTTCTGGGAAGACATATCGGTTCCGTATTGGTCGATGCCCGAAAATACCGCCCATCCCACGCAGAAACCCGAAAAACTGCTGGCGAAACTCATTCTCGCGAGTTCGAACGAGAAAGATGTCGTTCTCGACCCGTTTTCCGGCAGCGGGACGACGGGAGTGGTGGCAAAAAAACTAGGCAGAAAATATATTGATATAGAACATAATCCGCTTTATTGCGCGTGGGCGGAATACAGATTGTCTCTTGCGCAAAAGGGCGGAAAAATACAGGGTTATGAAAACGGAGTTTTTTGGGCGCGCGGCAGCGGAAAATAATTAAAAAGCCAAGATAAAAAAACAAAAATTCAAGTCAAAAAATAAAACGGACAGGTAAAACAAATAGAAAAATCAAAAAATAAAAATATATAAAAAGGGAAGAGTTAAACCGAAATTAAATCGTTAAATATTATAAAAGAGCAGAGTTGGATTTATTTTATAAACATATAAAACAATTGGTGATATTATATTACTAAACATAGTCAACAGCCTGACTAAATTTAGTAAACAAATAGTATTAAATCGGCATGAAATTCCGAATTAAAACGGAATTTCATGCCGATTGATTTTTTCTGAACACTCTGACGGAGAGCGCGGTCATGTCGTCGCCGTGTCTGCCTCCCGCGAGTTCCACGGCTCTGTTTAAAACCTGTTCCGAAAGCGTCTGCGGGTTTAGGGCGGGGACTTTTCGTAAGAAGTCGATTATTTCGCTCGACCCGCCGAAAGCGTCCGAAATACCGTCGGTGGTGAGTAAAATCATATCGCCGTCGGAAAGTTCGGTGTGGCATACCGAGGGTCGTAAATCGCTCAATATTCCGAGCGGCAGCGAATTGCTCTCCACGATTTTGACAGCTCCGTCGTTGACTATGAATCCGTAAGGCGCGCCGTACTTGATAAAATCCGCCGAACAGGTTTTTAGGTCTATGACCGAAATGTCGAGTGCGGTAAAACTGTCCTCGGTATTTATGGACAGAAGTTTGTTTACCGTGGAAAGTATGAGTCCGCTGTCCATACCCGCCTTGTAAAAGCTTTCAATAAGCGAAAGCGAAACGGAAGAAACCGCCTCGGCGTTTTCGCCGCTGCCCATGCCGTCGGATAGGGCGACGAGGAATTTTTCCTCGTTTATTCTGATGACCGAATGAGTGTCGCCGCTTACGGCGGAGCCGTCTTTCACGGCTTTCGCTATTCCGAAAACGGCGTCGAAACCCGAGGATTTTTTGAAAGACAGATAGAATTTTTCCTCGCTTATGTTGTTTTTGTCTACCAGTGTCATTTTAAAACCGAGCGTCTTGTCTATAACCGATTGAAGTTCCGGGAGCGAGAATTCCTTCATGGAGAGAATCATACTGACCGAAACGCGTTCTTCTTCGCCGTAAATAAGCAGTTCACTTGCGCAGAACCCTTTTTTCATAAGGTTGTCGCCGAGTCTTCTTTCAAGTCTGCTCTGATATTTTAACAGTGCTCCCGATTCGAGTGCGAGGTCTTTTAAAATTTCCGAAACGCCTGATGCCTCAGCGGCGAGCATTTCTCGGCTGCTGACGACGTTTTCTTTTTCAAGCGCATAGGCACGGAACTGCGCGAGCATCCTGTTTAGTCCGTACAGGAGGTCGTTTGGGTGAATGCAGTGGTCGCCCGTTTCTCTCGGTAAATCGATAAGTGAGAGTTTGCCTTTGGCAAATCCGATGTCTAATAATTTTCTTATGCCAATAGAGATTTCCTGCTCGTATTTTTTGCATTTTAAGAGGTTTTCGCAGTTTTTGCAGACAGACGCTTTGATTTCCTTTTCAAACGAAAGTTTTGCTTTTTCCTCTGTCATCTGACTTATGCCGAAAGACGTGAAGGCGGAAGCCATTTCGGTAAATACGCCCGAAAGTTCGTACAGCCTGTTTGAAAGCATAAGTCTGTTTCGGTTAATGGTTTGTCTTACGAGTTGTTTTTCTCGGAAAGCGTACAGGCGTTCTTTAAGTTTTTTAAGCGGCGGTGAGGGTATTACGCAGAAAAGCGCGGCACCCGTGAGGACGGGTATAAATTCCCAAAGAGAATAACCGCCGTAAACGCCGAATACGAGTTCGATAATGAAATCTGCAAGAAGAATACCCGCGGCGGAAACGAAGCGCGAAAGGCTCATGAAAGTATCGGCAACTATGCCGAAAGCGAGCGCTACCGCAATATATTCCATATCGCCGTAATAAAGTGCTAAACTTATTCCGAATATTGTGGAAATAAACGAACCCAAACCGAATCTGAAAACGTAACATGAAAGAAGGACGAAAAACACCGTAACGGCTTTCCAGACGTAAGGCGAGGCGAGGTTTGATATGCCGAGACCGAGCGCCACCGTTATTGCGGCTATCGCGGCGGTTTCGTCGTAACCCATTTTGGATTTAAGTCCTTTTTCGGAAAGAGCCTTGAAGGCTATAATCGCGAGGAGCGATAAAAACACCGTAAAAACGCTCACCATGACGCGCTTGTCATAAGGAATGAAAGTTTCGGTATCGCCGATAACGATAAAACCTATGAGCGCGATTGCCGCGAATATTACGTATTCGAAGCCCGAGCGGGTGCGGAATTTTCTGTAAATGCACCTTATAATAATGAAAAATGCGGCGGTAACCGCACTTTGTGCGAGCATTCCGAACGAGCCGGTTACGGCAAACGAGGCAATGAATAATAGCGGCGCGGCGATTAGCGAACAGTTCATGTAAACGCCGGCCACGAATATCGCGGTGGAATACGGTAATACCGTTTTTTCGACGTTGTTAAAAATCACGAAGCCGCAGAAGAGCAGAAGATATTTAATCACGGACGCATAATCGAAAGCGTGGGATTTTTTCATTAAAACATTCCCTTAAACTAATTTTGATATAATTTTATACTTTCACGAGAGGAAAATTTTGACAGATTTTGCCTATAAAAAAAGAAAAAGCATGATTGACAAAGCCTTGAAAAAGTTGTCGAAATGTTTTGCAATTTCAGATAAAAAATAGTAAAATATAAATAAAAAACAAAGCGAAATCAAAAACGGAGAAATAAAATGATTAAAGCAGCGATAGTAGGATACGGAAATCTCGGCAGAGGTGCGCTTTTGGCGCTTACCGCGGCAAAAGATATGGAATGTGTCGGAATATTTACGAGGCGGGACCCTTCGAAAGTCAGCCCGTGCGCGGACGTAAAGGTATACGCGGTAGACGAACTTAAAAAGTTTAAGGGCGAAATAGACGTGCTCGTGCTTTGCGGGGGCAGCGCCACCGACCTTCCCGCAACTACGGAGAAATACTTAAAAGATTTCAATACCGTCGATTCATTCGATACGCACGCCAAAATTCCCGAGTATTTCGGGAAACTCGATAAAGTCGCTAAGGAAAACGGGACACTTGCGGCGATAAGCATAGGCTGGGACCCGGGTCTGTTTTCCATAACGAGAATGCTTTTCGGCGCGATTTTACCCGACGGCAAGGATTACACTTTTTGGGGGAAAGGCGTTTCGCAGGGGCACAGCGACGCAATAAGGCGTATAAAAGGCGTAAAGAACGCAATACAATATACCATACCGATAGAAGCGGCGATGGACGCGGTCAGGAGCGGCAAAAATCCCGAGCTTTCAGCGCGCGAAAAACATTTAAGGGAATGTTTCGTCGTCGCGGAGGACGGGGCGGACCTCGAAGCAATAGAGCGCGAAATCAAAGAGATGCCGAACTATTTTGCCGAATATGATACTGTCGTTCATTTTATTGATGAAGACACGCTTAAAAAAGAACACGGAAAACTCGCGCACGGCGGGTTTGTAATGCGCACGGGGAAGACCACGGAAGAAAATTCGCATCTTTTGGAACTTGCAATAAAACTCGACAGCAATCCCGAATTTACGGGCAGCGTTCTCGTTTCCTATGCGAGAGCAGTTGCCAAAATGGCGAAAGAGGGAGTTACCGGCGCTTTGACCGTGTTCGATATTCCGATAAAATATCTTTCGCCGAAATCTCCCGAAGAATTGCGCAGTACGCTCCTTTAAGCGTTTCGTGCGTGAAAAATCTCAATAAATCATTATAAGGTGAAAAATGGCAAAGAAAAGACACAGTAAATTGAAGATTACGATTGCGCTGACGCTCGCGATAATTCTTATTGTGCTCGCGGTTCTCGGCTGGTATATGTATACCTACCATAACGAAACGTTTATGGAATACTATAACATGCTGTTCAGTCAGGAGGACGCCGATAAGGGGAAATCGGAAACAGGAAAGACGCCCGTCGTCATAGAAGGCGAACTCTCCATACATTTTTTGGATTTGGGCAATTCTTCTCCGGGCGATTGTATATATATCAAGGCGGGCGACACGGATATGCTTGTTGACGCCGGCAGTACCGCAGGCAGTATGGAAACAATCGGAGCTTATCTCGATAACTATGTAACAGACGGAGTATTTGAATACGTTGTCGTTACTCATTCCGATTTAGACCATATTGCCTGTTTTCAGTCCGACGGCGGTATATTCGATACATACGAGTGCGAAATAATAATAGATTTTCCTCAATCGGGTTCTACATCAAAAGCTTATGCCAATTATTTGAAAAAAAGAGAGGCGGAAGTTGCAGCGGGCGCAAAGCATTATACTGCCTTGGAGTGTTGTAACGAAACAAACGGTGCTTCGAAAGTATGGAATCTCTCCGAAGACGTTACAATGACAATACTTTCTCATAAGTTTTATAAGACAAAGGCATCCGATGAAAACAACAATTCGGTGTGTTTTATGCTTACCCACGGAGAGCGGAATTTTCTCTTTACGGGCGACCTTGAAAAAGAGGGTGAGCTGTCTTTGGTGGAAGAGAACACTCTCCCGGAAGTGGTTTTGTTTAAGGCGGGGCATCACGGCTCGCCCACTTCTTCCAACGAAGAACTTTTAAGCGTGATTAAACCTCAGATTGTGTGTGTGAGTTGTTGTGCGGGTTCACCGAAACACGGTAAGAGTATGCCCACAACGTTTCCGACACAGGTAATGATAGATAGAATAGCAAAATATACTGACAGAGTGTACGTGCCGAGCGCCATAAATTCAAGATATGTAACCGATGAAGACGGCAAGCAGAAACTCGAAGCCGTAGGTGATTATTATCTGTTAAACGGCAATATAGTGGTACTTTCGGACGAGGAGAAAGTTACCGTAAACTGTTCTAATAACAATAGCTTGTTAAAAGATACGGATTGGTTCAAAGAATACCGAGATACTCCGTCGGAATGGGAAAAAGCGGCATGAAGGGTGAGAATGCGGTCGTTCATAAAGGCTTTGCGCCTGTAATAGACGATAAAAGCGTCGTGCTTATTTTGGGGAGTTTTCCGAGCGTGAAATCGCGCGAGACGGGGTTTTATTACGGCAATCCTTCAAACAGGTTCTGGAAAACAATCGCTGCGGCTGTCGGTGAAGACGTGCCGAACGACACGGAAGATAAAAAGACGTATCTTAAAAAGCACGGGATTGCGCTTTTCGACGTTATCGAAGAAAGTTCCATAAAGGGCAGCAGCGACGGCGATATTACACATAAAAACAGCAAGTCTGCGGATTTAAAAAGCGTAATTGCGCTTTCCGATAATTTGCGGCTGATAATCTGTAACGGTAAAAAGGCTTTTTCCGTTTTTAACGAGGTCTGTGAAAATTGTCCGTGCCCCGTAAAATATCTTTCGTCGACGAGCGCCGCAAATCCGTCGTTTAAGGCGGAAGAATGGATTTCCGAACTTAAAATCGTATTGAAATATAGCGAATGACTTTTACTTTTCTGTATGGGAGAACAAAATAAATACGTAGGTATTTTATTCTTTTTTATAGCGTTTTCAGATAGAAAAAGTTATCTTATAATAAAGCGTGGATTATAAAAAACAGCAGTTATAAATAAAGTTTGTCATTAAAATTCTCCACTTTATAAAACATGTATTTAGAAACTCCCGCACCCCGCGATTATTCGCGGAGTGCGGGAGTTTTTCTTGCCGAGGTTTTGCGTGGGGAGCATAGTTTTTTTCGTGCCGCGGTCAGCGGCGGACGTGTGCGTCGCCGCGGAAACGTGAAAATAATTTTTGCCAAAATCGGGAAAATCCGTATAAAACCTTTTAACCTAAACACAATAAGGATAAAAGGGAGGAAGAAGATTATGCAGGAAGAAAAGACTGGAATAGTTCGCAGGATAGACGCGCTCGGTAGACTTGTCATACCCAAGGAAATGCGCAAGGTTTTGAAATGGAATGATAACGACCCGTTGGAAATGTATACATTGAAAAATGAAATAGTAATAAAGAAATATTCGCCGATGGCTTCGGTGGCGGCAGTCGCTTCGAGCGTTGGCGAGGGAATAGAGGAACTGACCGAAAAACATTGCGTTATAACGGATATGGATAACGTAGTATACTCGTCAGGTAAATATAAGGATATGGTGGGAAAAAAGATATCCGAAAATCTCGACCGCACCATACGCGGCGGGAAAAGCCTTCTTATAATAAAGAGCGAAGGTGGCGAGCCAGTGGGAATAATCAAAGGCGAAAATCCCGAAACGGAAAATCAGATTATAGTGCCCATAATATCGGACGGATACTATTACGGTTCGGTTATAATATATGATAAAGACAAAGACCATAAATTCAATGCTGGAGACGTAAGACTTTTGAGGCTCGGCGCATTTATTCTCGCGGCACAGGTTTAAATAAAAGGATGCACAGGAGAAGAATAAATGAGCGTTGAGAAAAAGAAAATTCTGACGGGTGCATTTGCGCTCGGGATAGGAACATTTACGGCTAAACTTCTCGGCGCGATTTATCGCGTGCCTTTAACGAGAATACTCGGCGGGACGGGTATAGGACTTTACCAAATGGTGTTTCCCATCTATGCCGTGCTTTTGGATTTTGCGGGGGCAGGGGCACCGTCGGCGCTGGCGCGACTTATAGCGTCGGGGGATAAGACGGACAGGGAAAAAAGGGCATACGATTATCTGACCGTGAGTATCAGGGTATTTACCGTACTCGGTGTTTTTTTCTCTCTCTTTATGTTTGCTTTTTCAAAGCGTATTGCTTCGTGGCAAGGGGACGAAAATGCTTATAAAGCGTATATGCTGCTGTCGCCTTCGGTATTTCTCGTATGTATAATTTCTTCGTTCAGAGGATATTTTCAGGGAATGATGAACATGAAGCCTACCGCGATTTCTCAGATTGTGGAACAAACCGTAAAACTCATATTCGGACTGATGTTTTCTTATATGTTTATGTCAGACAAAACGAATGCCGCGGCAGGCGCGGTACTGGGAATAACTCTGTCCGAGGCGGTTACGGCGCTGTGGCTATATGCAGTGTATCTTCGCCGCAGAAAGAAACTTTCCCTCTTGTTTACATTTGACGCGGAAAACTTTTTTTCTCGTGCGGGTAAACTTATTGCGACCGCGTTTCCCGTAACTCTGATTGGCGTCATGCTGCCGCTATCTAACGTCGCAGACAGTTTTATAATAGTTAACGTTTTAAAAGGATACACCTCCGATGCTACTGCTCTTTTCGGACTGCTTTCGGGCGTCGCGATGACAATTGTCGGTCTTCCCGTGGCGGTGTGTTACGGCATCGCGACTGTCGCCGTTCCTGCCGTGTCGGGTGCTGGAGGAGAGCGCGAGAAGAACGCCAATGCGGTCAAGACAATCCTTCTTACCCTCGCATTTTCGGTTCCGTGCGCCGTCATTTTATTTTTTTTCGCTCCCGAAATAATCGGG
Organism: uncultured Clostridia bacterium; assembly: GCA_944367535.1. Taxonomy (GTDB): domain Bacteria; phylum Bacillota; class Clostridia; order Christensenellales; family Borkfalkiaceae; genus UBA1259. Next base: position 63,704 of record CALVWQ010000007.1, read on the forward strand.
TTTTTGTTCCGTTCTTTGGACGACGCGGAAAAATCGGTCGCGGCGAACTTGCTGAAAATACTTTCGCCCGCGGTGGTTTTTCTTTCACTGTTGCAGACTGAAAACGCCGTGCTTATCGGGAAAAACAGACTATATGCCCCTGTTCTCGGAATGTTCGCGGGGATATTGACAAAGGTTGCGCTCGATTTGATTTTAGTGCGCAATCCTATTATAAATATATACGGCGGCGCAGTGGCCGTAATCGCTTGCTATTTTGTCGCCGATTTGATAAACTTGTTACCGATATTCTTAAAAAAACGCGAAAGCGGGGCGGTATATGAAAGTAAGCCCGTTGAAAATCGGCAATTCGGAGGTTCGTAACAATATTTTTCTTGCGCCCATGGCGGGGTATACCGACGGGGCGCTTCGTTCGCTTTTTTTAAAACTCGGGGCGGGTTTGTGTTTTACCGAACTCGTCAGCGCGAAAGGATTGGTATACGGCGGAAAGGGCTCGGAAGAACTTCTGCGATGCGAGGGAAACGATGTTTCCCGTACGGCGGCGCAGATTTTCGGAGGAGACCCTTATTTTATGCGCAAAGCGGCGGAGAGTGAGTCGTTAAAAGATTTTTCGGTCATAGACATAAACATGGGTTGTCCGGTTCCGAAAGTCTATAAAAACGGAGAGGGGAGCGCGCTTCTTGCCGATATAAATAAGGCAAAAAAAATAATAAAAGAATGTGCCGCAAGCGGTAAGACCATCACGGTAAAAATCCGCACGGGTCTAAAATACGGCGATGATATAGCCGCGGAATTCGCTAAAATGGCGGAGGATGCAGGCGCTTCGCTCGTTACCGTTCACGGAAGAGTGCGGGAGGCTTATTATTCGGGAGAACCCGATTACGCCGCAGTCGAAAGGGCGGTTGCGGCGGTTAAAATTCCGGTCATCGCAAACGGCGGGATCTTTACTGTTTCCGACGCGGATAAAATGCTCGACAGAACGGGCGCGGCGGGAATAATGCTTGCGCGTGGAGCGCTTCGGAATCCATTTTTGTTCTCCGAACTCTTAAATACCGAACCGAGTATGAGTTTTTCGGAATTTGCAATAAATCAGCTGAAACTGTCTGTTGCCGAAAAGGGCGAAATCCGTGCGGTGAAAGAGTTTCGTAAATTTGCGCCTTATTATTTCCGCGGCGCAAAAAATTCGGGCGCGGCGAGACTCGCGGTTTCATCCGCTGCCACCTTCTTGGAGATAGAAAGGATAATTAGGGAAAATCTTTAACAAAACCCGTTTTATTTAAATACAATGTTATAGCGGATATTTATGTTTTTGTACGCTAATCATGTGTTTAATCGGGGGAAAGTTATGGAATTATGTTTCGTTACCGCGGATACCGTCAATCGTGTCTGGCAGGAAAAACTCGGAGCCGTCGGAAGACATGACGTACTGGTTTTCGGTTTCAACGGACTGGGGCTTGTCAGTTATAAAAAGGAACTCGGCGGGGAAACGGAGTATTTTCAGGATTTGGCAAAACTGTCAAGGCAACTTTCTTCGGTGGTGATATGCGGCTGCGATACCGATACTTACGGAGTGTTCAGACATTCTGCGGTAATTGCGGACAGCGGAAAAATACTTGGTGTCAGCGACATGGCGCACTGTATAGACGAGAGCGAGTTCGTTGCTGGCGGAAATTTCAGAGTATACGATACGAGTGCGGGAAAAATAGGGCTTATAGTGGCGGAAGATTTGTTTTTTCCCGAATCGCCGCGCGTTCTCGCGCTTTGCGACGCCGATATAATAATCTGTCTGTTCAAAAAAATGGAAGACCACATGCCGCAGATAATGCTCAGGGCGGGCGCTTTTTCGAACGGCGTTGCCATGGCGCTCTGCGCAAAAAATTATGCAGCGCTCTGCGACATCAAGGGAAATGTGGTTATGTCTGGCGGCGGCGACATCATGAAAGCGCGCATAAATATAGAAAAAGATTATCATCTTATCAGTTCTAGACGGCGCGGACTGTACCGCGATTTTCGTTCGGGATACTGAAAAACAAAAGATAAAAAGGAGAAAAAATGGCATTTAATATTGTACTCGTGGAGCCCGAGATACCGCAGAACGCGGGCAACGTTGCAAGGACGTGTGCGGTTACGGGCAGTAAACTTCATCTCGTGCGCCCGCTTGGGTTCGAGGTTACGGACAAGCAGTTAAAACGCGCAGGACTCGATTATTGGCATTTTCTCGATATTTCGTATTATGACAGTATCGAAGAGGTGATGGACAAGTTTTATAACGGTGAAAATTTCTGGTTTTTTTCGACGAAAGCGAAAAACGTACATTCGGAAGTCTCGTATAAGGACGGGGACTTTTTAGTTTTCGGAAAAGAAACGAAAGGCTTGCCCGAAACACTTTTAAAAAAATATTACGAAAGGTGTGTTAGATTGCCCATGATGGGCGAGACTCGCTCTTTAAATCTTGCCAATTCGGTGTGCGTTGGGGTATACGAGGCGTTGCGTCAGACGGGTTACCGAAACCTTAAAATGCAGGGTGAGATTCCCGAAAAAAATCGTTAAGACGGCGGCGAGTTTAAAAAACGGGGTCAAAAAAGTTGACTGAATATGTAAAATTATTGTATGATAAATTTGTTTGGCGATGAACAAGTCAGAATTTTTTATACATTATACAAACGAAAAATAAGGAAAAAATATGGGAAGCGGACTAGTAAACAACGTATTCTTTTTGCTCGGCGGCATGGCGGTCATGTTGTTCGGAATGCACATAATGGGTGCGAATCTCGAACGAGTGGCAGGAAACAACCTTAAAAAACTGTTGGGCAAGATGACCAGTAACCGCTTCGTCGGTGTCGGCGTAGGTGCGACCGTAACGGGAATAATACAGAGTTCTGCGGCGACGACGGTTATGCTGGTGGGGTTCGTCAATGTCGGGCTTATGACGCTTACGCAGGCGACATCCGTAATAATGGGCGCAAATATCGGTACTACCATAACGGCACAGTTGCTGTCATTAACGGGCGTCGGTTTCGATGCGGCGGCTTATGCGGCACTCATCGCGGCGGCGGGCGCGGTGCTCGGTATGTTCGTCAAAAACGATAAATTAAATAAGATAGGTTACATACTTTTAGGCGTCGGCATGATATTTATGGGACTCGAAGTCATGAGCATGTCTGTCGACGAAATAATATATAATACCACCGCGTCGGGCGAAAGGGAACTGAAAGGACTTTTCGCCGTAATATTTCAGGGAAATCATTTTCCGCTTCTTTTGATACTTATCGGCGCTGTATTCACCGCGCTTATCCAGAGTTCTTCGGCGATGACGGGTATTTTAATAGCACTGTCGTCGGCTCTGAAATTTCAGAATGCCGTGTTTTTGATACTCGGTTCCAATATAGGTACGTGCGTTACGGCGATACTTTCGAGTATCGGTACTTCCACAAACGCCAAGCGTACCGCCATTATACACCTTCTTTTCAATCTCTTCGGATGTCTTATAGTTCTCGCGCCGCTGTGGATTTGGGGCGACGAATTCTATAACTTCATGGTTACGATAAGCGGCAGCTCCGCCGAACGCCAAATAGCCAATTTTCACACTCTGTTCAACGTATTTACGACAATTATACTTTTGCCGTTCACAAAAGGGCTCGTCTATCTTGCGACGAAAATAATAAGACCCAAGGCGTCGGACGACGAAAACGAGTGCAAATTCATGTATATCGACGAAAGGCTGCTCGAAACTCCTCCGATAGCGGTCAATAATACCAAGAAAGAAATCGTGAGAATGGCGGGGCTCGCAAAGACCAATATAGATTACGCAATGGCCATGCTTTTAGAAGGTAACAGCACGAACATGGGTGCGATAAGGACGAACGAGGAGATTATAAACTATTTGAACCGAGGAATCACGGCTTATCTTACGTCTCTTTCGGGGAGGGACCTCTCTTTGACGGACGAAAAGAAAGTCGGCTCGTATTATCATGTGGTAACGGACATAGAGAGAATCGGAGATTATGCGGAAAACATCATGGAATATTCCATGCGTTTGAGCAACGAGGGCATAGATTTTTCCGCGGCGGCGAAGGAAGAACTGAAAAGAGTCAACGAAACGGTGGACAAACTTTTCGACGCGGCAATAAAGGCTTTCGACATGCGCGACGTGTCCGTTCTCGGCTTGGTGGATGAACTCGAAGAGTCTATAGACAGGGCGAATCAGGAACTCGAAGGAAAGCATATCGAGCGTCTCAAACGCGACGAATGCTCGGCGCAGGTCGGCTCGGTTTACCTGCAAACCGTTTCCAATCTCGAAAGAGTAGGAGACCATATAACCAATATTGCGTTCAGCATAAAACAATACGTTCATTAAAAAATATGCTTATCCGTTGTTTATCGATTGACAAACAGCGGATAAATTTATATAATAAATCTGAAAAAACGTATATAAAGTCAAAAACGAAGTAAAACAATAACCGGAGGGTAATATGAATAAAAAATCCATAAAAGACGTGGAGGTGAAAGGCAAAAGATGTCTTGTGAGGGTGGATTTCAACGTCCCGATGAAAGACGGCGTAATTACGGACGAAACCCGTATAAACGGCGCATTGCCCACAATCGAATATCTTATAAATCATGGTGCGAAAGTAATTTTGTGTTCGCATCTCGGTAAACCGCACAATGTTCTGACCGAGGGCTTCGGTCTCAATAAGAAAGAGAAAAAAGCGGTGGACGCTCTTCCCGAGAGCGAGAGAGCGGCTGCCACGGCAGAATATCTTAAAAAGGCAGCAAAGGACAGAGAAAAACTGTCTTTGAGACCTGTCGCCGAAAAGCTTTCGGAGAAACTCGGAAAGCCCGTAACGTTTGCTACCGATGTGGTAGGCCCTTCCGCCGACGCGGCTGTCGCCGCCATGAAGGACGGGGATGTTGTGCTTCTCGAAAACACTCGTTTTGAGGCGGGCGAGGAAAAGAGAGACGAAGCGCTCTGCAAAAAACTCGCTTCGTACTGCGATGTATACGTCAACGACGCGTTCGGCACGGCTCACCGTTCGCATGCCACGACCGCGGCAATCGTCGAATACGGATTTGTCAAGACTGCTGTATGCGGATTCCTTATTGAAAAAGAACTTTCCGTAATGGCTGACGCGCTCGAACATCCGGTAAGGCCGTTCGTGGCGATTCTCGGAGGCGCGAAAGTTGCTGATAAACTCAAAGTCATAGACAATCTTCTCGACAAGAGCGATTGCCTTATAATCGGCGGCGGAATGGCTTATACGTTTATTAAGGCGAAAGGCGGAAAGGTCGGCAAATCTCTCGTGGACGACGAAAAGATTGAATATTGTAAAGAAATGCTCAAAAAAGCGGAAACGCTCGGAAAACGCATTATACTTCCCGTAGACGCGATTGCGGCGGAAAGTTTCCCCGAGCCGATAGATGCGAAGATTGAAACGAAAGTATTCGCGTCCGACGCCATTCCCGACGATATGATGGGGCTGGATATCGGACCCGAGACGAGAAAGATTTTTGCGGCGGAAGTCGCAAATGCCAAGACGGTTATCTGGAACGGACCTATGGGCGTGTTTGAAAATCCCGTTCTTGCTGAGGGTACAATTGCTGTCGCGAAAGCGCTTGCCGACGTGTACGGAAAAGCTACGACCATTATCGGCGGCGGCGATTCGGCGGCTGCGGTAACCTCGCTCGGTTTTGCGGACAAGATGACGCATATTTCTACGGGCGGCGGCGCTTCGCTCGAACTGTTCGAAGGCAAAAAACTTCCCGGCATCGAATGTCTTAACGATAAATAATAAATAAAGATAAAAAAACAGTTGCAGAATTAAAAATATCGATAAAATTCATACGCGAAGTAATGAAAAACAGTTTATCGATTAACATAAAGACGTAAAGGGGAAAAGTGAGATATGCCGTTTTAAGGTCGGCGAACGCCGTAAAGCGTTCGCCGGCCACGGCAAGCCGCCGTTTGTTTGCGCAGACGATTTTCACACTTGAATCCGAGCGACTTAAATTATGAATATCAAATTTACGGAGATTATACTATGAGAAAACCGATAATTGCAGGAAACTGGAAAATGAACAAGACCGCCGCGGAAGCGGAGGCACTCATAAACGAACTTAAACCCCTTGTCGCGAAATCCAAACCCGAAGTCGTGGTATGCGTTCCGTATACTGCGCTCTGGACTGTCAAAAAAGCAATCGAGGGCAGCAAAATAAAACTAGGAGCGGAGAACGTCGCATGGGCGGACAGCGGAGCGTTCACGGGCGAAATTTCCGCAGACATGCTTTTAGAAGCGGGCGTCGAATACGTCATAATCGGACACAGCGAACGCCGTCAGTACTTCGGAGAGACGGACGAAAGCGTCAATATGAGACTTAAACAGGCGCTTAAAAAAGGCTTGAAACCCATTGTCTGCGTCGGAGAAACGCTTATTGAGCGCGAAAAGAACAAAACAAAACGTGTCCTTAAAAAGCAGGTTACGGAAGGTTTTAAGGACATTACCGCCGAAGATTTTTCAAAAATCGTCATCGCATACGAACCCGTTTGGGCGATAGGCACCGGAAAAACCGCCACCGCCGAGGACGCGAACAAGACGATAGGATATATAAGAAGTCTTGTAAAGAAAATCTGGGGCGCTGACACGGCGAAAGCGCTGCGTATCCAATACGGCGGAAGCATGAAACCTTCTAATGCCAAAGAACTCATGGCGACGCGCAATATCGACGGCGGACTTATCGGCGGCGCGGCGCTCAAGGCGCAGGATTTTGCGGCGATAGTCAATTATAAAGACTGATAACATCATTGAAGTGAAAATAGAAGGCACACTTAGTTGTGCCTTTTAAAAAAGTTAAAATCTCTTAAAAAAGTTAAAATTAAGGAAACAAAAAGGTGTCAACAATGAGTAAAAAACCCTATGGTCTTATTATAATGGACGGTTACGGAAAAGCCGCCGCGGGAAAGGGAAATGCAATTGCGGCCGCGGGAGAGGGCAGAATAACAAGAATATTAAAAGAATATCCCTCAACGCTTATCGGAGCGAGCGGTATGGACGTTGGGCTTCCCGACGGACAGATGGGCAATTCCGAAGTAGGACATCTGAATATTGGCGCAGGAAGAATTGTCTATCAGGACCTTACAAAGATAACAAAATCCATAACCGACGGCGATTTTTTCGCTAATCCCGCACTCGTAACCGCGATGGATAACGCGGTGATAAATAATAAAAAGTTGCATCTTTACGGACTTTTGTCGACGGGCGGCGTTCATTCGCATATCACGCATGTATATGCTCTTCTCGAAATGGCAAAAAAACGCGGAGTAAAAGAAACTTACGTGCATTGTTTTTTAGACGGCAGGGATACAGACCCTTGTTCGGGGGCGGATTTTGTCGGCGACTTGCAGGCGGAAATGCAGAAACTCGGATACGGCGAAATAGCGTCCGTATGCGGCAGGTACTATGCGATGGACAGGGACAATAACTGGGACAGAACCGAAAAAGCATACGACATGCTGACTCTCGGCACAGGTGAAAAGTCGGACGACGCGGTAAAAGCGGTAAAAGACAGTTATGCAAAGGGCGTAACCGACGAGTTCATGCTTCCGACAAATATAATTAAAAACGGCGAGCCCGTGGCGCTGATAGGTAAAGGCGATTCGATAATATTTTTCAATTTCAGACCCGATCGCGCCCGCCAGATAACCCGGGCGTTTTCACAGAAAGAATTTACGCCTTATACCGACGCGGAAAAAGGAAAGCCTATGTATTTCGAGAGAAAAAGCGGATATCTCGCTCCCGTTTACACGGGATTTGCGGTTTATGACGCGAGTTTTGTCGGCGTGAATGTCGCTTTCCCGCCCGACGAGATTAAGAATACTTTACCGCAGTATCTTTCCTCGCTCGGAAAGACGCAGCTTCATATAGCCGAAACTGAAAAATACGCGCACGTTACTTTCTTTTTCAACGCAAAAATCGAAAAGCCTGTCGAGGGAGAAACGAGAATCGTCATACCTTCTCCGAAAGTTGCGACTTACGACTTAAAACCCGAGATGAGCGCCTATGAGGTTGCCGACAGGGCAATAGAGGAACTCGACACGGGCAAATACGACGTCATGATACTAAACTTTGCAAACTGCGACATGGTCGGTCATACGGGAGTGTTCTCCGCTGCGGTGAAAGCGGTCAAAGCCGTAGATGAATGCGTGGGAAAGGTAGTCGATAAAATACTTTCCATGGACGGCGAGGTCATTATCACCGCCGACCACGGCAACGCGGATAAAATGCTTGACGAGCACGGACACCCGTTCACCGCTCATACTACCAATCCCGTGCCTTTCGCGGTCGTCGGCGAGAAATATAAGGGAGCAAAACTTTATTCGGACGGTAAACTCTGCGACATTGCGCCGACCCTTCTCACCATGATGAATCTGCCCGTTCCGCCCGAAATGACGGGTAAAAGTTTAATCGAAAGATAAAAGAAAGATAAAAAGTATATAAAAACAGTTGTAAAAAAGCGATTATTGTGATACAATGTTTGTGCTTTGTTGAAAAAATACGCTTAAAAACACAGTTTTGCGGAGATAATTATGAATATGTATAATATACTTATGGCAAGCGGCGGATTCTGGAACGTCTGGCCGATTATCAAAATCGTTGCGCTGATAGTCATGGCGCTGTGCGCCTTGTTTATTATATTGGTGGTATTGTTTCAGCCCGGAAATTCATCGGGCGTGAGCGCCCTCGGAGGGACGACCGAAACATTTCTCGGTAAAAATAAGAGTAAGACTTTTGAGCATAAGATGAAGAAACTTACCGTATTCAGCGGTATAATATTCGGACTTTTATGCGTTGCATTTGCAATTGTCGCGTACTTTGCGGCTCTTTGATTATCGCGGAATTTTGCGGCGGACCTTTCGGGTCCGCCTTTTTTATTGAATTAAGTTATGGAAAGAGAGATATTAAAGGGAAAGTTGCAGGGCAACGAAAGAGGATATGCTTTTTTATTGACGGAAGAAGGCGGCGAAGATTATTTTATCGCTCACGGCGACCTTAAAGGCGCGATGCACGGCGACAGCGTAATATGCGAAAAGACGCGCGGCGGCGAGCGGACCGCCGCGCGTGTCCTGAAAATCACCGAACGCGGCATAAAACAGCTCGTCGGCACATATTTTTCGTGTAAAGGAGGCGGCTTTGTCCGTCCCGACGACGGGAGATATTTTACCGATATATTCGTTCCGTTCGGCAAGGGAGTGCGCGCGAAAGCGGGCGATAAAGTGGTGTGCAGGATACTCTCGTATCCGCCGCGCAGAAATCCGGAGGGGATAGTAAGTAAAATTTTGGGCAGACAGTTTGAAAGAAAGGCGGAACTTCGGTCGATACTTTACGGTTATGATTTGAAAGAGGAATTTTCGATGTCCGCGGCGGAAGAAGCGGCGGGATTTTCGGATAGGATAAGCGAAACGGACCTGAAAGGCCGCGAGGATTTCAGGAATATTACCGCCGTAACGATAGACGGCGCGGACGCGCGGGATTTTGACGACGCGGTGTCGGTCGAAAAAAACGATAAAGGGTATGTGCTCGGCGTGCATATAGCGGACGTCAGCCATTACGTTAAGCCTGACAGCGCGCTCGACTACGAAGCGTTCGAGCGAGGAACAAGCGTCTATTTCCCCGAAAAAGTCATTCCCATGCTGCCCGAAAGACTGTGTAACGACCTTTGCTCGTTGAAAGAGGGAAAGGACAGGCTTACCTTGTCATGCGTGACGGAAATAGGTTTCGACGGTAAAGTCTGCGCCTGCCGTATAGTACCGTCTGTTATAAGAAGCGCCGCGCGCCTCACTTACGAAGAAGTGCAGAAAATATTCGACGGCGACGAAGAAGCCGCGAAAAAACGCGCGGCATTGACGGAAAATCTTTTTTTAATGAAAGAACTCGCCGAACTTCTCGCGGGAGTGAGGGATAAGAACGGGAGCATCGACCTCGACGTCAAAGAGAGCGCAATATATGTCGATAAAAAGGGAAATATAGAAATCCGACCCGCGCCGCGCGATATGGCGCACCGACTGATAGAAGAGTTCATGATAATCGCGAACTGTACCGTCGCCGAATACATGTATTATCTTTTCGTGCCCTTTATTTACAGGATACACGAACGTCCGACGGAGGAAAAACTCGAAAATTTTTATGCTTTTTTAGACGGAATCGGAATATCGGCAAGGCATAAAAAAGACGAGATTTACCCTATGGATTTTCGGAATATTCTGAAAAAATCCGAAGACAGCGACGTGTTCTTTTTGGTGAACAGGGTAATGCTGCGCTCTATGCAGAAAGCGATATACAGCCCGCGTGCGGAGGGACATTTCGGATTGGGCGTGAAACATTACTGTCATTTCACTTCGCCGATAAGGAGGTATCCCGATTTGGCGATACACAGGATTATAAAGGACGTTCTTTTAAACGGTACGGACGCAATCGCGGAAAAGTATTCCGATTTTGTCGATTACGCGTCGAAGCAGTCGTCTGAAAGGGAGAAAAACGCCGAAGCCGCGGAACGCGCGGTTGACGATTTTTATAAGATTTTATATATAGGTAATTACGAGGGCGAGGAATTTGACGGCGTGATAAGCGGAGTTGCGAACTTCGGATTGTTCGTGGAGCTCGAAAACGGCGTCGAAGGGCTTGTAAAGTCGGAAACGTTAAAGGGCAGAAGGTACCGTTATGACCAAACGAGATATACTCTATCCGACGGCCGCAAGACATACAGGCTCGGCGAAAAAGTGCGAATTAAGGTCGCGGGAGTGAATATCGTAGACAGGCGCGCGGAATTTGTTCTGGCGGATATGAGTTAAAATATTGCAATTGCGGCGGAAATGTAGTAAAATATTATTGTTCCGCGAAAATACTGACATAAAACTTCGATTGTCCGCGGAGACGATCGGGGGATATTCGGAGAGGAACGTTTATGAACGGCAAAACCATAACACAGAACCGCGCGGCGACGCACGAATATTTCATACTCGAACGAATAGAGGCGGGAATCGTGCTCGACGGCGGCGAAGTCAAATCTTTAAGGCTCGGGCGCTGTAATTTAAAAGACAGTTTCTGTCTTATGCAGAACGGGGAAGCGTATATAAAAAACATGCATATCGCCGTTTATGAAAAAGCTGGGGCGTATAACGTTAAAGACAGCAAACGGGACAGGAAACTATTGCTGCATAAAGACGAAATAATAAAACTTCGGTCCAAAGTGAACGAAAAAGGGCTGACGCTCGTCCCGCTGTCGCTGTATTTTAAGGACGCGCTCGTAAAAGTGGAACTCGGGCTTTGTCGCGGTAAGCACACATTCGACAAAAAACGCACGCTCATGGAAAAGGACCTTGACCGCGAGAGAGAAAGAGCGGTCAAAAATTATAAGTAGCAATCATTTGAGTAATAAAGATTTTAACAACATACATTTTACGTTAAGATAAAGGAGAAAAACATGGCTACAAAAAAGAGGCTTGAAACGGTATGCGTTCAGGGCGGGTACACGCCTAAAAACGGGGAACCGAGGCAGATACCCATAATACAGAGCACCACATTCAAATACGATACGAGCGAGGATATGGGCAAACTGTTCGATTTAGAGGCGAGCGGATATTTTTATTCGCGTCTGCAAAACCCGACCAACGACTGTGTCGCGGCGAAAATAACACAACTCGAAGGCGGCACCGCGGGCATGCTCACGTCTTCGGGGCAGGCGGCGAATTTTTACGCTATATTCAATATAGCGACCTGCGGCGACCATGTCGTGGCGAGCGCCGAGATATACGGCGGAACGTTCAATCTTTTTGCCGTAACCATGAAGAAAATGGGCGTGGAATTCACGTTTGTTTCGCCCGACGCAAGCGAAGAAGAACTCGACAGGGCGTTTCGTCCCAACACGAAAGCGATGTTCGGGGAAACGATTGCGAATCCCGCATGCGCGGTGCTTGATATAGAGCTCTTCGCAAAAGTGGCGCATAAACACGGAGTTCCGCTGATAGTGGACAACACTTTTGCCACTCCCGTAAACTGCCGACCGATAGAGTGGGGCGCGGATATAGTGACCCATTCGACCACAAAATATATGGACGGACACGGCTCGGGTATCGGCGGAGCGATAGTCGACGGCGGAAAATTCGACTGGAACAAATACGCCGACAAATTCGCCGGGCTCACCACTCCCGACGACAGTTATCACGGAGTAATCTATACAGAGCGTTTCGGGCTTGGCGGCGCATTTATAACCAAGGCGACGGCTCAGCTAATGCGCGATTTCGGGTCTATCCAGTCCCCGCAGAACGCATATTACGTCAATCTGGGGCTTGAAAGCCTTGCGGTAAGAATGGCGCGGCACTGCGAAAACGGACTTAAAGTCGCGGAATATCTCGACAAACACGAAAAAGTAGATTGGGTGAGATACTGCGGATTAAAGAACGATAAATATTATGAGCGCGGCAGAAAATATCTTCCGAACGGTTCGTGCGGCGTTCTGAGCTTCTCGCTTAAAGGGACGCGCAAAGAGGCTGAAACTTTCATGAAAAATCTCAAAGTGGCGGCTATCGAAACGCACGTTGCGGACGCACGGACGTGTTGTCTGCATCCCGCAAACGCCACGCACAGACAGATGACCGACGAACAACTCGCCGCGGCGGGAATACCTCCGACGCTGATAAGGTATTCGTGCGGCCTCGAAAATGCTGACGACCTTATCGATGACATAGCGCAGGCGCTTGAAAAAGTTTAAAAATAAATAAAATCAAAGGAGAAAAGGTTATGCCGATAATAGTTCCGAAAGACATACCCGCGGCTAAAATACTGACAAGCGAAAATATTTTCGTTATGAACGACAAACGAGCGAGCACTCAGGATATAAGACCGCTCGAAATTGCGATTATAAACCTCATGCCCACAAAAATCGTTACCGAAACGCAACTTATGCGGCTTCTCTCCAATTCTCCTTTGCAGGTCAATATAACGCTCGTTTCCACCGAAAGTTATGTCGGAAAAAATACGCCGCTCGAACACCTTAAACGTTTTTATAAATCCTTTTCGGATATAAAGAACAGAAAATTCGACGGCATGATAGTGACCGGCGCTCCGGTTGAAGAAAAAAATTTTGCGGAGGTCAAATACTGGGGTGAACTCGAAAATATTTTCGAGTTCGCGAGAAGAAACGTTACCAGCACGATATTCATCTGCTGGGGTGCTCAGGCGGCGCTGTACTATTATTACGGCATTGAAAAACATCTTCTGGATAAGAAACTCTTCGGTGTTTACAAGCATAAAAAACTCGTTAATTACGACAGGCTGTTAAAGGGTACGGACGACAGGTTTTATATGCCTCATTCAAGACATACTACGGTATACGAGGAGGATATAAAAAATTGTAAAGACCTAGTACTTTTGGCGTCGAGCAAAGAGGCGGGAGCCGCGATAATCAGGTCGAAAGACAATAAATTCATATTTATCACGGGGCACGCCGAATACGACCGCGACACTCTCGAAAACGAGTATAAACGCGACCTTGAAAAGGGGCTTAAAATCGACCCGCCCGAAAATTATTACGTAAACGACGACCACGGCGAAATAAAGATGAGTTGGGTGTCCACAGCAAATCTTATATATATGAACTGGCTTAACCACTATGTGTATCAGTTGACGCCTTACGAGATTGATAAAATATGATTTTAGTGCGGATTGCGATTTTTTTGCAATATAGCATATAATGATTGAAAAACGATAAAAATATATTAGAAAATTATAAAAACGAATGCGCATTTAAAGATGCGCAAACGGGGGTGTTTCAGATTCGATTGGGCGACCGCGATAAAAAGTAAGCATACCGAAGTCCCGACTTCGTTAAAACGGGAACTTTAAAATTAAATGCTAACAATAACAACGAATTAGCATACGCTGCTTAAATTTTAGCGTACGTTCCTCCCGATTTTTCCCGTCGGGTCGGGAAGGGGCGTCATTGAGACGGGGAACGGCCGTAAAGATTTTGCCGCGTCTTTGCGGCGGCATTAAGCGGACTTGGTTAAATCAAAGGTTGCCGATGACCGTGATTTTTCCGAAATTCAATATCGGATAAGTATGTAGAAAGTTTTATCAAAGCGTTCAAGACCGGAGTGCAAGTCTCCGCATCTCCACCAAACGCAACGTATACGCACACTTTTGATAAGTGTGCGTATACTTTTGTTTTGTTCCGCCGAGCCGAGAATAAAGGGCGCATTTTGCGCCCTTTATTCATGTCTCGGACTTCGGTTATGTACTATTCGGAAAACTTATTTTATATCCAGTTGGAAATTTTCAGCCTAACCATTTTGTTAGTTTTTAGTCGTCATTATATACGCATCTCCGTCAAACGCTGCATATAATTATAATCTTCTTAATTATTATAGAAACCGTCTGAAGGTTTTTTTCGGCGTATAACTAAAATGTTAATAATAATTGCTAAAATTCCGCTTTTTGTAGGTAGACATTCCGCGTTTAATATATTATAATAATCAAAAACGACGGCGGAGGAAGATAATGAGTCTTGGAAACAGTTTTTTCGACGCAAGGAAGAAAAGCGGTCTTTCACAGGAAGAAGTGGCGGAAAAACTCGGAGTAAGCAGGCAGACCGTTTCGAAATGGGAGACGGACGAAACAATTCCCGACATAAGACAGGCAAAGAAAATGGCGTCTATCTATAAATTATCGTTAGACGAACTGATAAATTTCGATATTGACGTTAAGGAAATAGAAGATATAATAGAAAAAACCGACGAAAAATTGCAGAATAAAATAGACTGGACTGCCGTTTGGAGTAAAAAATACCCCATTTTGGCGACGTATCAGAAAGAGGTTAATACAGCACCATACGCAGAAGAATTAACTCGTCTTTTGACTGATTTGGAAAAAAGATACGGCTACACGAGACCGGACAGTCTTTTAGTTCTGAAAGACATATTGGCACACGTTTGGAAGGGGAAAAAATAAATTTTTAATTTAATCATTAAATACGCATATTAAAATTAGACGCGGTTGCAGTAAAGTTTTCTGCAACCGCGTTCAATATTATAAAAACTACTTGAAAAAAATAAAAGAATGTCGTCTTTTTGAAAAAATATTTTGATAATAATAATTTTATTGATTTACATGGGTCTTTCTTCGTTTGAAAGAAAAGCATATGCGACGGTATTGGGGCCAAGGTGAGAGCCTATAACGGGACCTATCATGCGTATTTCGGGACTTATTCCGTATTTCTGCTCCAATTCGTTTCTTAAAAATTCCGCCATTTCCGGGTTGTCCGTATGACCGATATAAATCAAGGGGTAATCTTTGTTTAGAGTATAATTTTTAAATTCTTCTGCAATGGAAATGACGGCGCGTTTCATTCCGCGTTCTTTTTTATAATTTACGAGTTTGCCTTCATTGTTGAAGATAATTATCGGTTTTACATTCAAAACCGTTCCAATTGCGGCTTTTGCGGCAGAGATTCTTCCGCCGCGCATGAGATAAACGAGGCTGTCGGCGATAACGAAATGCTGAAAATTTTTCTTGACTTTTTCTATGTAATCGAAAGTTTCCTGCAATGTCTTTCCTTTATCGCGCATATCGACCGCGATTTTTACCAAAGCTCCCTGTCCGACAGTGGTGGTAGAGCATTCTATGCAAAGACAGTTAAAGTCGGGATAATCTTTTTTAACCGTTTCCACCGCTTCTCTTGCGACGTCGACCGTGCGACATAAACCGTAACTTATGGTAAAGTGCAGCGCCTCTTTAACGCCAGCCTCCGCCATTTTCCTGAAATGCTCGGCATGAACGAAAGGATTGTTCATGCTTGTCTTACTTATAATTCCCGAGCGAAGTTTATTGTAATACTCTATATATTCGCTCGGATGGGAGAATTCGTCCTTGTATTCGCTTATTTTTCCCTTATCGGTAAGAGTAAAGGTGAGCGGTAAAAAATACAGTTCGTATTTATTGACTTCGTAAGAATATAAATCGGCCGTTGAATCCGTGGAAATCTCAAATTTTCTCAAAATAATTTCTCCTTAGCGTTGCCGTATGTCGCGTTTACGGCATTCGATATACTAAATATATCATATTTTTTTAAATAAAACAAGTGAAAAAAGCAAATACATTAAATGAATGGATAATATAT